>NZ_JBALGC010000123.1:0-149507 GCF_036916575.1 Nostoc sp.
ATTGACAACAACATAACTACACTTGATTTAGCGTATAACCTGAGTCACGTAAGATTCTGTTCTCTTTAGATTTTCTTTACGAATCAGCTCTAAGTCGCAAAGCCACGTATAAAGCCTGTTCGACTTCTGAATTCAACAACTTTGACTCCTGAATTCTGCTGTATATTCTGAGAGCAACATCTTGAGTGGGTTCGCGTAGCGTCCGCCTTTGGCACTCTGGCTCATTTGATTTCACGCTTGTCTTGGCTATGTTTTGATAAACTCTTTTAGTGATTTCATCCACTATTACTACACATAGCACTTGGTTGCAATCACTACTTTATATTGATTTCTCTATTTTCTCACAAATGATTCTAGATTGGTATATTAGCTTTACTAACACTAAAAAGTTTTCAAATAATTTTGATAAACTGTATATTTGCTGACTTAGCTGACTTAATGTTACAGTATTGATTGTTTTTATAAAAAATTATGTAATTGTCTAGAAAACGCTATAAAAATAATTAGTTAAATGTAAAGTTTAGATGAATTTTAGGAAAAGATTTGGAATTGAGGTGCGGGAATTACTAAACTTTTGAAAATAGCTAACTGTAACAAAAGTATTCATCAAGCTTTCAGTAACTAGGTTCACTCAAAAAAGTCAGCAGATGTTCGGCTTTATTTCCTTCGGTCTTTACACATACTCGTTCTGTAATGTGAAATTATGAGTACAAATCCATCCAATTCGCTATTAACAGTACCAACTGGGCCACTAAAAATTTCAGAGTTGCCCTCTAACCGTATGGGTACTATTGGTGAACCTATCTATCTTTCTCTAGTCATTCCTACTTATAAAGAGCGTGACAACATTAAGAATGTGGTCAGCATATTGACTCAGTTACTGGATGAATCTATTCCAGGAAACTATGAACTGATTGTGGTAGACGATGATAGCCCAGACCGAACTTGGGAGATAGCACAATCCTTGACGCCAGAATATCCTCAGTTGCGGGTGATGCGACGCCAACAGGAACGGGGGCTGTCCTCAGCGGTGATTCGTGGGTGGCAAGCAGCTACGGGGAATGTATTGGGGGTGATTGATGGAGATTTGCAGCATCCACCAGAGGTGCTGATGCAACTGTTGCGTAGTGTTGAGCAGGGAGCAGATTTGGCAGTAGCCAGCCGTCATGTCGAAGGAGGCGGCGTCAGTAGCTGGAGTGTTGTCAGGCGTTTCTTGTCTCGTGGCGCTCAACTGTTAGGCTTGGTGATTTTACCGGGGGTACTGGGCAGAGTTTCCGACCCCATGAGTGGTTATTTTATGGTGCGCCGAAGTGCGATCGCCAATGCAACACTCAATCCAGTCGGATACAAAATTCTCCTAGAAGTAATCGGGCGGGGAAAAGTACACCAAGTTGCCGAAGTTGGGTATGTGTTTTGCGAACGCAAACAGGGTGAGAGTAAGGTGACATGGAAGCAATATATAGATTACATCCACCACTTAGTCCGGTTGCGGCTTTCCACAGGGCGAGTCGGACGATTGAGTAGAAAAGTCAATTTCCCCGTTGGTCGATTCCTCCGCTTTGGGTTGGTTGGCTTTAGTGGTGTGTTTGTAGATTTAACGGTGTTTTACTTGCTGCGTACTGTGATTCATTTAGGTTTAACTCGCAGTACGATTCTTTCGGCCGGAGTGGCAATCATAAATAATTTCCTATGGAATGATTTATGGACTTTTGGTGATATTTCTCAGAGGCAACGTAATCCGCATCAACGCTTCAAGCGATTCTTGAAGTTCAGTGCGATCTGTTTGGCAGGAGTTATATTACAAGCTTTAATAATTAACTTTCTCTATAATGTCTTAGGGATAAATCAGTATTTAGCTAAGTTGATCGCGATCGCAGTTGCTACCATCTGGAATTTCTGGATTAATTTGAAACTTAGCTGGCGGGTCACAGACGTGAAATAATCACAACGAGGGATTTGAGATTTTGATTTTTGTTTTTAGATTTTAGAACGAACTTAAATCTCAAACGTTGAATCTACAAATCTATTCGTGTGAGGCTCGGCAATGAGAGTTCTTTTCCAAGGTGCATTTTATTTTTACAAAAAAATTATCTCGTTGCTACCTGCATCGGCTATCCATTTTCTGCCCATAGTAGATACAAACTCTAGCTCACAACAAAAGCATTGGCATCATTGGCATCATTGGCAAACTCGCCTCCCTCCTTCGTGGGTTGGCCCCTTGCTAAACTTGATGTGGTTGCTCATCGGCATCAGCTTACGCCTAACCAACTTAACTGCAAAGCCTCCTTGGACTGATGAGTTTTCCACCTTGGTGTTTAGCTTGGGGAATACTTTTTTATCAGTACCCTTAGATCAAGCGATCGCACCTGATGTTCTGCTGTCACCACTACAACCAAACCCGGCGGCTAGTGTTGGTGATGTCATTCATAACTTAGTTACACAAGATACCCATCCACCACTGTATTTTGTGCTTGCTTACCTGTGGATGAAATTATTTCCTAGCGAAGGAGGATTAGTATCGCTGTTTGCTGCGCGATCGCTACCAGCTATAATCGGTGCTGCCTCCATTCCATGTGCTTACGTATTAGGTAGGGTAGCGTTTCGTTCGCCATTAATCGGACACTTGGCTGCTGCCATGATGGCAGTATCACCCTACGGCATCTTTTTAGCACAAGAAGCACGGCATTACAGTTTGGCAGCTTTATGGGTAACTGCTTCCCTCACCTGCTTAGTAATTGCTACACGTCATATTCAAAATCGCACACCTTTACCCATGTGGGTAGCATTTTCCTGGGTGGAAATTAATGCTTTGGGTCTTGCTACTCATTACTTCTTCACCCTTACCGTCTGCACAGAAGCTGTAGTTTTGATTTTTCTTGCTTGGCTTCAATTGCAGACCAGCACCAAATTTTCTCTTTTCTTCTCTCCTCCCTGGCGGCGCATCTATGCTGTTGCTATAGGTACTTCTGTGGCGGGTTTAATTTGGCTACCAATCTTTTTAGAGAATAGAAATCGTAGTAATTTGACCGAGTGGATTCAAGGTTCACGCGTCGGACTAGATTGGTTAAGCCCAATTTTTCAAGCTTTAGGCACATTGATTGCAATGATTTCCCTCCTGCCAGTTGAATCTTCACAGATACTGGTTGTGATTCCTTCTGGACTGGTGATGCTGATTTTCTTTATTTGGGCAGTACCAATTTTGCTGCGTGGAATCAAGATTCAACTACAGCAACCAGAAAGCCGGATTATGATTCAGGTGTTTATTGGAGTCGTGATCAGCGCGATCGTTTTATTCTTTATCTTTACGTACTTTTTGGGTATTGACCTTACTAGGGGTGCTAGATATAACTTTGTTTATTTTCCCGCGATCGTTATTTTACTAGGAGCAAGTCTGGCAGTTTGTTGGCATCCTCCCAAGGAATTGATCGGAAGAGAACAAGGGAAAAATGGCATAAAAGAGATAGGCAGATGGGGAATAAACGGGAAAAAAGCCGTGATATTAATTTGGTTAATGGGATTTGTCAGCGCAATCACAGTAATCTGCAATCTCGGCTATCAAAAATATTATCGCCCTGACTTGTTTGTGCAACTAATCCAACAAATATCCCCAGTACCAGTACTGATTGCCACCAGCCACAAAACTCATGTACACACTGGGGAAATGATGGGAGTAGCTAGGGAGTTGAAAGTTGCAAATTCATCCCAAAATCCTCTGTTTCTCCTTGCCCATCAAGACCAAGACCCAAATACTTCCACCATTGCTCTGGAAAATACTTTAAAGAAATTACCACGACCTTTTGACTTGTGGTTGGTAAACTTTCACGCCCCCTTAGCAGAAACTGTCAAAACATGCGTTATGTCTAATACTCAATCTTTGCCAAGGGTGAACGGCTACGAATATGAACTTTATCATTGCCAATAAGCTCAAAAGTGCGAGATGAGGGGACAAGAATAGGACTTACGCAAAAAACCTCTCAAACTCTTATTCCTCCGTGTCGCGCCAGTTGCTAAAGAGCGGGAACGCTAAGAGTGAACAAGTCGGGGAACCGCAAGGGCGCACTGGCTTCTCTGCATACTTTGTGGTTCGATTTTCCGTTGCTTGTGCGTAAATCCTGAAGAAGACAAGGGGACAAAAGTTAGAACTTGCAACAAGTCTTTCCCTTCTCCTTGTCCCCAATTCTCTTTGTCCCCAAGTCATCTTCCCAATGCCCTGCAAAAGCCTTGGACAAAACTTTTGAATGAGTGACTTTTAACTTTTGACTTTTGCCTTGCGGTAATGCATCTTGTGGAAGTTCCTCAAATATCGATATCCATAGCAGACTAGAGAAAGAAGAACAAAATATATCTGACACGTTTTCAAGCAGCTAAGACTGTAAGTAGTTAAGGAGGATTTATGCGTGCAGTACTGATGGCAGGCGGTTCAGGAACGCGGCTTCGCCCGTTAACTTGCGATCTTCCCAAACCGATGGTGCCCATTCTAAATCGACCAATTGCCGAACATATTATCAATCTCCTCAAACGACATCAAATTACAGAAGTTATTGCAACATTGCATTATTTACCTGATGTCTTGCGAGACTACTTTCAAGATGGTAGCGATTTTGGCGTCCAGATGACCTATGCCGTGGAAGAAGATCAGCCTTTGGGTACAGCAGGCTGTGTGAAAAACATCGCCGAACTCCTTGATGAAACCTTTTTAGTTATTAGCGGCGATAGTATCACAGATTTCGACCTCACGGCAGCGATCGCATTTCACAAACAAAATAAGTCAAAAGCTACTTTAATTTTGACCAGGGTTCCCAACCCAATTGAATTTGGGGTGGTGATTACCGATCAGGAAGCACGGATTCGGCGATTTTTAGAAAAACCCTCTAGCAGTGAAATTTTTTCCGATACCGTCAACACTGGCACTTACATTCTCGAACCAGAAGTTTTGGAATATCTGCCAGCAAACACTGAATCCGACTTTTCCAAAGACTTATTCCCCTTACTACTAGCAAAAGATGAGCCAATGTATGGTTACATTGCTCAAGGTTACTGGTGTGATGTTGGTCACTTAGATGCCTACCGTGAGGCTCAGTATGACGCCTTAGATCAGAAAGTGCAACTGGATTATGCCTATAAAGAAGTTTCCCCTAAGTTATGGGTGGGTCAAAATACTTACATCGACCAGACGGCTGTGATTGAAATCCCAGCAGTGATTGGTGACAATTGCCGTATCGGGGCAAGAGTACAGATTGAGGCAGGAACCGTAATTGGTGATAATGTGACTATTGGCGCTGATGCTAATCTCAAACGTCCCATAGTCTGGAATGGGGCATTCATTGGCGAGGAAGCAGCTCTTTCTGCCTGTGTAATTTCCCGTGGTACTCGTGTAGACCGCCGCGCTCAAGTATTAGAAGCTGCTGTTGTCGGTTCGCTTTCTACGGTGGGAGAAGAAGCTCAAATTAGCCCTGGTGTGCGCGTTTGGCCCAGTAAAAAGATTGAATCAGGGGCAATTTTAAACATTAACTTGATTTGGGGGAACACCGCTCAACGGAATTTATTTGGGCAACGTGGTGTGCAAGGATTAGCTAATATCGACCTCACCCCAGAATTCGCCGTAAAATTGGGAGCTGCTTACGGTTCTACTTTAAAACCTGGTTCTAAAGTAACGGTTTCCCGTGACCAGCGTAATGTCTCTCGGATGGTGACGCGATCGCTGATTGCTGGTTTGATGTCAGTTGGTGTTGATATTCAAAACCTTGATGCTACAGCTATCCCCATTGCCCGCACGGTTATACCCACAATGTCAGTAGCTGGTGGTATCCATGTGCGGGTACACCCCGATCGCCCCGACTACATTTTGATTGAATTCATGGATGCCAAGGGGATTAATATCTCCAAAGCCCTGGAAAAGAAAATTGAAGGGGCTTACTTTAAGGAGGATATGCGGCGGGCGCTAATTCATGAAATTGGCGACGTGTCTTACCCCAGCCAAGTGATTGACCGCTACTGTACAGCCTTTGAGAAGCTTTTACATGTTGCCACACTCCGCAACAGCCGGGCAAAAGTGGTGATTGACTATGTTTATGCTGTATCAGGGGCAGTTTTACCCCAAATGTTGGATAAATTTGGTGCTGATGCAGTAGTGCTGAATGCCAGTGTGAATAAAACGGCGATGTCAATCACTGACCGCGAAGGACTGCTGACTCAGTTAGGTCATGTAGTGGAGGCATTGAAAGCTAACTTTGGCGTCCAAGTCTCGGCTAATGGAGAACAGCTGATTTTAGTTGATGAATCAGGCTTCCCAATTCGTGGGGAAATTTTAACAGCACTGATGGTAGACATGATATTAACAGCTAACCCCAGAGGAACAGTAGTAGTGCCAGTTCATGCTTCTAGTGCGATTGAACAAGTCGCCCGCCGCCATGATGGCAGAGTGATTCGCACCAAAGCCAACCCTACAGCCTTAATGGAGGCTTGTCAGAAAAATCCAAATGTGGTGCTGGGAGGTAGTGGAGAGACTGGTTTTATTTTCCCGCAACTGCATCCGGGATTTGATGCCATGTTTTGCATTGCTAAAATAATTGAGATGTTGACTATACAGGAGCGATCGCTTGCTGCTGCTCGGTCAGAATTGCCCCGTGTAATTCACAAAACTTATACAGTACGCTGCCCGTGGACAGCCAAGGGTGCTTTGATGCGTTATTTAGTCGAAACTCACCCAGCCCAAAACCTAGAACTCATCGATGGAGTGAAAATTTGTCAACCCTACGATGACAGTTGGCTGTTAGTTTTACCAGATGCCAGCGAACCGTTGGTGCATTTGTATGCAAATAGCAATGATCGCGATTGGGTAGATGAGACTATGAGGAACTACCGCACCCGTGTCCAGGCGTTTGTCGAAAGACAACAAGAATATCAACCCGCCGAAGTGTAATTCGTAATTCCTAATACTCGCCAAAGGCGAGAAGCAAGCTACGTAATTCGTAATTTAATTTTTTAATTACGAATTACGAATTCTGTTGACCACTCGCCCAACTATCAGAAGGAAAGTAGGCTTTCACCTTTGCCCCTGTAGTGGACTCAAAGTATTAAAACTTAACTTATCCCACGACTACGAAAACATTGCTTGTCTTTCGACACGCTGCGCGAACGCTCGTTTTATTGAATTGCCGTGGCGATATCGAAGTCCTGCCGTCATTAGTACCAATGACCAAGGACGGCAGGACTTTGGAGGCGGGCGGCTATCCCTCCCACTCCTCTTGTTGGGATGGGAGGGATAGCCGATTTTCTTTGACTAAAAATATTGATAATTTCTATATATAAATTGTCCAATTTAAAACAATACCAAAGAAAAAATATAGCAATCCTAAATTATTCATCAAAAGTTAGATCCCGAGAACTTTTACGAAGTCGGGGATCTGGACACCGCGAATTTTCATAAATCAAATAGGATTTAGGACTCAATACGGTTCAGTTAGCGCCAAAAACCTTTCAGGACTTACGGAAAAACTCTCTGGAACTCTTATTCCTTTGTGTCCTTTGCGACGGCAGTCGCTCATGGGGGAAACCCCCATCGCCTTTGGCGTCTCCCTTTGGGAGAAGACCGCGCTGCCTCCCCTTTGTGGTTCGTTTTTCTTAATTTTCGGGTAAGTCCTGCTCTTAACCCAAGCGTATTGATTTAGGACTTACGCATCAAGTACGAAGTGTAGGGGCAATTCATGAATTGCCCCTACGATAAATCAAGGCTTTCACTGCATTTCGGCGTAAGTCCTGGGATTGCTATAGCTGAGTCTCCCAGAATGATTTTAGAGGGGTTCTAAATTCTTATCGAGGACATTCTGGTAAACTTTTTTCAGCGTAATTGCAATCAAAATTAATTAAAGCTTCCCTACTAGAGGTGAATGTTCTAGTTGTGTAGTATGGGTAACTTTTTGGACTTGCTTCATTTAACCAAATTTTTAAATAGTAACCACTACTATCATCGTTAGACCATAATTCATAACGGTAATTACCTCCTGATCCCTCACTATTTAAGTAATCAGCTAGTGCTATATTTGATGTAGACACAAAGCTAAATACAGTCAAAACAGGAATTACAGCTACTTTTAGTATTTGGATTAATTTCATATATCCACAAAAATTTTACTTTCTAGCTTCCTTTACCGATGTGATTTTTTAAATCAGTAATCATGAGGAATATTCTGTGAAGATATCGTAAGGCACTTAGTACAACTTTGCCCAAGTTCGTAGCGAATGGACTCAACTAGCTTTGCGCTCATCTGCGCTATACTCTCCCACTGTTGCTTGCGCGTCTCCCCTAGGAGAAGTTCAGAGCGGCGTAAGCCGCTCCGATTTCTTTGTGCGTTTAAACTTAAACCCTCAATTGGCCCATCGGTGAGAGGTTAAGATAATCTTACTTTTGTCAATTAGAAATTATGCTGAAAATTTGGGATAAACGGAAGTATTAAGTTAACTTTGTACTCAATTTGGAACGCGACAATGAATGATACGGATCAAGATTATGCGATTGCCTGCCTAACAATTCTGTTTTCGACCCCAATTTTGGCAATATTATAAGTACGATTGCTTATTGACAAATGGTATATGACCTTAACCTCTCACGAATGCAATTGGCCTAATTAAGCTACGAGAATTCTTGCTGCCTCCTCTAGTTTTCGGTTTGTTTCCTGAAATCCTTTACAAAAGTTTACTTACATTAAATCATAAAAACTTTTAGTAAGTCTGATAGTATATTTTCAGGTTTCTTGAGATAAATACTCATTAAATCAAAAACGCAAACCTGCTCAAGGGGAACTACCGGAAAATATGAAAACGGCTAAGTCTTGGAGCGAGTTTAATGCTGGCTGGACAGTGGGTAGCTGCGGAGGAGCTTTGTTTGCCTTCCTGCTGTTAACCAATAGCAGTTTATTTTTCTAAGTTGAATCAACTTGTGTGAGGTTTACGTACAGGACGAATAGCTATTATTGCATAAGTCCTTTTGATCACACAACGATTTATTTATCAGGTGTCAATATGTCAAAAAAAATTGGTTTGTTTTACGGTACCCAAACTGGTAACACTGAATCTGATGCTGAAAAAATTCGGGATGAGTTTGGTGGTGATGCTGTAACATTACATCCCATTTACGAAGCGGATACTACTACTTTTGATGAGTATGACTTGCTGATTATTGGCTGTCCCACTTGGGATATTGGTCAACTTCAGAGCGATTGGGAAGGCTTTTTCTCCGATCTGGATAATATAGATTTTAATGGTAAGCAGGTCGCGTATTTTGGTGATGGAGACCAATATGGCTATAGCGATAACTTCCAGGATGCAATAGGAATTCTAGAAGAAAAAATTTCCCAACGGGGCGGTAAAACTGTTGGCTACTGGCCAACAGAGGGGTATGAATTTGATCAATCTAGAGCTGTGAAAAATGGCAAGTTTGTCGGATTGGCACTTGATCAAGGTAGTCAATCTGAGTTAACAGACGAGCGAATTAAAACTTGGGTTGCTCAGTTGAAGAAAGAATTTAATTTGTAGAAAGTACGAGATTACATCTGTGCATCTGTGTCAACTGAAAGTGACAACCACTAAGGGATAAAGCTTTGAGAGATTGCCTGATTAAGAATCTTCGACTCTTAATCCCCACCTGATTAGTGCTATTGTCATTACCCACATTCTTGTAACAGTCAAATTGTTGCCAAACCCATAGTCTGCCTGCGATTCAAATTCTGGGCTGCATAGCATAAGTCAGTTTTAACTGACTTTAGTTAACTCAATTGAGTCGGTTGAAATGGACTTTTGCTATTAGCTTTGGAATTTCTTCCCAGGCTAATAGCAAGGAAGCAAGAGATTGAAAAGATGTGGGTAATGACGAGCCTAATTAGCGACAGAGCCGTAATAAAAGGCATTTCCACGTATAACCTGGAAATGAGATTTGTTCTGGTGTTTTAGCTGAAGTTGACACCAATAACAGATGTAATTTCTTATTCAAAATTGATGATTCAGAAATTATAGGTATGACAGGAATTTATGTCTGATTCATTTGATGTTCTGTGGTTAAATGCTAGTCCTGTATTGAAGCGTTTTGATAAACCATTACTTCAATACTTATCTGGGTATATGAGCATCGCCCAGTGGGAATACCACCAAACTAAAGATGAAGCCAGTTCCATAGATCAAGCTGTGGAGTTGCTGTATGACTTTTTAGAATGGCGCGATCGCCCTGTACATCTGGCAGGTCATAGTATGGGTGGTGCGATCGCCTTAAGCTATGCTCGTCGATTTCCCCAGAAAGTGCGATCGCTCACGCTGCTGGCTGTAGCATGTCAACCCGCCAACAATTGGCACGCTCACTATTACTTTCAACGACAACTTTTTAGCATCAGCCGTGAACTAGTTTTGGCAAGCAACGTTCGCAGTCTTTTTGGAAATCAATCGCCTCATATCACTAAGAAGTTAGTAGCTGCCTTAGATAAAGATTTAGAACAATCTCCCTCGCTACACTCTTTGTTTAAGTTGGTTTATTTACCTAAGGGTGGAGTTTCTATGCCAATGATGGTATGTGGTAGCAAGAGTGATCCGGTAGTCAACCCACCTGCATTGCATGACTGGTTAAATTGGTTTAAGCCAGAAGATAAACTCTGGGAATGCTCAGAAGGGTATCATTTTTTTCACTACTTCTATCCTCAACAGGTTGGTGAACAGATTTTGAGTTTTTGGCAACGCCACCATCCGCATCTACTGGAAGCATCTCCACTATCCCTAAGCACTTCTACATATTCATAAAGCCAGAAGGCAGAATAACCCACACCACGCTTAAAGGGACTTCCAAATAAAAAAATCCCATCCCTGCGGGACGCTACGCGAACGCTCTGAGGGCAGGGGAGCAGGG
This sequence comes from Nostoc sp., assembly GCF_036916575.1. Lineage (GTDB taxonomy): Bacteria > Cyanobacteriota > Cyanobacteriia > Cyanobacteriales > Nostocaceae > Nostoc. The sequence goes on from NZ_JBALGC010000123.1 coordinate 10,889, forward strand.
AGCTCTTAGCAGAGCGAGGAAAAGTCGTTTTGAGTCTAGAAATGGGATAATTTATTTTTTGGAGTTCCCAAAAACTAATATTTGCTTGCAGCCAAGAGTAGTTCGAGTGGTGATAGTTAGCATTGTCGCTCCACTTGTGCTGCCTATTTTTCTTCCAGCTTTGATGATTACATTTTGTAAAGACATCAGCTAAATAATAATTGTTTTCAATAAACTAAATTTGTAATCTCAATAATTGGTAATTAGCTTCAATAAGTAGCGCATGTGTAAAGAAGTCATATCTGACCACAATCGGTAACGCCTGCTGTGAATTAGAAGAAGCCTTTCTCCTTTAGGTAAAAGCTTGGGTTCTACACATGTGCTAGCTGATTTGTTGGACTCACGCGACATTTCACTGCTGAAATAAGAACTAATTAATTGAGTATTATTAGCAACAATTACTAATCAGCTTAACAATGCAGACATACGGTAATCCCAACGTCAAATTTGATTGGTGGAATGGTAACGCCCGCTTCGCCAACCTTTCTGGCTTATTTATCGGCGCTCATGTGGCACAAGCAGCGCTGACGACGCTCTGGGCTGGGGCGTTTACATGGTTTGAAATCTCTCGCTTTAATCCCCAAGTACCTATGGGCGAACAGGGGCTGATTTTGCTTCCCCACTTAGCCACCTTGGGTTTTGGTGTGGGTGCAGGTGGTCAAGTAGTTGATACTTACCCTTATTTTGTTATCGGCGCTTTACACTTAATTTCCTCTGCTGTGCTTGGTGCAGGGGCACTTTTCCACACTTTCAAAGGTCCAAAAAACTTAAAAGACGCCACTGGTCGCCCTCGGAAATTTCATTTTGAATGGGACGACCCGAAAAAACTTGGGTTTATCTTAGGACATCACCTAATTTTCTTGGGATTAGGTGCTTTACTCCTGGTAGGAAGAGCCATGTTCTGGGGAGGACTGTACGACTCGACAATTCACGATGTTCGAGTTGTCACCGACCCTACCCTCAATCCCTTGGTCATTTATGGCTATCAAACCCACTTTGCCAGTGTTAACAACTTAGAAGATTTAGTTGGTGGTCATATCTATGCAGGCTTGTTACTCATTGGCGGCGGTATTTGGCACATCCTCATAGAGCCTTTACCTTGGGCGAAAAAGCTTTTAATCTTCTCCGGTGAAGCCATTCTTTCCTACTCTTTAGGCGGTATTGCCTTAGCTGGATTTGTTGCAGCTTACTTTTGTGCAGTGAATACTTTAGCTTATCCTGTGGAATTTTATGGTCCTATCTTGGAAGTAAAACTCGGAGTTAGCCCTTATTTTGCTGACAGCATTAAGTTAGCTAACGGTGGTTACACTTCCAGAGCATGGTTAGCAAATGCCCATTTCTTCTTAGCTTTCTTCTTCTTGCAAGGTCATCTGTGGCACGCCCTACGAGCAATTGGCGTTGACTTTAGTCAAATTGAAAGGGCAATAAATGCCATAGGTAGCGAATCATAACAAATGCTGAGTTAGGAGTTAGGAGTTAAGAGCAGAGCCGGAGACGCTCCGCCTCCGGTTAGAAATTAGGAATTCTTCCCCTACTCACGACTCCCCACTACCCACTCAGCACGGGCTAAACGCTCCGCTACCGCTAACGGCACTCAGCACTTTTAAAGGTATTTAACTATGACAATTACAACTGATAGAACCTTAGCAGAAGACACAAATTTATCGTGGTTAGTGGGTAATGCCCGTTTAATTGATTTGTCTGGTCAATTATTAGGCGCTCACATTGCTCATGCAGGCTTAATTATGTTTTGGGCAGGAGCAATCACAATATCGGAAGTTACACGCTTTATTCCTAGCGTACCAATGTATGAACAAGGATTGACTTTGTTACCCCACTTGGCAACTTTGGGCTGGGGTGTAGGTGCTGGAGGTGAAGTAGTCGATACCTATCCCTATTTTGTAATTGGCATTTTGCACTTAGTTGCATCTGCTGTATTGGGTGCAGGTGGACTTTTTCATGTTTTTCGTAGTCCGGCGATTTTATATAGTGCCGGTGGACAGGCAGCGAAATTTCACTATGAATGGAATGACCCCAAGCAATTGGGTTTGATTTTAGGTCATCACCTAATTATTCTGGGTTTGGGAGCCTTTTTGTTAGTGCTAAAGGCAACGATTTTTGGCGGGATTTATGATACTAACGTGGAAAATGTCCGCCTGATTAGCAATCCAAATTTAAATCCACTAACAATTTTTGGCTACTTAGTTGGTCTGAAAGATGGTAGCTGGAATCCTTTAGGAATGGCAAGTGTTGATAACTTAGAAGATGTCATAGGTGGTCACATTTGGATTGGCTTTATCTTAATTGCTGGTGGGGTATGGCATATTCTTGTACAGCCTTTTACATGGGTAAGACGAATTTTGCCAATTGAAAATGGTGAAGAAATTCTTTCTTATAGCTTGCTGGGTTTAGCTTTGATGGCTTGGATTTCTGCCGTGTTCGTGGGATATAACACGACAGTTTTTCCGAGAGAATTTTACGGTTATGAACGTCTAGGATTGGCAAATATTCAGTTCTTCCTTGGTGTAGTAGCCTTCTTGGGTTTTGTTTGGCACTATTGGCGATCATCGCATCAAGCTAATAGTTAATTAGATTTCGCTCAACCTTAGCTAAATAAAGTCCTATGCCTGCCGTTAACAGCAGTGGACTGCGGGCATTTTTTTAGAATTTTTCTGAGGATAACTAATGTTAAGTATGATTTTGTGCGCCTTTTGCACTTGGACAATAATGATTCTATTTATTGGTAGTGTCTGGTTAACCCTAAAAAAAGGGATAATTCATTTAAAAACGCTGCATGAAATTCCCTGTTCTGGTTGCGAATATTTCACCAACGACTACCGCCTTAAATGTACTGTACACCCAAAAAAAGCTTGTTCTGAGGATGCGATCGCCTGTATTGATTTTGAGCCTAAAACTTCTGCCTGTAATGCTTGCCAAAAGGGACGGCGAAAGCTTTGTTAAATTTATTTGATTAATTGTTGAGTAAAATACAAGAGTGCGATCGCTAATTAAAGTAAAGATTTTTTGCTATCAGGCACTACGACTCGACTTATAGTTAGGAATAGTCCCGAAAAAACGACTATCACGACATGGGGTTAAGAGCGCCAAAAGTAGAGCATTTAGCCCCTGATTAAGTTGGTGCAGGTAGGTTGAATAGGGTGTGGTGCGTGTAGTAAGTAGATTTTGAGTCGGTTGTTACTTCACACTATAAAATAATCATTTAAAATACTATACGACTCATATGTGATTTTTGAAATATACGTAGGGTGTGTGTTTGCCGGGAGTACAGCACCAAAACCTTCGGGTGGTGCGTTATCGAAGCCGTAACACACCCTACAGATACTTGGATTTTTTCATGCAATCAAATCAATCCGATTGCTATATTGCTGAATTAAGTTACATAATTCAACAAACCTGCTTTATGATTATGTTGTGAGCCAATAAAAGCCATTCAACCTCTCGATAAGTCTTTACTACTTTACTTAATCCTCGCCTTCTGAGACAAAAAGATGAAAACCCCTAACACAGTAGAAGACATAATCACTCGTCGAATTGACAGTAGCGACCGTGATGTCTTTGTGCGTAAGGATTTTGTAGACATTGCTAGCTACACTCAAATTGGGCGTAGTCTTAAGGAATTAGTAAAAAAAGGTAAAATCGTTAAAATCGGTTACGGGCTTTACGCTAAAGCTGCATTTTCTCCTTTGTCAAAGCGTATAGTTCCCCGTAGAGGGTTACGTGAACTAGCTACTGAAGCTCTAAAGAAACTACAAATAGAGGTTGTTGCATCAAGCTACGATCAAGCTTATAGTCAAGGACGTACAACGCAAGTTCCAACCGGGCGAGTTGTTGGCGTTAAAGGACGTGTTTCACGTAAAATTGGTTACGAGGGCTTTACAGTCTTTTATTGCTCAAGGAATGGATCAATCACCAGAAGTTCCTTTAATAGCTTGTGTTTCACCCATAGAAACAGCAGCAGAGAAATTAAGTGCTTTAACTTGGCGAGTGTTATCTAGAAACAGAGGTAGTGAAAAAGATGATCCATCTCTTATTCGCCATTTATATGATTTAACACCATTACGAAGCTTAATTTTTAAATATTCAAATTTTTCTGATTTAGTCGTTAGTGTGATAGCAGAAGATATAGAGCGCCGCAGAAAAAAAATTAAATTGGCTAACTCCGAAATAGAATTGTTGCAAGAAATGGTGCTAACGCTAGAAAATGATTCTTTGTACGGTAATGAATACCAGCAATTTGTTACAGGAATGTCTTACGCCGTAGAAGACGAATGTCCCACTTTTAGTGAAGCTATAGACGCTGTTAAAAGCATAATTAGTATAATTAAATGAAAAAAATAACATTTTAGTTGAACGTGACACTCGACACTATTTAACAATAAAAATCTTATTTTTTGAATGCACTATATAGTTTTGAATTCATCTATTTTATTTTTTATAGCATTATAAGCTTCTTCTTTTGTTGATAAAAACTCTCCTAAAAGAATTGAGTTATAATTTCCTTTACTATTCTCTTTTGTAAAATCTAAAATACTATAGCAAAGTTTTTGAATTGCTATAGAACTCCAATCTTTATCAATTGAGTCAAGAGAAACTATGATAGTCCATCCTTTATAATGCGCCATATGGTTATTATAGATATGCCCAATATTTCCTTCAAACTCTATTAGCTCATCTTCTTCCCACTCTTCAGGCTCTAGTTCTTTATAATCTTGTTTGTTTAAATACTTTTTAAACTTTTGCAAATCATTTTCGGAAGTAATGCTCATACAATTTCTCTGAAGCAAGAAATTATTAGGTAGATAGGAAAGATAATCACCTGTTTGAGGATCATAATTATGTATAGCAATTTCTCTATTCTTAAAAATTCTCAGATCCAGAGGTTTTTCTGCAAAAGGATTTACAAGGATATGTAAACCATCTACAACAGTTTCTTTATAGTCTGGTCTTAATTTTAGGAATGGATAAAGTCCGGCTTCATTGTCCGATTGAATTGCTCGACAGCCGTGAAAGAATACTGGGTATTTACCATTTAGGGTTAAAGCACGTACCTTACAGAAGGTGGCTCTATTGTTAAAGATTACTGCACTTACCTGCTTTAATTTAGCATTAGTGAATAATCCAACATTAATATTAAAACCAGGCTTTTTTTGAACTCGATAGTTAAAAGATTCTCCAATTATAGTAAAGTTTCCATTTGAATTTTTTCTCAAAAGAACTTCCTCATATCCGTAAAGTACTCTGACAATTGCTAGAGAATCTTGCAAGAAAAAGAATGGTTGGTCAAAGGGAGCAACACATATTACAAATGGTTTATTTTTAACATGAGGAAGCTTAGAGTATAACTTACGGTATTTTTGAAACTTTTTATTTATAGAGAATTCAAGCCTAATTGCTGATAATCTTAGTATGTCTTTTGTGCTAGTTTTTTCTAACAAATCGTAATCTTTTTCCCATTCTGGTCTAAATCCTTCAGGATGGCTTGTTATTGCGGCTTCAGCAATAAAATCACCATAGGGTGAACTTACTAGAAAATCTGGAGTTTCATGTGAAGTATCTACACTACATCCGAGTTCTTTAAAACAGGCAAATAAATATATTTCCCAAAAAGCAGAATTAAACTTTGTTTGAAATTCTTCTACAAGCTGTCCATTCCGATCTATAAATCCATCAGCCCAACTTTTAATAACTTCAATCTCAGGTTCGCAAAATCCTGGTTCTGTAATGTAGAGAAAATGCTTATGTCGCTTCTCTGGAGGAACAATAGGTGTAAATAAATCCATATATATATGAAAAAATTACTTCTGAAGCTGTATAAAAAAACTAGTATACACTGATTTTATTTAGACCTAACCGAAGTGTAAATTAAAACCAATACTTTTATGATATAAGCAATAACCCTAAGTTTAACTAACTAACTCAAGGCATAAGTTATGAAATTTTTTACTCCAACCAGACATGATATGAGTCCTCACTAGAGACAGGTGCATTGGTCACTGTTGATCAAACCCAATCCAGAGTGCATATTCTACCAATTAGGCGCGGATAGTCTTAAGGAAATATCGCTAACTCAGTTTCTGGGTCAAAAAAGTGAATTTTTTCTAGATTTAGCGATAACCAAAGTTGTTCGCCAATTTGGACAAATCGCTCTGGTGGTATTCGCACTTGTAGATAATTGCTAATAGATTTAGGTTGAGAACCCGGTTCAGCAATCCTAACAGATAGAAAGGAATCGTTACCTAAATTCTCTACTAAATCCACTTGCACTGGTAGATTTTTAGTGGCAGGTAGACTCAAATTTAAGTGTTCTGGACGAATACCTAAAATTAGAGTTTTCCCATCATATTTTTGTAAAGCTTTTCCCCAGACTTCGGGCAGGGTGAAACGAAACTGGGAATGAGTAATCAACTGCGGGGCATGAAATTCTACAGAAATAAAATTCATTGGTGGTGAACCAATGAATTCTGCGACAAAAAGGTTGGCAGGACGGTTGTAAAGTTCTAGGGGAGAAGCAACTTGCTGAATTTTACCCTCAGACATAATTGCAATGCGATCGCCCATTGTCATCGCTTCTGTTTGGTCATGGGTAACGTAAATTGTCGTTGTCCCCAGTTGGCGCTGCAATTTTACAATTTGGGCGCGGGTTTCCGCCCGCAATTTGGCATCTAAGTTAGAAAGCGGCTCATCCATTAAAAACACTTGGGGGTCACGCGCGATCGCCCTTCCCAATGCAACCCGTTGTCTTTGTCCCCCAGATAGCTGCTTGGGTAAGCGATTCAACAATGTTTCGATTTGCAACAGTTGGGCAACACTACGCACCTGCTCATTCACCGCCCGTTCTTTGTCAGAAATGTAGCGCAGTCCTTTAGGTAACTTTCTTGTCGCCCCCACAAAAAGATTTTCAGCCCACGTCCGAAGATAAAGAGTATTTTCTCCTCTGCTCCTCTGCTCCTCTGCTCCCCTGCTTTCCCTGCGACGTAACCCAAAGGCGATGTTGTCATACACCGTCATGTGGGGATAGAGGGCGTAATTTTGAAACACCATTGCAATGTCGCGTTCCTTGGGTGGTAGGTCATTGATCAAGCGATCGTCTACCCAGATATTGCCGCCAGTCATCACTTCTAACCCAGCAATTAACCGCAGCAGGGTGCTTTTACCACAACCGGAAGGGCCCACCAACACCATAAATTCACCATCTGCGATCGTCAGGTTAATCCGTCGCAAGACGTTGACACTTCCTGCACGCTCTTGCACTGCATCAGTTTTATCCCCAAGCGTGAGGGGAGATTGGATTTGTGAAGTCACACTTTCCCCTTTACGCGAGGAAAAACTTTTATAAACGTTTTCTAAAATAACTTGGGACACAACTAGTTAATTATTGTCATTGGGCATGGGGCATTGGGCATTGGGCATTGGACAATATGACTAATGACTAATGACTAATGACACTTTAGCGCTCATAATAATACACGTTCAGGGTAAATACGAAAAGTTAAAAAACAGCTTGCACTATTAAAAGCAAACTATTCTAAATTTTAGGGCTGTCAAGAGGTGTTGTTATGACTACCGATATACCTAAAAATCTTTCCCAAGACCCAAGCGTTAACCCTGTCCATGACATTGTAGACGTACAAACCACAGATTGTTGCATTGTGGGTGGGGGGCCAGCAGGAGCAGTATTGGCGCTGTTGTTAGCGCGTCAAGGCATTTCTGTGATGCTGCTGGAAACACACAAAGACTTTGATCGCGACTTTCGTGGCGATACGATTCATCCATCGGTGATGGAAATTATGGAGGAATTGGGACTAAGTGCAGCTTTGCTAAAACTCCCCCATGCTAAGATGCGCCAAATTAGTATTCAAACTCCTCAAGATACTGTCACATTCGCAGATTTTAGTCATCTGAAAACCCATTATCCCTACATTACAATGCTTCCCCAGGTAAAATTCCTGGAGTTCATTACCCAAGAAGCACAAAAATATCCTAGTTTCCATCTGGTGATGGGTGCGAATGTGCAGGAATTAATTACCGAAAATGATGTGATTCAAGGTGTCCGCTATCGAGGAGGCGGTGGTTGGCATGAAATTCGGGCAATACTGACAGTTGGTGCAGACGGTCGCCACTCACGTTTACGCCATCTGGGTGAGTTTGAGTCGATCGAAACTTCGCCGCCAATGGATGTCCTCTGGTTTCGCCTACCGCGTCAGCCAGAAGACACAGAGGGAGGAGTAGGGCGCTTTGGTCAAGGTAAGCTAATCGCTATGCTTGACCGTGGTGATGAGTGGCAACTTGCCTATATTATTCCTAAAGGAGGCTATCAACAACTGCGGGCTACGGGTTTGGAGGAATTAAAAAAATCTTTTGTGGAAGTAGTGCCAGAATTCCAGCAACGCATCCAAAATTTACATGATTGGTCACAAATAGCTCTTCTCTCAGTGGAGTCCAGCCGTGTCAAACGCTGGTATCGTGAAGGTTTGTTACTCATCGGTGATGCAGCTCATATAATGTCCCCCGTTGGTGGAGTTGGCATTAATTACGCGATTCAAGATGCTGTAGTTGCGGCGAATATACTCAGCAAACCGCTCAAAAACCGAGAAGTACAACTTAACGACCTAGCAAAAGTACAGCGTCAACGCGAGTTGCCTACACGTATCATTCAGGCGTTTCAAACTTTTATCCAAAAGCGGGTATTGACCCCGGTTCTCACCTCAAATCGCACCTTTGTACCACCTGCGTTTTTGCGCTTACCCATCTTGCGCGACCTACCAGCCAGGTTAATTGCGTTGGGTGTTTTTCCAGTTCACGTCAAAACTTAATTTTTGCTGAGAATTTTTGATATTCCCTCAATAGGTGGTACAATTATACTACTCTATGCAGAATTGAATGCTCAATTTAGTCAAGCGAAGGTAGCGAGTAGCATACTTAATGCTGTTCAAAGCGATCGCTTGGCTTTTATGCTAGAAAGGACTAAAAATCAGAGTGGATGTAGAAAATTTGTTCAAACATTATTAAAAAATGCAAACAATTAAACATATCTAGATATTAATTGACACTACATAGAAAAACCCCTCTTTTTCAATCAGTACTTTTTGCAGTCAGGAGTAATTTTAATGAACAGCTGCGTTTTGATGGCGGAAATTGTTAACGAGCCGCAACTCCGCTATACAGCGGATAATCTAGGAGTCACAGAAATGCTAGTGCAGTTTCCCAATTCCCAGAAACCAGAAGATCCGCCAGCCACCCTGAAAGTTGTCGGCTGGGGGAATTTAGCCACAGAAATTCAGCAAAACTACCACCAAGGCGATCGCGTCATTCTGGTAGGACGTTTAAGTATGAATACTGTTGATCGTCAAGAAGGTTTTAAAGAAAAACGCGCAGAATTGACAGTGCAACAAATTCAATCTGTTGGAGGTAGTTTTAATACTGATCCATTGCCCTCAGCAACCGTAACTCCATCATTCACTGAAACTGCTCCCCGACAACCATCTTCAGCATCCCGTCCTCCCCAGAAAGACGTTCCCAGTTACGAGTCACCACGGGGAGCACCTACCCCAGCGACAAATCCTGTTGGCGTTACTCCCCAACCGACAAGTTACGAACCCGTACCTCAACCTACAAATTATGAGCGAACCACTTATCCAGCAGTGAAAGAGGAAGAACCAGATCCAGATGATATTCCGTTCTAAAGTTGGTAGTTGAGCGTGTATTCAATTTGCTAACTAAACATTACGATTAGACAATTTCTGCAAATAGCTATCCTTGAGGATGTGCTATTTTTTTTGTCTGCGTTTGAGAGATCGCTGACTTTTGCTATCCGGCGAGTCATGGATAGAGAACGATATACTAGACTTCTTGCAAAAGTCAAAAATTAGGAATGTCATTTTGAGCGGAACATAAGGGATAGAAGAATTTAAGCAGATGTTTTGCTCCCCTCAAAATGACAATTGAATTAGTTCTACGGATCTAATTGCGGATTAACTTCAAAAGGCTTACGATTGCGTGCCATTAGCCCTTCCCATCGCATAATCACTATGCTGCCTCTTTCTTGCTGTTGTTTTGCCCATAGCGATAATAAATCAAGGCAAGAGTGGTCTATGTAAGCCAGGTTTTCTAGATGGACATATAAGTTCTTTTCTGGTGGCACTTGTTCTAGAGTTTTCGCCAGTTCTGGTAACCTAACAAAAGTTGCTGCTCCCTGTAGATAAATATCTACTTGCTGATGATTTTCCTCATTTTCTACAACTTGGATACTCAGTTGGGACATTTTATAAATTAGGGTGCATGAGGTGAGAACGATACCAATTAGCACACCTGAAAGAAGGTCGGTGGTGACAATTCCTATGAGAGTGGCGAAGAATATCGCCATAGGTAAACGACCATAATTTCTTAACTGGCGAATGTGTTTTACCTCAATTAACTTGTAGCCTGTATAAACTAGAATCGCCGCCAAGCAAGATGTCGGAATCAACCTCAGTAAGCTAGGTGCAGTAACCACTAAAACTAACAGCCATAGGCCATGAAGTATTGCAGATAATCTCGTTTTTCCGCCTGCTTCTACGTTGACAGAACTACGAGCAATAACTCCTGTCATTGGCAAAGCGCCTAGAAAGCCGCAAACCATGTTGCCAATCCCTTGTGCTGCTAATTCCCGGTCAAAATCACTTCTTGGCCCGGTTTGCAGTCGATCAACTGCTACTGCAGAGAGTAAACTTTCCGCACTGGCAATAAGTGCGATCGTGAATGCTTGTAGCAGAACTGGTGCATCTAGAAGGCGTGGTAAGCTAGCAAAACTTGGTAGTTGAACTGCTTGGAGCAAGTTTGTTGGTACGTCAACATAGTTAACTGGTAAGTCAAATACTGTAGCAAGGGTAGTAGCTAAAACTACACTTATGAGAGCACCAGGCAACAGTTTCAAACGGCGCGGCTTAAATTTATCCCAGAGGATCATAATTGCGATTGTCATTATACCAAGTAGCCCTGCAATCTCGTACAGGTATCCATCCTGGGGGGTGACAGCTTTCTGGATAGCACTAGGAATTGCCAGTAAATTATCTAGCCCATGTGTATGAGGTGAGTCATCTAACATGACATGAAACTGGGAAGCGATGATTAATATCCCAATACCTGCTAGCATTCCGTAGATAACGGCGGGAGACATAGCGCGAAACAACTGGCCTAGTCTAGATATACCTGCCAAAAATTGGATCAGACCTGCTAATACCAGAATTGGCCCGACCATTCCAATGCCGTATTTTTGAACGATTTCTACAACAACCACTACTAATCCGGCTGCTGGCCCACTCACTAGCAAAGGAGAACCAGAAATAGAACCGGCAACAACTCCACCTACTATTCCGGTGATTAAGCCGCGTGCTGGAGGAACACCAGAGGCGATCGCTATACCCATACACAGAGGAAGAGCGACAAGAAACACGACAAACGATGCTGATATGTCCTTGGTAAATGAGGGTTTATCTCTACTCATGTTTATCATTAGTTAATCAATCCTTAGATAAAAACTCTTCATTCTCGACATATTCAATTAACCGTAACTATCTATGTATTAACTCAATTTGCTAGTTATCAGAAAGTGCTTTTTTATTATAAGTACAAAATTTATGTTCTTGGTATTTAACAGTATTTAATTCAGAAGTATGTGTTTTTTTATACTCTTATAATCATTAAATAGCAATTTAAGTTGTTAGAGTCTGCTTGGATTTACTCTCAAAAACCTTTAAATTTAAATAGTTTTATTGATTGCTGATTTAAACTTGATTAACTAATGGTTAGGTAAATATTATATCTAAGGCATTTAAGTCTAAATTTTACCTTGTGTATATAAAAATATCTTAAATAAAATTAATTATATGTTACTTAAATATATATAGCAATATTTATTTAAAATATTTGTCAAGTAGCATCCGTGACAGGTTAAGAAAATTGTACATTCCATAGGGTGCAAGAAAAGGCGACAAATCCAGCTTTGAGACTGGCTTTCAGAGGTATTTAACCCATTTAAGTCTTGATTATCTGGAGCGGCAAAGTATTTAATGGGGTCATCGCTTTTACTTTTGCCTTTATTAGAAGCAGCGACGCTTTTTAACCAATTTACGGATTTGCTCTCCTGGCTCTTTTGTTTGTGGTGGCAACTTTCTGTGGTTAATGATGTGATGGAAACACAGAAACTCTGAAACCAGAGGATACCATCAGCCGATGACGATTTGCAGAAATCACAGGCAGTTCAACATCGCAAATGCGTGTATATTGTGGTTGAGGTCTAAGCAGGGAAAAACTGCCAAGGAATCTGAAAACCAAATTTACCCACATATACATCAAAACTATTGTTAAAATCAAATAATTTTAAGTTAATATTCCTACCCAACTCCTATGAGAGAAACTATCCTAGAGGTTCGCAATCTCCAAGTTGAATTTCCCAGCGATGGCAACATTAACAGAGCTTTGGATGGTATTTCCTTTGCGCTGCATCGAGGTGAGACTCTAGGAATAGTAGGAGAATCGGGAAGTGGTAAATCTGTGACAGCCCTAGCGGTGATGGGTTTGTTGCAAACTCCCGGTATGGTTACTGGCGGTGAAATCTGGTTTCGTCCTCAGGAGAATGCCAACGCAATCGATTTGGTAACATTGCCTCCTGAGCAAATGCAGTTACACCGGGGTGGCGACATCGCCATGATTTTTCAAGAACCGATGAGTTCGCTCAATCCAGTTTATAACATTGGGTTTCAGCTAACAGAAGCGATTATGCGGCATCAAAATGTGTCAGCAGCCCAAGCACGACAAATTGCGATCGCAGGTTTGCAAGAGGTAAAACTTCTACCTAGCGATGAGGAGATACAGCAGCAGTATACCGAAACTTGGCCTCAAACCAACAGCAATTCATCGAAACCAGAACCATCAAAGTTGTCACAGTTGGTTAAAGAACACAAAGAAGCCATGCTGGAACGTTACCCCCATGAACTTTCTGGGGGTCAGTTGCAACGGGTGATGATTGCAATGGCAATTTCTTGCAACCCCTTAATCTTAATTGCCGATGAACCAACCACAGCTTTGGATGTGACGGTGCAAGCAACAATTTTGGAGTTAATCCGAGAATTGCAACAAAGTCGTGACATGGCAATGATTTTCATCACCCACGACTTGGGGCTAATTTCGGAAATAGCTGACCAAGTAGCGGTGATGTATAAAGGCAAAGTTGTCGAATCTGGTGCTTCTGAGCAAATTTTTAGCAGTCCCCACCATCCATATACTAAAGGTTTGATAGCCTGCCGCCCTACACTTAACCGTCGTCCTCAGAAATTACTCACTGTTTCTGACTACATGAGTGCAGAAGAGACACCAACGGGACAAGTAGTAATTCAGGCGAAAGAACCCGCACAAGCTACAGAAGTCACTACTGAAGAGATTGCTGCTAGATTGGCAAACTTCAATCAGAAGGAACCCCTGCTGCAAATCCGCAACCTGAAAGTTGGTTTTCCGGTGCGCGGAGTGTTTGGTGGTACAAAACGCTACAATATGGCAGTTAATGGCGTTTCCTTTGATGTCAAACCAGGGGAAACACTAGGTTTGGTGGGAGAATCTGGTTGCGGTAAAACCACCCTTGGTAGAACCTTACTGCGATTAATTGAACCGATGAGTGGTCAGATTATCTTTGAGAAACAAGATATTACTAGCCTTAAAGGAGAACCGTTGCAAAAACTGCGGCGGGAAATGCAAATAGTCTTCCAAAATCCTTTCAGTTCCCTCGATCCACGGATGAAGGTTGGGGACACGGTGATGGAACCATTGTTAATTCACTCCGTTGGTAAGACAAAACAACAACGACGCCAACGGGTAGCCGAACTTTTAGAACGGGTGGGGTTGAGTCCAGATGCGATTAATCGCTATCCCCATCAGTTTTCTGGCGGTCAACGCCAGCGGATTTGCATAGCCCGTTCTTTGGCGTTAAATCCTAAATTTATCATCTGCGATGAATCAGTTTCAGCGCTGGATGTTTCAGTACAAGCGCAGGTATTAAATCTTCTCAAAGAATTACAAGAAGACTTTCAGCTTACCTATATTTTTATTTCTCACGATCTAAGTGTAGTGAAATTTATGAGCGATCGCATTTTAGTCATGAATAGCGGTCAAATTGTTGAACAAGGCACAGCCGAAAGTATTTACCTGGAACCTAAAGAGGAATACACACAAAAATTAATTGCTGCGATTCCTACTGGTAGTGCCGGACGTGTGCGAAGTCGTCATTTGAAAGCTTTATAGAAAGTCCTCAAACTTTCCAAACATCCTCTTAGAAAAGCACTGCTCAATTTAGCAACATTAATTTGTGAATATACAGTAAGAATACGGCTTCTGCTTTTATTGAGCTTATTCTCGTCGATCTTGATAATCTTCAGAAGACTTTGGATCTAACTCCCAGCGATCGCTGTCACGGTCTTCTAAAATATCGTTGGTATGCAGAAACTCAGAGTCATCCATTTCTAGCCCCACTGCTGCTTCTAACTCCTCAGTTACATTTTTATCAGGAGTGGAAGTACTACCACCAACAGCTTCATCCCCAACTGCATCTGCATCTTGCCAATAAGCATCAACATCGCCACCAGTGAGTTCAGGACTAGTTTCTGTATACTCGCGCCTTTCGTCCTGCATGGAGCGCCCGCCAATATTGTATCCTGGCAAGTCTTTTACACCAGTGCCGTAGGATTCGGTAATTTCCTGCGGCAAATCATTGGTTTTAATTTTGTCATTATGATTTTTTTCTGCCATGATGCTAGCCATTTTCTGCAATCTCACAATAACCTTTTCCTGCCTGCAAGTTGTCTAACTAGAGATGTATCTCACCATTGGCGTAATCAAACTCGAAAATAATTAATTCCCAAACAATGCATGAAATTCTTACTATATCTAGCTTTGGTGTTTTTAATCAAAATATAAAGCTTGCACTTACCCGATTTTCACAAAAAATGTCAATCGGAATCTAGATGTGCCGCGTGCATTAGCAAAGCTTACCGTAGGTATCGCACTGCGGACTGTCCAAGCATCCATTGGCTATATGGCAATACGCCTGGGTTAAAGTCAAAAACCTTAACCCACGTAAGTTGGGGAGCCACTGCGCCCTTGCAGTTTCCCGAGTTGTTCGCTCTTAGCGTTCCCGCCATGATAGCAAGTAGCGTTTGAGGGACGTAGACGCCCTCCGGGCGTCTACCCGTTCGCGTAGCGTCTCCGATAGGAGAAGGATAACCCAACATTTTCGCGACTTTGTTGGGTTTGACTACGTACCCCTACTAGACAAGTAAGCTACAACCCAACCTACAATTATCCTTAACCCCAGCGTATTGGGCTATATCGACAAAGGTTGGATGCGTTTAATCCTTTTGCTGTATGGCTTTTAACCATTTTGATTAATTTTTTATTTCCAGATATCGATTATACCAACGATGAGATGTCTAGCTTTAGAAATAAAATAATCTATCCCCTTGGAACGAAGTTAAACTAGCGATCGCACCATAGGATTGTGAATAGGAATTCATGATTGAGCAACTTGTAGTTCCAGTTTTTAATTATGAGTTAGGAGTTCTTAAACAGAAATTATTCAGGAGCCAACTTTTAACTCATAATTAATTTTAATTATTTGGCAAAGAAGAAAAATTTAAGTTTAGCCATTTTAACTGTTGTATTCATGCTTTTAACTGCCTAAATGCTAAACAACAACACACTCAATCAAAATTTTTTGTTTAGACTGTCCTAATCGATGAATATTGTAGGAAGTTAAAGACTAGAAAAAACAGGAAACACCATCTATGACTGACTATAACAATTATTCCGCTAATAAAAAAGTTGCCATCCTAATTGAACAGGCAGTAGAGGATGCAGAATTTACAGTTCCCTATAATGGACTAAAACAAGCAGGAATGGAGGTAGTAGTCCTCGGTTCCCGAATGAATGAAAAATATAACGGTAAACAGGGCAAACTTAGCATACAAGCTGAAGGTACTACGACAGAAGCGATCGCAGCCGAATTCGATGCAGTGGTTATTCCTGGTGGTATGGCTCCCGATAAAATGCGGCGCAACCCTAACACAGTACGCTTTGTACAAGAGGCAATTCAACAAGGAAAATTGGTAGCTGCCGTTTGCCACGGCCCACAAGTTTTGATTGAAGGCGACTTGCTTAAAGGTAAACAAGTTACTGGCTTTAGTGCTATTGCCAAGGATATTATTAACGCTGGCGCAAATTATCTAGATGAGTCGGTGGTAGTTGACGGGAATTTGATTACATCTCGTGAACCCGGAGACTTACCAATTTTCACCACAGCTATTTTAAGCCGTTTGGGTTATGGTGGCAAAGATGCTGCATTACCTAATGAGAAAGACACAAGTGCTGAATGGTGGAAGCTAGCTGATGCTTGGGGTGGCTCAACTAAAGGTGATATTGCTAAAGGTTTAAATACTGCCCTTACTGGTGAACGTTATTCGCTAGAAGCATCTGAGAAGTACTTGGAAAAGGAATCAGATAGCGAAGTAAAATCAGTCTTTCAAGAAATCATTGCTAATAAACAGCGCCACATTGAAAAACTGGAAACCTATCTTCAACAATTGGGTGAAAAACCCTCTTTAGGGGCAAATATTGCCAATCAGTATGCCAAGGTGAAAACTGCCTTGACAGGAAGTGATGACATATATCAGTTACGTTCTGCTTTAGGAGATGTGCAAACTGGTATCGGCGATATTGGCAATTTGTCTGTAATGTACACCGACCCAGTAGCAACTGCTATTTTCAAAGAAATTTACCAGGATTTATCTAAATACGAACAGCAATTAGTAGAACTATATCGCACGCGGATAGGCGCTCAAATTCAGCCTCCCAAGCCGACTACAGGGGCTGCTGTGTCAATGTAACAAACCGCAGAGGCGCATTTGCGTCTCGTAGACAAGAACGCAGAGAGAGAAACAAGAGAGTATTTGCGTCTCTGTGGTAATTGTACTGTAATGGAGAGAGAAAAAAGTGACTTCAACATCAGGTGATAAACTGACTAACAGTCAGGGTGAAGCTAGTGAAGTAGAGCGTTGGGCATCTCTCATCGGTGGCGGTGCTATGGTGCTGATGGGTTTAAAGCAAGGTTCATTGCGCGGAGTGCTGACGGCTTTAGCTGGTGGCGGTTTGATATATCAAGGTGCAACTAAACAAAGCACAATCCAGCAAGCACAGGAAGCAATAGGTATAAACCAACCGATCAAAGTTGAAAAGACGATAACAATTAATAAACCAGCAGATGAACTGTATCGCTTTTGGCACAACTTTGAGAATTTGCCCACATTTATGAAGCATCTCAAATCTGTAAAGGTGTATAACGAAAAACGTTCTCACTGGATAGCCAATGCACCTTTGGGTAACAGCGTAGAATGGGATGCAGACGTTCTCGAAGACCGAGAAAATGAATTTATTTCTTGGGCTTCTGTAGAAGGTGCAGACGTTGATAATTCTGGTTTTGTCCGCTTCCAAAAAGCACCAGGCGATCGCGGTACGCAAGTTAAGGTTGTTTTGGAATATAACCCGCCTGGCGGAGCGTTGGGAGCTACCGTAGCTAAACTTTTCGGTGAAGAACCAGAACAGCAAATTGGTGATGAATTGGGCCGCTTCAAGATGCTAATGGAAGCAGGCGAAATTGCCACTACAGAAGGTCAATCAAGTGGACGAAAGTAGTTATTTGCCCGATAACTAATAACTCCGAAAAAGTGATCGCTATTGATCGCTTTCCTGAACGCCTGGAAATGGCGAAAAAGTTTGCCAAAGCAGAAGTGATTAACTACCAAAAAGTTAATCGTGGCGAAGCGTTGAAAAAGATAACTGGTGGTTGTGCCCCCGATGCTTGCATCGATGCCGATTTGGTGCAGCCTTCAACAAGGGACTAACCTTTAGGATGGGACAAATGCATGGACAAAAATATATACATTTTTGATTGCAGATGATTTTGGATGGAAAATTTGATCTATTCTTGGTTGTTACCCATCAATTCCCTTTAGAGTCAGCACCCTACGAGTACCAGATTTTTCAACAAAAAAGGACAACTGCATCAAAGTTGTTCTTAAAGCCTGAATGGTGAATAGTCATTCAACGTTTTGAATTGTACACCCAACATAATGCAATGAGGTTTTTTATGAATCGAGTAATTTCATGGCTGCGAAATATTCGTATTTCCCAAATACTTGTAGTTTCTCTGGTAGGATTAATGTTTTTATTAGGTCAGGCTTTTAGCGATGTTAGTATCGCACAAGCCGATGTAAAAACTCCAGAGGGTACTTATTATAAAGCAATACCCAATGAGCAAGGTGAAATTAGAAACGATACCCAAATAAAAAATACCCAAAATCCCATAAAGGGCGCTGTTGATAATATCCGCGAGAAGCTAAACTTGGATGAAGAAACTCCTCGCTCTACAAAAGAGTTTCTTAACTCTACAAAAAATAAAGTTGAAGACACAGTTGAGCCATTGACTGAAACTAAAGAAGGTTATTACCGAACTCCTTCTCGCAAATAACTAATAGATAGAAGGTAGACTTGTAGCAAATTTTGAGTCTAAATTTTTGACTCATACTTTGTTGTATAAGTTTTGAGCAGTTACTGAGACGCGATAATTATCGCGTCTCAATATCAGAATAAATCCAGTATTTATCTTGATATTAGCGATCGCGCGGTTGTTTTCTTCACTATCTCCTGCGGTAATTGCTTTCAAAGTTTAAAAGTAAAAGAGGCAAAAATATGTCTGATACATCTGATACAACCGTTATCAAAGTAGACTCTAGCCATTCCCCTAAAGGTGAACTTGGTCAGAAATATCTTGCATCTGGCAAAAGCATTTCTATGCGTCTGTGGGAAAATGAGCAACCGAATGAACCTAAAGAGCCAACAACGCGAGAATATGAAACTGTCGGTTATGTAATCACTGGTCGTGCAGAATTGCACATTGAAGGGCAAACAATTTTGCTGGAGCCTGGCAGTTCTTGGGTAGTACCAAAAGGAGCCAGTCACACCTATAAAATTTTAGAATCATTCACTGCTGTTGAGGCAACCAGTCCACCCGCTCAAGTTCACGGGCGAGACGAAAACTGATTTGCAGTTATCTGAAATTTTGTGATTGCTAAAAACTTATAGCCGCTTTCAATTACATGGAATATAGAGGTTTTGTAGGGGAACAACATTTTTGTTACCCTTTTTATTGTGTTTTTTGATTGAGAAAGAATTCTACAAACTGTCAGGCGATCGCAAGGCTTACTTTGACTTGCTATCTAGTTTAGTAAGGTACAAACTTGTAATAAAATACCCGTAGTTGAATGGCACTAAGAAAAGATGAAACTGATAGAGCTAATTATTAATCTATGCCACATTCAAAAACACTAAAGGAAAGACAAGATGACTAATGGGACTTAGACAAAAACACCGAAAAAAGAGCGTCAAATCTATATACAGAAGGACTTTAACATCGTTTTGCTTAGTTTGTTGATATATCTGGGTTTGGGCTATTTTTGAGCCTTTGGTGTATTTTCCTTACCCTGCATGGGTTTGAGGCTTATTTTCCCCTCAAAAATGTCTAAGTCCCACTAATCAAACGAACCTCGGCGGCAGTTTTACACTCCCAGGCACTTCAATGTCTCTGAAATCACGCCCGGCCGCTGGGGCAGGTGCGTCCGAGCGTCAGCCTTTCGTAGAGAAGCGGTTTGTCATCAGACATCTGAACTTTGGTGACTCAGCACTGTTTTGGTAATGCGATCGCTTTCACTAATTTCTCAATAAACCTCATGCGGTGCAGAATATGTGCTATAATATTCATCCACCGCTTCCTACTGCATTGATTGCAGCCTCCAATGCGATCGCTACATGAGTCCAATGAGTTCCCCCCTGGCAATAAACCACATACGGCTCACGCAAAGGCCCATCTGCTGATAATTCCAAGGTACTCCCTTCAATAAATGTCCCCCCAGCCATAACTACCTGGCTCTCGTACCCCGGCATTTCATCTGGAACAGGGTCTAAGTAGGAACCTATAGGAGAATGCTGTTGTATGGCTTTACAGAAGGCAATTAGCTTTTCGGCAGAACCGAGTTTGATTGCCTGAATTACATCCCCACGGGGAGCCAGAGGTGCAGGATTGACTGGATAACCGAGTTTGTCAAATACATAACCAGTAAGATAAGTCCCTTTCATCGCCTCTCCTACGATTTGCGGCGCTAGAAATAGTCCTTGGAACAGCAGGCGATTTTGGTCAAAAGTAGCACCGCCATAACTACCAATACCGGGAGCAGTGAGGCGACAGGCCGCGGCTTCTACTAAGTCGGCGCGACCGGCGACATAACCGCCAGCGCTGACAATGGTGCCACCAGGATTTTTAATCAATGACCCTGCGATTAAATCAGCACCTACGGCTGTAGGTTCCCTGGTTTCAATAAATTCGCCGTAGCAGTTATCCACAAAGCAAACGGTGTTCGGGTTTTGCTGTTTGACTAAGTGGACGATTTTTTCAATATCAGCAATTGATAAACTAGGACGCCAAGAATAGCCACAAGAACGCTGAATTAACACTAAACGAGTGTTTTCAGCCACACTAGTACTTAAAGCTTGCCAATCTATAGTTCCTTCGGGCGTTAGCTCTAATTGACGGTAATTTATGCCAAACTCAATAAGGGAGCCTTGACCTTGACCTCGTAAACCAATGACTTCTTCAAGCGTATCGTAGGGAGAACCGACTGCTGCTAACATTTCATCTCCAGGACGAAGCACACCAAACAAAGCACAGGCGATCGCATGAGTTCCCGAAACAAACTGCACTCGCACGGCCGCAGCTTCCGAACCCATAACTTCAGCAAAAACTTTATCTAAAGTTTCTCGTCCTAAATCATCGTGACCATAGCCACTTACACCAGCAAAGTGGTGTGCGCCCACATGGTGATTACGAAAGGCATCTAGCACTCGTTTTAGATTATGCTTGACCTGAGTGTCAATTCCAGAAAAAAATTCTAACAGTGCCTGTTCTGCTTGCCGCAGCTGTTCTAAACTGTTCATCAGTTCCTCGTTCAAAAAAATTATAGATATGCGGATTTTTAGATCGCACAGACTAGGCTGGAAAATTCAAATTCAGGTTACTGCATGACAATTGCTACCTTAACTAAACCTCAAATTAACTGGGTAAATACCCTGTTTTTCATTGGACTGCACATCGGCGCTTTGTTTGCCTTTGTTCCTGGTAACTTTAGCTGGACAGCAGTTGGTGTGGGTTTCTTGCTGTACTGGGTAACTGGCGGTTTAGGCGTTACTCTGGGATTTCACCGCCTTGTCACCCACCGTAGTTTTCAAACTCCCAAGTGGCTAGAGTATCTCCTGGTTTTCTTCGGAACACTCTCCTGTCAAGGAGGTCCAATTGAGTGGATAGGGACACATCGGATTCATCATTTAAAGTCTGATACTGATTCTGATCCCCATGATTCTAATAAAGGCTTCTGGTGGAGCCACATGGATTGGCTGATTCATTCTTGTCCGGCTCACGCTGAAGTTCCTCGTTTCACCAAAGACATTGCCGAAGACCCAGTTTATCAGTTTTTAGAAAAATATTTCATTTTGATCCAAGTTGCTTTAGGTATATTGCTTTTGCTTCTGGGTGGCTGGCCTTTCGTTGTTTGGGGAATTTTTGTTCGCATTGTCTGGGTTTACCACTGCACTTGGTTGGTGAACAGCGCCACTCATAAATTTGGCTATCGGAGCTATGATTCTGGTGATAGATCGACTAATTGTTGGTGGGTAGCCGTACTAGTTTTCGGTGAAGGCTGGCATAATAACCATCATGCCTTTCAATACTCAGCTCGTCATGGACTGGAATGGTGGGAAATCGATTTAACTTGGATGACAGTTCAATTGCTGCAAGTGCTTGGTCTGGCGACTAATGTGAAGTTGGCAAACAAAAATTAGTGATGAGTTAGGAGTTAGGAGTAGAGACGCGATTAATCGCGTCTGTACAGGAGTTAGGAGTTAGGAGTTGGGAGTTGCGTGAGAGTGTGATTCAGGCGTTGAAATCTTTATGTTACCGTCGATTTTTCTCAAACCATAATTTTGAAACCCATAAATCCTTATGGGACAAGGAGCGTTTCTAATTCACATCAGGCGTGAGTTAAGAATCTAAACTTCTAACTCATAACTCATCACTTCTAACTCCTCACTTTTCAAAAGTCTATTTACGGGTGCGCTTGTGTCGGTTAGGTTGCTATAATCCGAAGCGCTAATGTTAAGAAATTTTGCGGCAAGTTGCTTTTTAGTGACTTGGTTGAGGAGTTTGTCGTTTTTCAGGTGTCCATGACTACATCAATAATTAACAGCCAGAAACTAAGTGACGAGCCTGGTAATTCCGATCTGAGGCTCAAAGATATTGTCAAAACCCTGCCACGGGAATGTTTTCAGCAGAACCGTCGCAAAGCTTGGACACAAGTAATAATTAGTGTCTTGGCAGTTGCCTTGGGCTATTACAGCCTGATTATCACTCCTTGGTTTCTTTTGCCCCTAGCTTGGATTTTTACGGGTACTGCTTTAACAGGTTTTTTTGTAATTGCCCATGATTGTGGTCACAGGTCTTTTGCCAAACGTCGTTGGGTAAATGATTTGGTGGGGCATTTGTTCATGATGCCGTTAATTTATCCTTTTCACAGTTGGCGGATTAAGCATAATTATCACCATACTCATACCAACAAGCTGGATGAGGACAACGCTTGGCATCCAATCAGACCAGAAGTGTTTGAAAATTGGGATAAAATCCAGCAGTCTGCTTTTGAACTGTTCATGCGTAAACGCTTCTGGTGGGTAGGTTCCATTGGACATTGGGCTGTGGTGCATTTTGATTGGCGGAACTTCAAAACTAAAGACCAATCCAGTATCAAGCTTTCTGTGGCTGTAGTAGTTGTGTTTGCAGCGATCGCTTTCCCGATTCTCATTGCTACAACTGGTATCTGGGGATTTGTCAAATTTTGGCTAGTGCCCTGGATGATTTACCATTTTTGGATGAGTACTTTTACTATTGTTCACCATACTGCCGCAGATGTTCCTTTTGTGACAGCGAACAAGTGGGACGAAGCTCTAGCACAACTATTTGGCACTATTCATTGCGATTATCCGCGTTGGATAGAAATTCTGTGTCACGATGTCAATGTTCATGTCCCTCATCATATTTCCACTGCGATTCCTTCTTATAATTTGCGCCTAGCTTATAGCAGCATCAAAGAAAATTGGGAGCCTTATCTGCATGATGAGTGTCAATTTTCTTGGTCTTTAATGAAGCAGATTACAGACCAGTGTCAACTGTACACAACTGATGTTGGCTATAAGACTTTCAACGAATATTACACAAAGTAATAAATAGCGCTTTGATTTCGCTTACGCTCTTGCACCAACGAGAGCGTTTATTGTGCTGTGTTTAAATAGAATCTGGCAATTCTTTACTGACTAAAATTTTAGGTAAATTGCCAGAATTTATCCGATTGTATGTTAGCGATCGCTACTTTCATGGGCATCCTAAAGGTGGGATTATCTTGTCCCAAATAAAGTTCCGATTTCTATCCAACAAAAGAATCCAGTGCAATCAAATATTATCAAGGTCAACAATCCTCTTGGCAGTGAAACGTCTGAAGATACGACTAAATTACCTTTCACTCTTCAGGATTTAAAAGCTGCAATTCCTGCTGAATACTTTCAAACCTTCCCTGGTCTCGTGGAGAAGATTGGACTTTCCTGAAAGGTGCGATTTCTAGCATTGACCATGATTATAGTTTGGTTAATCATATCCATCATGATATCGGTACTCATGTTGCTCACCATATATTCCTTAACATCCCTCACTACAATTTGCTGAAGGCAACTGAGGCAATAAAACCAGTGATGGGTGAATATTTCCACAAATCGGAAGAACCAATTTGGAAGTCATTATGGAATTCATCTATCAACTGCCATTTTGTACCTGATATTGGTAGTAAGGTTTACTACACATCCAATAATAAGTTAGCTAAAGGCTAAAACTCAGATTCCCGACTTCTTTAAAGAAGTCGAGAATCTTGTATTTTCGTCAGTGTTTTCTGACTATTTACCGTTGAGCACTCCCTGATTAAGATAAACTCTTATAATAATTGCATTAAAGATTACCTAAATACCTTAAGCAACTTACCTTTTGAGGAGCGATCGCATATTAGATTATTAGTGCTTCTAACTCAGTCAGTATTTGAGCGTCCTTAGCCTGCGGTAAATTTCAACTTCCTGGCTTGTAAGGTTCTTAAAATACAGAGGTAAAATAAAATAGATAGCTGACCTTTGCGGATTCTTGCCCCTACTCTACAGGAAGATTTATTTTCTCTAAACTCTTGCTGTCTCGGTGGGTAAAGATTAACATATCTGTGGACAGAGGCAATATCTGGTCAAACAAACCCTGATAACAATGAAAAATCCTTGGGGTGTATACTTTTGATTCGTTTAGCATCAGTTAAGTTTATCTGCATGTAGTGACTTCAGACCATTACCTGCTAGGGTTATAAATCAGCACAGACTATACTATAGACAATTTACCCAAAACTCTTTCCAGCTTTTAAATCAGAGGTATCAATGATTATAACTAATTTTAGCAAACAAACAAATGAATTTAAGGAATCTAAAGTACTCAAAGCTAAACCACACTGGCAAGGGCAAAATTTAAGCGATACTGCTGTCAAAGATAAAGATACCAAGAAGATGCAAGATACTGCACATGATAGTTCAATTTTCAATAGCTTCAATCGTGGTCGAGTTGCTATTTTTATTGATGGCTTAAGCCTATTTCATACAGCTTTACAACTCGGTATAGAAATTGACTACGTTAAATTGCTTTGTCGTTTAACCAACGGTTCAAGACTATTGCGTGCTTTCTTTTATACTGGGGTTGATATCAGCAATGAAAAGCAACAGGGTTTTCTATTGTGGATGCGTCGTAATGGCTATCGTGTAGTGGCAAAAGAACTCGTTTTGCCAGCAGAGAATTTCAAAAAATCAAATCTGAACGTAGAAATTGCTGTAGACATGATAACTTTAGCTCCTTATTATGATACTGCGGTTTTAGTCAGTGGGGATGGAGATTTAGCCTATGCTGTGAACGCTGTCAGCAGAATGGGGGTTCGGGTGGAAGTGGTGAGTTTGCAAACGACCACTAGTGAAAGCTTGATTGATGTTGCTGACTGCTTCATCGACCTCGATAGTATTAAAGCACACATTCAAAAAGATTCTCATCTGGGCTATAGTTATCGCACGCCATCAAATTCAAACCTTTAAAACCCTATTTTAAATCTCTCAAAATCTATACTGAGCTATTGCTTGCCTGTAGAAGGTTTATCAGGTTGGGTGGGGTTTGAATCCCCATCCATACCCATCTTAGTCCCCAGTCCCTAGTCCCCAGTTGAATCTGCGTATTTTGCTCGATTTTAATTGAAATGGATATTTTAATAGTTGAAGATGAACCAGAAATTGCTCATTTAATCGAACTCTCTTTAGAAAAAGAAGGATTTTTTTGTCGCATTAGCCGCGATGGCATAAATGCTTTACGGATGTTTCAAGAGCAACCACCTGATTTAATCATTTTAGATTTAATGATTCCTGGTTTGGATGGGTTGGAAGTTTGTGCCAGAATTCGCCAGAAACCAGGTGTAAAAGATCCTTACATTTTGATGCTCACGGCTAAGGGTGAGGAAATTGATCGCGTTATTGGTCTATCTACAGGTGCTGATGATTACATGGTCAAGCCCTTTAGCCCCAGAGAGTTGGTAGCTAGGGTGCGGGCACTATTGCGGCGTAGCCTCCGCCAAGGGGGACAACATCAAGTCAATCGTACCCAACACTTTATTGTAGATGCAGACCAGCGCACTGCCAGTCGTCAGCTGAATTCCAAAGAAGTTGAAATTTTAGATTTAACTACCCTAGAATTTAACTTGCTAACCACCTTTGTCAGCAATCCTAGTAGAGTTTGGAACCGCACTCAACTAATTGATAAACTTTGGGGAGATAACTTTTTTGGCGATGAACGAGTAGTAGATACTCATGTAGCTCGGTTGCGAAAAAAGATTGAGCCTGATCCGGCAAATCCCACTTTTATTAAAACTGTTGTTGGGGTGGGGTATAAATTTGAAGATCCTCTGGTGGCGTAAATGTTATGAAGATGGGGCTGAGAGGGCGCCTATTTTTCTCCCATTTAGTAGTAATGATTGTGGGGGTAGCTAGTCTGGTGAGCATCAGCAAAATCTCTTCCCCCCGGTTATTTGTCTTACATTTGGAACGATTAGAAAATCAGGGGTTTGACTTAATTGATGTCCGTACTGAATTGGTTACAGGATTTGAACTTGCTTGGCAGCGAAGCACTCTTTGGTCAGTCTTAGTCGGCACCACCGCAGCCGGAGGATTGAGTTACTGGGTGTCCAGACGGATTATGCAGCGGTTGACCGAGATGGAACAAATCACCCAAAAATTTGCTGCTGGTCAAATGGATGCGCGACTACCTATGTCTGACATTCCAGAACTCAGTGGATTGGGTGCTAGTTTCAACCTGATGGCAGCCAGTTTAGAAGGGGTAGAAGCGCGGCGGCGAGAAGTGATTGGAGATATGACCCATGAACTACGAACACCGTTAACAGTTGTGCGCGGTTACTTGGAAGAACTGGCTGATGGGGAAATTGAAGCGTCTCCTGAAATTTATCGGCGTTTAGCTAGAGAAACTAGGCGCTTAGAGCAGTTAGTGAACGATTTACAAGAATTGTCTAAGGCAGAAGCTGGTTATCTACCAATTAATATACAACGGGTAAATCTGCGTCCGTTGTTAGAGTCATTAGTGGAGAAATTTAGTGACCAACTGTTGGAAGATGGGCCAGTTCTGCTCTTGCAATGTCCATCTGTGCTACCTCCTGTATTGGCAGATATTGACCGCACAGAACAAGTGTTGGTAAATCTGCTAGGTAATGCAGTACATTATACTAACGAAGGTTCAATTACCATTCGGGCTGGGACTGAAGCTTCTTTTCTCTGGATTGCGGTTATGGATACAGGTATTGGTATCGCTCCAGAAAATTTGCCCCATGTGTTTGAGCGCTTCTGGCGAGCTGACCAATCGCGCGATCGCCATTCAGGAGGTACTGGTATTGGCTTAACTATTTCCCGTCGTTTGATTGAACTACAAGGCGGTCAGATTCAAGTAGAAAGCGAATTGGGAGTTGGCAGTACGTTTCGCTTTTTTCTGCCTTTGGCTTAAGTTGAGTAAAACCCTTCAGATACAAGGCATTGACACAAGGTAGTCATGGCTGTGTCATACCTAATTGCTAATTTTAAAGTATCTAAAATCTTGTTTTTTGATCGATGCCAAGATTTTGGAAATGCATAGAGTATAATATTATGTCTACTGTTATTCTGGCTGCTTTTTTGGTTAGTTTGGTTAGTGTTTCAGGTTACGCTGCGATCGCCTACCTGTTCCCTCAAAATCGTTCCTAAAATTGAGCAAATAACAATCTCTTGCTATTTTGGGTTATTAGCAGGTGATTATTTTGATGTTAAGAAAAAGGCAAAGAACGCAGTGCAATTTAGATAATCTTAGAGCCATCAATATTTTCCAACAAGCGCTAGATCACCCTGGTCGGGAAGTGACCATACTTCGACTACGCTCAGTAACCTCCAAGCTTAAAGAGCGATTCCAAAAATTCAGCAATAAATTCACGGATCTTGGCTCAATACCCTATTGGTCAGCGGTGATAATCGCGATCGCAAAGCCGTCGTATCCTTTGCTGCCCACGGTCTGGATTGCCGTGGCGTTGACGCGCGGCTCAGAGGCAAGCAGTTCGTTGAAGCGACGCACCCCCTGGACGCTAGGATCGCTGCTCGTAGCATCAACCACCGCTCCGTCACGCACAACATTATCGGCGATGATCAGGCTACCGCGACGGGAAAGCTTAAGCGCCCACGCGAAGTAATCTGGATTGTTTGGCTTGTCGGCGTCAATGAAAATCAGATCAAATGGGCTGTGACCCTCGGCGGCAATCTGTGGCAGCGTAGAGAGTGCCTGTCCGAGGCGCAGGTCAACGATGTCGGACAGACCAGCGTAGGCGATATTGGCGCGGGCGACTTCGGCGTGCTTTGGGTTTGCCTCCAAGGTGATCAGACGGCCGTTGCTGGGTAGCGCCCGCGCCAGCCAGATAGTACTGTAGCCGCCCAGCGTGCCAATCTCCAGGATAGTTCGTGCCCCTTGGATCTGCGCCAACAACAGCAGCAGCTTGCCCTGGTTCGGCGAAACGTTGTGCGGTGGCAGTCCGGCTGCGGCGCTGGTCTGGAGCGCTGTATCCAGCGCGGGGTCTGGCGGTACAAGCAAATCGGTGAAGTAACGGTCAACCGCAGTCCATTGCTCTTGAGTCATAGATTCTCGCTTTTTACCCTATCTATAAAATACTCAAGATTAGGTGTCGGAGATTGCTTCGTTGGAGAGGATTGTAATGATTTCATTCAGTGAACGATCGCGATCGCATTCTTCTGGTGTTTCCTTACCCAAAGAGGTTTCTTTCACTAAGCGGTAAACGTCGGCTGCTCCATGAAAAATGTGCTCAGTCAGACCTAACTCTTTAAAGGTTTCTGCAATCTCTTCCATTTCTCCTACCCAACGATGCGCTTTCGGTGTCATCGATGGAATCGAACGGGTTAATATGCTAGCAAGTTCCTTTTGGCTACTAGACACTTCATCCCATAGTTCCTTATCCAACCCTAAACGATGGGCTGCTATTAGTAATTCTGTGCCGATTGCTGTAAGTCCTTTTGTCAGGGCTGCGTAGGACATTTTCAACCCGGAAGCCTGACCAATTTCATCACCAATCACCCGTACATCCAAGCCATGATCCCGCAGTTGTTGGAGTTGACTGGCCTGTTTTCCCGAAGTATAAATGCGGGTGCGATTGGGAACTCGCGGTGGTGGGCCAATAATTGATGCATCTACGAATGTTCCCCCAACTGATTCGATGAGTTGAGCGATATTTATGACTTTTTGGGGTGCGATCGCATTACAGTCAACGTAGAGAATGGGTTTATCAACATTGCTGATCACTTCAGCTACTTGCTTTGCTGCTTCGGTGGCTGCTGCGGGGACTAAAACTGACAAGACTACATCAGATTCAATTACCAGTTGTTTGAGGTAACCCACATCTTGGATGTTGGCTGCGGCTGCTAATTGCTGAGTTCGTTCACTGCGATTGTCTAAAGCCGCAATAGTTTTCAATCCATGTTGATTGAGGACAGCTGCGATCGCCTGCCCCATATCACCTGGACTTAAAATACCAATAGTTTGGATACGCATGGAAAGTTTTATATTTACTTTGTGGCTAACAAGTTAATTCAGGTAATTGAGTCGTCAATAAATTACGTTAAATTGATATAGCTGCCGTATTTAAATCAAACCACGGATAAGTTTAACAAGCAACCTATCTGTCGAAAGATACAGCACAAATCTTGAGTCTGGAGTCAAACAGTCTTCACATATTGCTTTGAAGTCTAGGTTGTGTACCTCACTCTTGTTGGAAACTGCTATATATCTAGTACAGCACACGGCGTAAATCCAGCTACCATCTCAATTAACAAGACTTGAGGCTTAAGCTTTTTGTTAAAGCAGAGCTGTTTAATTCCCTAGAAGGCGCTAATTTACAAGCGTCTAAAACCAAAAAATCAGGTGATTAAAAAATCTGATTGGACAATTATCATAGCGATGCCTTCTGTGCGACAGGTAATGCCTTTGGCAAAGCAACTTTTGGAGACGCTACGCTACAAGCTAACCTACAATTATCCTTAACCCAAGCGTATTGACTTATACTCTTGACAAAATCCCTACTTTAGTAAATAAAACAGCCCTGCCTTGTTAAAGTTAGGCAAACTTCCGTCGTGCTGTACTAGTGTGAATCACTCACTTTCAACTCTTCTGAGTTAATAAGTTCTTGAGTATTGATATGTTAAGTATTAATCGACTTAGACGTGCATTTAGTGATCACTAATTTTTAGCTGGTTCCTGCTTAAGCGCCACTTCTCCCTCGATGTCATATAACCACCATTATCCGACTTTTTCTCCATAAAAAAGCCCCACCAAGTCATGGGAATGAAAGCAAATACCATGAACCTTTTAAGCAGCATAATCAATCTTGTCACATTTGCGTCATGAATTTGTCATAGATTTGTCAAACAAATGTGCGACTCTCAGCGTGAATATGTTTATTCATTTGCATAAGGTAGGGTTACATGCCTTTTACTTATCTTTAAGTTATTCTCATCACCTCACCACGTATTCTAGAGGCTTTATTAATTTCCCCTGAATATCTTATTTTATCATCCTAACCCATCTATGATACAGAGTTTTTGAGGGCTTGATTTATCAAAATCAGTACGAGTAAAACGAAATTGTTGCCTCAATTAAAAGTCTGTGAGATAATGCAAAACTGATACTGATGAAATTACTGAAGTGAGTAAATCATATTCAGGATTTTTGGGTTTTTTATAATACAAGCCAATGAATCAACAGATTATTTGCTTTTAGAGAAATAAATAAAGCCAAGGTATTTCAAAAGGAGGAAACTGTAAACTTAGCACAATTGAGTTGAGTTTGTGAGTTTATTCAGTAAAGTATCATGGACATACAAAATAATCGCTTTAGGTCGATTGGTTTTGCTTTTATTCCCCTCGTAGCTTTAATAATATTTGTGGTAATTTTTGTAGGGAGAAAGATACAAATAAAACTACTTTGGGATACTGTCGAAGTTGCTCAAGAACAAAAAGACAGTACAGCAAGAATTGAAGCGCTGGAAAAACTGGTTAAGGCTGATAACACCTTGAATAATATTCCATTGAATGATGTCGATTTCTCCAGTGTCAACCTTGAAGATGCCGACCTTGAAGATACTGACCTCAAGAGTGCCAATCTCGAACGTACCAAGCTAGAACGTGCCAATCTTAAAGATGCCAAGCTAACCAGTGCCAACCTAACTAGTGCCGACTTAACCAGTGCCAACCTAACCAGTGCCGACTTAACCAGTGCCAATTTAATCAATGCCAACCTCAGCAGTGCCAACCTCAGCAGTGCCAATCTCAGCAGTGCCAATCTCAGAGAAGCCCACCTTCAAGGTGCTAACCTCAGCAGTACCAACTTCAGTAGTGCTAATCTTCAAGATGCTAACCTTCAAGGTGCTAACCTTCAAGGTGCTAATATCACGAGTGCAAAACTCAACAATGTCAACCTTCATGGTGTCAATCTTGAAGGTGTCAACATCAAGAGTGCCAACCTTGAATATGCCAACCTTGAACATGCCAACCTTGAAGATACCGACCTCAAAAGTACAAATCTTCTAGGTGCTAATCTTCAAGGTGCTAACCTTGAAAATGCCAACCTTCAAGATGCCCAAAATCTAACTCTTCAAAAGCTCAAAGCAGCTAAAAATTGGGAGAAAGCTTGTTACGACCCAGAATTTCGCAAACAACTAGGCTTACCTCCAGGAAATCCTAGCCAATGCTGACCAATTTTCTTGTGCAGTAGAAATTGTGTCTGAAGACAAAAGCTTTCATACATTACAAATATCTTTATAATCCCAATGAATCAACGAATTATTTACTTCTAGGAAAACAACTGAGTAAGTGGGCAAGAATAAATTAAATTATGTTATGCAATCTAAGCCACTTACTACAAACCTTTAATTATTCACGCCCACTTACACTTACTTAAATCAAATCAAGGTTAGGACTTACGCATCAAGTACGAAGTGTAGGGGCAATTCATGAATTGACCCTACGATAATTCAAGGCTTTCACTGCTTTTTTGCATAAGTCCTGAAGGTATTTCAGCAGGAGAAAGCTGCAAACCTAGTGTAATAAAATTGAGTTTGTGAATTTATTTAGCAAAGTATTATGAATAAAAAAAATAATCGCTCTAGGTCAATTCGTTTTGGTTCTGTTCTCCTCGTGGCTTTAGTAATATTTGTGGGAACTGTTGTATATAAAAAGATACGAATAAAACAACTTTTGGATACTGTCGAAGCTATTCAAGGACAAAAAGACAGTACAGTAAGAATCGACGCGCTAGAAAAACTGGTTGAGGCTGGTAAAACTCTAAATAATATTTCATTGAATGATGCCAATCTTGAAGGTGCCGAGCTTGAAGATGCCGATTTCTCCAGTGCCGAGCTTGAAGATGCCAATTTCTCCAGTGCCAAGCTCAAAAGTGCCAACCTCAAAGGTGCCAACCTCAAACGTGCCAACCTCAAACGTGCCAACCTCAATAGTACCGACCTAAGTAGTGCCGACCTCAGGAGTGCCGACCTCAAGAGTGCCAACCTTGAAGATGCTGACCTAAGCAGTGCCGACCTTAAAAGTGCCGACCTCAATAGTGCAAATCTTGAAGATGCTGACCTCGAACATGCCAATTTTGAAGGTGCCGACCTCGAACGTGCCAACCTCAAAAGTGCTGACCTTAAACGAAGTACCCGAATCGAAGATACCGACTTATTTGATGTCAACTTTGAAGGTGCTAACCTCAAGAGTGCCAATTTCTCTAGTGCCGACTTCTCTAGTGCCAACCTCAAAAGTGCTGACCTCGAACGTGCCAACTTTGAAAGTGCCAAGCTTTCCAACGCCAACTTTGGAGGTGCCAAGCTCTCCAACGCCAATCTGGAAAATGCCAACTTTGAAGGTGCCAAACTCTTCAACGCCAATCTGGAAAATGCCAACCTTGAAAATGTCAACCTTGAAAATGCCAACCTTGAAAATGCCAACCTTGAAAATGCCAACCTTGAAGGTGCCAAGCTCAAGAGTGCTAACTTAAAAAGCGCTCGTCACTTAACTTTTCAAAAGTTAAAAGCAGCTGAAAATTGGGATCAAGCCTGCTATAATCCAGAATTTCGCGAACAACTGGGCTTGCCTTTAGAAAATCCAAACCAATGCTGAGTAATCAATGTATTCGGTCGTGGCGGCTAAAAATCATGATAAATTGGGGAAGTTGTAGATGTCTTCAGTTTCAATCCCTAATAGGGATTTAGATGAATTGCAATACCTGCTAAAGCCAATCCTCCAGCTATGTGATCCCGTTTCAATCCCTAATAGGGATTTAGATGAATTGCAATTCAACAAAGCTGGATTATCAGCCAAAGGAATTAGCACTGTTTCAATCCCTAATAGGGATTTAGATGAATTGCAATTCTAAGGCTTGCCCAGCAATACGTTTTGCCTGATGTTTCAATCCCTAATAGGGATTTAGATGAATTGCAATTGAGTTGCTAGGGGGCGAGCGAAGCTTTGAGAGTTTCAATCCCTAATAGGGATTTAGATGAATTGCAATAGTTCAACTGGACAAGGGAATGTTTCTTTCTTGTTTCAATCCCTAATAGGGATTTAGATGAATTGCAATCTACTCAACTCGGTTGTTTCTACCCCGATTTTTTGCGGTTTCAATCCCTAATAGGGATTTAGATGAATTGCAATTCTATTCCTCCGGTAGTGCTAGCAACCAATAGGAGTAAGTTTCAATCCCTAATAGGGATTTAGATGAATTGCAATCCCCCTGATGTATCTAGCAGTCAGAAGGGGGAGAAAGGAGTTTCAATCCCTAATAGGGATTTAGATGAATTGCAATTTTTGTCACTTGCGGGCTAGAATCCATATTTGTCAGTTTCAATCCCTAATAGGGATTTAGATGAATTGCAATCATTTATCCTTAGTAAGATAAAAAATCCGCCAACTTGTTTCAATCCCTAATAGGGATTTAGATGAATTGCAATTAAGTCATGGTAGCTATTCAGAGAGTGAAGTATGAGTTTCAATCCCTAATAGGGATTTAGATGAATTGCAATATATTGCAGATATCCCCTATTCCAAGTTTGGAGCGTTTCAATCCCTAATAGGGATTTAGATGAATTGCAATCACAGCGTGAGACAGGTAGCGCCAATAAGTTTACGGTTTCAATCCCTAATAGGGATTTAGATGAATTGCAATTTTTCGAGTGCCCTAGTATCAAATGATTCTGAGTTCCAATCCCTAATAGGGATTTAGATGAATTGCAATGGCGGGAGCCTGAAAGTCCAGCTATATTTAGTTTTAAAGGTGCGGTTGCGCGGTTCAAGAGCAATCATAGCATTAGAGAATTTGTTTGGGAAGAGTGTCGGGAAAAGTTGAGGCTAAAACCCACTTTTTGTAAGCATTTCAGAGATTGCGCGGATAACTATTTGGCGATTAGTGGGGTGAAATGCTTGCTGGTGTTGAGATAGAAGCACTTTTTTCGGCTGTGGAATTTGTACACCTACCCTTTGGCGCATTTGACATACAGGAACCTAACCACAAAGGGACTCATAAAGAACAAATGGTTTGAAACCCTATAATACCAATCGCCGCAATGCGGGAAAAACCTTAGACACCTTACTCAACACATAATCACCGTATGTTCCGCGAAAATCATGAACGTTAGCTTTATCCCAGCGATCGCCTATATTATTATTCGCTACTATATTATCTAATTCAATCGGCTTCACTTCTACATCGAAATTGGGATCGAAAAAGAAAGGGAACGAAAGACGATGATTTTGGGACTGGTTCTGCACACGATGAGGTGTAGAACGATACAAACCTGCCGTCATCTTGTCTAGCATATCGCCAATGTTGCACACAAAGGAACCGGGAACGGGAGGCGCAGCAACCCAACCTGACTTGGATTTAACCTGTAATCCGCCTGAGTCGTCCTGTTTGAGAATGGTCAAAACGCCATAATCAGTATGTTCGCCAACGCCCCATATCAGTTCACCAGCTGACGGTAATAAATTAGGAGGATAGTTGAAGATGCGAAACAGCACTAGCGGATCTGAGGTGTAACGGTCAGCAAAGTAGGATTCTTCTAATCCCAAACTTAGGGCTATACCAGTCATCAGAGTGTGTCCCAAGTTTGTCATTGCCTGCATATATTCAAGCACTGTTTCGCCAAATTGGGGGATGTTGGCGGGGAAGAGGTTGGAACCATGCATAGGAGTACCAGCTTGCACTAGTGGGTGTTCCTCTTCCAGTTGGGCGCCAAAGTAAATACCTTCTTTCAAGTCGGGTTTACCAGATGTCAGTTCGCCACCAACGGGGAAATAACCTCGCCATGCAATACCTGCCAAAGCCATGCGGATTTTAAGTTTAGTTTCCAAATCCTGGGCGAAAAACTGGCGGCTGAGTTCTTCGAGTCGCTGCTGCAAACTTTCGTCTACACCATGCCTGATAATATAGAAAAACCCTGATTCTCGACACGCTTGTTTTATTTGTGATGCAACGGCATAAAGATCGCCTTTTCCAGAAACCAAGGCGCTGATATCAATAATCGGGACGGATGAAAACCCTTTTTCCACAACTTGCAAGTTTTTCATGTTCAGGTTGGTAATAATATATATTTTTAGCTGCTTTATTTTTGTTATGGCTGAAGCCGAACGCTGTTTCTAAAGAAATGTAAAGTGATCAAAATCAAGCGATCGCCTTCAAATGAAGATTGATTTTGAAGCAATACAGTAGTCATTTCAAAAATGAAAAACGGTATCTTTAAGTGGGTTATCATCTGTGCTTTGTGTGCTTTTTTAGCAACTTCGCTCCCCGCCTTTGGTCAGGGTAAGAGCATACACAGTTCCTTTACAAACGAAGCTCTCAAAAACCAAATCGCAAAGGTGTTTCCCAATTTTCCCTTGGTATACTTTGGCTCAGGAAGGTTTAAGGAGGTGGGCAATCCCCAAAATCAACTGGTGTCCACGTATGAGTTCGATATAAGGCAGGGTATCAACCGCGAACTCGCCTACTATATTGACAAGGAGGTTCTGATCTACAACGTATATGACCTCAACCCATCTGATGGTACAGCCCCTGACAAAGAGTACTTCATCCAAAAAGATCCGAACACCGGGGTGACCACCTGTACTCTCAACCCCTTACCACTGCCTAATGTTTTCAGTCGCAACTGGTGGTTAGCCAACAACATGGTTTACAAGGGCACAACAACCATCAATGGTTTCGCTGTTGATTGCTGGACGGGCGTTATTCCCGGAACGAAGATACCCGTTCGGTTCTGCAATCGCTCCGACAAGTACCCCGAGTTTGCTCCTATTCTCAAGAAAATTGGAACCTTCGAGTTCTACGATTACTACGGCGAGTCTAGGGAGAAATTCAGCTACCCCACCGACTTTTTCAAGGTGCCGAAACTGTGCGATGCCAACAGCCAAAAACATTCTTGATTGTCTAGGCAACCAAGTGCGATCGCCTTTAAGGCAAGCGCAGCACGAATGATGCCTCTAGCACTGAGAGTCCATATCCATGCGTGGGTTTACCCATGATAACTATTTCTTATAAGAGGATTCCTAATGAAAAATAGTACCTCGCGTCGCAATATTTTGCAAGGTTTGATTGTTAGTGCTGTTGTCGTTGGATTTGATCCAGTCAATCGTTCGTGGATAACATCTGCTAACGCAGCACAGTCGTTTGTTGACCTGCCGCATTTAGATGGAGTAATTTACACTGATGATGCCACACGCGCAAATGCAGCTGATGATTTTGGGCATTTAGTGTATCGTCTGCCAAAAGCTGTACTCAAACCAGGTTCAATTCAGGATATTGTCCGTATTATCCAGTTTGCACGACAGAATAACCTCAAAGTTGCTGCCCGTGGTCAGGGTCACTCTTGCTACGGTCAAGCACTATTAGAGGCGGGTTTGGTAATTGATATGAGTCCGTTAAACAAAATTCATCACCTTAGTGCAGACCGGGTTGTTGTCGAAGGTGGGGTAGTATGGAGCCAGCTATTGCAAGCAACCTTGAAGCAACAATTGACACCACCTGTTCTCACTGATTACATCGAACTGTCAGTTGGAGGAACGTTATCATTGGGCGGTATTGGCGGCGCCAGCCATCGCTATGGTGTCCAGGTCGATAATGTCTTGGAACTTCAGATAGTGACTGGTAAGGGTAAGTTGGAAACTTGTTCCCCCTATCAAAACTGCGATTTATTTGAAGCAGTGCTGGCTGGTCTGGGTCAGTGTGGAATCATAGTAAGGGCAACGATTCGGTTGATCAAAGCTTTTACTAATGCCCGTGTGTTTCATTTGGATTACGATAATTTGGATACCTTTACTCATGACCAACGCTTACTAATTGCTGATCAACGGTTCAATTATGTCGAAGGTCAGGTAGTATCCGATACTAAGGGAGGATGGCGTTATATGTTAGAAGCGGCTAGCTTTTACACCCCACCCAATCAGCCAGACAATACTAGTTTACTTGCGTCTTTGAGCTACACTCCGGGTACAGAACAAATAGAGGATAAATCTTACTTCGACTTTCTTAACCGCTTGGCAGAAACTGTTGCTTACCTGAAGTCCATCAACATTTGGTCTAACCCTCATCCTTGGATTAACCTCTTCGTACCGGGTACAGCAGTTAAGCAATATGTTGGCAAGATTGTTTCTACTTTGACACTGGCTGATACAGGAAATGGTCCAATTCTGCTGTACCCTGTCAAAACTGATCGTTTTAAGCTGCCTTTATTTCGGACACCCAGCGAGCCAGTTGTATTTCTTTTTGCTATTCTACGAACTGCACCGCTTGATGATGCCACAGTTCGCAAAATGCTTGATGAGAATCGGAGATTTTTTGAGAAAAACCGTGATCTTGGCGGTACTCGCTATCCTGTAGACGCTATTAAATTTTCTCACTCGGATTGGAAGCAGCAGTTTCGTCCCGTTTGGGACAGGTTGGTAAGCGCTAAGCGACGCTACGATCCTGACAATTTGCTGACCCCCGGTCAGGGTATTTTTTAAAACTTATCATATGAGGCTAAACGGAGAAAAGAAGCGATATTGGCGATATTATGCCCCAAAACTGAGGAAGAGAAGATTTAAACGCAGAGGTTAACGCATAGGCGCTTCGCCTTCCCGCAGGGTAGAAGCGCAAAGTAAAAACTAATTATCAATTACAGTTGGAATTAAAATCGCTGACCTGTAGTAACTTCAAATCTAATTTCTCTTTGGTCGCTAATTCCTAAGTCGCCTCGAATTAGCCCAAAGGATGACTTGACTCGCAATCCTAAGCCATAACCAAAGCCACTTCCAGGTTTATCTCGCAGCACTCCTGGTTCTCCTAGCACGGTGTCGCTAGACCCAAAATCTGAGGCCAAGTCAGTAAAGAGAACTCCTCCTATTGAGTGAAAAATTGGGAAACGATATTCCACCGAAGCTAAACCATAACTTCGACCACTGGCAACTTTACCATAACCGTAACCCCTAACAGAATTTAGTCCGCCAATATTAAAGGCATCAGCTGGTGGAAAGTCTCCAATAGTTGTGCCAATTTGTAAATTAATCGCCAACATTTCGGGATTGTCGGTTGGTCTACCATTACCTATCCAACTGATTGGGAAATACTGAATATAGTCTCCCCGTAAGCGGTTGCTGGAAATATTACCCAGTCCAATGGGAATCGCTTGTTCTGTGCTGAAGGTGAGGATTGATCCTTGAGTCGGATTGTCTCGGCGATCGCGTTGATCTTTGGATATTGCAAATGATACTGTAAATAGGTCATCAATGCCAGTACCGCTCACAGATAGGGGACTCCCTAATCTATCGACCTGTGCAACGTTATATTCTTGATCGCGTAGGCTAATTCTGGTATAGTTGAGTGCTACAGATGTATCCCAGTCATCAAAAGCTCCTAAAAGTCCCACAGAACCGCCAAACCTTCCCTCCCGCACTTTGTCGCCGTTAGATAATCTGATATCTTCGTTGAAGGTTCCCGATATATCTCGACGACGAAAAGCTCTAATACTATAGCCGAAGCGATTTGGTTCTTCAGGACGATAACGACTAGTGAATTGACCATTAAACTGGACATCTTTACTGCTGAACTGCACAGTTGTATCTAATTTATCGTTCAGACCGCTGATATTTGCATCTCTATAACCCACCCGACCGTAAAGCCCAACATCATCGTTACTACCGCCTCCTAAGATTAGAGAAGGGAAAGCACGCTCTTTGATTTCATAAATAATATTAACGCTGGAAACATCTTCTTCAGGGTAAACATTGACTTGATTAAATGACTCTAATCTCCTCAATCGTTGCAAGTCCGCTTCAAGTAAATCCTTACGGAATACTTGACCAGGCTTGAGTTTCAGCAGACCAATGATAAAATCTTTCTGAGTTCGCCCTTTAATAGGCTGACCTTTGTCATCGAATAACTTACCTTTTCCATTAATAAAACGAATCTGGATATCTTTGACAACTTTTTGAGAAAATTCCATCGTCTGGGCATCTACTGAAGTCGCTCCTACATAATTACCATATTTGGCATATCCTCCCTCTATCTGGATCGTAGCTTCCGGTGTCACAATACTACTAGCCCCATCTTGAGTAGAAGATTGCAAGTCTGCAAGGGCCTCCCGATTTTCCGTACCCACTAACATTACTGCGATCGCAACTACAGTTATTTGAACTCGCATATTGAAAATCCGTTAGTGTTATTAAGTTTACGACACAGAATGGACGGGAGGTTGAGAGAGCTAACTGACAGCATCACCCTTTATTTGGAATTTTCCAATTTTCATACAACCTCGGCAAAGCATCATTGAAATCTTTTCAACTTTTGTGCAATTTGCTGGCGAACGCTTCAGTCATTGGGCGACGGAATCAAATTTGCGTCGCAGCATCCAAAGTTGTCTAAACCACACGCCACAAGAAACTTCTGAATATTTTTGGCAGCTTCCCGAAACTAAGTCTTTAGCTAGGCAACATCTCATAGCTTATTTGCAAGAACCTTGCTATTGGGTATCCCAAAAGACGGTACTAATTTCGTCAGTTCTCAGTATAAACTGTCAGGTTAGAGGCAGAGTAGCACTGCAAGCAGTTGGCAGACTCCGAGGTTACTAGTTTCGCCAGTTCTCAGTATAAACTGCCATAGAACAACTTTATGTAGAAGTTGCTTTGCAGCTAGGAGAAGGCATAGTCTGGGAAATAGAACCTCTTCTCGAAAATTATGACCAAGAAATACTCAAATTTTAAGCTCTTGTTTGGCTTTTTTATAGATAATTACAGTGGAGAATTATTTAATAAATCCACTTCCATATAAGAAGCCATGAGAGAAAAACCTAAAAAAATGCGTATATGGGCGATGCTGTGTCATTTCTCGGCTTTATTAGGGTGGATATTATTGTTTTTTTTGGTATTTCTTGGCATACCTCTATATTTACCCCTAAATCTTTTGGCTCCACTGATGATTTGGCGATTTAAAAAATCACAATATCCCTGGATTGATTTCCAAGGAAAGGAATCATTAAATTTTCAAATTACTTGGACATTATATACCTTGATTGTCATGGCAATCTCATTATTTTTAGTATTAACTAGCTTTAGTCTAGCAGTAACTACCAATGGTTCAGTTAATGAAATTAAAATAACTCTAGACAGTTTACTAATTGTGTTTATGTTATTAATATTATTAATTTTAATAGTACAATCATTTATAGTGACTTTTGCTGCTATTAAAGCTTATAATGGTGAGCATTATCGTTACCCTTTGACAATTAGAGTTCTGCGATAAAAAATTATTAAGCCTCAGTTGGTTAATACTTACGATAGCTTTATAAAAATAGACAACGGCAGCCTGGACTTTTTCCACAAATCAATTAAATATGGGAATAAAAATTATATGATTGGAGTTGCGATCGCAGGCACTGGATTTGGTCAAAAAGTTCACATCCCTGGATTCCAAGCACATCGTCAAACTGAGGTAGTTGCTGTTTATCATCGAGATATAAATAAAGCCAAAGCCATAGCAGAAGCCCATAATATTCCCCACGCTTACGACTCACTTACAGCTATTGTGGCATTGCCAGAAGTGCAAGCAGTCAGCATCTCTACGCCGCCTTTTTTGCATTATGAAATGGCAAAAACCGCACTGGAAGCTGGGAAACATTTATTACTAGAAAAACCCACAACCTTAAATGCAGTTGAGGCTAAAGAACTTTATCAGTTAGCTAAAGAAAAAGGCGTGATTGCGACTGTAGATTTTGAATTTCGCTTTGTACCTGCATGGCAGTTATTTGCTGAATTATTGTCAGAAAACTATGTGGGTGAGTTGCGTCTAATTAAAATTGATTGGTTAGGTTCTTCTCGTGCTGATACTTCACGCCCTTGGAATTGGTATTCTGACAAGGATAAAGGAGGCGGTGCATTGGGATCTTTAGGTTCCCACGCCTTCGATTATATTCACTGGTTATTCGGGCCAGTCCGTAGATTAAGCGCCCATTTAACTACTGCTATTTCCACACGAGTTGATCCTATTAGTGGGGAATCCAAGCCAGTGGATAGCGATGACAACTGTATAGTAAC
Organism: Nostoc sp.; assembly: GCF_036916575.1. Lineage (GTDB taxonomy): Bacteria > Cyanobacteriota > Cyanobacteriia > Cyanobacteriales > Nostocaceae > Nostoc. The sequence continues at coordinate 52,382 of NZ_JBALGC010000123.1, forward strand.
GCTGGAATTAGCAAATGGTACACCTTGCCAACTTTCTATCAGTGCGGTTGTTCATGCACCAAGAACCCATTGGATAGAAGTATATGGCGATCGCGGTACATTAATTGTGGGCAGTGAAAATCAAAAAGATTATATACATGGTTTTCGTGTTTGGGGTTCCCAGTCTGGTAAACCTTTAACGGAAATAGAAATACCGAATCGGTTAATTTTTCCAAAAAATTATGCTGATGGGCGCATTTCTGCATTTATCCGCGTAGTAGACGAATGGGTGCAAGGAATTGAGCGCAATCAGAAAATTACACCATCACTGCGAGAAGGAATTTATTCTCAGTTGTTGATGGATTTATCCCATGAATCTGATAAAAAAGCAAGTTGGATAGATGTACCCAGCTTGGAAGGATTTCTTAGCAACTAAGGAAATGAGCAAAACTCCCCGCATTCGTATCCCGCCGTCAGTAAAGAAATATATTTTTCAACGTGACAAATACCAATGCCGAAGCTGCAGTAAAACTACTAGAGAAACTAACCTTAGCATTGACCATATCATTCCCCTCGCTCGTGGCGGTCAAAACGATATCAGCAATCTCCAAACTCTCTGCTTTACCTGCAATCAGCAGAAAACAGACAACATTGATCCCCGCTTCCAACGCCATTTTGATTTATGATGGTTCATACCTCGTTCCTAGTCTCCGACTAGGAATGTTTTCTATGAGGCTCCGCCTTTCTTACTCGCGGCAGAGCCGCAATGAGGATCATTTCCAGCCAGAGGCTGGAAACGAGGTTTTGGCTTAAGTTGACACCAATGCACCGCTGTGCGCCCCTACATCTATCTCAACTGATTTGAGATCATGCTGACATCAACGGCTAACTTTTTGCCCAACTTCAGCAACTGAAGACACTGATTATCTCCTTCATTCTCAAGGTTAGTGACACACACCGGCGCTATCTGACTGTGTAGACAACTAAAATATAGCTCTTGCGATCGCTGTAGAGAAATATCAATATTTAATTGATCCCCGACATCAATCAATCGCTCCAATAGTTGGATCTCTGCATTAAAACTATCATTGGCATCGTACAACAATTGCCAGAGCGATCGCGCAATTAACTGTTCTAACATCTGCTTACCGTCGGGAATATTCAGCCGACAACGCAGATGTTTTGCTTCAGTAGCGATCGCCTCCAATTCTAATATGTGATTCCAACTCTTTTGGGGATCAGCGATATCTTGCTCAAGCCATCGCAATGTCATCAGACAGCGATGCCCTAAAGCAATATCTGCTGCTACCTGCAATTCTTGCGGTACTGCTATTTCATCTCGATGAAACGCCATCAGCACACCATAATTATCACGGTAGGCTTGGGTATACAACTGTCCTAAACGTGTCAGTGTTTCCTGACTAAGCAGCCGCATAATCCGGTGGCGTTCTTCAGCAAATAGATTTTGCAAGTTGAAAGCCTCTTCCCCAAATAGCTGTGTCATCACCAAGATAGTATGAGCCGCACTAGCTTGTTGTAGTGCCCCAAACAGCTTTTCTTTTAATTGGCTGTAGTCACGCCGCCCGGTAAACTGTTGAATACAGCAGTGGAAATCCCACCCTCCCAAATGCAGAACCGCAAATACCAAATGCTCACTTTCCCAAGTAATCTCTGATACCAGCTTTAAATTTCCCACAGCCAGAGTTAGCGATCCCATACGTTGCAGTTGGTAATCTAGCTCATTGGCAGCGTAGCAATAAACCTTTTTGTGGTAACGCTGAGACTGTTTGTCCGTAGCATCTTTTCTCGGCAGAGAATTGCGCGTCTCTATTAGTTTCTGATTGCTAAACAGGGAAGTAATCGCGTAATGGGCTGCTACTTGCTTAAAGCCAAGCTGGGCAGTTAACACGAGTTGCCGATAAATTTCCGCACCGTGTTTGAAGTCATCGACATTACTGGGAGCTAAACCAAGACGTTTGACGAAGCCTTTTTCCAACTGCACACCAGCCACTTCCCCCGCCAATTCCAAAGCACGGGCGGCGTAGCGCAGAATTTGTGTCCCCTCTGGACGGGAAATTTCTTCAAAAAACCAACCGCAACTAGTGAACATCAATAAAGCGTGACGCTGCATTTCCAACAGGCGCAGGGCATCTACTTGTTCGGCTGCTGTTAGTTTGTGGGTTTGATGACGGGCGAGGAAACGGTTGACATTGCCAGCAGAGCGATCGCGCATTACTTGGATATATTCATCTCGTGCTTGCCAGGGATCACGAAATAATTGCCTACCATGTTCTGCATACACCTCAGTTAGCTGATCCCGCAGCCAATTTAGAGCATTCCGCAAGGGACGACGCCATTTTTGATGCCAAATACTGCCTTCCCCACCGCAACCACAGTCATCTTCCCATCTGCCGACACCGTGGGCGCAACTCCAGGCTGTAACTGACTTTAATTCCACTTCCCAACTGGGAGAATTTAAGCTCAGGTAGTGGGCAAAGTTCGTCACCGTCCAACCTTGCTGAGGAAATTCTTTGGTAAAGGCGTAGGCTAAAGTTTTCTCTGTTCCCTTCTTGTGATGTCCGAAGGTTTCCCCATCTGTCGCCACAGAAATCAACTGTGCTGGACGATGATCCCCACGTACTGCTGAACCAATACGTCCGGCAAAGTGAGTGGAATTATAAACGACATCACTAAAACCCATGTCCCGCGATATCGGCCCATCGTAGAAGAAGATATCAATATAGGGTAATTCTTCTGTACCACTCTCCTTGGGACTAGTGGCGATCGCCTCCAACGGGGCGTAGCCCATCGCACTCAGAGGTGAAAATGAACTGCCTAGTGTGGGCTTTAAATAACAACGATAGGGACGGGTGGAATCAATCTGACTACCGCCAACTTCGATCCATTCCGGATTGGGATGATCTTGAGTGGGGAGGGGACGGCAACGCAGTGCTTGAGACGGTGCAAGGATAATGAAGCGAATACCCTCAGCAACAAGAGCTTCTAGGGTGGCGTAATCTACAGCAGTTTCCGCTAGCCACATGCCTTCGGGATCGCGGCCAAAGCGAGAGCGGAAGTCTTCTTTACCCCAGCGAATTTGGGTATATTTGTCGCGTTCGTTCGCCAGAGGCATGATGATGTGATTGTATACTTGCGCGATCGCATTGCCGTGACCATGCAAGCGTTGGCTACTCTTCGCATCCGCCTCTAAAATCCGCTGATAAACCTCCACATCGTAGCGTTCTAGCCACGACATCAGCGTTGCCCCAATATTGAAACTGAAATACTCATAATTGTTGACGATCCCCACTACTTCGCCTCGGTCATTTAAGACTCTGGCAAAGGCATTCGGGCGATAGCATTCCCAATGAATCCGCTCATTCCAGTCATGGAAAGGTGCAGCGCTCGGTTGGCGTTCAATTGCGTCCAGATAAGGGTTTTCCCTTGGTGGCTGGTAAAAATGACCATGCACCGTCACATAAACACCATTAGCCTTTCTCAGGGGATCGGTTTCTTTGGTGTTATTGGGATCTGAATCTAATGTTAACGTTGAGCCACTAGCTGGCATTTGGTCAGCAGAAGTCATGTATATTTATCCAAAACAAAAAACTTGCAGTTGCACCGAAAAGTCTGTGCATAAACCTTTCTCCAATGGTTTGAACACAAAATCCGGTATGAACAACAACTATGGAATCCAACCCAATTTTTGACAAATCTGTCTTATTGTAATGGGAAATCTGCGTTATCGCACAGCGCAAAGTCCGTTGGGGAGACAGCGCCGTGGGCGGGTTTCCCGACTTGAGGCGACTGTCGTCGGCTCTGCCGACTTAAAGGAACTTTGCAAGACAGCCCTTTCCCAAAAGGCTCAAAGTCATTATCCATTGAACAAGGCCTCAGTTAGGGGTTTTCTCTTCTTGGGCGCCAATCAAAATTTAATTGTCTTTTAATATATTAAACCCCATTTTTGGTGTAATATTTTGGCTCAAATTCATAGTTTTGCAACAAAAGATTACGAAAACTTCTTAAATCGCAATTTTATTTTACATACACAGTAGTGAACTGAAAACAGTACAATTTCTGAATTGCTCTACAGACGGTTGAGAGTATCCTATGGGAGTGCTGAATTGAAAATAACTTTCAATTCAGCACTCCAAATTTAAAACTTAGGATTCCTCGCTGTGGATGATACCCTCAACTCAAGACAACAAATGTCAACAAAAAACATTATTCTTCTGGTTTTATTGCTGTTTATCCCGGTTTCCCTGGCAGCCCACTTTCTGGAGTGGGGAGAATTGATAGTTTTCATTACAGCTGGATTAGCAATTCTGCCCTTAGCAGCTTGGATGGGTACAGCCACAGAAGAAATTGCTGTCGTAGTGGGGCCATCATTGGGGGGCTTGTTAAACGCTACCTTTGGCAATGCTACAGAACTAATCATCGCCTTAATCGCGCTGAACGCTGGGTTAATAGATGTAGTCAAAGCTAGTATCACGGGATCGATTATTAGCAACTTACTACTGGTGATGGGTTTTTCCATGCTTCTGGGAGGACTGCGCTACAAAGAACAGACATTTCAGCCAATTGTGGCGCGGGTGAATGCTGCTTCCATGAATTTGGCGGTGATTGCCATTTTGATGCCAACGGCGATGAATTACACTTCTCAAGGAATTAACCAACAAACGCTGCAAAATCTTTCTATTGCTGTTGCCGTTGTATTAATTCTGGTTTATGCTCTAACGCTGCTATTTTCAATGAAAACCCACTCCTATCTATACGATGTGGGTTTAGCGGAGGCAGAAGCAGAAGCAGAGGAAATATCAATATCTGATGCTAAACCAAATATGGCATTGTGGGTTGGCGTGCTGCTTCTCTGTACTTTATTGGTAGCAATTGAATCAGAATTACTAGTAGATTCTCTAGAAGTGGCCACATCTCAGGTAGGTTTGACGGCGCTATTTACAGGGGTAATTTTGGTTCCCATCGTCGGTAACGCGGCTGAACACGCTACAGCAGTCACCGTGGCGATGAAAGATAAGATGGATCTTTCCCTTTCGGTAGCTGTGGGATCAAGTATGCAGATTGCCCTATTTGTCGCGCCCGTGTTAGTTATAGCAGGGCGGATATTGGGTAAACCAATGGATTTGGATTTCAAACCCTTTGAATTAGTAGCTGTGGTTGTGTCAGTGTTAATTGCAAACACTATTAGTTCCGATGGTAGGTCTAATTGGCTGGAAGGCACTTTATTATTAGCTGCGTATACAGTGCTGGGGTTTGCCTTCTACTTCCATCCAGTTATGGATGCAGTGGGGTAGGTAACTAGCAGTGCAATCGCTCATAGTTTAACCCAACGCGATGTCTACGACGGGCTGCGCCTACGCTGTTGATTATGGGTGATAACCAAGCCAATTTTAGATTTTAGATTCTTTTGGTGTCATGCCGAACCAACGTCTTGCTACGCGCTTTCATTCCTTGTGGGTGACACAAATCCAAAATCCAAAATTTAAAATCCAAAATCTGTTAATTACACCCTTTTACCTGGGACAGGAGAAAATAAAGACATATAAGAGCGATCGCCTGTATGAGCTACTGCCTTAATCCCCATTGTCCCAAGCCTGAAAATCCTAATGATGTCAAGTTTTGCCGGACTTGCGGTTCCAAGTTACTTCTCAAAGAACGTTACCGTGCTATCAAACCAATCGGACAAGGTGGTTTTGGCAAAACCTTCTTAGCTGTAGATGAGGATAAACCCTCCAGACCACGCTGCGTGATTAAGCAATTTTATCCCCAAGCCCAAGGCACTAACACTCTGGCAAAAGCCGTAGAGTTATTTAACCAAGAAGCGGTGCAGTTAGATGAATTGGGCAAACATCCCCAAATTCCGGAACTACTGGCATATTTTACCCAAGAAGATCGGCAGTATCTTGTACAAGAATTTATCGACGGGCAAAACTTACCCCAGGAATTGGCACATAAAGGTGCTTTCAATGAAATACAAATCCGGCAACTATTAAATGATTTATTGTCAGTTTTACAATTTTGTCACGCCAAACACGTAATTCACCGCGATATCAAGCCAGAAAATATTATTCGTCGATCTCCCCTTAGTTCCCCCTTGAAAAAGGGGGAAGAAAATATTGCTCCCCTTAATAAGGGGGGTCGGGGGGATCTAGTTTTAGTAGATTTTGGTGCTGCTAAATCTACCACTGGCACCGCCTTAAATAAAACTGGTACTAGTATTGGCAGTCCAGAATATGTTGCCCCTGAACAAATGAGAGGTAGGGCTATTTTCGCCAGCGATATTTACAGTTTGGGTGCGACTTGTATTAATTTATTAACTGGGCGATCGCCCTTCGATTCTTATGATACTAACAACGATACTTGGGTCTGGCAGCAATACTTACAAACTCCCGTCAGTAATGAGTTGAGCCGCATTCTCAACAAGATGTTAGAAAGTATTCCAATTCGGCGTTATCAAACAGTAGATGAAGTTTTCAAAGATTTAAATCAACAGTCGCAAGTAGTAGCCACACCTGCTTCCCTAGCAAAACCCCTGAGTACACAACCAACTTCTCCACCTGCGGTTGTCCCGAAAACTCCCAGCCAAATGGATTTAGAATTAGAGGAAATGAAAACTCTATTTATTGGCAAAGCTAAACCCCAAAATAACAATCAAAATCAACCGAAAACACAATCAATCCAGCCTTCTAGTAAAAGCCAAATAGATGAAGAATTAGAAGAATTGAAAGCCAAATATCTTGGGAAGAATAACACGCCAAATCAATGAGAAAACCAGATATAAAAAGCCTCTATTACATCACACATATTGAAAATCTACCCTCGATACTTCAAAGAGGTATCTTATCTCACAAAAAAGTTGAGGAACTAGGAGTTTTATATACACCAATCTACGATAGTGAAATTGTTAGCAAGCGTAAAGACAAGTCTACGCCTGCAAGGAGTAGTTTGTGGGAATACGCTAACTTATATTTTCAGCCATGTAACCCAATGATGTATCGGGTGGTTCATGAAAAGGACAAAAGAGATATTGCTGTTGTTGGAGTCAAACCCGATGTACTTACAGCAGTAGGAGGACTAATTACAGATGGAAATGCTGCCAATGAGCCAACTCAATTTTTTGCTATTAAGGAAGGAATAGAAATACTTCAGAAACAATGGAAAATTATTCAAAATGAATGGTGGAATGAACTTGATGGTTCCAAACGAAAGATAATGGCTGAGTGCCTGGTTCCTGAGCAAATCAGCCCAGAACTTGTTCATTCAGTTTTTGTAGCAGACTATAAGGCTAAAGAGCGAGTCGAAACAATTATAGGTTCAGCTAAAATACCTGTTGTTCCTGAACCAAATATGTTCTTCCAATCTATATCTGCTGCCCGTATCGGGACTAATATTTCCTTGATTGATGGGGATATGTTTTTTTCAAATATGCAAACTTTGACGATTAGTGTTAATCTTCAAGGCATAATGGGCAAAGGATTAGCGTCACGGGCAAAATATTAGTTTCCTGACGTATATGTAGTTTATCAAGATGCTTGCCGGAATCAACAGCTTACTGCCACAAAACCTTATCTTTATAAACGGGAAGCTTCTTTAGATCAAGAACTAGCTGATCTTAGCCTTCCGCTAGTGTCCTCCAATGCTGTAAAGTGGTTCTTGTCGTTTGCTACTAAAAGACAATGGCGAGAAAACTCTCGTTTAGAAGACATTGAAGGTGGCTTAGACTGGGTTAGAAAAAATTGTCATGAAATTGGTATTTAGTCTTTGGCAATGCCAGCTTTGGGTTGTGGTTTAGGCAACTTAAATTGGGCTGAAGTAGGGCCGCTAATGTGTCGTTATTTGCATAATATAGGAATTCCGGTTGCGATTTATCTTCCACGGGAACACCAAATTGATTCCAAATACTTAACTAATGATTACTTGCTAAATCGTTCTTGATTCGCACGTTGCCGTAGATGCTTTTACTTCAAAATGAAAAAGATGCAAATTAAAAGTGCATTAGTCTAACAATGAATAATTAACAATTAATAGTGAGAATTGACAAAAAAAGTGACTCTCAAAGAGCCACTTTCTTTGTTTACAAACTAAAACTCTCTAAACTTTTGGAGAAGTTGTAGATGTTGTAGGTGTAGTTGGTTCTGAAGTTTGCAGCTCTCTTGGTGTGGAAGTTTGCACTGATGCTTCAGAAATCGGTGTCCATTCGGTGTGGAAGACTCCGGGCTTATCAAGTCGCTCGTAGGTGTGCGCCCCAAAGTAGTCGCGTTGGGCTTGAGTAAGGTTTTGGGGCAAGCGATCGCGTCGATAGCTGTCAAAATAATCTAATGACGCACTGAATGCTGGTACTGGAATTCCCAGTCTTGCTGATGTTATCAACACTTCGCGCCAAGCTGTTTGTCTATCGAGAATCGTCTGCTTGAATTCCGGAGCCAACAGCAGGTTAGGTGGCGCTGGATTTTCATTAAATGCGTTCTTAATCTTATTCAAAAATCCAGCACGAATAATACAGCCACCCTTCCAAATCCGCGCCAATTCACCTAAATGCAAGTTATAGTTGTAGGTTTTTGAAGCTGTAGCTAACAGTGCCATGCCTTGAGCGTAAGAACAGATTTTCGAGCAATATAGAGCATCTCGCACCATATTGATAAAAGCTTTGGTATCTCCTTCATACTTGCCAGAAGGGCCTGTAAGTATCTTAGATGCTGCTACCCGCTCTTTTTTGAAAGAAGACATTATTCGGGCGTTCACCGCTGCAATCATTGTCGGTACAGCAACCCCCAAATCCATTGCAGTTTGCACTGTCCAGCGTCCGGTTCCCTTTTGCCCTGCGGCATCAACAATCAAATCGACTAAGGGTAGATTTGTTTCAGGGTCAATGTAGGGGAAAATCTTTGACGTAATTTCAATCAAAAACGAATTGAGTTCGTCGGTGGTGTTCCATTCAGCAAAAACTTCGTGTAGCTGATTATGGTCTAGTCCAGCAGCATTTTTCAGCAAGTCGTAGGCTTCTGCAATCAGCTGCATATCGCCGTACTCAATACCGTTGTGTACCATTTTGACGTAGTGACCTGCACCACCAGGACCGCAATAGGTTACGCAAGGGCCATCATCAACTTGGGCAGCAATTTTATTAAAAATTGGTGACAGATATTCGTAGGAGCTTTCTGTACCTCCTGGCATCAGTGAGGGGCCATTTAGCGCACCTTCTTCACCACCACTAACACCCATACCGATAAACCGAAGTCCAACGGGTTCTAATTCCTGAGTGCGTCGTTCTGTATCTTCAAACCAAGAGTTGCCACCGTCGATAATGATATCGCCTTCGTCTAACAAGGGTTTGAGTTGAGAAATTACTGCATCTACTGGCTTACCAGCTTGCACCATTACTAGGATTTTGCGAGGACGTTCCAATGCAGCGACAAATTCTTCTAGGGTAAAGGCGGCTTTGACGTTCCGTCCTGGCGCACGCTCCGCCATGAATTTGTCGGTTTTATCGCGTGAGCGGTTGTATACTGCGATTGGGAAGCCATTGCGCTCCACGTTTAGAGCGATGTTCTCACCCATAACGGCTAATCCAATCACACCAAAGCTTTGTAGTGTCATAAAAAATTTCTGGCTAACTCTTGCAGATCCTTTTACTTTAAGCGTAATCCGAGATTTTCCGTTCTCTCCTAAAGAAGACCTTAAGAGTTGAATAAACGACAAAAATCCACAACTAACACGGATAATTAATTTTAAATTGTATCTAAATCAACAATTAACTTGCAAAATTGTTAGTTAAGGGATTGCGAACTGGGGACTAGAGACTGGGGACTGAGAAACTCTTTCCTACTACCTCAATACCTTCGCCAAAAAAAGAGGATGAAGAGATAGGGCCGATGTAATAGAGTTATTGTCTTCCACAACGACAACTTAGAAGCTACAAACAGCCCATGTTCGACATCCTAGCACTGTTATGTTATAATACCTGCTACCAAAGATTAGTGTAGATTAGTGTGACTACGATGCGCCAATTGAACCAGATAATCCTGGCCATGTTAGCAATGAGCGTCCGAGTCACGATGATCTTGAATATCTCATTGAACATCAAAATTAAAAAGTCAAAAGTATTATGGAATAAGCTCTTTAGGGCTTTTCAATAGTCTGCTTATTTACGCCGTGCTGTACTAGCAAGCTTTCCCTATATCAGGACTATTTTTCTTTACATTATCGTTAGTAAGTATCGAAGAAAGACACTCCTTTCCGATTCAAATAGAACAGGTGATAAAGTGCTGTTTCTACAGGTGTTGAACTTTCGGAAATTGGCAACGGTATTGGGTATAATTTACCATCTTTCCTGTTCGTGCAACAACGCCCTTTCAATCTACAACATCATCTCGCTTTAAAGCAGCCGTCAATTCTCTCATAAACTCAACAAAGACGCGAACTTTAGCCGAGAGATAGCGTTTTTGCGGATACAACACTGCGATCCGTAATCCGACTGGGGTCGCGTAGGCTTGGAGAATCGGTTGGAGGTCGCCCCGGGCGATCGCGTTTGCTGCAATAAATTTGGGCAATTGCACCACACCGGCTCCTTGAATGACCGCCTCTAAAATGACTTCTGAGTTATCAAATCGCAGATAACTGTCAACGGCAAGATCAATCGATTTTCCGTCTTGTTCAAATTTCCAGTTAGCTTCTCGCCGAGTCTGTGGATAGATAAAGTTGACACAGCGATGCTGCGATAGTTCTGTGGGCGTTGTGGGCGTACCATACTGAGCGAGATACTGCGGCGAGGCACAAGTGATGTAGCGTGCAGTTGCCAGGTGGTGCATGATTAAATTGCGATCACTGCTGATTCCAATCCGCACAGTCGCATCAACGCCTTCCTCAATCAGATCGATCAGGCGATCGTTAAAAGAAACATTCAGATTTAGCTTCGGATATTGTGCGGCAAATTGCAGCAGAGCCGGAGCGATATGCATTTTGCCAAACACAAAGCTCAGCTCCAATCGCAATGTTCCCATCGGCATGGATTGCGATTGTTTGACTTCGAGTTCGGCTTCTTCCAAATCGTTGAGAATTTGCTGAGTGCGTTGATAAAATCGGTTGCCATCTTCGGTCAGCGTCAAACTGCGAGTCGTCCGCTGGAGCAAGCGCACCCCCAACTCATCTTCTAAGCGCAATACAGCCCGACTTACGGCTGACGGAGCCATGCCTAACTGTCGGGCTGCCTCAGAAAAGCTGCCATATTGAGCAGAGCGCATAAAAATCATCAGGCTTTTAAGCTTGTCCATTGACGCAACCACATCTTTGAATTTTTTGCATAAGTGCTTTGAATTTTAACTACTTTCTCTCTTTATCTGTATAAGCTACTGTTAAAACTGTCCGGAAATTTCAGATACGCAAACAGTATCAAAAAACAAGCATGACACAGCAAATAAACGCAGAACGACTTATCTTAGTCACCGGAGCTACGGGCAATCAGGGCGGCGCGGTGGCGCGTCATCTTTTGCAGCACGGAAATTTCAAGGTGCGTGCCTTTGTGCGTGACCCAAACAAGCCCGCTGCTCAAGCACTCCAACAAGCAGGGGCAGAACTCGTAGTCGGAGAATTTAGCGATCGCGCTTCCCTTGATCGCGCTCTACAAGGTGCCTATGGCGTTTTTTCGATACAGACCTTCCTCAAAGGCGGATTAGAAGCCGAAATCCGCGACGGCAAAACGGTCGCAGACGTAGCTTCATCGGTGGGCATCCAGCATTTCGTCTACAGTTCGGTGGGGAGCGCCGAACGCAACACGGGCATTCCGCATTTTGACAGCAAGTTTCAAGTCGAAGAATACATCCGATCGCTTGGTTTGCCTTACACGATGATGCGTCCTGTTTTCTTTTTCTACAATTACAACGCGATGCGTCCAATGGTTGAAGCCGGAACGCTTTCGCAGCCGCTCAGTCCTGAGACGAAATTGCAGCAACTTTCCGAAGAAGATTACGGGGAAATGGTCGCTGAGGTGTTTGATCGTCCCACTGATTTCTTGAACCGTGAACAGGAAGTCGCCAGTGTAAATATGACAATGACGGAAATCGCTGCCACATTCAGCCGCGTTTTCGGAAAAAACGTCGAATACCAACAAATTCCGTTTGAAGCGTTTGAGCAGCAAGCCGGGGAGGAAGTGACCATCATGTATCGCTGGCTTGAGAACGTTGGCTACAGGGCGGATCTAGCGCAGTTGAAACGCGATTTTCCAGCACCGACCGACTTTGAATCCTATTTGCGCGACCACAACTGGGCAAAACCAGCCGAAAGCGCGTCTGGTGTTGAGTCAAAAGGTCTATAGGATAGTGATTTAGAGTCAAACAACAGATTGTTCACTCGCAGAAAATCAGGTGTGAAATGAAATTAAACGGAAAGATTGCAGTTGTTACTGGGGCAAGTCGAGGCATCGGAAAAGCGATTGCAACCCGACTGGCAAGCGAAGGTGCGATTGTCGCCATCAACTATCGCGAAGATGCCAAGCCCGCTGAAGCATTGGTTTCTGAACTAAACAGTAGGGGGTTCAAAGCTCAAGCGTTTCGTGCTGACGTCAGCAAACCGACCGAATGCCATACTCTTTTGGACGACGTCGTTAAAACTTTCGGACGAGTAGATATCTTGGTGAGCAACGCTGGTATCGAGCATTTCGGAAAGCTGGAGGAGATCACCCCGGAAGATTTCGAGCGTGTGTTCAGTGTGAATGTTGCCGGTCAGTTGTTTGTCACGCAGGCTGCTTCTCGCTACCTTCCGTCCGGTGGACGTATCGTGCTGACTTCCTCCGTTAGCGCCCAGATTTCGATCTTCTATCACACGCTCTATGCCGCAAGCAAAGCTGCTGTTTCGGCGATGGTACTCAACTTGGCTCCTGAACTGGGAGAGCGTGGGATCACCATCAACGCAATTGCACCAGGCGGTACAGCGACGGACATGGCGAAAGAGAATGGGAAGCTTTACACACACCCGGCTCTACAGGACGTATCGACCGAGGCTTTGCTCAAAAGCAAGGCGTCATTACAGCGCCTAGCTCAACCGGAAGAAATCGCTGCAGCTGTAGCATTTCTAGTCTCCGATGACGCTTCCTATGTCACCGGCAGCACGCTTGCTGTTGACGGTGGAAGGCTCTAAAGCTACTTCATCCGGGCGCGGAAGATGGGTTCTTGCTCAGTTTTGGTGACTGAAGAATGCGTGAATATTGTGAAACCTGAAATTCCATTGAATGAAAAGTGCGATCGCACCCGTTTTCACCAAAAGCTGACAATAACCTGTAATTGATGCCTCACAGCCCAATTGGCACGAAACCTGCTAAACATTCTAAAGGAGCAAACGATGCGATTCTCGAACAAATTCGTAGTTGTTACTGGTGCTGCTGGAGGAATTGGTAGCGCAATCACGCGCCGCTTTCTGTCAGAGGGCGCGAAGGTCTGTGCGGTCGATAACAGAACGGAAGCGCTTAACCAATTGGTACTTGATCTCGGCTCAGCAGATGCGTTGCTGGCGATCGAGGCAGACGTAAGCAGTGAGTCAAGCTGCAAGACTCTCTCAGTCCAGGTACAGCAGACATGGGGTGCAGTCGATATTCTGGTCAACAACGCAGGTAAATTTCCAGTCACACCTTTCGAGGATATCTCGTATACTGAATGGCGCGAGGTTTGTGCAATCAATCTCGATGGTCCTTTTCTGGTCACGCGATCGCTCCTTCCATTGCTCAAGGTCAGCAAAGCCGGGCGGATCATTAATACGAGCTCTGGAAGTATTTTTGCAGGAACGCCAGATCAATGCCACTACGTCGCTGCAAAGGCGGGCGTGATTGGGTTCACCAGGTCACTTGCGAACGCACTCGGACAACACAACATCACCGTCAATGCCATTACTCCGGGCATAACGGATACACCACCCGTCATTGCGCTTTTTCCTGCCGGTGTACTCGACAAGCAGGCAGAAGCAAGAGCGATCAAGCGACGAGAAACTGCCGATGATCTGGTTGGGACAGTACTATTCCTTGCATCAGATAACGCAGCATTCATAACCGGTCAGACAATCAATGTTGATGGTGGAAACAACTTCGTCTAGTGAAGGGAAATACCATCGCGTTTGGATGACCACAGATAATTTTCTACTTACAGTTCGGGCGCTCAGTGCGACGTATTGACCGTGGATCGAAATAAGGCAACTTGGTAAATCTAAAAAAGGATCGAATTCAACATCATGGAAAATCCAATCAATGACCTTACAACTGTAAATGCTCAGGACGGCCAGATTCTGTCGGTTGTAGGTGATACCTACCGCCTTGTTATCACCGGTGAACAAACTGGAGGAGCTTACGCCGCCATTGACATGCTCATACCGCCACAAGGTGGACCAGGTCCTCACGCACACGCCAACTTTCAAGAATCTTTTTACGTCCTGGAAGGGGAAGTCGTGGTTAAAACTAAAGCCCAGTCCTTTGTTGCCCGGAAGGGTTCTTTTGTCAACATTCCCAAAGGCGGGGTGGTGCATAACTTTAAGAATGAGACAGATACAATAGCGCATCTGTGGTGCGTGGTAGTTCCCGCCTGACTATCTTGACTAGCGAACCGTGCTGATCCGCCTAGATTGCAGTTCACCGAATTTTAGATTTTAAATTTTGGATTTTGGATTGAATAGGACTTGCATCCAAAATTTAAAAAGGTTTGAAACTTGCGAATTTAAACGCGAGAATAATTCTTTAATCCAAAATCCTTGCATTAATTGACTTGCCCCTGGCTTGATTGCTGGGGTCAATCTAAAATCTAAAATCTAAAATCCAAAATTGATTGACCTTCATTACCCACGACGTGGAAGCTCCCTACGCCGCCGCGCTGAAGCAAAGTGCATTGGGCGTTTTCGAGCCAACAAATCCACTGGTTTAGAAACTGGTATATGCGACACCAATGGCGTGCTGGTGTCGCTGCTCCCATCCTTGTTTTAGCAAACACTTAGTATCACTACTGGCAACACCAAATTTTAGGCTTCAGGTAAATACACATGAACACGCTGCCTGGTATTGACCCAACCGTTTTTACCCATCACACTGCCCAAGCTAACGGCGTGCAACTGCACTACGTGCGCGGCGGACAGGGCCCCGTTGTGCTGCTCTGGCACGGTTTTCTGGAAACCTGGTACTGCTGGCGCAAAATCATGCCCGTGTTGGCAAAACAATACACTGTCATCGCCCCCGACATGCGTGGCTACGGCGACTCCGACAAGCCCGACCACGGATACGATGTCCGTACCCTGGCTGAGGATTTTCGCACGCTAGTGCAGCACTTAGGACTAATGGGAAAAATCATCCTCGTCGCCCACGATATGGGTGCTCCTCCTGCCCTGCTCTACGCTGCCGAATACTCAGATGAGGTGCAGGCGCTGGTCTACCTCGACAACCCAGTGCTGACCGCGAAAAATATCCAACAAATCCACGCTTTCACCCCAGAAGGCACCAAAAACGGGGGGCTATGGTGGTGGGATTTTGCCTTAGCCACCGACATTCCTGAGCGGCTGCTTATCGGTAAGGAACGAGAATTCCTGACCTGGTTTTACCAAGGCGACACCCACGATCAAGGTGCCTCTATCGAAGAAGTCGCCGTGACTGAGTACCTACGCACGTTTAGCGGAGCGGTCGGCGTGCGCGTGGGACTAGGTGGAGTTCTGGGCTTGGGCGAGAAGGTGAAGCCGATGCTTGAAGGCGTGGCTCGTCATGTGCAGGGCGGTGTCGTACCCGACTGTGGTCACTTCATCCCCGACGAGCAACCGGATTACCTGCTGCGGCTGAGTGAATTCTTGATCCAACAGGCTTAACCCAGAGTCTGTTACTTTCAGTGCGCTTCAGGTATAAGATGTTGATTTTCTTGCCTAGCCCGTAGGTAGCACAAACCATCGGTAATGTGGCAATCGAATTGACGAGCACGAAGACAATAAGATAGCGAAAGGAGGTAACGATGAAAGTGTTGATGGTGGGAGCAACTGGTAAGTATGCCAGCCTCGTCATGCCTGAGTTGAAGCAGCGGGGCGTTACGGTGCGGACACTGGTGCAGGATGAGAGTAAGTCGGATGCGGCGCGACAACAGGGAGCGCAGGAGACCACGATCAAAGACCTACAAAATCCAGACAGTCTTCGCGCTGCCGCCAGTGGTGTGGACAGTGTTTTTCATCTCAACCCTGCCTTCGCACCGGATGAAGCAAAGTTGAGCGTGGCGATGGTTGAAGCTGCCAAAGCGTCTGATGTGCGTAAGTTCGTCTTCTTTGGTGTCATTCACCCATCGATCTCCAAGCTGAGTAACCATCCAGCCAAATGTCCGGTTGAGGAAGCGTTGTACGAGTCGGGCATGGAGTTCACCGTCTTGCAGCCGACCATGTTCATGCAGAATCTTGATAACGGCTGGAGCGCCGCACTTGAGCAGGTTTCCTCCTCTCCGCCCGACTCCAAACAAGTGAAGGCGTGCTACATAGACTACCGTGATGTGGCAGAAGTGGCGGCGCTGGCGCTGACGGAAGATAAGCTGGGCTACGGCACGTTTGAGCTATGTGCCCCTGGCATGGTCAACCGCGTAGAACTGGCGGCGATGATTAACATGAAAACTGGCACGATTGGTACAGGGAACATGGCAAGGTCTTTAGGGATCTTATGGGCAGAGCAAGGTTGCGAGGTGTCTTTCGGTATCGAGGTGGTTTTATGAGCCAGCGAAGCAAGCCAATCATTTTGCGGCTGAGCCGCGTTCTACTCTGCCTGGGGGTGGGCTTCAGTGCCGTCAGCATATACCAAACGCTAGTGCTGGCTTTTGATCCGGCTTTTCAGGCGCCAGCGCTGCCGTTAGGACCTCGACACACCAACTATCATGCTTTCCGTGGGTTTACTCTTGCCTTTGGGACAGTAGTCATTATGCTTTTTGTGATGTTCCAGCCAGCGCAGCGGCGTCAGCCAGTACTTTGGACGATTATGCTTTTGTCCGCATTGTTTTACTATGGGGGCTGGTGGTTGCCGTGGCCGCTGCTGGGCCTGCACACGCCCAACTTGGCTGCTGGGGTTGATCACGGGTTAGCCACTTTCTTCTCGCTTGCAGGGATTTTGCTAGCACGTGGCGAATTCAACGTGAGAGATTGTCAAGAGAGATGATGTAATATGCTTGGCTGAAATACACTTAGGACTTACGCAAAAATCGCCAAAAAGCTTAATTTCTCGAACCGCCAAGACGCCAAGAATCGTAGAGTGTGCGTAAGTCCTAACAGTGAAGAAGGCAGAAGATTTGCAATCAGTGTAGGCTGTCGGGCGTTGCCCGCCCGCTTCGCTAACAGACCTACACTGATTGCAAGACACCAAATCAAAGATTTTGGTGTGGGGCTTCAACCCTTACTCCCTTCTGTGCGAGACGCTGCGCCAACGGTCGTGGCAGAGGGCAGGAATCAGAATTCCCTTCTGCCTTCTGCCTCCTGCCCTCTGCCTTTCTTGCTAACTGAACTCTGTTTCCCTTGCGTATTTTCGTACACAATAAGGGCAGGGGGCAGGGAGCAGGGAGCTTTCTAGCAGGGGCAGGGGGAGAAAGATTCTGGAATTCCCCAGTAATCAAGGGTCTCAGAGCAACTAAATTTATTTATGCTCAAGGGAAAAATATTTATTTCCAGCAAAGAGTGCAATGAGAAATAATGCGCCCAGGCGAGACGCTCCGCCTTCGGTCCAAGTTTTCAGAGCCAATAAATTTATTTATAGGGTTTTCCCCTCTGCAAGAACTGCCCCCTCCCCCCTTTCCTCTTTAGTGATTGGGCCACTCATTGCTAACATGGCCATGATTATGTGGTTCAATTGGCGCATCGTCGTAGCGTTTATTTGCGGTAGTAGGTATTGTAGCAGTGATAGGATATCGAACATGGGCAAGTTGTAGCTTTTGAGTTGTCGTTTGGGAAGACAATAACTCTACTACAGAGCGCCCTCTCTCTTCATCCTCTTCTTTTGGCGAAGGTATTGAGTACCCAATACCCAATACCCAATCCCTAATCCCCAATCCCTAGTCAAAGGAGTAACCAAATAATGCTGGCATATGTCCTAGCCTTGGTGGTCGGTCTTGGTAGTTTAGCCATTTACATAGCAGCTTTCTTTTTCCCAGAAATCCACCGCAAAAATGACTTTATCTGGAGTGGTGTAGGACTATTCTACGCCTTAGTCTTATGGGTGTTTGCACCACGCATTACTGGGGGTTTGTTGCTGGGTCATGTGGCTAGTGTGACTCTTTTGGTCTGGTTTGGCTGGCAAACTCTATCATTACGTCGGCAACTGACTCCGCAGGCACAACAAACCCAAGTACCCAGTCCTGAGACGGTGAAAACTGGTATTCAGGAACAGGTGAATAATTTGTCCCTTCGGGAACGGCTGGGCCAGTTGCAAAAAGGTCTTGGTAGCAGCTTCAGTGGCGTGAAAGATAAGGTACAACAGACTGTGAGTAAAAAGCCACCCACAACCCCCAAACCTGAAGACATTACCTCTATACTGGCAGAGAAACCTGCTGTTGAGATTATCAACAAAACTACTTCTATACCAGAACAACCAGCAGAAAAGACAGTTACTATCGACACCGAAGCAAAAACCGAGAGTGTACCAGAAGTGATTCCACCAAATCCCCCATCTCCTGAATTGGTGGAAGCAGCGCAAGCAGATTTTGAAATTGAGGACAAGCAACCGATTCCCGTAGAAGAAATTACGCCGGATGCGGTACTTGCTCCTCCGGCGGAAACGCCACCGGAAGCAATACCGCCAAATCAAGCTAGTTGAATGCAGTGAAACCCAACGTTAACCTAATATGATGTTGGGTTTCACTATTTCTATTAGACTATTTTAGGGCTAATTTCCAATGCTAATTCAAAACGATAGAAGCACACATCAAACGCTAAAAAGAAATTCATGTATCCTAAAATCAATGGGACGTTTCTATCTCTTGTCCAAGCAAAAGCTAGCTCTACTGTAAGAAATTGCTCAACATTTGCCATCAACACCAATGCCCTCGCCTCAAACCTAGCCAAATTACCACCCAATGGAACGGAAAGCCTTTGACCTTCTCAAACTGCTCCCAGGCTTAACCCGATTTCGTAAAGCAATACGTTGACACTAGAACCAGTATTTAGTAAACCTGATACACTTATAAAACGATTCTTAGAAGTGAAAATTAGCGGTAGATAAGGCAGCATACTTAATGCACTGAGTTCTGGATTTATTTCAGTAAATACAAATCTAACTTTATCAACCATGTGTTGCCGCTTTTTTTCTACTAGTGTCTTTGCTAAAACAGCAGCAGTTTCAAAAGAATCATATAAGCCTTGACTAGCTATTTTATTCTGAGCATCCAATGGGACTAAACTTGATTCCTTCAACAATTTGGCTGCCAGGAAATGTATTAGTAAAAGTTTATCAGTGTGGGATAATTCTTTAAGCGGCGGTATGAGTTCTGTAAAAAGCATAAATTAAGGCTTTAATGAATTTAGATAAATTTTAGAGCATAGTTTGGGGAACGCTCTTAACTAATTAGGGATAAAAATTCTGAACATCCAACTTCAAGCGGAATACGAGCAATTTATACAAACCCGAATTGCTACAGGTAGATAGAGCAGATTGCAACTTCTCTACTTTGGGCTATGCCAAGGTGAGGTACAGATAATCGTAGGGAACATGGTTGTGCCCCTACCCGTGTACTTCATTTACCTGAAATACGCTGTATGAAAATGCTGAAGATGTGATTGCTAAAGCATTGAAACTGCTGGAAGAATGGGAGAAGGGTTATCAGGAATGGGAAGAAGAAATCCAGAAAAAAATAGCTGTTGGGCTTGCTTCTATCGAACGTGGAAACGTAGTAGATGGTGAAGTTGTGATGGCGCGACTGTCAAAGAAATTACGCAAAGCGCGTGAGACTCAAGGATAATGGAATATTTTATTGCCAAAGAAGCAAGCCAAAATTTCATCTAAATTTTGGATTATTTTCTAGTTCGCAATATTAACGCAGGGGAAAGATTTATTCTACAATTTAATAAGAAGTGCCAAAACATCGCTTAATTTCAGAATATAGGACGAAGTTACGTTAAGAACGTTGCTAAATCTGAGCCTTTGAGGGCAACTAGCAAGGAAGAAACTTGTTTAGTAATTCTCCCTTGTCCCCCTGCTTCCCGTGCTTCTGTGCTCCTCATCTGCCTCATCTTCACAATCGCCCACGCCCTACCTGTGTCACAATAAAGAACTGTAATAAGAAAAATATTGTTAAGGTAATTTAGTGAGTCCAACTGCTCAATCCACGGCCAGTGCGCGTCGCGTAGTATTTCCTTTTACGGCAATTGTGGGCCAGGAAGAAATGAAACTGGCGTTGCTATTGAACGTGATTGACCCCAAAATTGGTGGTGTAATGATCATGGGCGATCGCGGTACCGGGAAATCCACAACTATCCGGGCGCTGGCGGATCTGCTGCCAGAAATCTCCGTGGTTGCCAATGACCCTTTCAGTAGCGATCCTAGCGACCCGGACTTGATGAGCGATGAAGTCCGCCAACTGTTAGAACAAGGGGCGGAAATTCCTCTAACTCAGAAAAAAGTCCAAATGGTAGACCTGCCGCTAGGAGCTACAGAAGACCGAGTTTGTGGCACAATCGACATCGAGAAAGCTTTATCTGAAGGTGTCAAAGCCTTTGAACCGGGACTGCTAGCAAAGGCTAACCGAGGCATTCTCTATGTGGATGAAGTCAACTTACTAGATGACCACCTTGTAGACGTGCTACTCGACTCCGCTGCCAGTGGATGGAACACTGTAGAACGGGAAGGTATTTCTATCCGTCACCCAGCGCGTTTTGTTCTTGTGGGTTCTGGAAACCCGGAAGAAGGCGAACTGCGCCCCCAACTGCTTGATCGCTTTGGCATGCACGCAGAAATTCACACAGTAAAAGAACCAATCTTGCGGGTGCAAATCGTGGAACAACGGGCGGATTTTGACCAAAATCCTCCAGTATTTCTCGAAAAGTACAAACCCCAACAAGAAGCATTGCAAGAGCAAATTGTCAATGCTCAACAGCTTTTGCCAGAAGTGAAAATTGACTATGAACTGCGGGTGAAAATTTCTGAAGTCTGCTCAGAACTGGATGTAGATGGTTTGCGGGGTGACATTGTTAGTAACCGCGCCGCCAAAGCCTTAACAGCATTTGAAGGACGGACTGAAGTTACAGTTGATGATATCCACCGCGTAATTACGCTATGCTTGCGTCACAGACTGCGGAAAGACCCCTTAGAATCGATTGATTCTGGTTACAAAGTCGCCAAAGCTTTTAGCCGCGTCTTTGGCGTCGAACTACCAGAAAATGATGCTGCACAAAAAAACGGCACAGGTCAAAAGTTAGGGGCTAGGAGTTAAAAGTTAAAAGTGAGGAGTTAGGAGCAAAGCCGGAGACGCTCCGCCTCTGGTTAAGAGTTTTGAATGGAAAACTGCTTCATAACTCACAACTTTAATTCCTCACTCAACACTAACTATATAACTCACAATCCCTAACTTCAAACTCCAAACTCTTAACTCAACATTCAGCACTGACTATGAGATTTTGGTCTTTTTGGTTCAACAGCTTTGTTCTATCTAGCCAATACAATCCGCCCAGGTTTGTAGAATTATTGATGCTCTTATTAGCGATCGCTATGCTGGCAATAGCGAGTTTTTTACCCGACAGACGACCATATTTAATTTTAGGCTTGAGCTTAGTAGTTGGGGCATCTATTTCTATCTTAGTGCGGGAAGCGATCGCCCCCTCACCCCAGACGCGAATAACCCAAGTAACAGCATCTCTATTGCTCATCATCAGCCTCTATGGCTTTGCTGACTTAATGTACACTCTTTAAAATTAGTTATAAATTATGAGTTATGAGTTATGAGTAAAAAATTAAAAAATTAATTAGAAACTCCAAACTCCAAACCGGAGGCGAAGCGTCTCTGGCTCCGCTCCTAACTTTTAACTTTTAACTTTTAACTTTTTCATTTACCAATTCTGCATTTCCACCAATTCCATACACAACTCATTAATTTGCTCCAAATCAGGTTTGTGAGGTAGGGCAGATTGTTCATAAACAATTTCCATTTCGGCGACCAAATCTTCTGCCATTTTCATCACCTGCTCATAAGAATACTCACACTTTAAAATAGCTTTTAAATCCTCAACATCACCAGCTATTTTCCTATCTACAATTACTTCACCTTGCTGCAATATTTCTACTCCACTGCGTAACAATCTAATACAGTGCATCCCATGTTTGAGGTCAAAACCTGACTTTCTTTCCATTTCTGCCCTAGCCGGATTTCTATTTTCCTGCCAAGATAAGTAAGCCTTCCATTCTCTTAAAGCTATTTGATAATTTTGGCTTTTCTGAATCAGGCGGATAAAATCTTTACGGCTATTGGTTAACTGTTGGGTATATTCCAAAGTTTGGTCGGGTAAAGTATATTGTTTTAACACTCCTTTAAAATCAATATCTGCTGTCAGCAATTGGTATAATTGTTCTGCCTCTTCCAAAAACTCAATCCGTCCTTTGATTAAGTTATAAAGATACTCCAGAAAAGCATTTAGCTCATCTTTGCTGAGGGGTGCTTCGTCTTCTATGGCGAAGTCAGATGGGATTGGTTTTTTTTGCGGTGGCTTTAACAACCACTTTCGATGACTTTCCATCTTTTTGATTTGTGCAAAGGCATAACCAGTATAAGTATGTTTAACCTTCTTGCTCAAAAATAACTGTTTATAATTAATTAAATGCTGTCCTACTGCGCTTAAAAAAGGATAGTTATTTAACCATAGCAATTCTAAAACATTGGGATTCGCGCCCGCTAATAACTGGAGGATTTTTCTTAATTCATATATAACTGTGTCTTTGTTGCCATCTATAAATGGAAATATACCTGGTTCATCCCAACCAGCATCTTTTTGTTCTATCCGATCAAATCCCAAGTAATACTTTTTGGGTGCGATAAATACTCCCCGATAATCAAAGTCTGAATCTGGACGATTTAAACCATAACCGTGGCTACCTGCCAAACCAATTAAAATAGTTCTTTGCTCAACTTCTATTCTTTTCATATCACCTGATTAAAATATAGTCATACTAACTCATGAGTTAAGCAGGTGGGGAGATAGGAAACAGAAAAGCAGAGAAAGGATTTTTAACTCTTGACTTTTGAGAGCCAGTTCGCACAAGTCGAGCCACTGCATTGCAGAGGTTCCCGCGGCTATCCGTTGTAGCAAATGGCGTGAGAAACCGACGGCTGCGACTGGCTCCATGTCCGGTTATGAAAAAAAGCAACTCTGGTAAAAGAGTTGCTTAGTTTAATAGGAATGTCCCTAAAGGAGATGATGCAATGGTATTCTCTTGAGGAGCAAAACTTGTTAATTCAGTTATTTCTATACTTTCGGTTTCCTAGAGCAGGAATTATCTAGGATTAATGTGGCGTCTATTCCCCCATCCTGGATTGACAATGGCGGCTAAATCTTCTTCAGACAATTTGCTGATTTCACTCTCCAGTTCTTCAGCGGTGAAGTCATAGCCGCGCTCTTGAGCAATCTTGATGAAGGCTTTTGGATCAGCTGTTGCTTTGAGTCTTTGCTGTAATGCTTGATCTTGTTTTACAGCTTGAAAAAGTCGGGCAGCATTTTGGTGTGTCATAATAATCCATCTCCTGTTTGAAATATCAGGTTTGAATGTGATAATTTAACTCCTGGGGATTCACTAACTTCTGTAAATAATTTATAGATTAAGCATCTATTGTTTGATTTTAAAACAAAGAAAAAAAATGTGTTGATTTTGATAAAAAAATATAACTTTTAAGCTAAGACGAATGTTACTGTTTTGTAATATTCAGCCCTAAGATAGTAGCAATATTTAGGTAAAAAGTATTTATTCTGCCTTGTAAACGCAATTTACATTCGTGCTAGTGGGTGATTGCCCATGACAATCGTTGTCTAATTCCTTTCCACTCTTGAAAAATGAGCGATCGCAAAGTAGTGAATTAGCTGATTTTTCATCTTCAGGCTCACCAGACACCAATGCCAAATCCAAAAATCCTGTTAGAGCTTGACTTGACACCTGTTAATAAAATATTATGTTAGATTGTCTGTCTAATTCCTGCTCGGATCAGGTAGACATATTACAAAAGCTGGCTGCATCGTCTCTACAGGAGATAAAAACCAGCTACCTGTACGGCAACCTCAAGGACAATTCCATGACTTACGCAATTATTGAAACTGGCGGCAAACAAATACGAGTAGAGCCAGGGCGGTTTTACGACATTGAACTGCTTACGACCGAACCAGATGAAAAAGTTACAATAGACTCCGTATTACTCGTGCAGCACGATGGTGAAGTCACCATTGGACAGCCACTAGTGACAGGTGCGACTGTAGAAGGGACTGTACTGCGACATTTTAGAGGTCGTAAAGTTCTGGTATACAAAATGAAGCCGAAAAAGAAAACCCGCAAAAAGCGGGGGCATCGTCAAGAAATTACCAGACTTATGATTGACTCCATCACTCTTAACGGTGCAGTGTTTGCTGCCCAAGGAGAAACGGAGAAGGAAACCCCCGTTGCAGATGACACTCCTGCCGAAGAAGTTGAAACCGCTGCTGAATAATAAAAAGAAGTAGATACACAAGAGGAAATCATGGCTCATAAGAAAGGAACAGGTAGTACACGCAACGGTCGTGATTCTAACGCCCAACGTCTGGGTGTCAAGCGTTATGGCGGTCAAGTTGTACGCGCAGGAAACATTCTTGTGCGTCAGCGCGGCACCAAATTTCACCCTGGTAACAACGTTGGTATTGGTAGTGATGACACTCTGTTTGCCTTAATCGACGGTGTTGTAACGTTTGAAAGAAAGGGCAAAACCCGTAAAAAAGTTAGTGTTTATTCACCCGTAGCTGCAACTGAGGCAGCCCCTGCTGAGGCAGTAACAAGTTAGAGTGTTAGGGTGGGTAATAGTGCCCACCCTAATCGCTAGTTAGCGCTGACATGATGGTCAGATTTGCATAAATATTCCCAACAGTTGCTTAAAAGTCGTTTTCTTCCTCTGTCGCCCATAGGTTAGTATCAGAAGCATCAAAGCGCACATCTTCTTCATAAACAAAATATTACACAAAGAAATTGGATTGCGTAGCTTGCCGCCGTAGGCATCGCTATCCTATGAAGTCTTAGGCATCAATTTCCATTAGCTTTCGGATGATTGCACTAGATGTTCCAAAGTTTAGGATAGCTAGAGATATGTTTGTTCTAAAACTCTGTGGATTAGGCGATGTGGACTTCTGGGTCTAGTCACGATAACATCAGTGCAATGAAGCCATTCCTAATTATGCTGGCGTTGCGTCCATTCACTTCAGAATGAGGTTTTGCTGAGAGAATACTTACAGCAGTTTTTATGTATTTGAACCACATCTGTCGTAGGGGCACAGCATTGCCGTGCCCTTACTGCGTGGTCTATTTACCTGAAAATAGCTGTAAATTAGGCTGTGACTTTGAGCTACCATGATTGCCTGATAAAATGCTGAGAATCAACTAAATTTTCTCAAGGCATAAATTTATGAAAATCATGGCTTAGTTTCAATAAGCTCTCAGTACTAACTGAGATACTTTGGATGTTCGAGATAACTCAAACATCATTAGTAAAAGTCTGATGGAGTCCTCTACAAGAAGGCATCTTCTTTACTCCAATAGTTTTTATGAATCTGCTTCTAGCTTAATTTCTTCTGATCAATCAATACAAAAAGAACTATCCAAAGGACGAAAGAAGACTATGAACTGGAAAACACTTTCTTTAATTGCTAGTCTGATTTTAACTACCAGTCTCACTGCTTGCTCTAGCACTCCTGCAACCAATAATCAAGTTGCTCCTGAAGCCTCTCCTGCTATGAGTAAAGATAAAGCCGGCGATACTATGGGCAAAGATAAAGCTGGCGATGCTATGGGTAAAGATGCTATGGGCAAAGATAAAGCCGGCGATGCAATGAGTAAAGATAAAGCCGGCGGTGCCATGGGTAAAGATAAAGCCGGCGATGCAATGAGTAAAGATAAAGCCACCGATGCTATGGGTAAAGATAAAGCTGGCGATGCGATGAAGCAATCGCCCGCTTCCAGCAAGCCCTAGCCACAACTAGCTTGGCATCTCACTTTTCTTCTACTGAATACTAGGGACTGGTTACTAGGAAAATCTAATCCCAATCCCTATACTTTGGCGCTTTGACCTCAACAGGAGAAATTCTGATGAATCACAACTTGCTCTGCCGGCGTCAGTTGCTTTTTTATCTTGGGTTAGGGGTTGTCGGAATCGGTGCAGCCACAACAGCTTTTCCCAACTTCAGAAAAGTGAATGCCTATTCTATCTCTTCTGCAAATCGTGACAATACGCAAGACTCAGAAACTATTGTAGTCAAACCTTCAGCAGGCAAGAGTCTGCCAGAGTTTCAGGGGATCAGTCAGTGGCTTAATTCTACACCTTTGTCGATCGCTGACCTCAAAGGTAGTGTTGTTTTAATCCAGTTTTGGACTTTTGCTTGTATCAACTGCCAGCGTACCCTGCCCTACATCACAAGATGGCATCGGCAGTATGAGTCGCAGGGACTCAAGGTGATTGGTATCCACACACCAGAGTTTGCCTTTGAGCGAGATACAAACAACATAAAAAAGGCGTTACGACAACACCAAATTACTTATCCGGTTCCAGTTGATAACGAGTATAAAACTTGGAACGCTTACGAAAATCAGTATTGGCCCCATATGTTTTTGGCCGATCGCCAAGGTTCATTACAATATGACCATATTGGGGAAGGGGCATATGAAAAAATAGAACAAACTATCCGTCAGCTATTAGGGTAGAAGTAATTATGACGACTTCTACTTTATCAATCAGTCTGGCTTTATTGGGGGGCGTTTTGAATGTGCTTTCACCCTGTGTTTTACCGATTTTACCAGTGTTATTGGGTCGATGTCTGACGACAAGTCGCTCTGCGTCTACGCTCCGATCGCATACTTACGGCCCAGTAGCACTGGTAGCGGGATTAATCGCTGGTTTTGCACTAGCAGGTAGTTTGCTAGGTGTAACAGCAAACTGGTTTACAGGCGTGATTAGTTTATTACGGAATGCAGCGATCGCACTCCTTTTATTTTTGGGATTACTGGCAATTTTCCCCACCTGGAGTTACCGAATATTTACTTACATTCCAGTTGGTAAGTGGGCTAAAAAACCTCCACGAATCGGACTTATGGGAGAGTTTTGGCTAGGAACTCAGTTGGGGCTTTTGTGGACTCCCTGTGCTGGGCCGGTTTTAGGAGGAATTTTAGTACTAGCAGCAGTTAATCATCAAGTCGTAGGTGCATTTTGGCTACTGATTGCTTATGGAATCGGAGCAGGTTTGCCTTTGTTAGCGATCGCCTACGGTGGGCGAGTACTCAGCCAACGAATCCTCAATCTCCGCTCCCATAGTGCAGCATTGCAGCAGATTGGTGGCGTAGCGATCGTGGCGACAGCAATTGCTATTCTTCTGGGTTGGGATGTCCAAGTGCAACTTTGGCTGGCTCCGTTCTTTCCCACTCAACCTCTGTGAGACGTGCCAATTTTAGATTTTGGATTAGAAGACCCAATCCGAAACTCGGTGTTGCATAAATGCGGGATGAATTGGCGGTTGAAACCATTGAATATTCGTGACAAATTGGGTGAAATCATCCCATGATTCAGCAACGCCCGAAACTCTAACTGGGAACAATATAAGTAGATGGACAAAAATATTTACCGTCATTGTGTAATTAATTCTGTCCAACTACTTAAAAATCTCAAATCCAAAGGTCTGACTGAGAACAATCTAAAAATCCAAAATCGTTCCACTGAGCGAACGCAAAAGCGTCTCGCACAGAAGCCGAAGTCCAAAATCTAAAATTGGTATGACCTCATCTAAACGCAAAGTCCGCTCAACACCAAGTCAGACTTTTCTATCAAAGACCTTTCACTGGATTAATATCATCAGTCTCATCTTGATGATCACTAGCGGACTGCAAATCTATAATGCTAATCCAGTATTTGGCGGGCGTGAAGGTTGGCATTTTCCTGATTTTCTGTTGCTAGGAGGTTGGCTAGCGGGTGGCAGACATTGGCATTTCGCTGCTATGTGGCTGTTTTCGCTGAACTTACTTTGGTATGGACTTTATATCTTTATAACTCGTCGTTGGCAACGTCGATTTGCCGATCGCGGTGACTTAAAAGCATTGCAAGTCAGCCAGAACCCAAAGCGCAAGAACTACGCATGGCATCGGCTAGTTTATACTGCGATCATTCCAGTGCTACTGCTGGCAATCTTGAGTGGTCTGGCGATGTACAAACCTGCCCAACTACATTGGCTTTCGGGGCTGTTTGGTAGTTGGCAAAATCTCCGCACTGTTCACTTTATCACTGTTCCCACAGTCATACTGTTTACAATTGCTCATTCCTTACTTGCCCTGAAGGTAGGAAGCATCCGTCTAGTTAAGTCTATGTTCCTGTAGAGGTAATATGAGTCTGATTCTTCCCAAACGCACCCTATCCCGTCGTCGGTTACTGCAACTATCTGGACTTTCAGGAGTAGGCTTTCTTTTAGGTGGCTGTGGGACAAATTTGTTCTCAGATAATGTGTGGCAAATATCTGAGCCACTAAACCAACGTCTTGAAGCACTCCTGCTAACTCAAAAACCAGTACCTGAATTTCCTGTCAGTGCCATAGAAGCAGACAAATTGCTGATAAATACCTTTGACTTCACCCCGCAAATTGATCCGGCGCAGTTTCGGCTGAAGATTGATGGCGAGGTTAGTAACGCAATGCAATTGAGCATGAGGGATATTCAAAAACTTCCCTTGACTTCAATGGTGATTCGCCATGTGTGTGTTGAAGGCTGGGCTGCGATCGTTGAATGGGGAGGCGTGCGATTACGAGACTTAGTAGCGCTGGTACAGCCTAAGTCAAACGTCCGCTATGTCTACTTCAAATCTGCTGATGGCTATTATGAAAGCTGGGATCTTGCCTCTGCTATACATCCGCAAACTCTCATGGCTTATCAAAAGAATGGACAACCATTATCAGTTGATAATGGTGCGCCCATACGCCTAGCATCCCCAATTAAACTGGGCTACAAGCAAAGCAAGTGGGTGACTCAAATTACATTCGTCAGCAATTTGTTACCTACTAAAGGCTATTGGGAGGATCAAGGCTATGAGTGGTTTGCAGGGCTATAGTCACCGAAACAGTAGTGAGTAAAGAAGTGGGAAGGGTTTGAGATTGCCACGGTGCGATCGCAATTGACTTGTGTTTAACCGCAGATGATATAGCAATCCTATCTGATTTCGTTCAAATTCGCAGTGTCCAGATCCCCGACTTCGTAAAAGTTGTCGGGGATCTAACTTTTCACGAGTGATTTAGGACTGCTAACTGCTATATGATGGCGATGCCTCAAGAAAAGCGACCTTTTGGGTCGAAAGGGCGATGGAGAACCGGGTATTAAGACGATTTGGTTAGGGCTACGGCGATTACACGATATCGCTGCAACCTGGAAACTACTTCACCCAAATTCTCGCCTTTTGTAGTTAGCGATCGCCTAGAAAATTTTCCTTGGCTAGATTCTCCTGCTTTTGTCAAGTATCCACATATCGCCTTGTTGTACAATCCTTTTCCTGACTGTAAGGCTTGCAGAGATTCGATAACGCTACAAACTTGTTAAGTCTTGTACTTATTATTTTTTTGTTGACTTGAGATACTCCAAATTTCTCGTAAAAATAATGTGCCAACAAACCAAGGCTCAAGTAAGTAACGTCTCCAAAGTCTTTTAGGTTCAGATAACAAGCGATACAACCATTCCAAGCCCATCTTTCCCATCCACCGAGGAGGAGTAGGTATTGCTCCTGCTACATAGTCCATGCAAGCTCCACTAGTCAAAATAGTGTTGGTGTCAATATGTTCAAGATTTTCGGAAATCCAATACTCTTGGCGTGGCATACCCATCCCCACCATTAATACATGGGGTTTATAAGCATTAATTGCAGCCAGAGTAGCAAGATTTTGTTGACTATCTTTATCCATGCCAATATAGCCATGAGCGCAAGCAATCTGTAAACCAGAAAATCTCTGGCGCAAAATACTTGCTCCTTGTTCAGCAACTCCTGGCTTTGAACCTAAATAAAATACACGCCAGCCTTTATTAGCTGCTTCCGCCATCAGAGGCCATATCCAGTCAACATAGGTTACTCTTTGTTCTCGTTTCATTGGAAAACCCAATAGCTTTCCAATAAATACTAGAGGCATACTATCAATATGGGTATATTCTGCCTTGGCATAAAAAGCTTGCATTTTTGGAGCATTATGGAAGAGATAAAGACTATGCAAGTTGTGATTAGCAATAATCCATTTATCATTATTATAAATAGATTCTTCAATCAATAAATTTAAGTCGCGGATAGAGAGCGCATCTACTTTAACACCAAGAAGTTTATAAGAAAATCGCTTTTTCATGTCTGGTTTTTCTTTTGAAAGCATGAGAGGTTTTATCAGAAATAAAGTGAGTGTTTTAAAATGAATTCCTAGCAATATTCCAATCTGTAAGTATTGAAATATTTAAAAAATCTAAATTTTTTTTAATCTGGTTTTTTGAAAAATATATAACTAAGACTGATTTACTTTCATGAGGATTTCCCCGATATTTTGTGCTTTTGCATTCCAGGAATGTTTTTGTGTAATTAAGGTATATGCTGTATCTACAAGTGATTGATATTTTTCCAGATTTGAAGCTGCATCCAGCACTGTGTTAGCGACTTCTTCGCTAGAGTATCCTGTTACTAAAAGATGTTCCAAGTGGCGAAATTCTTCTAAACCTCGCAGGCCTTCTGGTGTTGATACAACTAACTTTCTACTAGCGAAATAATCTAATGCTTTATTGCGAGCGCCACCTGCTACTGCTTGTTTTGAGAATGGCAACAAAGCAATATCTGCATATTTAAGATGTGCAACAAAATCCTCTCTTTTAGGTAAAAAGCCTAAAAAAGAAATATTAGAGGGAATTGGTTCTGAGATATCACTACTATCCCTACCAATAACAACAAAATGCACTTTGTACTGATAATTTTTAAGATATTTAGCAATTTCAATAGTCATCGACACAGACATATCATTAGTTGGAAATTGAAATGTTTTGGGAGCAATAAGAATGACTATTTTCGCTGGTCTAAATGCTTGATAGGGGTCTTGATTGGGAAAATCTTTTGTATTGAGTAAGTCTTCAGTCACTCCATTGCCGATGCAATAAATTTGCTGTGGAGTTTTACCATACCACTGGGAAATTAGTTTAGGAATTGATTCACCTGCTGCAATAATTGGACTGCCAGAAAATATCAAAATTCCCTGAGCAATATATGTCTTAATACATTGTGCTAACTCTTTAAAAGGATTGTCAACTGAAAACAAGCGCATCCAGTATTCATATGCCGAAAATGTATGAAAATCTAATACAAGAGAGTAATTACTATGTTTTCTAAACTTCAATGAAATTAAAGCAGCCAATCCAGGTAGTGTTTCTTGAGCATACACAATATCTGGACAAAACTCGTCGATGCACTTTTCTATAGTTTGAATATATGACTTCAAGCTTCTTGAGCCAATCGAAACAGAAGGTGCATAATTAACAGATGAACAATCTAATCCTAACTGAAAAACATCAAAATATTCAGTAAGATATTGTCCTAAATAAAAAGGTCTAGTAAATGCACCAAATGGTTTACTAGAATCGAGAGTTGAGACAATTAATAAGCGTTTAGCCATAAAATGATTGTTGATTATTTAAAAATATTAAAAATTGATTTTTGAAACAGTAGTTGTCAATTTATTTTTAGTTAGTTATAAATTGTCAAAATATTATTGGTTAATCACTTTTATGTAAATATCAAACTTCTGAGTTAGTTTGATTGATATCCTCAGAAAATGTAGGTGAAATTGCCAAATTTTTGTAACCAATAATTGCTCTAATATAAGGTAAGAACCAGTAAAATATCCAGAATGCTCCAGAGTGTCTGCTACAAAATATAGTCCAGGATTTCAATGGAAATCCTTTAATATCTAGCACCTTTTTCAAGCGTTCTAATATATTTAAATTGGTATCTGCCCAACTATTGCGGATAGAATTTTTAGTACAAGTACCAACATATCCAGGAGCTACCCATATTTGACAACCCAATTTACCCGCTCTGAGAGCATAATCTAAATCTCCTAAACTGTGAACAAAAGCTGTATCAATATTGCCAACTTTTGCGGCAACACTTTTAGGAATTAGTACGCAATTTCCATACATAGCATCGCATTTTTGGATAATGGAACTTGGTTGTAAAAATTCAAACTTGTTAGAATACCAATTTTTAGATTTTACTGCTCCTCCATAGGTTGCTCTTCCTGTCATTGAGTCTTTAGTTGAACCAACTACAATTGAGTCTGGATAACCTTGTTCAGTCAAATTTTGATGAATCTGCAATAATTTACTCAAAGCATTGGCTTCCATAAATGTGTCATCATTCAACCACAGATAATAATCATATTGATTTTTTATTGCCTCACCAAAAGCGAGATGCATTCCTCCCACCCAGAATAAATTGCCATTACCCTGAAGAATTTTTACCTCTGGATATTCTTCTTTGACAGCCTCTGCCGTCCCATCAGAGCTACCATCATCAGTTAAATAAACATCACAATGATTTTTTTGCTGATATAAAGCATGTAGACAGGTAAGAGTTGTATTACGCCTGTTATAGCAGGTCATAATTACGGCTAGGTTTGCTTGCTTCATCTCATTCTCCTCAGATAATATCTCTGAATACAATTAATACAAAATTTTTACAAACTTCACTTTATAATCAGAATATGAAATTATTTACTTCCATATATTTTTAGAGAAGCTTAAAGTTTAACCATTCTTTCTATCCAGCCACTCAGGTTAATATTTAAATGAAAGTTTCGTAATTTTTGTTCCATTCTTCTGACTACCAACATATATCGATGCAAAACTGATACACGAGGCATATTGAGTCTGACAACCTCTTGACACAACCATCGATATTTCTCTGAATTGATATTAATTTTTTTTAATTTTTTGATTTGTGCATTCCAATCGTTATAGAAGAATAAGTTGAAATAATGAATGGATATAATATCATCCCAATGTTTAATCTGTAGTTCTGTTGATAAACGGTTATGTAAAGGTAATGGATAACTATAATTAGAAGAAAGATGTTCGACGTTTTCTTCCAAGGCACATAAAGTAACAGACAAAACAGACTGCTCAACAAAATAAATACCCTGGGGAGGAGTAATATCCAGCCGCATTACTTTTACAAAATTCTCTTTCCAAGTTGTAAATATACCTGCACTCCTTCTGACAGCGACCAAACCAGAATTCCAGTACGCTCTGATTCTTTTATTACCAATTGGTGTGTCAACAAATACCTCACGCTTTACTCCCAGCACTTCATATAGTTTTTGCCAATACCATTCTTGAGGGTCTCGTAGACCTGTAGAACCAATTCCTTGACCATACTCAGGACGTATACGAACGTTACAATTTACTGGCAATAAAAATTCGTTTGGCTCAGAAAAAAAGCATTTATCACTGTCTAAAAAAACTAATATTTCTGCATCGATACTTTGTTCTGCATAGGCACAAACGAGGGGTTTATTGGCTAAATAATATTCATGAAATTCTCGATTTATCGGGATTTGTTGATGAGTCACCTGCAACGCTTCAAATGCCTGTCGGGTTTGGTTTGATATCGGTTCACCTACTCTTGGATGAAAACTATATATAGGTGTATGTTTCAATTTACCGCAGAACTTACGAATACTTTCTGCAAGCATTAAAGATTGAGCTTCTAAACGACCAGGTTCTGTACAAATTATAAATGCTATAGGTATTGACATATTATGAAGTATTTGTTTACTAAGTTAATTACTGAATGAAGATTTATTTGTTATCATCAAGATTTCCTGAAACAAAGCTGAATAACGACGTGCTTGAAGTTCCAGAGTGAATTCTTGTTCTGCTTTCTCGCGAGCATAGAATGACAGCTTTTGTCGCCTCTGTTCATTTTCAAGTACCCAGGTAATTCCTTTGGCAAAATCCTCAACTTCATAAGGTTTAGCCAAATAGCCATTCTGCTGATGATCAACAATATCTTTTAAGCCAGTAGAATTAAACGCCACAACTGGAGTACCACAAGCGAGCGATTCAGAAGCTGTCTGTCCAAAAGATTCTTGAAGAGACGGTACAAGCATCACATCAGCTGCTGAGTAAACAGTTGCTAAAGATATATCATCGTGTAAGTGCCCCAAATAGTGTGTTTTTAAGCCCAAATCAGGTGGGTTTTTCGGTTGAGATGCACCGAAAATAACAACCTCAAACTTATCTTTCCAGCCAGATTTGCTTAATTCATCTAGTGCTGGTTGCAGGTAATGAAAACCTTTTCTACAGTCATTGGTTGCATCTAGCGCTCCAAATAGAATAAGTTGTTTATCTAGAGGTAAATTTAGTAATTCTCGTGCTAAACGTTGATTAATCGGTTTATAGTTTTGAGTATCCAGCCCATTCGGTATTACTTCAATTCGCAAGTTATTAAACAGAGAACTAGACTTGGCGCATTCGGCTAACCAAGAACCTGGAGAAACAATGGTCAGATTTAAATTTTTCAAAGCTTTGGCTTTACGTTGCCATACCCAATGTGATAAATCCCAATCGTTTTTGCTGTTCAGTTGAGGACAGGCTCCACAGGAGATTTGGTAACGATCGCAATCTCCAGCATAGCTGCATCCTCCAGTAAATGCCCACATATCATGAGTTGTCCAGACCAAAGGGCGCTTTAGTTTAGCAAGAGTTTCTATTTGCATAAAAGCTGCGCTAATCCAATGCAAATTGATTATGTCTGGATTGATCTGAGCAACTTGAGAAATAACTCTATCTGGCAACCATTGAATAAAAAATGGAGTGTTTTGCTTTTGAGAATAAAGCTTTAAAGGTGAAGTTTCAAATGTCAACTTTGCCTTAGCGATGCCTTGAAATAATCTGAGCTTAGGTGCAATTACTGTTTTGTCATCAGTATATTTTTCTTGCACCAGCATTTGTGATTGTAAGTTAATATTTTGTAAACCTTTGTGCAAGCGATATGCAGCACGAGCCGCACCACCAGCCACATCCTGGGTACTAAGGAGCAAGATGTTCATGTTAGTATTATTGAATTTTAAAAAAATATATTTGATAATACTAATCTTCTATTGCAGAGAATCAGTATTATTTGATTATTTGTTTGGCTTAATGCCCTCACAATATAACGAGCCTGGTAGATATACTGTTCCATCAGCATTAATATCTAAGACTTCAGTACTAAAGTTTGGAATCTCACTTGTATAGGCATCCAAAAATTTAATATCCGAAAAACCAACTTTTTCAAAGAGGGTTTTCATACTATAGCTATCATACATCCACTTATGTTTTTCACCAAGAGAGGTTTCATCTATCATAGACTTGCGGACATACCGTGGTATCAACCTCTTTACCATGTCAATATAGAGGTATTTGAATTTGTTTCTGAGTTTATTTTGATTGATATTAAATACCTTTTGCAACAAAGAACTAGTATTATTAGTTGTTATCTCGTCTTTAATGTTCACACCTGTTCTTGATTCTACATAGTTGATCGATGGTTCATCATTGTTTTCAAGCACTTGTCGCCAATAAGTTTTCATCAAGCCACCATGTTCTGTTCTAACCAATTGGTCGATTAACTCAATAATAATCCATTCGTATTGTTTCCTTGCTTCCTCATTTTCAAGACTATCGATAATTCTTAAATATTCACGACATGTTCGCTCTAAGTCAGGAACAACGATGCGTAAAATCCCTTGAGGTTTTAGAACCCTATAGCATTCTTTCACCAGCATTTCTCCCGTATCTTGAGAGAAATGCTCTAGGACATGACTGCTATAAATTACATCGAAATAATCTTTAGGGTATGGAAGTGGTTGCAGTAAGTTATGGGCAATTACTTCAGGATGCTCAGAATTAAAATCTATATTTATCCATCCAGTAGAAAATCTGTGTCCACATCCAAAATTTAGCTTTTTCATGCTTTTTCTCCTTTTAATTATGCAAGTATGTAAACTATTTACCTATTTATATATTGGTGTGCGTTGAAAACTAAGAGTCAGAGATAGAGAAGTCGTGACATACATCAACCAATTCCAACTGGGAGTTAATAATCTTGCTTCTGAGAAATTCACTATGACAATGAGAACTAGGATCTGCATTGGCCAATAATCTTCCGGTTTTTCTGCCACTGAAACAATTCGAGTCAGTGCCATTGCGAAGAATCGGACAAATCCTGCTGCAAAAGTCAAGAAACCTAAAAATCCTAATTCTAACAATAGTTGTAAAAAGCCATTATGAGCATTACTTGCCCAATCATAAGTAGCTCTCAGATTAGATGCAGCATTACTAGTCCAAAATCCAGAAAATCCATAACCTAGCCAAGGTCTTTCCAAAACCTTTGGTATCACTAATTCCCAGAGATCAGAGCGTCCATTGAAGGTAAGGTCTTTACCAGAAGTACCAACTACAGTTTCGGCATTATTGATCAGTAATATTGAAAAAATAATGAGTAACATTAAAGCTGAAGTAATCATAATAACTTGTAATTTATAATTAGTTTTTTTAAAGGATTGATAGAAAGGCAAAAGTAATATCATCGTCAATAGGATCGCCAAAGATGTTGTTGAACGTGTAAGGATAATTAGACATATAGATAACCCACATAATGCCCACATCAACCAGCGATACCGATAGCTACTAAGGGCAAGATGTAAAAAAACTCCTGCACTCCAATTCATCATGTAACCTAATTCATTTTTATGACCGTAAATTCCGCTCCACATATCTACTAATTCAGGTGATTTGTGAATATAACCTGGTATGAAGGCAGAGAATATCATAGATAATAATGCCGCTACACCAAGCGCCCAAGCTATTAGCCTCATTTGTTCTCTAAGGGGATAACGCATTGCCAAATAGATTGCAATAAAATATATTCGGATTAGACCTTTTATATCTTTTAGAGTAGAACTTAGGTCTTCTGACCACAATATAGAAAATATAACTATTGCTAGTAAAAAAAACTGTAATGGACTTTTGGCAATTACATAAATAAAACCTTTCCAGTATAAAATTAGGAAATAAAATAAGATTAAGTATGAAACTATATTGAACAAAGTATCTACCTTATTGCCTCCAAGGGTAGACATAGAAACTTCTTGTGCAGGGTGTATTGTTAATGCCCCTACAGCAATGAGTAATAGCAAAATAGTTAATATTTTTTCTGTTACTTTTACCTTCATCGTTAATATTTATTTATTAGTTTACTAAATATATTACTATTTTTTGATTGTTGAGTAATTCAATCTTTTCTTCACTTCCTCTTTAAAAATATTCAATGTAGTTGCTTTATAGACTGTTTTTTGCGTAAAATTATCTGCCTCTACATTCCTCACAATATACGGTGGATGTTTTAAAGGAAATTCCATTGCTTGCATCGACATATTGATGAATGAAAATCCTTGGCTGGAAGTGAAATGAGTCGAGTCTGGACCAACACCAACATTAGAGATTAAATTGACATTGGGAATAATGCTTAAGCTACCCTGTATCCAGCAAGCAAATGTCCATTGGTAATCCCAGATTGTCGCTGTAGGATTGTTATAAACAGACTGAAATATTCGTCGCCAATAACTTACTGCTTTTGGGTCTATAAGAATGTCATGTAAAAGGTTTTCTGCTTGCACTTCTTGCCAGAGTTTGAGGGTCAAATCATAATGCTGCCAAGCACGTCTCCAACTTGCCCAACCCCAGCAGAGGGTGTAGCGAGAAAAATAGTAACTGTAATTAGTGCGTTTTCGTCCAAACTGAAGATTTTGAGCAGAGATTGTGGAGATTCTGGTATCGTCTCTATATTTTTCTAGCATTTCTTCGCTAAATCTGAAAAATGTAGGATGAGGGATACAATCATCTTCTAAAATAATTGTCTCTTCAACATTATTAAATACCCAATCTAAACCACTAGATACTCGTTTTGCACAACCTAAGTTGATATCAGAATAATTTTTGATAACCTCACAGTTCCAATCAACTCTTTCAATAATTGCGCGAGTTGCTTCACATTTTTCTGCCTCACCTTCGCGGTCAGTGCGGGGTCCATCTGCAATTACAAAAAGTTTTGTTGGCTTGGCTTGGCGAATAGCATCAAAAACTTTTTCTGTTGTTTGCGGGCGCTTGAAAATAATAAAAGTTACTGGTGTTTCCATCTTTGATTAATTTGGTTAATATACTTGATATTGAAAGGTGAAATAATCACAATCAATATTTATAAAAAGTAAGAAGCGATCGCACCTGAATCTGAAATATTTTTTGTGTTCTTGAATCAAATGCGTTGCATAGAAAAGTAGCAGCAGCTTGAGATATTATTGTTGCGATCGCAGCCCCAAGTCCGGCATATTTAGGAATAAGTAATAAATTCAGAATAATGTTTAGTATCGCTCCAAATAAAGTTTTACCTAAAGAAACATGGTTCAAACCCTCAGCAATAAACCAAGGTGATGTTGCAAGACCCATAAATACAAATAAAGAAGTCCAAATATGAACTGCTAATATTGTTCCTGCTTCTGTATATCCACTTCCAAACATCACCATAATTATCTTGTCAGACAGAAATGACATTGGAAGAGCAATTGCCAAAGATATACATGTCATTAGACTGAGTAATTGTCCTATTCGCTGATAGTAAAGACTTTCTGATTTTTCCTTAGCTGCGTAAATTGAAGGAGCAACAGAAGAAACAATAGCCCCCGGAATAAAATACCAAATTTCAGAAATACGGACAGCAGCCGAATAAACTCCAACCTCACTATTTCCGATCATTTGACCTAACATAACCTGATCTATTCTCATAAAAATCATGATGGCGAACCCCGAAAAAATTAGAGGTAAACTCTCTTTCAGAAGAGTTTTAGCAGCAGAAAAACTCCAACGCCATAACCACAACGAAGACCCTTTGACTTGGTAAACAATCAGCAACCCAATTGCACTCATCGCAAATTCTGCTAATGTTACCCAGGCAAAAGCTAACAATGGTGCTTTTGTTAAAATTAGTGCGATTTTGATGACAGTATTCAACAGAAATGCTGTGTTTTTAGCGATCACAGTGTATTTTGACTGCACCTGTGATTGAAACCACAGTTCAATAGTATCAGCCGCCCTAAAAATTCCTGCCATTGCTAAAATTGCAACTAGCCATATCTTCAGTGTTTCAGGCTCACCTAAGAAAAACATAGTGCTAACTGCTAATAAGACAGAAGCAATTCCACCCAGCAATTTTAGCCAAAAAGTGGTTCCTAAAATTTCCTCTTTGTTTGATGATTGACGGACAATATGGCGAACTACTACGTCGTCCAGTCCTAGAGTGAAAATTGGGCTAAATAAGCTAACAAAAGCTAAAGCATAGTTAAAGAGACCATACTGCTGTACTCCTAAGTAGCGTGCTACCCATACTCCTACGACCAAACTTGCACCCATACGTAGAATGCGGTCAGCAAACAACCAACTGGTATTGGCAATAATTGCACGCAGCCCAGAATGATATTTAAATTTTGATAAACTTGGAATTTTTAATTTATTTAACATTATTTTTAAGAGTTAATTTTGTAATATTTATTTGTGTATTAATTTTACTATTTAAATATTATATATATCCAAAGTTTTACATCATTTATTATCTACAATATTTTAAATTTACCGTTAGCTAATTGAGTAAACTCAGTGAGGAATCCCGCAGAATTATCTGTGGATGCGTCATCAATAATAATAATTTTATCAAATTGAACTATTTGATTTAAAGCGCTCTCAATTGCTTATGACATAAAACATGCATAATTATAATTATTAATCAAGCAAGATGTTTTAATTTTTGTTACATCCATATAAAATTTGGTGTAGACCTTATTTCAACATGGTTTTTAAAATCAAGGTAAGCTCATCTATCGGAACATTTATATCATCATGAACTAAATGTGGATCAAAATAATCAACAGATTTTTTACCATGACCAATTAGATAAAAATACTCTAATTCAATTTGGTTAGCAATTGCCCAAAAGCATACATTGACATAGTTTGGAGAAAATATTTCTAATACTTTAGCTCCAGGATTGCACCAGAGCAGATTACTTAATCCAGCTCCATGAGGAGCAACAATAACTTCCGCATTCGACAGAAGAGCTATTTGCATAGTAAAACTATGTTCTTCAAGGTAAACTGCTGTGAACCCATAATTTGACAAGCATTTAACTACATTTTTCTCATTCTTAACTCTTCTATATTCAGCCTTGGCTCTACTTATATATAGTCTGCTTGGCGTGTTAATATCTGCTTTATTTTTGAGAAAATTTTCTCGCAAAAACTTGCATACCCAAGCTGGAGGATCACCGATACTACCAGGAAGAGAAGGAATTACAAGAGATGTAGGCTGAATGTGGAAATTGGAATCACAAAATAGCAATTTGTTTGATGAAATTCCTAGAATTTCTAGGGATTCAGGTATTGCAGAAATTCCTCTATTGACAATATATTTATCGATACTATCTAACCCCTTTGGAAGAGCTTTTTTAATAATTTCTAGTCTTGGTAGAGCATCTAATAACCAATGAAAATATTTTCCTCCAGCACCAGTTGCTAAGACAGCAACAGTTTCAGATACTTGCTTGCATTTTGGTAGCTTGAAATAAGGAAATACATGATGTTCACTACTTTCAATACCTGAAACATCGTAAAGAAATCTGTCATCATGTGTAATGACTGTACCCGCGTTACCAATAACTCTACCATTGGCGATAGAAATCACAAATGTTTCAGGGTTAGAATGAATGTATCTACCATCAAATTTCCAATGAGTTTCTCCCGATATTGATTTAGGAGAACTTCTCTGGGATACAGATGGTGGAAGAAATTTTGTATAGGTTACATCATTTAGATTCTTTGTTTGACATAGCTGCCAATATTCTACAGATGAAGCATAGTAGCCTTTTGGTAAGTTAATATACTTGGAAAGTAGAGGAAGAGATTTAGCAGCATTAACAAACCAATTCGTAATTTGGTTTGCAAACAACCAAACTTGGTTTTTATATACAAATGATTTGACTATCTTTTTTAAAGTAATCATATTTGTGAACGATACACAAGTCTTTGAAGGAGTAGACATAAACCAAATCCAAAAGTGATAGTTGGGATAGTAATAATTAACGCTCTTTGGAAAATTTGGTTAAGCTGCTAGATACTAAATCTTGTTCAATTTGTCGTTTTTTGGTGTCATAAAAATAATTATTAGGTTCATTTTTAGTATTCACATCATTAATGACTATCCCTAACACCTTCTGACCTGACTGAGTTAAAAACTCTTTAGCTGAATTCGCACTGTTAAGGTCAACCACTCCAGGACGAACGACTAATAAGATACCGTCAGTGAGGGTGCTTAAAACAGCAGCATCTGCTATTCCTGACAAAGGTGGAGTATCAAAAATTACAAATTCATAATCCCTCCCAAAGTTACTAATTAATGTTGCCATGCGTTGAGAATCTAGCATTGCTACTGGATTGGGAGGCAAAATTCCGGAAGTAAGAACCTCCAGATTAGGCATTACTTCTTGCACGGCTGCATCTAAAGAAACTTCGCCAACAATGACATTACTTAGTCCCATTGCATTTGTTAGCCCCCAGATATGATGCTGTATGGGATGACGCATATCTGCATCCACTAATAACACCCGACGCCCTGCCTGAGCCATAGTCACAGCTAAATTTGCAGATACGTCAGACTTTCCTTCTTTGGCAACGGAACTTGTAACTACAATGCTTTTGAGCGGTTTATCAGAACGGAGGAACTTCAAGTTCACTTGTAGTATTTGGTATGCGTTACCAAGAGGGAAGTAAGGAATATCTCTGCCAATGATTTTGGGAATAGGTCTATCGAGTCCTGCTGTAGAAAAATGAGCTTTACCATTTCTACCTTGTGTCGGAATCACTCCCAAAACATTGTATTTCAAGACTTCTTTGGCTTCTTTGACGGTCTTCACCGAGCGGTCTATCAAGTCTAAACTAAAGGCAATAATGATACCTAGGAAAAGACCAACTCCTCCTCCACCAACAATAAACAGGATTTTGCGAGGACCTTCTGCTTTATCAGGGATTAAGGCATAGGAAATTACACGAGCATTAGGAATCTTTTGGTTTTGTGCAACATCAATTTCTTGGCGTTTCTTTAAGAGTGTTTCGTAAGTTGTTTGAGCTGCTTGCAGCTTCCGTTCTAGTTCTCGTTGACTCTGTTCTAACCTTGGCAAATTATTTGCTCGTTTGATGTAGGCATCTTGCTGTCGCAAGAGTGTGGCAATTTGTCTTTCTAGACCGACACGTTCTGCCTGAGCACGAGTAATATCTGCAATTAGGCTTTGCCGCAGTTGTCCAACCTGTAAACTTCCCTCTGTTATCTGCGCTGCACCCGCTACTTGTCCTGTCCGCTCTTTTAGCAAGCTCTTAAGAGCTACGACTTTTTGTTTTAAGTTAATAATTGTAGGATGTCCAGGTTCAAAACGAGTCTGCTCTAGTGCCAGTTGGCTTTCTGTTTCTTGGAGTTGGGCAAGCACTTTCTGAACTCCAGGTGCTTGACTCAATTCAGATGCAATTACACCTTGCTGTGAATCCACCTGAGCTTCACTGCGTAACTGTTCTAAACGACCTTTGACATCATCTAGTTGAGCTAAAGCTTGAGAAATTTGGTTTCCTAACTTGGAAATCGTATCGACTGCTGCGGTTGCTTCTTGTTCTAAGACAACAACTTTATTCTTTTCTTTAAATAGCCGCAGTTTTGATTCGGCTCTTGTGACAGCTTCCTCAGCTTTGGGTACTTCCGTTACGAGAACCTGTTTGGCTGTCAGTGCTTCATTCTGATTAGCCTTGATATTTAGGTCGATATAACTGTCGATAACTTTATTGACGATTTTGGCAGCTAGATCAGGATGATTGCCTTTATAAGAAAGTTGTACAACATCAGTGCCTTTGATTCCTTCTATTTTTAGTTGTTTTACCAAGTCGGGAATTGACAGCGGTTTGCCTTGACTATCTTTGAGGTTGAGGGAATTAATTGTTTTCTCAATCACTGGATTTGATCCAATAACTCTCACTTGAGTTTCCAGGGGATTGTCGTTTATATTCAAAGCTTCTAGGCGTCCTATATCTTCCGGTAACCCTGTGAGTGAGGAAGAGCGATTTGTTTTAATCATCAAACTTCCTTCTGCCTTGTATGAGGGTTTTAGTGAAAATGCATACAAGCTTCCAAGGGTAACAGCTATAGCAAAAATCCCGACTAGAGGGAGCCAACGCCGTTGAAGAACTTCTAAGTATTTCTGAATATTTATTTCTTCAAAGCTGGGTAAAGATTCCATCGTCATAATATATACAAAGTTTATAAAAAAAGACTATTTATTTACGACATATTTTTCTCAGTATTTTCCTCGCAATAGCACTGTAGTCTACTTTGCAATGGTAATATTTGCGTTAATTGTCAGCTAATGCCTTTTTGTTGGGTTTGTTCAATATCGAAAGTAAACTAATAGTTTTATTAGTCGCAACTTTAACTGAGATTGCTTGATAAACTGGCAACAAAAACAGGATAACTCACAACTTTCTCCTTGATTTAGAGGCTTTCCATTTTTTGAAACCGATAACTTAGTTTTGGGTTATTAGTGAA
Organism: Nostoc sp.; assembly: GCF_036916575.1. Lineage (GTDB taxonomy): Bacteria > Cyanobacteriota > Cyanobacteriia > Cyanobacteriales > Nostocaceae > Nostoc. The sequence goes on from NZ_JBALGC010000123.1 coordinate 96,264, forward strand.
GCAATTACTGATTAGTCATCTCATACTCAATATCATATTCTGTAAAAAGACTTAATTGAAAAACTTTACAAAAGATTCACATACTTCAGTATATTTACTGATAAGATCCTGATTTTGTCAAAGATAAGAGTAATTAATTCTTTAAGGATAAAGAATAAGGCAATTGTGCCAGTCTATAAGCAGTGGAACTACTTCAGAGAAAAACTTTATACAGTGAAAAAAGACACTTGGAAAGACAAGATGGATATTTATGTAAGCTGTTCAAAAGCTTTCAGCAATAATTAATTCTTTCTCTAAATAATAGACAATTTTGAAAAATATATGATAATTGCAATACTAAAATTGTGTGATTTAAGTATGAAACTTATAAAGACTTGCGATCAGTTGAATTTGCCCAGACTGGTGAAAGACTTTTTTTAATGTGGCTTAAGGTATGAAAATTACAACCATTGTCCGTCTTTGGGTTTATATCCTCTATTTTAGGTTTCCCCGCAAACTTGAAATCGCTTTGTTTGTATTCTGCAATAGACGCAAAATACTCCTTCCAAGATTTATCTAACAATATGTTATCTTATCTGTGTAACTGGATGGTAACACGCATGACAGATAAACGGCTAGTACAGCACGGCATAAATAAGCAGACCATTTAAAAGCCCTAAAGAGCTTATTCTATAATACTTTTGAATGAGTGACTTTTGACTTTTGACTTCCGCCTTGCGGTACTAGTAGTACGGGTAAAAGAATATGAGTTAGCACAGTTACAGCAAGAGGCAGATAATAGAGGAGTATCAAATTACGACGTGGTTAGAGCATGGATTGCTCAGCTGCCTCCTCCCAGACAAAAGTCTACATCTGACTAGACTTCACTATATTTTTAATGAAGTTTAGCTATACTTATTACTAGCTGTGTTAATCCGAAGTACTCAAACTAGGCTGCTATTTTTTGGTTTCTATATCTAGGCAATTGTAATTATTAAACTGACATTAAATGTTAATAAATTGAATTATGAAATCCTTTTCCATCACTTTAATCGTTGTAATTAGTGCACTTGCTCTCTCCCATAGTGCTTATGCCAACCAAGAGAATGTTCCCATGACAACAGGTGAGCGCAATCAGGCTGGAGTTTTATTGACGGAACCAGCCACGATTAACACTACATGGAGTCATTTTATCGGACAGACTAATAATCCAAAACAAACTCCTGAATCAATTTCGCTAATGCGGGAGCGAGGATGCGAAAAAATCAACCCGTTTGAGTTCATCAATAACCCAGACGCTTTCTTTAAGCAATGTCAAAAGCCAACAAATACCCAAAGTTCTCAAAGTACTGAGCCAATTGAGTATCTCAAGGTTCCTAAACTCGATTCTGGTATTAGTGTGACAGTTACTAAGTTTTGATAGAGGAATTTTTTTAACAAGAGATAACTAATTATTGGTAGTGTAATTATCTAGATGATTTACTCTAAAACATGGATGAAATATTTATGCTGGCTGCTTTAGCTCAAAGCAGAAAAGCTTTGCCGGAATTTTTGCCGAACCCACCAGTAGGCTGTGTGATCGTAGATGTCCAAGAGATAGTAGCTCAAGGATACACGTGACCACCAGGAAAACACCATGCTGAGGCTGACGCACTTAACCAGATTCAAGGCAAAGCTTTCGACTTCTTGAAAATGTATGTAACTCTTGAACCTTGTTATTTTCATGGACGCACACCCGCATGTGCTTTAGCGATCGCTCAAGATCGTCGGATACATGAAATATATGTATCAATAGTTGATCCAGACCCCCGTAATAATGATCAAGGATTAGACATTCTTAGGAATTCAGGAAAGACAGTTAATGTCGGGTTATGCGCTAATGAGGTGAATGCTTTTCTTAACCAGTATCTAATAAAGTGATGGTTGAAGAGTTAGGTTAAAATTGCAACGTAGTACCATTTTTCCAAAAATCCTTGCAACAAGTCAATCATCTATATGAGTACATAACTGTGTAATTGTGTCAAGTTAAAGTCAAAATTAGTAAAGCCAGAAAGCTTTAAGATGTTGTTTCCTTAAGAACTCAGATGATTTGTGACTGATTGGAGAAGTGGAGAATCTTGTTGTATCAACCATCCACCTCTAAACGTAAATCTTTTCGCTTCAATTAGAATATTAGTGGCAATGCCTACGGCGGCAAGCTACGCGGGTGTTGCTGTCTTGCCAAGTATTATGCTTGGTGTTAATCTGACCACTGTTACTACTTTTAGTTCAGAAAATGTCTCCAGGAGTAATTACATTGATAATACTGCACTCAATGCAGATGTCTGCGTCCAGTATGACACAAGCACAATTGTTGCAAATACCCGCGTCTTTGTCATCCTAAATCCCTAATTACAAGTATTTAACCGGACTCCTAAAGAAAGGTGTTCTTGAGCAGGGGGAGTAGGAGAAGGACTTTCTTTCATAGTTAATGATCGCCCGCTACGTACCCAAGTTGATATCATTGAATTATCTAGCAAAAAATTAGAGGTAAAAAATTGACATTTCATATTTAAGTAATTTCCATTTAGTGAGAATTACATGTAAGTATAACGAGACTATTAAGACTTCCCAAAAATAGATATTCTGTGGTTTAATAAATCCGAATTATGTTGGTATTTATTGTTAGTAAATTGTCTTTTATAAATGAAGTGATTACTTGGGCAATTTTTTCTTTTTTATATTAACCGCATTGGATAATTAAACTAAACATAATTGTGTTTAAAAATCTCCAATTCTCAATAATAAAAGAGTGTAATTACTTCAAAGGCTATGCTAATGAACCTTTGGGTAATTGATTTGTCACTGCTGATGATGTTAGTATTAAAGGGTGGGTTGATTTTGGGTTTATTATCTCCAACAATTAACTTGTAATGTATCATAGACCAAAATTCATCAGTATTGCCAATTAATTGATTAGCAAGTGTGAAATGGCTATGGGTCTGAATATCTAGCTAGACTTGATACCAATAAATTGATAAGGTTACAGAGGAGCAAATAACCATGAGCAACTTAATATCTCCACATACCGAAGTTCAAAAAGCGAAGAAAAAAAGTTTAGCCGCAGATAAAAAACCTCGAGCTACAGATGATATTGTGCGTAGTTATCTGCAAGAGATCGGGCGTGTAGATTTGTTGACTCGCGAACAAGAAGTTATTTTTGCCCAACAAGTGCAGCAAATGATGAATTTACTAGCTGCTAAGGAAGAATTGGCTGTGAAATTAAAGCACGAACCCACGCTGCAAGAATGGGCAGATCAGGTGGAGTTAAGTGTTGAGGTGCTAGAGCAACAGCTAAATTTAGGACACCAAGCCAAGCAGAAAATGATTCAGGCTAATCTTCGGTTAGTGGTAGCAGTGGCGAAGAAATACCAGCACCGCAACCTGGAATTTATGGATCTAATTCAAGAAGGTACTTTGGGTTTAGAGCGAGGGGTGGATAAATTTGATCCCGCTCTTGGTTATAAGTTTTCGACCTACGCTTACTGGTGGATTCGTCAAGGAATCACCCGAGCGATCGCTCAACAAGGACGGACAATTCGTTTACCTATCCACGTCTTTGAGAAACTGAACAAAATTAAACGCGTGCAGCGAGAATTATCTCAACAGCTGGGCCGTGTTCCCACTACTGCTGAAATTGCTAATGCGTTATCTTTGACACCCAGCCAAGTTCGAGAGTGTTTATACTTGGCCCGTCAACCCTTCTCCTTAGAAGCGCGAGTTGGTGAACAACAGGATACAGAATTGCAGGACATACTGGAGGATGATGGGCCTTCTCCTGAAGACTATGCTGTTGAAGAATCTCTCCACCAAGACTTACAAGACTTGTTGGCAAAGCTGTCTCCCCAGCAGCGAGAAATATTAACCTTGCGCTTTGGTCTGAGTGATGGATATGAACTTTCTTTAGCACAAATTGGCGATCGCATGGGTATTAGTCGAGAACGGGTGCGTCAGATAGAGCAAAAAGCTCTCAGTCTCCTCCGACGCCAAAAGGAACAGGTACGTAGTTATCTAGCTAGCTGAGGTTATTTTTTCACAATGTAGGGCATTTAAACTTAGGAAGTCACCATCATGACTGTATAAAATTCAGTCATTTTGGAGGAAAATAAACCTAAGTAATCTATCTCAAAGATTTGATATGAGCACATCGAAGACAGTGCAACAATTGCAGGCACAATGGGTGACTTCTGAAAACTTTCGGCGTTATGGACAGGTGATTTTTGCTAGTCAAGATGGCAAAGCTTACGATGGGGAAGATGCCCAGTTAAAGCTGCAAAACGGGATTCCACGATTTTATGTTATGCGGTTGGAGAAGAGAGGGCGAAAGTTTCACAAAATTACTCGCCATGTGCAATGCACTCAATGTCTGGGTTCTTTGGAAGGGAAGGATTGGTTAATTGCAGTTTGTCCTCCTGATAATCATGTGAATGAACCAGTATTAGAAGAGATTGCTGCTTTCCGCATTCCGGGGAATTGTTTTATCAAGCTACATCAGGGTACTTGGCACGCTGGGCCCCATTTTGACCATGAAGCTGTGGATTTTTATAATTTGGAACTAGCTGATACAAATGTGGTGGATCATTTTACCCATGATTTTCTTAAGAGTCATCAATTAGAATTTGAGATGGTTTAGGTGAGATTGGGTTTAATTATATTTAAATTTCACATTCCTACAGGCAGATTACCAAGTTGAGCAAACAGCTGCATAAACCGTTCAGTATCCACATCTAAACAAACTTCTACATTGGGAGGATTAGCTGACTCATTTCGGCGATCGCGTCGATCTGCCAATGACATTCCAGTAGTAAATCGTCCTTGGGTTTCCACTGTTATATAGAGGCACTCTGTTTTGACTAAACTAGGATCAATAGCAACCGCCATCGCTAAGGGATCGTGTAGATAACACCCGTAAAAGCCTTCGTTGTCACGATGGAAAGCCATATAAATTCTAGTGCAATCGGCAATAAACTGGCTAACTTTTGAAGGATGATGCTGTAAATTTTCTTCAACAACTTGGCGTGTTAAGGGGACTTTCATCGTTACATCTAAACCAACTAAGGTCAGAGGAATTCCCGATTCCATCACGATTTGAGCCGCATCGGGATCTACAAAAAAGTTAAATTCCGCCGCTGCTGTAATATTTCCAGGTACAGTCACAGCCCCACCCATGATCACAATTCGCCCGATTTTTTTCATCGTTGCGGCATCTTTCTGAATCGCTGTTGCGACATTCGTAAGTGGCCCTAAAGTAATAATAGTCAGACTGTCGCCGTACTCTTGAGCTGCCTTAAGAAGCAGATCAATCGCATTCTCTATAGATGGCTCAATAGTAAGTTTGGGATAGCGAGGTGTACCATCAGCTTCCTTAAAGCGATTTAGTTCACCAAGACCATCTGCACCATGAATCCCTGCGGCATTCAAGATAAGTTTCACCAGTGGTTTTTCACAGCCTTTAGCAACGATGGGCAAAGTATTGGGTTTAACAATACTCACTACGCGCAACACATTATTAGCAGCCTGATCTACGTTAATATTGCCAGCTACAACAGTGATTGCTTTTAAGTCTAATTGGGGTGAATTCAATGCCATAATCAAAGCCAAGGCATCATCAACACCACCGTCTGTATCTACTATCACTGGAACGGGGTGATTTTGAAGATTTATCATGCTGATTGCTACTTGATAGAATAGACAAGGGGCTGAAGCCCCCTGTTATACCATTTCACTATAAGATTGATACAAATAGGCAGCAGGGGAGCAAGGAGCTCTTAGCAGGGAATAGGGGGAAAGAGTTAGAGATAAATCATTTGTATCAAGCAAGCATTTCGTGAAATGGTATTAAAGGTATGCAAACTATCAATTCGAGTGGTGCGTTACACTTCTCCCTCTCGTTGAACCAGAAGATAGTTAACTCAACGCTGACTTTAACTCACTTTGGGCTTGTTCCAACGCTTCTGGTAATTTACTCGCATCGCGTCCGCCGGCTTGGGCTAAGTTCGGTCTTCCACCGCCACCGCCACCACAGATTTTAGCGATCGCACCCACAAATTTACCAGCTTGCAAACCTTTTTTGTTCACTTCTGGACTAAAAGCTGCAACTATACTAACTTTCCCAACTTCTGGAACAGAACCCAGCACTACCGCACCGTTACCCAGTTTTTGCAGTAAGCGTTCGGCTGCGGTTTTCAAAGATTCTGGATCAACGTCTTCTAATTGAGCGACGATAATTTTATAATCGCCTACAGTTTGGGCTGTTTGTAGCAAACTGTCAGATTTTGCGATCGCTAACTGTACCTTTAAGGTTTCTAATTCCTTCTGGCTAGTTCTGAGTTCACTTTGCAGACTTGTGATTCTGTCTGGTAATTCTTCGGGTTTTACTTTAAAGCGATCGCTCAAATCCTTAACTACTTTATCTCGAAGATTGAGATAATCCAGTATTGCCGGCCCCGAAACAGCTTCAATACGCCGCACCCCAGAAGCTACGCCAGCTTCTGAGATAATCTTGAAGACGCCAATTTCAGCAGTATTACTGACATGAGTTCCACCACATAGTTCCATTGATACGTTAGGGAAGTCAATCACCCGCACTTCCTCGCCGTATTTTTCGCCGAACATGGCAACAGCACCCCTAGCTTTCGCCTCTGCTAAAGGTAATACTTCTACCTTTGCAGTATGGGCTTCGGCAATCCAAGTGTTCACCTGTTCCTCAATTTGTTGGACTTCCTCTGCTGTCAACGCACGCGGACAGTTGAAGTCAAAGCGCAACCTGTCAAAGGAAACCAGAGAACCAGCTTGAGATATGCCATCATCAACAATTTTCTTCAACGCCGCTTGCAACAGGTGCGTTGCGGTATGGTTAGCTTGGGCGCGACGCCGACAAGCCGAATCAATTTGGGCTGTAACACGATCGCCGACGCGCAGTGTACCGCGTTCGATGCGTCCGAAGTGAATAAAGAAATCAGATTCTTTCTTCATATCTTCCACCCGGACTAGAATACCATCACCAGATATATAACCGCGATCGCCGATTTGTCCGCCGGATTCAGCATAAAATGATGTTTTGTCAAGGACAATTTGCACCTGTGTTCCCGCTTCTGCTTCCTCTTGGGAAACACCTTCTACCAAAATTGCTTCGACTTTCGCCGTCGTTGCAGGTTGGGTATAGCCTAAGAACTCCGTGGCTTGGATGTGTTCTGCAAGTTTGTCGAGGGAACCTTGCACAGTTAAATCGATGGTTTCGTGTGCATCTCTACCACGTTCTTTTTGGATTTCCATTTCTGCCTCAAATTCCTCAACATCAACTGTGAGGTCATTTTCAGCAGCAATTTCCTGAGTTAGTTCAAGTGGGAAACCGTAGGTGTCGTAGAGTTTAAAGGCACTTTTACCGCTAATTTGGGTGTTTCCCTGCTGTTTCAGTTCTTGGACGATTTCTTCCAGCAGTTTTTCGCCTCTGTCGAGAGTTGTGAGAAAGTTAGATTCTTCTCGTTGCAGTTCAGCTTTAATTGCTGCTTCCCGTTGGTGTACATTGGGGTAAGCTGATTCAGAAAGAGCGATCGCAGTTTCGGCAACTTGGGTGGTAAATTCGCCATCAATGCCAATTAATCGTCCATGACGTACCACGCGCCGAATTAATCGTCGCAACACATAACCCCGTCCCACGTTGGAGGCGCGGATTTCATCGGCGATCATGTGGACAACAGAACGAACGTGATCACCAATGACTTTCAGAGAGACTTTGGTTTTTTCATCACTTTTGTGGTAATCAATACCAGCAATTTGGGCTGCTGTTTGGATAATTGGAAAAATCAAGTCAGTTTCGTAGTTATTGGGCACTTTTTGGAGGATTTGCGCCATTCTCTCCAAACCCATGCCGGTGTCGATATTCTTGTTTTGCAGCGGCGTTAAATTCCCTGACGCATCCCGGTTATATTGCATGAACACGAGGTTGTAAAACTCGATGAACCGGGAATCGTCTTCTAAATCTATATTTTCGTCACCGCGTTCGGGGTGGAAGTCGTAATATATTTCTGAACAAGGTCCACAAGGCCCAGTCGGCCCAGATACCCAAAAATTATCATCTTCGCCCAGGCGCTTAATTCTCGCTACCGGCACACCAATTTGATCACGCCAAATCCCAAAGGCTTCATCATCATCTTCAAAAACGCTGACAACCAGATTGTTTGGCGAGAAGCCAAAGACTTGTGTGGAAATTTCCCAACCCCAAGCGATCGCTTGTTCTTTAAAATAATCACCAAAGCTGAAGTTACCCAGCATCTCAAAAAACGTGTGATGCCGTTTAGTGCGTCCGACATTTTCGATGTCGTTGGTGCGGATACACTTTTGGGAAGTCGTAGCCCGCTTAAATTCTGGTGTGCGTTGCCCCAAAAATATCGGCTTAAATGGTAGCATCCCCGCGATCGTCAGCAGCACGGTTGGGTCTTCTGGCACGAGGGAGGCACTTGGGAGAATTTGGTGTTCCCGTTGGGCAAAGAAGTCGAGGAATATGTTGCGAATTTCGTTACCGCTTAGGTACTGGGGATTTGAAGACATGGGTGTTTTTAACTTTAGACTTTAGACTTGGGCGTAGGGGCACTAAATAGGTGTATTTTCATAAATAGCTTTATATATTCTTGCATTTTGTTTTATATTACTGCCAGCGAATCGTGCCAGTCGATCAGCTATATGCAGGTATTATGATGCTTTTACACCACTACCTTACCTTAGGAGGATGTGCGATCGCATATTGGTGGTTAAAATTAATGCTTAAGAAATAATTTCAAATTCGCATATTGGGGTAACAAATGGCACTAAAACTGAAAGTATCAAATATTGCTTGTGAGGGATGTGCAGAAACAATTACTGAATCCATCCACGTTATGGAACCTGAAGCCAAGGTGGATGTGGATGTTAATGCTAAAACTGTGACGGTAGAATCCGCAGCTTCTGAGGAGTCAATCAAACAGGTAATTGTTGCCGCTGGTTACACTGTTGAGGGTTATTGATCCGATTCTAGCTTTTCACAAAAGTTTAGATATTAATATCTTAGGTTACGTTAACAAAATTTTTTTCTATTATTTCTGCTTGTGGAAAAGCTAGAAACTAATTAATTTCCCGAAATTAAGCGTAAGCAGAGACATCTTGTTTATCCTATTAATATATTTTATCCTTTGATTCAGACCTCATTTAAATTCTAAATTTTTTATCCGATAAATTCGATCTGTAATTGTAGAAATGTTAGTGCCAGAAAAGTACTTGCTTTAATAAAAATGAGTTTTGCTGCCTATTTAATTCGCGTTTTTTGGCAATTCAACCCCTAACTTGATACTTGATAAAAGCCTAGTACACTGTAGCGGGAGTTGCCTACCCTTAACAAAGGGCTTAATCAATTAGCCGATTAATTGAGATGGTAGCTGGATTTACGCGCCCGCTGTACTAGTGCTTAAACAAAAAGGCTTAAGTGCTCTTTGGTAAATAAGATTTTGCATTCAATGAAAAAGTTTTGGCTTTTGTAATTGAATGAAAAAATTTTATTTTATAAATTATTTTTTTACTTAGGGAGAAAATTTGCTCTCTAAGTTGCAGTGATTGCAAAGTATTTATTTTTGTAATTTCATCAGGAAAATAATACTTAAGAAACTACAGTAATAGTTTTTAGGCTACAAATAATATTCAGTGTTTTTACTGTTTTAAAAATATACTGTAAAGAAGACATTAGTTGTCATCAGAGAAGGTTTCAGAAATTGTAGTAGTAAATATTAAAGTCTTAAGAGGAGATGAGAGTTAGAAATTTATTGTAGATTGAGGGTAAAAAAAAATCAGAGAGCAATAAATATAACTCTGCCTCAAGCAAGATATTTAGTATTTAGTATTAGGCAACAATCACAGTAAGCTTTAGTTAAGTTAATCTCTTGAAAATTTAAATATGATAAAAAATGAAGCAATTAATATTTCTATTCTGGTCTTTGGAAAGAATAACTTTATCGCCACACTTCCAGATCAGATCCGTTATCCAACTGCTTTTAGTGTAGAAGTTATAGACAATCTTAATCAGGCAGTGTCGCGGATTCAAATTACACCCCCTGATATAATACTTGTGCAGGCTAGCCTGGATGGCAGTATGGAACTATGCAGTTGGTTGAAAGACCAGACAAAGCTATCCTGCATATACTGTATTCTCTTCGAGGATCGTCTCCAGCAGCTTACTGATAGAAATATGTATGGTTGGCAAAGTGAATTGGAGATGAGTGCTGCGGCATTAAAGCAAGGAGCCGATGCTTATATTTGGCATCTTATTGAAGAAAAAACAGACCATAGTTTGGCAGAGTTAACCGCCAATCATGGACTAATACTTGCTCAATTAACTGTTGGCTTGCAGATAGCGCAAAGATACCGAGATTTGATCCAGACAAATGATATGTTATCAGCGATCGCCTTAACCGATTCGTTGACAGAATTAAATAATCGTCGTGCTTTACAATGGGAATTACCCAGACAAATTAAAAGAGCTAAAACTCAAAAAACTTCTCTGAGTTTGATTATTCTGGATATAGATCATTTCAAGAAAGTTAACGATACTCATGGGCATTTAATAGGCGATCGCATCTTGCAATTGCTGTGTCAGCGTCTGCGATACAATTTGCGCTGTCAAGACATACCATTTCGCTATGGTGGCGAAGAATTTGTAATTCTTCTGGCTAACGCTACCGATGAAGAAGCAGTAGTCGTCGCCCGTCGTCTTAATCAGGTAGTTTCCGAGGAACCATTTTCACTTAGCAATAAACTGACAATTAATATTACGATTAGCCTGGGCACAGCCTGTCTGAAAGCTGAGGATGATGATCAAGGAGAGAGTCTGTTGCATCGTGCCGATCAATGCTTGCTACAGGCTAAAACTGCTGGGCGTAATCGGGTTATTGCCTCGAACTATTTATGTCATGTCCCACATCTGAAGGTTGTTTCTTCTTGAAAGTGTGAATTGGGCATTGGTTATTTTCCCCCTGCTCCCCCACTTCTAACTCCTAACTCTTAACTCCTATCTCTTAACTCAGTATGACAATCTTCTACTGAAGTGCGTTGTCGCATGGCATTAACTAAAGCCTCGTAGCTAGAGCGATTTTCTTCCAGTAGGGTTTTTGCTTGCAGGGTATGAAACCGCAATTTCTGCTGATAAACTGATTCAGGAAATCCCAAAATTGTCAAGACTCCTATCAGCTTGTTTTTATCATCAGATCCACCCTCAGCATTATTAAAAACTAGGGTTTCAGCAGCAATACCCGCCATCCAAATAGTGCAGTAGCGGTCTAGCATTTGGGCACTGATTTTACCCACTTCTAGTTGAGATGCTAATTCCCCATCATCAAAGCTAACGCCGCCTTGCCCAGGTTGACCCTGTTTCCAAGCTTCCCAAGCGCTAAGGGTGTAGCCGGTAACGGGAATACCTAACAGGTAAGCGACCAAAAAATGCCCTGCTTCGTGGTGAACGATACGATCGCGGTGTTCACTTGAAAAACCAGCAATCCAATCTAAAAAGATAGTACCACCTTTGCCTTGCAAGCTAAAACTGTCAAAAGTCGCTATTCCCAAAATAGCGAAGGTAGCAAGCGCTGGTACTGCGGGCGACAAGTGAATGAATGGCCCCAGTAGGCTGGACATGGTGATCAGAAAAACAGATATTGCAACTAAATTTAGCGTGGTCTGGCTCATTGAGAGTTTTCTGAGGATCTGCTTAATCTTTTTTCATTATGAGGCAATGTCTTACGACGGGCGTAGCTGCGGCACAGCTATTGTATCAAGCTGGTTGTAGCGATCGCCTAATTTTTCATCTTACACCTAATTAAATTACTGGCTTAATAACGGATGTTTTCTCTATCACTAGAATGATGGCTGCTTTTCAAGTCGTAGACATAATGTGACGTTAGTAGGTATAAAACATCAAATAGGAAATGAATGTGGCTGAACAATTCAAAAAGGGTGATCGGGTTGAATGGAACACTTCACAAGGTAAGACAACTGGCAAAGTAGTAAAGAAACTCACTTCACCTACAGATATTAAAGAACACCATATCGCTGCAAGTGAAGATAACCCTGAGTACTTAGTTGAAAGTGATAAGACAGGAAAACAAGCTGCTCACAAGCCTGATGCTTTGAAGAAAGTAGAGGAGTAATGTTTAATCATGAGCAAAGATGTTAAATCAGTGATTGACGAGTTTCATCAAGTTGTGAATATGACACCCAAGGAGCTAGAGTCTTGGCTAGATACGGATGAGTCGCAAACTGTGGGGCAAAAGGATGGCGATGATGAGTCAATTGGTCATAAATCTGGGCGGCGTATCATCCAGTTATTGCAGAAAAAAGATGACTATACCGATGATGACCTTTCGCACATGAAGAAAGTTATTAGTTACGTCCACCGTCACATGGCGCAGCAGCCATCGGGTGACGACTTAGAACACACACGCTGGTGCTACTCTTTAAAGAATTGGGGACACGACCCGCTCAAGTAAAATACCTCATAGGTGGCTGCAAATAGCAGCTTGCTAATTTTTACTTTAATTGGAAATTTCAACTTCAGGATTGTGCAATTGATAGCAGATAGCTTTGTCAAATGAAACTCGCTTGAATGATTCATCTAGGCTGATAGTCGTTTCACCACTACCGAGAAACAAGTAGCCATCTGGTCTTAATTGCTGCTTTATCTTTTTTAGCAAGGCTTTCTTGGTAACAATATCAAAGTAGATTAAAACATTCCGTAAAAAGATCACGTCAAATTGCGGCAGAGATGACCAAGATTGCAAAAGATTCAACTGACGAAAATCAACCATCTGGCGAATTCGCTCGTTTATTCGCCAGTTGGTATCTAGCTTTTGAAAGTAGCGATCGCGAATATTTTTAGGTAGTCCCCGATTAATTTCAAGTTGGTTATAATGCCCTTCGCGGGCACGCGCTAAAACCTTAGTAGAAAAATCACTAGCAATTAGCTTGTGCGACCAATTGGTAAGCATGGGAAAATGTTCATAAATTAGTATGGCGATGCTATATGGTTCTTGTCCATTCGAGCAGGCAGCACACCAAATGTTGAGCGATCGCTCAATTGCGCGTTGTTTAATTAACTCTGGTAGCACGTATTGTTTCAATGCTTCAAAAGGGTGTTTATCACGGAAGAATGAGGTTTCGTTTGTGACTAGCGCCTCAATTGTCTGGACGTGAAGACTATTAAACGGCTGAGTTCGCAAGTAAGTAACCAAATCAGCGATCGAGACGAATCCTGCCGATTCAGCAATTGGCTGTAAATGTAACTCTGCTAAATAGGTTTTATCACCAAACAACACAACCGCTGAATGAGCATGAACTAATTCACGAAGATACTCAAAATCAATGGTGTTTACACCCATAATCTGTTTTATTACAGCCCTGAAAGAGGAAGTTGATTGAAACGAATTCTGTGCATAATTTCATCTGCGATTTGGTTAAGCGGAAGAATTTGATTGGCAAGCCCGGCATTAACAACAAAACTAGGCATTCCCCAGACGACGCTAGTAGCTTTGTCTTGTGCAAGTACCTGTCCACCCGCCTCCCGTATGCACTTACAGCCATGCAACCCATCTTGCCCCATACCCGTGAGGATAACTGCGATCGCCCCAGCCCCATAAACCTGTGCAACTGATCGCAACAGCACATCCACTGAAGGACGACAGGAATTTTCTTTTGATGCTTGATGGGTGGCAAGTCGAACCACAGTTTTGTCGCGTTGCACAATTAAATGAAAATCTCCCGGTGCAATCCAGGCATGTCCAGGTTCTAGTATCTGTCCAGAAACCGCTTCATTTACTGGAATTTGACACTTGGAAGATAATTGTTCAGCTAGTAGTTTCGTAAACATTGGCGGCATATGTTGCACAATCAAAATCGGCACTGATAAATCTGCTGGAAACTCCCTAAGCACTACAGTTAGAGCATTCGGGCCTCCAGTAGAAACCCCAATTGCCACAACCTCCACCTGCTGTATGTCGCTACGAACGGGGAAAATAACTGGAGGTGTAATTGCCCTTGGTGGGAAAAATCCACCAAATACCTTGATTTTGGGAATTAATTCTTCCCGAATATGTTGAGTTGTTGCCTCTACATTTCCTAAGTTACTAGGTTTTGTGGCATAGTCAGAAGCACCTAAAGAAAGAGCTTCCAGCGTTGCGATCGCTCCGCTGCGTGTGGAGGTACTATACATAATCACTGGTAAACGTGGATACATTTTTCGGATAGCGGACAGGGTTTGCAAACCATCCATCTCCGGCATCTCGATATCCAAGATAATTACATCGGGATTAACTTGGGAAATCTTGGCAAGGGCAATGCGACCGTTAGCCGCGACTCCTACCACCTCTAGTTCTGGATCGCTAGACAAAATTTTACTTATTCGACTCCGTACTACTACGGCGTCATCAACAACGAGTACCCGGATTTTGGGCATTGGGAATTGGGGATTGGGGACAAGGGGACAAGAGGAATTTTTATGCTTGTTTAGGAGTATCAAAGACTCTTTAATGGAGTTCAAAGACTCTTTAATGGAGTTCAAAGACTCTTTAATGAAGTTCAAAGGCTCTTTAATGAAGTTCAAAGGCTCTTTAATGGAGTTCAAAGACTCATTTAGGACTTACGCACTGTACAAATCCATTGTGATGTGCGTTAACAAAAATAGGTTGTTTCAGGCTTTGATTAATTCTCCTTTGATCGTAAATAGACGATGCTGTAGGGGTTTAGCATGCTAAACCCCTACGTAAGATGTGGTTTTTCACGTTTTACATATTTGGTATTTATTGTCAATGCGTAAGTCCTATCATTGTTGTATTCTAAAATAATCTCCTCTCGCCCCCTGCTCCCCCTGCCTCTTCTTTGAGACTGCCTCCTGTTAATATTTGAACTGGTTGACGACTTTCTGCAAATCTACTGCCATACGGGATAGTTCTGTGGCTGCTTGTAACGTATTACTACTTCCAGTAGTAGTACTTTGAGTATTGAGTGCCACAATTCCAATACTTTTGGCAATATCTGATGTTCCTTTGGCTGCCTCAGCCATATTTCGACCAATTTCATTCGTAGTTGCAGTTTGTTGCTCAATAGCGCTGGCGATCGTGCTTTGGAAGTCATTGATTTGATTGATAATACTAGTAATCTGAGTGATGGCTTGAACGGCACCCTTTGTATCTGTCTGAATTGCTTCAATTCGCAAGCTTATATCTTCAGTAGCATTTGCCGTTTGTTTGGCTAATTCTTTCACCTCGTTTGCGACTACGGCAAATCCTCTACCTGCATCTCCGGCTCTAGCCGCCTCAATTGTCGCATTGAGTGCTAGCAAGTTTGTTTGCCCTGCGATCGAGGTAATAACTTTTATAACTTTGCCAATTTCGATGCTGCTTTGACCGAGTTTGTTAATTGTCTCGTTCGTGTGGTCAGCTGTTTTAACTGCCTCAGTCGTCACCTTTGCTCCTTGGGTAACGGTTTTAGCAATTTCTCGAATGCTAGCATTCATCTCTTCCACGGCAGTTACAACTGTATTGGTATTCTGACTTACCTGTTCAGCAGAGGCAGAGGCGGAAATGGCCTGTTCGGCTGTTTGTTCGGCGTTCTCAGTCATTTCTTTGCTGACTGCTGTCAGTTCTTCTGAGGAAGACGCAACTGCTGTTGCCACCTCTGTCATCTGTCTGATTGAAGACCTGAGGCTGCTAATCATCTGATTTGCATTATCCGTGAGTTGCTTAAACTCTCCTGCATTGCTTGCCTCGATTTGCTTGGACAAATTTCCTTGAGCGACGGCAAGGCTGACCTCATTAATACCTTTTATCTGTTCTCTTAAATTCGTAGACATCTGATTTAAGTTGTCGAGCGATTCTTTCCAACTCCCACCTGCTTTTTTAACAACGGCTTGAGAACCGAGCTTACCTTGGATACCAATTTCGGATGCCAAGCGATTAACTTCGTTAACAAAGTTTTGATTTAAGCTCACCAATTCATTAAAAACTAAGGCAATTTCACCTAGTTGATTATTCTCATCAGCTAAACGGACGGTAAAATCACCGTTTTTTGCAGCCTTCAGTGCTATTAGTAACGCTTGCAATTGCACTTTTGTCACACTGTCATCGGTCGGTTGCAAATCTGCACTATCCACCGAGGGAGATTTAGAGTTGGCTGTTTTCCCAGCCCGATTCGTAGTCATTGCAAAGCGCTCCTGAATTATTCGATAATCTGACTTGTGAAATTCACATCTAGAATTTTATCGGCGTCTAGAACTAACAGAAATCCGTCTGGGAGCGGGTAAGCTCCTGCTAGCATCTGATGCATTCTACCTTTTAAGGTTGCGGGTGGAGGTTGAAAGCTGTTTTGTGCGAACTCTAAAACATCTCCCACATAATCGACGAGCAGACTGACTACTTCATGAGCCGAACATACAACAATATTAAATCCCTGGGCTGCATCTACAAGGTTTGTAGTTGATTGTGTCTGCGGCTCACTCATCTCTAATCGACGCTGCAAATCGATCACAGTAATAATTTGTCCACGTAAATTAATCAACCCACAGATATCTGGTGGTGCTAAAGGTACACGAGTTATTGCCTGTGGACGAATCACTTCTTGAACGTGTTGCACGTCAAGACCAAAGTAAACTCCTTTGAGAAAAAATGTGCAAATTTGTTGTTCAGTCATGAGTGGCCAGTTGCAGCAAATGAGGGTTAGCAATGCGAATTACAGTCTCAATGTCCAGAATTTCTGTGATTTTTCCTTGAATTACAGCACAGAAAAGCACACCAGGTCTACTAGAGATACCTTTAATAGTCAGTGGTTCTTCCACAATGTCGAGAATGCGCTCAACCACTAGCGCAACACTGAGTTCTGCATAAGGAGAGACAATAATTATCTGGAGCGTTTCTGCAACTGTCGCCAAAGCTTGATCATGAAGGTGATTGCGTTGGCGTAGCCCGCCGTTCGCGTAGCGTCTCGTAGAGAAGGCATCGCAATCGGCAAATATCTTCTGAAGATCAATCAGTGGCAGAATTTGACCGTAAGATTGCAAGACATCCTGATTACCCACTTTTTCGACAGCAGAAGCAAGAATCTCTTCGAGGCGCAGGGCGATCGCCAGTGGAATGCCCATGCGTGCGCCTTCGGGCCCCTCAAACAGCAAAATTTTTTGGCGATCGGCTGTTTGCTCTTGACTATTTGCACCATTCTCGCTCAACAACTGCTTTTGTTTTGCGGTTATACCAGTTCGGTTTGCCAGACCGACAACATCAATAATTAATGCCACTGTGCCATCTCCTAAAATAGTGGCTCCTGCAAATAGGGATAGGGCTTTTAACTGTTTTCCTAAAGGTTTAACCACAATGTCTTGGATGTCTTCAATTGTGTCCACGACCAGTCCAAAGCGATAGTTATCAACTTCCACAATTACCAAACTGAGTGTTTCTAAGTTGGTGACACTATCTTGGTGTAACACTTGATTGAGGTAAACCAATGGCACAAGATTACCCCGCAAGCGATACACAGGCACATCGTATAACATCTCAATCCTATTAAGTGCTTGTGTTTCTAGGCGTACTAGCTCTTGTAGACTCGCTTGAGAAATAGCATAGTGATCGCCGCCACTACTGACAATCAATGCTGGAATAATTGCCAATGTCAACGGAATCTTGATTTTGAAGGTCGTTCCTTGTCCCTGTTGGCTGTGAATTTCAACCGTTCCGTTAATCTTCTCAATATTGCTCTTGACAATATCCATCCCAACACCCCGCCCGGAAAGGTTAGTCACCTGTTCAGCAGTCGAGAAGCCGGGTAAAAAAATTAAGTTCATTGCTTCTGACTCGCTCATGGCCGCCGCCTGTACAGCGCTCACTAAACCAAGTTGCTGCGATCGCTCTTTAAGTCGTTCTAAATTCAGACCGCGACCATCGTCGCCAATCTCAATATTCACTTTGCCACTTTCGTGAAAGGCTCTGAGAAATAGCCGTCCTAAGCTTGGCTTATCACAAGCAACCCGCTCGGCTGGTAATTCTATACCATGATCGATGCAGTTGCGTACTAAGTGCGTCAAGGGGTCTTTAATTGTTTCAATAATACTTTTGTCTAGTTCAGTATCTGCCCCCTCCATCTCCACCTCAACTTGTTTACCGGAAGCGATCGCTAAATCGCGTGTGACGCGAGGGAACTTTTGCCAGATGGAACTAATTGGTTGCAGCCGAGTTTTCATCACCCCTGACTGCAACTCGGCTGTAAGTAGGTTAAGGCGCTGGCAGGTAGCAGCAAAACCATTATCCTTAAACTTCCTACTAAATCGAATTACCTGGTTACGGGCTAAAACGAGTTCACCCACTAGGTTCATCATCTGATCTAGCAGATTAACATTGACTCGGATATAAGCAGATTCTGATGTTGTCATTGATATTTCTGTGAGCTCGTGATTGAGAAATTCAACAGACTCACTACCTACTGGATCTCTTTGAGCTTCTGCCTCTATTTGTGGCGTTTGTATATTCACAACAGGCTCATGCCATTGAGAGACTTTTGAAGTCTGTTGAGTTTCTGACAATTGGGTTAAAGCTCTGAGCAGTGCTGAATAATCGCGATCGCCCTCATGCTTTGTTGTTTCAATTTGAGACAAGATTTGCCGAATCGTGTCAACTGTTTGTAGTAAAGTACTAATCATGTCAGGGGTGATTGCTAGCTGGCGATCGCGCAGACACGAGAGCAAATTCTCCCCAGCATGAGCAAGTGATTCCAAATTAGGAAACGGTAAAAAGCCGCAATTTCCTTTGAGCGTGTGGAGTGAGCGATAAATGCGAACTAATGCTTCATCTTTTGATGATGCTTTTTCTAGCTCAATAATATCTCGTTCAATTTGATTCAGGTTCTCATAGCTTTCAACCAGAAATGCTTCTATATCATCGTCAATTTCATTTAACTCCATTGGTTAATCGATTATAAATTTCTATATCTTATGCTACTACTAATCTCATTTGAAATCTCAGCAATATCTCTCTAAAGAAAGATGTTTGTCTTTTTTAATGTTGAAAAGATAATGTTTGCCATAATAATATAGTAAGAGACATACAATGTTTTCGTCGCCATTCAACTCCAACTTTCAAAAATGGTCGTCGTCAAGACAGACTTTTGTTACAAGTGCAAACAATGCGATCGTCAGTTTCTCGAATCTTACTAACCTTGATGCTACTCAAGCGATGTCAAGCAACTATGACTCGAAATCTATCTTAATGGCATGACCCGGCGAGAAATCGAGCGGGTATCCAATATCCACCACACAACAATTTTGCATTGGCTTTTGAAAGCAAAGCTGGAATTAAATCGGATTGAAAATACTTAACCAATTTTAAAAAGTTTCCAATATTAAAAATTTTAGTTACACAACATAGCATTATAGTCTCAGCAAGCTTAATCATTTTTGCGAAACTATTCAGTTTAATTGTAAAATTATATTTTTTTATGATTATACAGCTTAATTTTAATTAATAATAGAGGTTACTTGACCTAAATCAAGAATTATTAAGCTAAAGCACAAAAGGGCAAACTTGATGGCAATGGTTTTGATTATCGATGATGCAGCCTTTTCTCGCAGAATGATCCGCAAGTTTCTGCAAGTCGATGGTTATGAAATTATAGAAGCAACTAATGGGCGTGAAGGATTAGAAATGGTTTACAACCATAAGCCAAATTGTGTGTTAGCGGATCTTCTAATGCCAGAGATGAATGGGTTTGAATTTCTAAAAGCTATGCAAGATCAAGAATTAAAAATTCCGACAATTATCATTTCAGCTGATATCCAAGAAGGGGCACGCAATCAAAGTTATAGCCTGGGGGCAGTAAACTTTATTAATAAACCGCCAAAAGAAAATGAATTGCGAAAGGCAGTCCAAGAAGTTCTTAATACCAAGGAATGAGTTTTCATGAATGTGACAGCAGAAGAACTGGATGCCCTACAAGAGTTAATTAATATTGGAGTTGGTCGAGCAGCAAGTCTACTTAATGAGATGGTAGACTCTCACATTCGCCTCAAAATTCCAGTTGTTAAAGTGTTAACTGCTGCCGATGCCTATCAAGAATTAACAACACGATTTCATGAGGAGACTTTGGCATTTGTAAAACTGCCCTTTACAGGCTCTTTTTATGGCACTGCTAGCTTGATTTTTCCAACTGACAGCGCATCAACATTGGTTGCAGTGCTTACAGGTGAAGATCCAGGCTCAGTTGACCTAGATGCAGTGAAAATTGGCACCCTGAGCGAAATTGGTAACATTGTAATAAATGGGGTAATGGGTTCACTCAGTAATGTCCTAAAGCGCCATATAAACTATACATTGCCTGTCTATTTAGAAGATACAGTTGAAAATTTATTGTTATCTGCATCTGAAAGCGATTCAAAAATTTTACTAGCACAAGCGCGATTCACAATTGAACGCTTGGAAATTATCGGAGATATTATTTTAATCTTTCTAGTGGGTACTTTTGATGTACTCATCAATGCAATTAACGAAGAAATGGGAATAAGAAAATAATCCAATTAGTCACAAAAAGCGTTGATAAAAGTCTGAAAAAAGTTTGATAATCCAATGAATATAATTGAACAAGCTCAGGAAAAATTTAGCCTTTTAGATAAAATTCCTTTAGGAGCTTTTGTTCTACAGTCAGATTATATTGTTATCTTCTGGAATTGCTGCTTAGAAGAATGGACGAAAATTCCCAGAAGTAAGATTTTAGGAATTTCTATTCAGGAATACTTTCCTCATCTGAATCAATCTCGTTATGCTAGCCGATTGTACCAAATTTTTCAAGGCGGGCCTCCGACAATCTTTTCTTCTCAACTGCATAAATATATCATTCCTGTACCTATATCCCAAGATAAATACCGGATTCAACACACAACCGTTACTGCTGTGCCTGCATTTGATGGAGATAGATTTTATGCTCTGTTCTCAATTGAAGATTTCACAGATTTAACGTTCCGAGTTCAGGAATATAAAAACCTCCGTGATCAGGCTTTAGCAATAGCAGAAGAACGCCAACGGGCAAAAGAAGTTGCTGAAACTGCAAACCGGATTAAAGATGAATTTTTAGCAATTGTCTCTCATGAACTTCGTTCTCCTCTTAATCCAATTTTGGGGTGGGCAAAGCTACTGAAAAATCGTTCATTAAACGAAGCTACTACTGTGCGTGCCCTGGAGACAATCGAACGAAATGCTGAACTACAGGCTCAGTTGATTGAAGATTTGTTGGATATATCTCGGATTCTCCAGGGCAAGCTAGCACTTAATTTAGAAACCGTTAATCTTGTTTTTACTATTGAAGCTGCCTTAGAGACAGTGCAATTGGCAGCAGAAGCCAAGTCTATTCAAATTAATCTTCATTTGGATACAGCAATTGGACAGGTGAAGGGTGATAGTAATCGTATTCAACAAATTATTTGGAATCTGCTCTCTAACGCCGTTAAATTCACACCATCTGGTGGACAGGTAGAAGTCTACTTAGAACAGATTAATTCTCAGGTACAACTGAGAGTCAGTGATACGGGTAAAGGTATTAGTCCCGACTTTCTGCCACATGTATTCGAGTATTTTCGTCAGGCAGATAGTGCTACAACCAGAAGTTTTGGTGGACTAGGACTTGGTTTGGCGATTGTGCGCCAACTTGTCGAGTTACATGGTGGTACAGTTTGGGCAGAGAGCTTAGGAGAAGGAAAAGGTGCGACGTTTACAGTTAGCTTACCCATATTTCAACATCTGGAATTAGAAAAGGAAAATCACAATGTATCAGACGATTCCTATTCATTGGGTATGCTTTATGCTCCACTAGAAGGAATACGTTTGTTAATTGTTGATGATAATGCTGATACCCTTGAGTTTCTGTCCTTTCTATTGGAACAGCAGGGAGCAATCGTGACGATCGCAGCATCTGCCAGTGAAGCACTGACTGCGATTATGGAATCAAAACCAGATTTGCTGTTAAGCGATTTAGGTATGCCAGAAGTTGACGGTTACACTTTAATCCGCAAGTTACGAGCGATGCCCGCCAATTTAGGTGGACAAATTCCGGCGATCGCCCTAAGTGCTTACGCCGCAGAAACGACACAAAAACAGGTTTTTACAGCCGGATTTCAACTCCATATCGCAAAACCAGCCGATCCTGCCAAACTGGTAGCTGCGATCATCGCACTTGTTAAGAACTGAAGCCTGTAAGCAAGGCGATTAAATAATAGTACATTTACTGAGAATGACTTCCAACCCATTTTGTACTTGCTCAAGTTCTTCGCGCTTTTGATAAATCCACATCTTTTCAGCCTCACGTTGTTCCAGAGTTTCGTTGTGAGCTTTTTCCTGTTGTTCTAGGAGATTTTCGTAAAGTGCGATCGCTTGTGCAATGACTTGACTGGCTGATTCAACTCGGTTTTCAAAGACTGAGCCAACTATTTCATCTAACTTCTCAGAGAATTTATCCATTGACTCATCGAATTTTTCAAATCCTAGTTCAATTACTTTCCCTTTTATTTGGTCTTTTAGTCCATCAAAATCTAGCATTCCTAAACCAAACGAACCAGCTATTGCAGCAGCTAGACTTGCAACAACTACGGCAATAAATCCAAGCCCTGAAAATACCATAAATCCAGCAGCTAAAGCACCAATCCCAAGACCACCACCAATTCCTCCCATTCCCGTAAAGTCATCATTTATACCATTAATTGAAAGTTTAAGTTGTTGACCTAAATTTGTTTGTATATGCATATCTATACTTTGAAATTCACTTTGAATTGCATTTAGCTCATAAGCTATTTTTGCATCTAAATCCTCAATAGTTTTGAGCAAAATGACATCTCTAAGTTTTGTATTACCCCATATATCTATCTCTCGTGACACAGTTTCAGTAAATTGATTTATGTAGTCTTGAATGAGTTTGTCTTGACTAACAACAGGACTGTGTAATGAATCCCAGTGTTTACTTTGATGAGTAATATTTTTTTTGAGTTCTTCACGCCACTTAGTCCATGACTCACTAGCTTTTTTAATTACTTCTTTTTTTTGAATTTCTGCGAAACTTTTAATTTTGACATCTCGCCCACTTGCTTCTCCTATTTTTTCAAATATTTTCTGCTTTTCTGCTTCAGAAATTTTAATTTTACCCTTTGATATATCCTCAAATTGATACAATCCATCTAAATTTATTTGTACCACCTTATTTATTTGAGTAATAAAATACTTGATTTTTAGTTTTCCACCACTGTCAAAATTCGGAAATTTATCAATTATCACTCCCAGGAGCACCGTGACTAAATTTCCCAGAAATATCACGAGCGGCGTGATATTTTTTTGAATCAGCTTTTGTCCGGTAATCTGTGACAATAGCTCAACCGTCTTAGAGCGAACCAGTGAAGTATCCATAAAGTATATGAGGCGATAGAGTTTTTCAAGCTTAGTATGCCCAGATTTAGACAAAATTAATAAATATCCCGAATAAATACGGTTATCTTTGCTTTTTTATACCAGTTAAATTCAAGAAAATTAGCTTTTAGCAACTTATGAATATGCTGTTCCAATTTCCGCCTGGAATTCAAGCTGGTATTGATGCTGGGAAATATCTACAAGTCTCTAGCAATGGAGTACCCTTAAGCATAGCTAGAGATGCAGTCACCGGGCAGTTTGTTGGCCATGCTATTGGTGCTACAGTCAACAACAGCCCTTTATCTCCACTGGTAACTGATTATAATTTGATTCCGAGTAGGGAAGGTTTGACAGCAGTACTGAAGGGATTGCAAACTATACAAACTAGCTTGGGTGTGCTGCAAGCAACTACAGCCTTGATTGGTGTGGGAACAATAGCAGGTGTAGCGTTGACAGCAATCAACCTACACCAAACAATGAAATTAAGAAAAGAAGTAGAGCAAATGAGGCTGGAAGTCAAAAACGGTTTTATTGACTTGAAACAAGCCTTAAAAGACCAAGGATTAGAAATTAGACAAATAATTGAACAAGTAGCCCAAGATATCAAATTTGAACAGCATCACATAGCTTTAGTGAGGGCGTATGGAGTGTTTATCCAGGCGATGAACCGCTTCCGATCAGCGATGCAATTGCAAGATTTCAGCCGGAGAAACGCTGAAATTGATGGCGTCAGGGGAATGTTATTTGCGGCTTTAGCAGATTACAGCAATCCCCATCTACTAGAAGAAACCTGTGCAGCTGGCCAACTACGCAGACTCGAATGTGCTTGGGCAATTGAACAGGTGATTGTTGCAACTTATCAAGTGCAGAATGAGGTTTCAGCAGTGAGCGATCGCCTGTCTCATCTCCAAGATAAAATCTCTCAAGATGCTCTCACTGTGATTAATCGTTGCGAATCACATGATGAGCTTGATTTTCTCTTTCCTGAAATTATTCGCATTAAAAATCATGATTTAGCAGTATTGGATTCGTGGCAAAATCATGTTGATTGGATACAATCGCTTCCTTCATCAGATTTAAAGCTTTTAAGTAGCGCTGATTTTAATAGTCTAGAGATTCACTACTCTACAATTAATTTAGCAGAACCGCCAGAACAATTAGTATATGAGAGTTTAACTGAAAAATCTCATTTCTATTCGCTTCGTGACCAGTTACTATTTATCTTCGAGCCTGAACTACGTCGAGAGTACGAATTTTATATTAGTGAACAAGCTGTAATTACTGGTTATCAAACATTAGTTACATCTAATTTGCAGCAGGCATCAGACTTAACTGTTGCTAATCTTTATTACTACTTTAACATTAGAGATAAATCGAAAAATGAGACAGAGGTAGTTTCAGCTAACTAAAACGCCTACGGCAATTCTTGAAATAACTATTTTTTAAAGTCTGCGTAGGCGGACTTTATTTGTTGGTAGCTGCGATCGTAGCACTTATTAAGAACTGACCTCTTGAAAGTCATCAAGTTTGACCTACGCGGACTAACAGAAAAACTCAGGCGCTTACTAGTGGGATTGTATATTAGGGGTGTAAACACGTTGTTTGTCCGTCTCTAACCTAGTTCCAAACTTGTCACAGCAAAGACGCGATTAATAGGTAAATTAGGAATTTCTTTAGTGTACATCCGAGCAGTTTGAGAGACTGGCTGCAATTGGTAACGTTGAACTAGGTTAATCGCTTGTAGATTTGCATCCGGCACATCCAAAAATACTGGAGCATGAGGATTTTGTGCAAGCAAGGCTTGAAATAAAGCTTCAGCAATCTGTTCGTCATTAGCAAACAGTGGTCCAATCCTAAAACCTGTGTGGGCAGACCGGATAACTCCGTAACCAACAAGATATCCATTTTTGAGAAACCCTAAGGCAGTACTTTCTGGCTGTTCAATCCAATGTCGCAGAAACAGCGATCGCTTAGAAGGAAAAAGTTGGCGATCGTAAGCCACCAACTCTTCAAAAGGCACTGTTTTCAGTTCCACGATCCCAGCAGGCACAACACCGCCACCCACCCCTTCATAACGAATATGGTTATAAGCGATTTGGAAACCAGACTTTTTGTAGTTATCTTGTTGAGCTAATGCACCATCCAAACCGATGTTACGGTCAGCACCTAGATAGTCTATTGCTGTCTTCCAAATTTTTATACCCAACCCCTGCCCACGAAACTGGGGTTTCACAATGTAAAAACTTAGAAAGCCGAAGTGTGCATCGTAAGCAACAGCAGAAATGCACCCCACCGGCTCACCATTCAACTCGCCCAATAAAAAACCGCTCTCGTCAGTTTGATAAATAGATTCAGCATCATAGCTTCCTGGATTCCAACCTTCGCTTGCTGCCCAAGCAATCGCCAAATCCATTTCCGATCTTTTCATTAGGCGGACGATGAAATTGTCAGTAGTCATAATATCTTCTTACTACTAGGCTGTTAACTATTTAACTTCGCTTTCGCAAACTGAGTGATCACTGTTAATATTTTTATGGCAAATTAACAATTGCACGCGTGATCGCCACCCTTTGTTGCTGTCCCCCAGAAAGTTGATTGGGTTTGTTGTTGAGGCGGTTTTCCAAACCTACTCGTTTTAAAGCTTCACAGTAGAAGGTGCGGAATGTAGGTTGATATCAACAACATCGCGTGAATTTCCTGCAACGTTACATTCCATCACTAATTCAGCGATATACAACTTTGCGTTATCAGAAGTGTATGCCATTGTTCATAAACCTTATAACTAAATGGTATGATTTTGAACTGAATACTGAAAACTCTATCTAAAGCAGATTCTATCTCAGTTTCCCTCTGCAATTGTTTGCCCTCCCCTTCCGAATCCTGGTCAGAGCCTAAAGTGAATTTATTTTTTCAAAAAAATATTTTTTTATTGATAATGTTATACCGAAAGCCAATAAAAAAGTTACAAAAATTCATCCAAAAACAAAGTTATTTCCATATAGGGGTTTTCCTGGCAACTCTGTTGAGCATCATCATATTGTTCAGTTGGGTAGCACTCTCACAGCAACCAGTTACCCTCAATATATTAATGACTGCTCCTGATGCCGAACCTTGGAGGCAGGGTTTAATTAGAGACTTTGAGGCTGAGAACCCTGGTATTCGCATTAACCTAGTTGAAGGGCCCAATGCCACAAATTTGCTCGAAGACCTATATACCTCATCTTTTATCTTGGGTGAATCCCCTTATGACCTGATTAATATGGATGTGATCTGGACATCCAAGTTTGCTGCTGCTGGATGGTTACTACCCCTAGACGATCGCATTTCTAAAAAAGAGTTGGCAGCATTTTCATCACAAGATGTAGAAGGGGGACGTTACCAAAACAAGCTGTACCGCATTCCAGTGCGTTCCGACGTGGGAATGCTCTACTACCGGGAAGATTTAATTAAACAAGCAGGGTTGAAACCGCCCGAAACCTTTGATGATTTGATTAGAATTTCCCAAATTTTGCAGAAGAAAAAGGAAGTGAATTGGGGCTATCTTTGGCAAGGTCGCCAATATGAAGGACTTGTGGCGATGTTTGCGGAAGTCCTCGATGGCTTTGGTGGCTTTTGGGTTAATCCCAAGACGCTCGAAGTTGGACTAGATCGACCAGAAACATTACAAGCCATTGAGTTTCTGCGTAGTACCGTTAAGGAAGGCGTTTCTCCTCCTGGAGTCACGACCTACCAAGAAGAAGATACCCGACGCTTGTTTCAAAGTGGTAAAGTAGCGTTTTTACGCAGTTGGCCCTATGCGTGGCCTTTAGCCCAGGCAGAAAATTCGCCAATCCGGGGCAAAATTGCAATTAAACCGATGGTTCATGCTCCTGGTAAGACGGGAGCCGGTTGTTTAGGGGGCTGGGGTTTAGGGATTGCGAAATCCTCTCACCATCCTGAAGAAGCTTGGAAAGCAATTCAGTATTTTACCAGTCAAAAAGCACAGCGTCGATTCATTTTCAGTGCAGGCTATGTGCCAAATCGCCGGGATTTGTTTACAGACCCAGAGATTGTTGCTAAATACCCCCACTATCCGCAGTTATTGCAGGTCGTGGGCAATGCAGTTTTACGTCCGCCGATCGCCCAATATGCTCAGACATCAGATATTTTGCAGCGTTATCTCAGCGCCGCCTTATCCGGTCGGATAAATCCTGAACGAGCAATGCAAGCTGCTGCTGCTGAAACGCGGCGACTGCTGGCGGCAGGGGGCAAGGGAGTTAGAAGTTAAAGCATTGGCTTAAAGACTCGTTCCATCTACCTTGGATAGTCATTCATCCACCTTAAAGACTTATTAATCCACCTCAAAGACTCATTAATGGAGTTCAAAGGTTCATTAACGGAGTTTAAAGACTCATTAATGGAGTTCAAAGGTTCATTAATGGAGTTCAAAGGTTCATTAATGGAGTTCAAAGGCTCATTAATGGAGTTCAAAGGCTCATTAATGGAGTTCAAAGACTCATTAACGGAGTTCAAAGGCTCATTAATGGAGTTCAAAGGCTCATTAATGGAGTTCAAAGGCTCATTAATGGAGTTCAAAATCCCCAATCCCCAATCCCTTATAACAAATGACAAATTTACATACACTCAGAAATCGAGAACAACAGACAGCCTGGATTTTACTAACACCCGCATTACTGCTGCTGTTGTTTGTATTTGCCTACCCGATTTTACGAGCATTTTGGTTAAGCGTATTTACTAAAAATTTGGCAACAGAGCTACAACCTGTATTCTCTGGTTTGGAGAATTATGTGCGGATGGCGGGTGATGGTCGTTTTTGGCAGAGTTTGTGGGCGACAATCGTGTTCACAACAGCATCAGTAATTTCAGAACTACTGCTAGGACTAGGGATTGCCTTAGTTCTCAATCAGGCGTTTCTTGGACGGGGCATAGTGCGTACAACTGCAATTATCCCTTGGGCTTTGCCTACTGCTTTGATTGGTCTGGCGTGGTCTTGGATTTTTAACGACCAGTTTGGGGTTGTGAACGATATTTTGCTGCGGTTGGGGCTGATTAAGACTGGGATTAATTGGTTAGGAGATCCAACGCTGGCGATGATCGCAGTAGTTTTTGCTGATGTTTGGAAAACTACGCCGTTTATTAGTATCCTGTTGCTAGCTGGGTTGCAGTCGATATCAAAAGACCTCTATGAAGCTTACTCAGTCGATGGAGCAACTGCTTGGCAAAGTTTCCGCAATATTACCCTGCCATTACTGCTGCCGCAAATCTTAATTGCAGTGCTATTTCGGTTTGCTCAAGCTTTTGGGATTTTCGACTTGATTGCTGTGATGACTGGGGGTGGCCCTGGTGGCGCTACGGAAGTGGTGTCATTGTACATTTATTCCACAGTGATGCGCTACTTAGATTTTGGTTATGGAGCAGCCCTTGTAGTAGTGACATTTTTAATATTGATTGTGGCGGTGGCGATCGCTAGTTTCTTGCTTAACAAATACCGTGCCAAAACATCAGGAGCTATTTAACCCATGAGCATAACTCCACAAGCAGTTTCAACGACTCCAAAACAAACAGAGGGAACAAAGTTTTCTCTAAAAAAAATCTTGCTGTTTATAATAGTTGCCTTAGTGATGCTATTCAGCCTAGCGCCAGCCCTATGGCAATTGCTGACCTCGTTTAAAGTGAATGAGGATATTGCCGCCGTTCCTACTGTCTATTTCCCCACACGATTCACTTTCAATCACTACATTGAGTTATTTACCCGTCGCCCATTTTGGCGCTACATCTTCAACAGTGCCTTTGTGTCGATTACTTCTACAGCTGTAGCTTTAGCGATCGGCGCACCTGCGGCTTATGCTCTGGCACGGTTACGCCCTTGGGGTGAACGAGTTATCCTCGCCAGCGTTCTAATCGTGACCTTATTTCCTGGAATTCTGTTGTTCTTAGGACTGTTAGAAATTATCCAGGCGCTTAGATTGGGCAACAATTATCTGGCGCTGATTATACCCTATACTGCGATCAATTTGCCGTTAACAATTTTGGTGCTTAAAAGCTTTTTTGAACAATTGCCAAAAGACTTGGAAGATTCTGCTAGAGTCGATGGCTACAACACCTTTCAACTACTGTGGCAAATCGTGCTGCCTATGACCCTTCCCGCCTTGGTGACTACTGGAATCCTCACCTTTATTTTTGCTTGGAACGAGTTTATTTTCGCTCTCACGTTTATGACGCGTGAAGAGTTGAAGACAATTCCCGTTGCTGCTGCTCAGTTGGGTGGTGCGACAATATATGAAATTCCCTACGGCCCGATCGCCGCTGCTACTGTTGTGGGGACGTTACCCCTGATTTTACTAGTTTTGTTTTTCCAGCGCCGGATTGTCCAAGGTCTTACCGCTGGTGCTGTCAAAGGATAAAAATCAAAATGGCTAAACTCGAACTCAAAAACTTGAATAAAACCTACAATCCTAAAGTCATTCCTGTCAAAGACGTTAGTTTAACTGTAGAAAACCATGAGTTTCTGACTTTACTTGGCCCTTCTGGCTGTGGTAAATCCACCGTCCTACGCATGATTGCGGGTCTTGAAGAACCAACTCGCGGTCAGATTGAAATTGGGGATGTAGATGTTACCTATAAACGAGCAGCCGATCGCAACATTGCAATGGTATTTCAAAGCTATGCACTCTATCCCCACATGACGGTGTACGAAAACCTTGCTTCTGGACTGAAGCTGAAAAAAGTATCACCTACAGAAATTAAACAGCGAGTGGCAGAAGTGGCAGAAGTTTTAGGATTAGCAGAGTTAATGAACCGCAAGCCTGGTCAAATGTCGGGAGGTCAACGGCAGCGGGTTGCTGTCGGTCGGGCTTTAGTGCGTAATGCTAATGTCTACCTGCTGGATGAACCTTTAAGTAACCTGGATGCACTGCTGCGGGAAAGAGTCCGAGCCGATATCAAGCAAATTTTTGCAGCCCAAAAAGTGCCAGTTGTCTACGTCACTCACGACCAAACAGAAGCGATGACGCTCTCTACGAAAGTTGCATTACTCAACGATGGCTATGTCCAGCAACTTGACCCACCTGACCGCATCTATAACCATCCAGCAAATCTATTTGTAGCTGGATTTGTTGGTAGTCCGCAAATGAATTTGCTGACTCTACCTTGTAAAGGAAAATACGCGATCCTGGGTAACTTTCAAGTGCTTCTCCCAGATATACCAACTGTACCACCGCAGATTGTTCTAGGAATCCGCCCAGAAAATGTCCGCATTGCTCAACCAGGTGATACCCAGACTATCCAAGGGCGAGTGTTTTTAGTAGAAAACTTGGGTATGCACTATTTGGTCAGTGTCAGGATTGAAGGTTCACAAACCGAAGCAATTACAATACGTGCTTTGTTAGCAACAGACCAAAATTGGAGTGGCGAGGATATTACACTAGCATTGCCCCCTGAGGATATTCACTGGTTTGATGTTCAATCTGGCCATGCTCTTGTTAAAAGACAAATGTTAGGTGTCAGGAGTTAGTACTACAGTTGTAGATACCTATAGATAGCCCAACTCCTGATTGGCGTTGTACCAAATGAAAAACGCTAGTTCAACTAGGGAGCGTATGAATGTAAAGTTTTAGTAGTAGATATTAACGAATTGTGTCCAAAAAACTTTCACTCTGAGCGCCGGCTGACGGCGTTGGCGCAGCCCGCTGTAGGCATCAGAACTTCGGTGGGAATAAGAGTTTGAGAGGTTTTTGCGTAAGTCCTATTTACATGACCAGATTATTTTCTTAACTGAACTGTATTGGGTTATATATACGCCCTTAGCTCAACTTTACCTAAATTACTTTTGTTTAGTTGACGATGAAGCTATTTTGAGAGTAATTATGTATTCAAGTAATATTTGCCGTACTCTGTAAGCAAACTAGTTAAGCAGTGCTAAGATTTATACTGAAATCTTTACTTACATAAATATCACTGATGAAACTTAAAAATTTTTTACAACAGTCCCAACAAGTTACCAAATTCTTAGAACGAAAAACTCCCGTTGTGTCGCAACAGGAGCTAACTAACACTTCTAGTGAATCGAACAATGCTTTTAAGGAAAGATTATCATCTCCTTGGATTCGGTATCTGCTACCACTTACAGGATTAGGAGTGTTGTTTAGTGTAGTTGCAGTTTATACAGGAAATTCTGCTTATGAGCA
This sequence comes from Nostoc sp., assembly GCF_036916575.1. Classification (GTDB taxonomy): domain Bacteria; phylum Cyanobacteriota; class Cyanobacteriia; order Cyanobacteriales; family Nostocaceae; genus Nostoc. The sequence continues at coordinate 127,897 of NZ_JBALGC010000123.1, forward strand.
ATGGCAATATATGCAAAGATATTTAGAAACTGATAATGCTTATGTTACAGCAGAGATTAACCCTGTGACTACTCGTGTATCAGGAATAGTCACTGAAATTACATTCAATGATAATCAAATGGTACCTCCAGACATGGTATTAGTGAAACTTGACAAAAGCAACTATCAATTATCTTTGGCACAGGCAAAAACATCTTTAGAATTAGCTAAACAGCAAGCAAGATTGGCACAGGAGAAAATTCCAAAAATTGCTATTGAGATTCCATTACCTCAACCAGTTGCTGAAAATGAAAAAGCTCAAATACAACAACAAGCTTTCATAAAAAAAAGAACTTTACAAGCACAAGTTCTTAATCAGCAAAAGAAGATAAATGAGCAACAATATAAAGTAGCGTTAGCCACTTTTACTCAAAAGCAGCTAGAGGTAAAAAAAGCCCAACTGGAGTTGAACTACACTAACATTACGACTTCGGTCGGTGGAGTAGTTGCAAATAAAAACGTCCAAGTAGGACAGCAGGTGCTTCCAGGACAAACTCTTTTATCAATAATACAGCTACGTCCTTGGATTATTGCCTATTTTCCCGAAAAGCAGTTAGAAAAAATACAGCCAGAGCAAAAGGTAAAAATTACAATCCCAGCCTTTGCTAATCACCAGTTTCAAGGCAAGGTAGATAGTATTGCCTTCATCCCACAAGATAATCTGACAAGCAATTCGGCTTCCAGTAATTTACTACATGAAATTCCCGTCAAGATTCTGTTTGATAAATCAAGTATTCAAGGTTACGAATCTCGATTTACTCCGGGAATGTCAGCAGTTGTCAAAGTTGAAACTAAGTAAAACTTATTCAAAAGAGGCAAAAGTGTCGGCACTTTCAAAATTGGACAATCAACATATTGGGTAGCAGACGTGACTTCAGGCAATCCAGCCCAATCGCTCCCGCCAACAACAGCGATTACAGCAACAAAAAGATTCACAAAGAAAAAGCCCACACGTTTCAAACCCAGAAGGTTGCTCTCAATAGGAACATGCGTCCTTTGCCTTCGCCTGTCTTGAAAAGTGACGCTCCTCTAACACAAAAGGCGGGAAACGACGCGATACACTTTTGGCTGCGGCAAGCCGAGTCAGCGTCTACGTTATTTCAAACACCCTCTAAGTCAAAATACCGTATTAAAATAAACTTGCACATTTGGGATGCTCCCTTTGAAACCAACTTTTGGGGTGTTGTCCGCGTTACCAATGCTGTTTTGCCAGTTATGAGACAATAGCATAGTGGGCATAATTATCAATATCAGTTCAGTAGCGGGATTGATTGGCGCACCAAAACAAGGTTTTTATAGTGCAAGTAAGTTTGCACTCGAAAGTTATAACGATTATCGAAGCTTTTGCAGAGCTTCAAGACTCCCGTCGCCGAGCGGGACAACGTTATAAGCTACCATTATGCCTAGCGTTATTCACCCTTGCGCTCGCCGCAGGAGAAAATAAAGGGTTTTTAGCCATCGAAGATTGGTTTGAGGCATTCGAGCAAATCCAACCCGGAGCGATGGCGCAAGCGCCTGCTGTAGGCGATCGCAACGCACTGGATACTAATGGAACGCAGTTTGTGGCAAATTGAAAACTACCAAAACAAAGGTTTTTGTGCTTTTAGTTTTGTTAATTTTAAATGCGTTTGCCCTGATCCCCTGGTGGGTGAGGCAACTTAATTACAGCTTACATTTGAAACATTTCTATTTGGCACCACTAACCTTATAACTGCGTCAACTATCTTGCAGCTAAATTACTGTATCAGTTTTCCTGGTCTAGCAATTTAACGTTTATATGGAATGAAATATAACTAATTAACCGACGTTGAGTAAGTAGAAGTAATGACAACTCAGTTTTGGGAAAAAAGCAGAGAAATGAATACGACTCTAACTAACTTACTATTTAAGCCTGTAAACAGACGGGTACAGCTACGTGTAGCGAGTCAACAGACATGGCCTTTGATTCCTCAAGCTTGGTGGCTTTTAAAAAAGCGTCTGCTGCCATTATTATGTCTGATATCATTCTTTGCGGTATTGCAACTCAACAGCTTTGCCCCTGCTGTTGCCCAGCTACCTCCTCAACTTCGTCAGGAAATTCGGGGCGTGTGGCTAAGTGGTAACGATTTCAGCGTTTTCAGAGATCGTTCACAGGTGCTTGCAGCCATGAGTCAACTGCGGCAGTTAAACTTTAATACTGTTTATCCCGTAGTCTGGAATGATGGTTATACACAATACCCCAGCGCCATAACGCAAAAAATGGGTATCCCCTTTTTCTTCAAGGGAACAGATGGACAAGATGTAATTGCAGACATTATCACTCAAGCCCGTAGACAAGGGCTACTAGCAATACCCTGGTTTGAATTTGGTTTCATGGTTCCTCTAACTTCAGAACTCGCATCGTCGCATCCAGATTGGCTAACACAAATGCGAGATGGGACTCAAACTTCAATTAGTGCTGCGGGTGAAGTAGCGTGGTTAAATCCCTTTCACCCCGAAGTGCAAAAGTTTATCCGCGAACTCGTCATGGAAGTTATCACTCAATACGATGCTGATGGCGTTCAATTTGACGACCACATGAGTTTACCTGTGGATTTTGGTTACGATAAGTACACGATTAGTCTATATACTCAAGAAACTGGGAATCCTCCTCCACCCAATCCCCAAGCTCAAGCATGGATCAAATGGCGGGCAGATAAAATTACTGCATTCATGGTAGATCTCCACCAAACTGTAAAAGCCAGAAAACCGAATGCCATTTTCTCACTTGCTCCCAATTACTATGATTTCTCCTATAAGATACAACTGCAAGACTGGCTGAACTGGGTACGGTTGGGTATTGTCGATGAGTTGATTATGCAGGTATACCGTAATGATTTAAAAAGTTTTATCGCTCAAATTACCCGTCCAGAAATTTTAGAAACACAACAAATCATCCCAACTGGTATCGGTATTATGGCGGGGTTACGAAATCGCCCAGTTTCCATACCACAAATCCAATCTCAGGTAGAAGCAACGCAACAACGTGGTTTAGGTATCGGCTTTTTCTACTACGAAAGCCTTTGGGATATTGCGCCTGAACCAGCAGCACAACGACAGTCAGCATTTGCGGCTCTTTTCCCAAATTCAGCGTTGCGCGACATCTCTCAAAATACACCCCGCAAGCCAACTTTTGACACCATATCCTTACCTTTATACACAAAACCTTCTCTCGGTCAACGTGTTCGCGGCTATTTTCTGGAAGTAGCGATCGCAAATGGTCAGCCAAGACGTATTTTATTCGATACAGGGTCAGCAGGGCTAAGAGTTCCCAAAGAGTTTTTAGGTAATGCCCCGATCCGCACAACAGGTCAAAATATTAAGGAGGTATTAAGTGATGGTACTATCTTGGAGGGAGAATTAGTTTATACTAATGTCCGATTTGGTTTGATTCCCACCGCAGAACCTGTTCCGGTACAGATTGTTACTAGTCGCCAATGTACTGCCCAAAAACCTAAATGTTCAGCAAATACTGGTCTGCCATTTTCTGGTATTGTCGGTGTCAACTATTTTGAAAAGTCACTTCCTTATAACCCATTGAGAAAATTACCAGGCAATCTGAGTAACGGATTTATCGTGATTGGAAATGGTGGTAGTAACAACAATGGCAGCCTACTTCTCGGTTTAACAGCTGAGAATCAAGCAGGTTTCAAAATGGCTTCTTGGAGTCAACAACCCGAAATTAATAATGTACCCGGTAACAGATGGGACTCTCGACTGGGCAAAGTTTGTTTAACTATTGCTGGGAATTCTGCTAAAAATTCTTGTAATGGCAGAATGATTGCTGATACTGCAACTATTAATGGTTTGACTGAATTCAAATCAGCTTCTACAGCAGGTAAACTCAAACCAGGAGTATTAGGTTCAGCAAATGCCGTGAAAGTAGCAATAAATAGCATTTTTGATTACAGTCTGATTCCAGGAACCCGTGACGGATTTAATCGCTGGAATTTAAGTATCTCGCCACAGGCAGAACCGACTATATTTGTAAATCCTGGAATCGCATTTTTTGATAAATACGATGTCCTCTTTGACCAAGTTAATGGAAAACAGGGTTTTCGCAGTCGGCGGTAACAAGAAAGTAAAGACTTGCTCCCTCAGATAGTGTTCAATTAATTATCTGTGAATAGGCACTTGCCCGCTCATAAAGATCCCAGCCATCACAAGTCTACATCCACCTCCATATATATCGATGACAACTATAAAACTTAGAGAGCAAACTTTACTTTATTCTTGCTCTGATTCAATAATTCGCGCGAAAAAATAACCACTACCTCTTGCTGTCAATATAAATTCTGGGTCATTGGGGTCGGATTCTACCTTTGTCCGCAATCGCGAGATATGCACATCTACCACACGGGTGTCTGTATGAAGCTCTGGTACAAAACCCCACACTTGGTGTAACATCTCTAATCGAGAAAAAACTTTTCCAGCATTGTTTACTAACAACTCTAGTAAGCTAAACTCCACACCTGTCAACCGAATCCGCTGATCGTTTTTATGGACTTGCCGCTTATTTGTATCGATTTTGAGATTGCCTAGATGGATGATTCTAGAATCAGGAATAGCATTGATACTGGTTTTATGGAAGCATCGCCGTAGTATACAGGCAATTCGAGCTTCTAGTTCTTTGGGGGAGAAAGGTTTTGTCATGTAGTCATCAGCACCTAATTCCAGCCCAGCAATGCGATCTGCGACATCTGCCAAAGCTGTAAGCATAATAATTGGTACATCTGACTCTTTCCGTAATTCTTGGCATACTCCATAACCATCTAGCTTTGGCATCATCACATCCAAAACTATCAAATCAGGAGCCTCTTGACGAAAAGCTGACAAAGCTTCTTCGCCATCGTTAGCTGTAACTACATTGTAGCCAATCATCTCTAGACGCGTCTGTAAAATCCGGCAGATGCTGGCTTCGTCATCTACTACCAGAATTTTTTGTTTATCACCTTCTAAATTTCTCAACGCTGTTCCTCCACAGCGAGAACTCTTAAGCTTCCATTATCTGCTTATTAGGAGTCAAAAACACAAAATTGCCTTGGACTTGCTCTAAAGCAGTAATCTAAAAAAAGAGTTCAATAAGTTAAAGATTTCTTTATGTTGGCATCGCGGTACATGAGCTACCTAAACTGGAGCAATCAGTACCTCAATTTTATGATGTTGCAGAACGGTGGGATGAATTGGGGCAAGCTCTTGAGGCAGGGGAAATATTGATTATTTGGCTATGGGTAACAATCAAGGCTGCGATTATCAATAATTTTTTGGGCAATCTAAATATAGCCCTTTTTTCTGTTTAGCGATTGTTTAAGGAAGGAACCTTTGATAAGAGCCAACTCCAGCGCATCTGATCCCAAAATGCATTCCTGGCACAATTTGCTGATCCGATTTATTCTCGGCGGCACTACTCTTATTGTAAGTATTTCTGCTTATTTTAGCTATGAAGCTGCTCGAAAAATAACGCTAGAAGAGTTGAGAGGAAGAGCTTTTTTAGAGGTACAAAGAGGGGTTGATGAAATTGAGGAATGGTTGCATGTTCGCAAAGTGGAGGTGCAAACCCTTGCTCATACTTCTACTGTACGTTCCTTAGACTGGTCTGTGGCAGATCCCTATTTAAAGTCAGAAGTTGAGCAGATCGATGAATTTTTCTTTTTTCAAATGGTTACTCCAGATGGTTCGTATTCTAATACTAAGGTTGGTCGGTCAAATAAGAATATTAAGGATCGAGACTACGTTCAAAAAGCACTAGCCGGAAAAAGCAACATTTCCGATCCCTTTATCAGCCGTTCCACAGGCATTCCTTTAATTGCGATCAGCACTCCGATCTGGTCAAATTCTCCTACCATTCGTTCACCAATTGGCACCTTCCAAGGCGTCGTTAAAGTTGATCACATTGCTCAGGTGGTCAACTCTCTGCACTACGGTAACAACAGCTATGCGTTCGCCCTCAATTCTCAAGGACAAGCGATTGTCCATCCCAACTCAACTTTAATGTCAACGCTCGAAAAACCTGCACCCAGCCTGCTGAAAATTCCAGATGGCAATTTAAAGGTGATCGCGCAGCAGATGGTAAACAAACAACAGGGAATTCAGTTGATGGAAATTGACGGCGCAAAGAAGTATGTTGCTTTTGTGCCGTTGCGAGAAGCTAATTGGTCTGTGGCTCTGGTGATTCCACGCCAAAATATTGAATCTCGGCTGCAATTCCTCGATTTTATTGCCCTGATTGTGGGTGGACTAACAGTGACGATGATCACTGTCTTGTGGAGGGTGCAAGCATTTGAACAGGCTCAACTGAAAAAGTCCAAAGCAGCGGCTGATACTGCAAACCATGCTAAGAGCAAATTTTTAGCCAACATGAGCCATGAACTGCGAACGCCCTTGAATGGTATTTTGGGTTGTGCTCAAATTTTGCTGCGTTCCAAAGGTTTGCCAGAGCCAGAGCAATATCATGTAAACATCATTGAACAGTGTGGCTCTCATCTGCTGACTTTAATCAATGAGATTTTGGATCTTTCTAAAATTGAAGCGCGAAAACTGGAACTGCATCCTCATGATGTGCATTTCCCGTCTTTTTTACAGGGGATCGGGGAAATTTGCCAGATTCGGGCAGAACAAAAGGGTATTTTGTTTGTCTATGAACCTGCGATCAACTTACCTACTGGGGTTCATGTCGATGTCAAAAGGTTACGTCAAGTTGTCTTGAATCTGCTGGGGAACGCCATCAAATTTACGGATGAGGGTAAAGTTACTTTCAAGGTTGAGGTAATCGATCAACTTCCTGGTGATGGGCAGACAGTGAAATATCGCATACGCTTTAGTATAGAAGATACGGGAATTGGGATAACTCCAAACGAGTTGGGCAAGATTTTTTTACCATTTGAACAAGTAGGTGAGAAAAAACGTCAGACCGAAGGGACGGGGTTGGGGTTAGCTATTACTCGGCAGTTAGTGCAGATGATGGGTAGCGATGTCCATGTTAAGAGTCAGATCGGTCAGGGTAGTACTTTCTGGTTTGAGATTGCGATCGCCGAAGCAAGAGAATCGGTACAGTCTGCTATGACTGCATCAAAAGGACAAATCATTGGCTTTGAAGGTAGCCCCCGCACCATCCTGATGGTGGATGATCGCTGGGAGAATCGCACAGTAATTACAAACTTACTGCAACCACTGGGTTTCAATGTAGTCGAAGCTACCAACGGTCAAGAAGGTTTAGAAAAAGCGATCGCCCTTAAACCAGACCTGGTGATTACAGATTTGATCATGCCAGAAATGGATGGGTTTGAATTGATTCAACACCTGCGTCATACCCCAGATATCGTGGATGTCAAGATTATTGTCTCTTCCGCTAGTGTCTTTGAAGCTGACCAACATCGCAGTCTAAAAGCAGGAAGTGACGCCTTTTTGAGCAAACCTGTATATGCAGATGAATTACTGCATCAATTAGAGTTCCACTTAGGTTTGGCATGGATTTACCAACAGTCTCAGTCTGAGGAACAAAGAATCAATTCGGCTACAACAGGCGATCGCCCATCAGATAAATTGACTCCTCCTGACCCCGATGTATTGCGCGAATTGGCGGCCTTAGCCAGTAAAGGTAACTTCAATGCCATTCTCAAATTGGCCACTCAACTAGAGGAAATAGACACAAACTTTGCTCCCTTTGCTCACCAATTGCGGCAACTAGCGAGGCAGTTTGACGAAGATTTAATCCTCAACTTCTTGACTCAATATGGAGTGGAAACAGTATGAGTGCGACGATAGGCGACCAAAAAAATTCTCTAAATTGCGATCCTGCTAGAGAAATTGTTTTAGTCGTTGACGATAACCCTGCCAACTTACAAGTTTTATCGAGCTTTTTAGATCAGTCTTGCTTTGAAGTTTGGGCGACTCGTAGTGGTGAAAAAGCCATTCAAAGATTAGACAATGAGCATTTACCTGATTTAATTTTGCTTGATGTAATGATGCCAGGTATGGATGGATTTGAAACTTGTAAACACCTAAAAAGCGATCCTCGTATCCAGGATATTCCAATCATTTTTATGACTGCTCTTTCAGATCCGGCTGAGAAAGTTAAAGGATTGCGATTGGGAGCCGTAGACTACATTACCAAACCTTTTCAGTATGAAGAGGTTTTGGTGCGAATAGAACACCAACTGAAGCTGAGAAATTTGACAAAAACCTTGATTACCAAAAACACCGAATTACAACAGGTTCAAACCCAACTGATCCAAGCAGAAAAGGTAGCAGCCTTGGGTCATCTAACAGCAGGAATTGCCCATGAGGTGAATAATCCGATCAATTTTATAGCTGGCAACTTAAATTTTGTGGAACAGTACGTTCAAGAGGTTGTCGATTTACTCAAGCTATATCAAAAGTATCTGCCTGACCCACCTGTGGAAATTCAAAATGCTATTAAAACAAAAGATATCAGCTTTTTGTTAAATGATTTCTCTAGAATTATTCAATCTATGCAAGTTGGTACAGAGCGCGTTATAGAAATTGTTTCATCGTTGAATAACTTCTCTCGCCACAGAGAAGCAGGCAAGAAATTTGCTAACCTGCATGAAGGTCTAGAAAGTACGCTACTCATTCTCGGTCATCGACTTAAAGCAAATGCTCATTGTCAGGCAATCAAACTAATCAAAGAATATGGAGAATTGCCACCTATTGAGTGCTATCCCGGCGAACTAAATCAAGTCTTTATGAATTTGATTTGCAATGCGCTCGATGCAATTGAAGAAAGCCAAAAGAATCAATACTTTGAGGAAACTTCCAAATATCTTGGTGTGATTCGGATTCAAACTGAGTTAGTTGGAGAACGAGTTATTCTCCGAATTGCAGACAATGGCTCAGGAATCAGCGAAGCAGACCAGAGAAAAATGTTCGATGCTTTCTACACCACAAAAACCATCGGTAAAGGAACAGGGCTAGGTTTATCTATTGCTTACCAAATTGTAGTTAACAATCATCGCGGCAAGCTAACTTGCCATTCAACACAAGGTGAAAGCACAGAGTTTGTAATTGAATTGCCTATCCGATAAATGAAAATCTGCATAGCATAGATTACTTGGTAAAACTAAATAAAAATGATTCTTCATTAGATGATATGCAAAACTAATATTTGAAATGCCAATTTAACAAGCATCTAACTTGGAAGTTTTTAAAGTTTTTAAAGCCATAACCGAAGCATTTAATCAGCTTACAGCTATTTTCAGGTAAATAATATCATGTCCGGTTAATTAGTTATAATTCACGCATCTGTGCAAAAACCAGGAAACCCTCTTTCCCCCTGCTCCCTGCCCCCTGCCCCCTGCGGTCTTAATGAGAAGTCTTTAACCGGACATGATATAACCCTCTTCTGTGACTCTGGGAAAATAAAAATAAAAGCCAAATATTCAACCATAGATAGAACGGGCATTTGAGCGTTTATTTTCTAACAGAATGCTTAAAATCAAGGTTTTTGGTAAAAGTCTTATGCTGTAAGCATCCCAGATTATTCTCTCCCGAAAGTGACAGAAGAGGGATAAGACCACGCTCTACGGGCACAGCAATGGTGTGTCCCTACGACAGATGTGGTTCAAATACATGAAAACTGCTGTAAGTTTGTTATTAATTCCTTCAACAGCACGTAATCGACTACGGAGCGATCGCCTACGGCGGGCGCTTGCGCCATCGCTCCTCTATCCCGACGTTACCCTGTAAGCCTCCTGTGTGTACCAGGAGCAATGAATCGCCTCTACGAAAAAATCCCTGCTTTAGTAAATCCATCACTCCGTAAAACATTTTGGCAGTATATACGTAATCAAGGGGTACGCCATGTTCCTCCCTGAACTGTTGGCTGAACAGTAGCAGCTCATCGTTCACCTTTGCATAGCCGCCAAAGTGGTAATCACATACCAATTCCCAGGAAGCTGGAGAGGTATATGGCGAGGGGAAACCAGAGGCGAGGTAATTTGTCAGCACACTTTCGATTTCTTGTGCAAGAAAAGCCCCATTTTTCAATACTGAAAAAGCGATCGCTTTTTGCCTTTGATCCAACGAAAGCGTAATACCAGCCAGTGTAGTAGCTGTACCGCAGGCTACGCATATATGATCAAATGCGTAGGCGTAGCCAGCCGTAGGCATCGCATTACCAACTATCTCTGTGCAGCCGCGCACACCATTTAAATTACTCCCACCTTCGGGAATGATAAACACCTTACCGAAGCGTTGTTGCAAATATTCCTGTAGCGCTGGTGTGTTGCGCTGTCGATACGTCTCGCGGTTCAGGTACACAAGCTGCATACCCTGCTGTACAGCAAAACTCAGCGTCGGGTTCAATAATAGCCTCTGTTCCCCACGAATTACACCAATGGTGCGAAAACCGAAAATATTACCAGCCGCAGCAGTTGCATAGATGTGATTGGAATAAGCGCCGCCAAAGGTAAGCAGCGTCGTGAAATTTTTCTCTTTGGCCTCCAAAAGATTGTATTTCAGCTTGAACCACTTGTTGCCGTTAACCCACGGGTGCATGAGGTCGAGGCGTAGCACATACAGATCAACACCAGCGTGGCGGACAATTTCGCTGTTAATTTGTTGTAGAGGAGGAAAAAAGGTTAACGACATGTGTCAACATTCTAACTTAGAATTTACATTCTCTCACGTTGATTATTGAACATAAAAGTAATGATAAACATTGGGGAATTCAATGGTAAGTCAATCAAAATGAAGAATAAATCTTTCTGATGATTAGCTTTAGAAATTGGCATTTTACTAATTGAGTATTTCAGGTAAATATAAGAAACATAACACTCGCTCCAGATAATATCTTTTTGGAGAAAACAAATGGTTGCACTCACACAGCTTACTCAAGTTATTCCCAATCCCGGACGTTTGACGATTCAAACTGTTGAAATTGCTCCTCAAACGACTGCTATCCGTTGTCTCGACTGGGATAGAGAACGTTTTGATATCGAGTTTGGTTTACGGAATGGGACGACCTATAATTCTTTCTTAATTCAGGCAGAAAAAGTTGCCTTAGTTGACACATCTCACCGCAAGTTTGAGCAGCTATATCTGGAGATACTGGTGGGATTAATTGATCCGACTAAAATAGATTACTTGATTATTAGCCACACAGAACCAGACCACAGTGGCTTAGTGAAAAATATTTTACAATTAGCTCCCTCGATTACTGTTGTCGGTGCTAGGGTAGCTATTCAATTTTTAGAAAATATGGTTCACCAGCCTTTTAAATCAAGGCAGGTGAAAAGTGGAGAGCGATTAGATTTAGGCAACGGACACGAATTAGAATTTATCTCTGCACCTAACTTACACTGGCCTGACACAATCTTGACTTATGACCACAAAACTTGCACTCTCTACACCTGTGATGTGTTTGGGATGCACTACTGTGATGACCACACCTATGATGAAAATCTTCCCTCAATAGAGGAGGATTTTAAATATTATTATGATTGTCTCATGGGCCCCAATGCCCGGTCTGTTTTGACAGCTTTAAAGCGGATTGAAAAATTAGAAATAGGAACAGTTGCCACAGGACATGGCCCTTTATTACAACACTATATCTCCGAATGGCTCGGACGGTATCAAAACTGGAGTTTAGAACAAGCAAAAACAGAGACTTTAGTGGCTCTATTTTATGTTGAAGATTACGGGTATAGCGAGCATTTAGTTCGTACCATAGCACATGGATGTGCGAAAACAGACGTGGCAGTAGAATTAGTAGTTCTCAATAGTGCCGAGCCTCAAGAAGTTCGAGAATTAGTTGCACAAGCTTCAGGTTTAGTAATTGCAATGCCAGCTCAATCTTCGGTGATGTCTCAAGCGGCTTTAAGTACCATTTTAGCTGCTGTTCACAAGAAACAGGCAATTGGTTTATTAGAGTCGGGAGGGGGAGAAGATGAACCTCTTTATCCTTTACGTAATAAGTTTCAAGAACTGGGATTAACTGAAGCTTTCCCACCTATCTTAGTTAAGGAAATTCCTACCCAAGCAACGGAACAGCTTTGTGATGAAGCGGGGATAGATATGGGTCAATGGCTGAATCGTGATCGCACCATTAAACAGATCAAATCCATCAATACCGAGCTAGAAAAAGCTTTAGGACGTGTTAGCACAGGATTATATATTATCACTGCCAAAAAAGGAGAAATTCAGAGTGCAATGTTGGCTTCGTGGGTGACACAAGCGAGTCTTGAACCTTTAGGAGTGGCGATCGCAGTTTCCAAAGATCGGGCAATTGAATCTTTGATGCACGTTGGCGATCGCTTCGTTTTAAATGTTTTAGAAGAAGGCAAATATCAAGGATTAATGAAACATTTCCTGAAGCGTTTTGCTCCTGGTGCAGACCGCTTTGCCGGAGTCAAGACATATCCAGCTAAGAATGAATCGCCTGTTCTCGCTGAAGCCCTAGCTTACATGGAATGTGAAATTACTAGCCGCATGGATTGTGGAGATCATTGGGTAATTTATAGCACAGTCCAAACTGGAAGAGTTGCCAAGCTAAATGCACTTACCGCCGCCCATCACCGCAAAATTGGCAATCATTACTAAATGGTCATTTGTCATTAGTCATTCTCCTTGTCCCCTTCTCTTTTTCTCTCCTTGTCTTCTTATTTCCCCCTGCTTCCTACTCCCCACTCCCCAGTCACAAAAAGCTATGTATAAATCTGTTGAAAATACCCCAATTACCATGTACGAAATCAATCGGGCGCGTGTCGTGCGAACCTTGGAATTTATCCAAGATGTAATTGTGATTTCTTTGTGTATCGGTTTATTTAGCTTCATGGTGCTTCAGGTGAGAGATATGTTTCTCTCCTTACTTCCACCTTTAGATTTTCATGCTGTTACTGCCGATATTCTCTTTTTACTCATCTTAGTTGAGTTATTCCGACTGCTGATTATTTACCTACAGGAACATCGAGTATCTATTGGGGTAGCTGTTGAAGTTTCCATTGTTTCTGCCTTGCGAGAAGTCATTGTAAAAGGGGTTTTAGAAACAAATTGGAGTCAAGTCTTAGTAACTTGTGCCTTTTTATTAGTGCTGGGAATACTACTGTTCCTCCGAGTTTGGCTACCCCCTACATTTGAAGGTATCGACCCGGAACAAGAAGCATCTAAACGTTATAGAAACCGAGCCAAGCCTGAATTAACACAAACCAATGGTCATTAGGAATAGGGAGCAAGGGAAACAGGGGAAGCAGGGGAAGCAAAGGGAGACAAGCAAGACAAGGGGGACAAGTGGGAATTATTGAACAAGTCTCTCCCCGAAGTTCTGCTCGCCCCAAGTCGGCGCTCAGACTTCTCTCCTTGTCTACCTGTCTCTTCTCCATGCCCGATGCCCCATGCCCCATGCCCTTTAATTAAGAGAGGTTATTATGTCTGCAAATAGTTTAACTACCAGCCATCCTAGAGATGTACAAGTTGCTGAAATTGGTAAAAATACTCTGATTCTACGATCGCGGACTTGGGACAGACTAAAATTTGAGGTGGAATATTCCCGCCAACGGGGAACTACAGCAAATTCTTATCTGATTCAAGCTGATAAAAAAGCTTTAATTGACCCTCCCGGCGAATCTTTTACCGAAATTTACCTTGAGCAACTGGCACAACATCTAGATTTTATCTCCCTCGATTACATTATTCTCAGTCATGTCAACCCAAACCGCAGAGCAACCTTGCAAGTATTGCTCTCTCTGGTTCCTCAAGCCACTCTCATTTGTTCTCGTCCCGCCGCCAATGCTCTAAAAACTGCCTTTCCCGAATTTGAATCACCTATTCAAGCGATGCGATGGGGAGATACTCTAAATTTAGGACAAGGACATCATCTATCATTTATCACTGTACCAACTCCCCGTTGGGCGGATGGACTTTGTACCTACGATCCCGCCACCAAAATTCTCTACACAGACAAACTTTTCGGCGCTCATATTTGCGAAGATACCTTGTTTGATGAAGATTGGAAGGAATTAGATGCGGAACGTCGTTACTATTTTGAATGTCTCCATGCACCTCAAGCCAAACAAGTTGAAGTAGCCTTAGATAAATTTTCAATTTTGGGAACCAGATGTTACGCCCCAGCACATGGCCCGGTTGTTCGTTACAGCCTTAGTCGTTTTACCTATGATTACCGTCAATGGTGCCAAGGGCAAAAATCTCAGGAGTTGAGTGTTGCTTTGCTCTATGCTTCTGCTTATGGTAATACAGCAATTTTGGCGAATGCGATCGCTCAAGGTTTGATTCAAAATGGCATTAATGTAGAATCGATTAACTGTGAACTAGCAGACTCTGCGGAGATTAGCCGCATTGTAGAAACCTGCGATGGTTTTATTATCGGCTCACCCACCTTAGGCGGACATGCACCTACTCAAATTCAAACAGCTTTAGGAATAGTCCTTTCGGTGACGGCTAAAACTAAGTTAGCAGGGGTGTTTGGTTCCTACGGTTGGAGTGGCGAGGCAATAGATTTACTAGAAAGCAAGCTCAAAGATGCTAATTATCAACTAGGGTTTGAAACAATTCGGGTGCGTTTTAGTCCTACTCCTGAGATTCTTCAGCAGTGTCAACAAGCCGGTGCTTCCTTTGCCCAAAACTTGAAGAAAACTAAAAAACTGCGTACTTCGCGTCAGGTTGTCACAGGAGCTTCTGTAGATCGTACCGAACAAGCTGTGGGCCAGATCATTGGTTCTCTGTGTGTTGTGACAACTCGTGATCAAGAAACCCACAAAGGGGTTTTAACTTCTTGGGTATCTCAGGCAACTTTTAACCCACCAGGAATCATGATTGCGATCGCCCAAGAGCAGAATGCAGATTTAATGCATCATCCTGGTGATAAATTTGTGCTGAATATCCTCAAAGAAGGAAGAAATGTGCGACGCTATTTTTCTCGTCATAGCACTTTAGGAGATAATCCCTTTGCAAATCTTGCCACACAAACTGCTCTTAATGGTTGTTTGATTGTGAATGAGGCATTAGCCTATTTAGAATGTACGGTGCAAAATCAGCTTGAATGTGGCGATAGATGGTTAATTTATGCCGTGATCAATCATGGTGAAGTGTTGGAAAATGATGGTGTCACTGCTTTGGAGCATCGGAAATCTGGCAGCTATTATTAACCTGACTTTTCACAGTATTTCAAAAACCTCACTTCTATTTCTCTCCTAAAAGGAGAGAGACTTTGAATTTTCCCCCTTAGAGCGTCGGGAAGGGGGTTAGGGGGTTAGGTTTTTCATGGGCTTTCATACATAATGTGAAAAGTTAGGTACACACAAGTCTTTTAAAGTTGCAATGGCATTGTTTTGACTAACAATGCGATTGTTTCGACTGACAATGCGATTGTTTTAGCTGACAATGCGATTGTTTCGCCTAACAATGCCATTGTTTTAATTGACAATGGCATTGTTTCACGGGATCTGGAAAACCTCACTTTCATTCCTCTCTCCTCTTAAGACTACGGTGTACACACAAGTCTTGCCGCAGCCATATCTTTATTAATAAATCTCGCACTACGTGTGGTTCGTTCCTTTACCTTTCAAACTTTGCTTGAGAGAGTACTAGACTATGGCCCAGTCCAATGGTCTGGTTGCGTTGTCAAACTGCTCAAAATGTTCCTTGAATAATTCCGCCATCTACTTGCAGCATGACTCCATTCACAAATGATGCGGCTGGTGAACTTAGAAATACCGCGACATTGGCAAACTCTTCTGGTGTCCCTATACGACCTAAAGGAACTGTCGCATTGACTCGAGCAATTTCTGCTGCTTTTGTTTCACCACTTTTAACAATCCGGGCGTTGATTAATTCTTCTACCCGTTCTGTATATGTCCAACCTGGTAAGATGCTGTTGACGCGAATTTTATCGCTACCCAGTTCTTGGCTGAGAGTTTTCGTTAAACCAATTACAGCTAACCTAATGGAATTAGACAACACGAGATTTTGGGCTGGTTGCTTAGTTGAGGTTGAGGTGATGGTCAGAATCGCTGGTGTAGTAGATTGGCGTAAGTGAGGTAAAGCGTACTTTACCAGACGTACCGCACTCAGCAAAGTCAAGTTGATCGAAGTTTCCCAAGTTGCCAAATCGATATCGTCAAAAGTGCCAGCTGGTGGGCCTCCGGCGTTGGTAACCAGGATATCCAACCCGCCGAATTTTTCCACTGTGGCATTAATTACCCGCTCAATATCTGCTTGACTGGTAACGTCTGCACGCAAAGCTAGCACTTCTGTACCTGTTTGGCTTTCAATCTCCGCAGCGGTTTTGTCAATTAACTCACTGCGGGCACAGATGGCAACTTTTGCACCCTCACGGGCAAATTGCCTTGCTGTAGCTTTGCCCAAACCTTTACTAGCAGCTGTCACTAAGGCAACTTTGCCACGGAGTTGCAAATCCATAATCTTGATTATTGTTGTTTACAGTAACTTAAAGCCGAGGTTATTCAGAACTTCACGCAAGCGATCGCGTCCTTTCAATGACTCCACAGTTGCGATCCGTTGGGCTGAGTGTTCTGACCAATCACCGGAGATATTCATCTTTTGTTCAGTATAAAAGTCTTTGATGATATCGTTATAGTGAGTGATCGCTTCTTCTTGATCTGCCAATTTATAAGTTTCACGGTGCAGCACAGCTGATTGGGGCAACCGTGGCTTAATCGCTGCTTCTACCTCAGGATTTGGATAGCCTACACATAGCCCAAATACAGCATACACAGAGGAGGGCAAATTCAATATTTCTGCTACCTCTTGCGGGCGGTTCCGGATTCCGCCGATATATACTGTTCCTAAAGCAAGTGACTCAGCTGCAACTGCTGCGTTTTGCGCCGCCAAAGTTGCATCGATTGTTGCCATCACAAACATTTCCAAGTATTCCAGCGCATCATGAGATATGCCGCGACTGTCAGCAACGTAACTTAGACGCGCCAAATCTGCTAACCAAACCAAGAATAAAGGCACTTGCTTAATATGTGCTTGGTTTCCCGCTAATTTAGATAACTCCTCTTTGCGCTGTTGATCTTCGACTGCTACCACACTCCAGGTTTGCAAATTAGAGGAAGTAGATGCAGATTGGGCGGCTGCAATTAATAACTCCAGAGTTCCCGCTGGTAGAGAATCAGATAGATAAGACCGGATTGAACGGTGAGATAGTAGTGCTGTCAAGGAATCATTCCATGCAATTTCGGGATTGAAGGGAATTTCACCGTAGCGCGATCGCAGTAGTTCTGTCGGATTAGTCATAATCAATTCCCAGATTCACATTTCAAAAATTTCCAGTTGTTTTATTACTAACATCAATTCCATTTGTCGGGGTATACATCTGTACGCCCCTACAGCCGATTCATTGTACTAGTTCAAGTTTTTGGTGAAAATGCAGCGTATTGCTCTTTTGTCAACACTGCATCCTTCACATTTACCTCTTTGGGAATTAACTTCAATTTATAATATGTATCTGCAACACCTTGTTGTAAATTTATTAGATTGTCGTCAATTGGCACAAGTCCAAAAGTCCGTCTGTTAGTTGCTTTTTTCATCGTTTCTAGATCAATTGCTAACACAGGTGCTAGAGTTTTTGCTACCTCTTCTCGATTCTTTTTAGACCATTCTTCTAGATTTTGAATTTCCTGCACTATTGCCTTGACAGTTTGGGGATTTTCAGTGACAAATTTGCGGGTCATCAAATAATATCCACCCTGTTTATTAATTCCTGTGCCATCAATCAAGACTCTGGCTTTAGTTGCCTCTTGAGCAGCTGCATAGAAGGGGTCCCAAATCACCCAGGCATCTACACTACCCTTGACAAATGCAGCGCGGGCATCAGCTGGTGCCAAATATTTAGGTTCAATGTCAGTATATTTCAATCCCGCTTTATCTAAAGCTTGGACTAACAATAAATGGGCGCTAGACCCTTTTTGAAAGGCAACTTTTTTACCTTTGAGGTCAGTAAGTTTTTGAATTTGTGAATTCTGAGGAACAAGAATTGCTGAACTAGCCGGAGTAGCCGCAATACCAACAACATAAGTTAGTGATGCTCCCGCTGCTTGAGCAAATATTGGCGGTGATTCTCCTACAGGGCCGATGTCAATACTACCTACATTCATGGCTTCTAGTAGTTGGGGCCCCGCTTGAAATTCAGTCCACTTTACAGTGATACCTTCTGGTGCCAACCGCTTTTCTAAAACACCCTTAATTCTAAGTAAAATAGTCGATTTTTGATAGCCAAATCTGACTACTGTTGCTTTACCGTCAGCAGAATTACCAACAGATGTGGCACTGGGATTAGGAGAATTAACAGTCGATGTCGATGAGCAGGCGGCAAATAACACGCTCAGACAAAGACCTGTAACAAAAGCCCCCGCAATTGGCAAAAGAGAAGAAAAGAATAATTTATGTCGGTTGTTAAATGGGATATTTCTGAATTTTCTCAACGATATCCATTTGGTAATTAAGCGGCGAAAGATTAGGTTAATCATCAAAATGATTTCTCGGAAATATAATAATACTATAAACTTATAGGTTTACCGGAGTATATATTTTCAAGAAAAGTTGATATATAGCAAGGGACTGGGGACTGGGTGAAAAGCCTTTTTGTATCTAAGTTTTATCATATGTTAATGTCCTAACCACCAAGGCTTCTGCTATAAAAAGAGCGGGAAGTGCAGCAAATGGAAACTTCCCCGCCTATTATCCCAGTGCCAAAAAACACAGCACTAATTGAGCAAATCAGGTTCCTCGCGCACAATTCTGTCGTAAAGTGGCTGGAAGCTGAACCATCCACTTATATGTGACCCCACTTGAGTTTGTGTTAAACGGGCTGTTTCGTGTTTGATAGTAGTGGGTCTACCCGCAGCTTCTGCTAGCAGTTGGGCTTGGCACGATCGCTCTAAGCTAATGTACCAAAAGGCAGCTTCATCTACTGTATGTCCCACAGTTAAAATGCTGTGGTTACGCAGGATTATGGCTTTCTTTGGCCCCAAGGCTTGCGCCAGTCGCTGACCTTCAGAAGTTTCTAAAACAACACCTGTAAAATCGTCAAATAGCGCATGGTCTTCGTAAAAAGCACAGGAATCTTGTGTTAATGGGTCAAGGAGACGACCTAAACTAGACCAGGCTTTACCATAAAGTGAATGGGCGTGAGCCGCTGCGATCACATCAGGTCGAGCTTCATGAAGCTGAGAATGAATGGCGAAAGCAGCTCGATTCACCTCAGCATCGCCTTTAACCACCTCACCTTCTCTGTTAACCAAGATCAGGTCAGAAACTCGGATATGACCGAAGTATGTTCCAAATGGATTGACCCAGAAATGGTCTGTAAACTCCGGATCACGAGCCGTAATATGGCCGGCGATTCCTTCGCTGAACCCAAACTTACCAAACAGGCGAAAGGCAGCGGCGAGGCGTTGCTTGCGGTGCAGGCGTTCGTCTTCAACTCGCTCGAATACGGGGGGTTGTGGTCTATCGGACTTGGGCATGTTCTTTTTCCTCTTCCTCTTTACAAGGAGCGTTAGAATATCCAGAGCGAAAGGATTTGACGCTGTGAGATTCTGGGATGAACTGGTGACGCAGGACGCAGCCAGTATCATTACCCAGAAGATGGATGGATACAGATGCGCTCTGGGATGTGGTTTTGACGGCGTGGATATCACCATCTGGGGGTAAGAGGCGGTAGATATCCCCTGGTTGAAGCCTACGCACTTCAGTTACTTGTAATTGTGCGTGTCCTTCGGCGTCGCCGTTATCTACACGGCGATAGACTGTTTCTTCTTGATTGCCTTTGTATAAACCAATCAATCCCCAGGCCAAATGGTCGTGGACGGGAGTCGTGGAACCTGGGGGAATCACCAAACTGAAGACTGAGAGGGAACGGTCTTTGGCGCGATAAAGCAGCCACTGACCAATACCGCCGCCCATCTTGCTTTCCGGATTGATTTGGGTAAACTTTTCCGAGAGCCATTCCTGTTGGGCGAGCAGTTCTTGAAAATAGGGTTCTAGTCTGGCGAGAGTTTGTGTGCGATCGTTAACAGTGCTAGCGCTAATTTCTTGCACTGTTGCTACAAAAGATCGTAGTTTCTGGCTCTCAATAAACCATTGGTCTTCTGGTAATGGTTCCAAGATGGTATGGTTTGTCATCTATATTCCTGGTTTTGGGAAGCGACTAAAATTAACTAATTACTAATGACGCTCCTACGTCGCTCTAAGCGTACCCCTGCGGGGAAGCAAGCTACGCGCAGCGTCTCGAAGAGAAGCTATGCCGGAGGCTTTACGCTGCGCTAACGTAATTCATAGTTAAACGCGATGTGCTAGTTATTCTTAAAACCCTGCTTCCATTCCTCTCTCCATTTCGAGGAGGCGCTTTGATTCTTCCTCCCCAACCCTTGTAGGGAAGAGGTTGGGGATTAGGTTTGAGAGTAAAGTTGCACACAGCGTTAGTTAAGAATTCAATTACGAATTACGTAGCTTGCTTCTTGCCGGAGGCGAGTATTACGAATTACGAATTATTTTAATGCTAGGGTGAATCTTGAAGCCAAGTTGCTCAAGTTTTAGACGAGAAAGAGACTCCTTCAAAATGATAGTAAAGGGATATCGCTGGAATACGGTAGCTTTACCTTGTGACAATAGCAGCCTAGCACGGCTGATGCGTACTGGATACAAGGGTTGTTGGTTGGCATCGAGAATAAATACTTTGGTCATGTATGATATTCCTTACGAATAAAGTTGTTAAGGGACTATCAAAAAATCAATCATCCAATCTTGATCTAAGGGATTTCTAACAAATAAATTATTCCATCTTCTGGAGTGGCCAACATGAGCGCCTTTGGCTACGGGCGGGCTTTTCGTCCCACGCCACAAGAAGTAGTTGAGTATTTTTTTATTTGTCAGTCCCTAAGCAACAACAGTGGCTTGTCGCTCCCGACGTTGCACTTCTGCCCGGACTAGCAAAATCACATCACGACCGTAAGCGATCGCATCTCCTAATGGATCAAATCCCCGAATCAAGAGAGTAGTTACCCCTGCATCATAGTAATCTATAAGGGACTCTGCTACTTGCTCCGGTGTACCAACAAGGGCGGTGGGCGATTAAAAACTTCAACCGTTCTGTTGCCGCCGCCGCGAACGAAGCTACAGTTAAGCCATCGGGGCCAGTTGAGCCATAACCAACTAGTACCTGATCAAAGCCACCATCCTCATGTGCCTTAGCAAACTTGCAGACATAGGCGGCATCTATCGAACCGCCGATGATCGAAACTGTCGATCCATCTAACTCAGATATTTGTCGCGTTCCAATCATTCCAATAAATTCAATCGGCATAGTGCATCACCTCAAAAATTACAAACCATAATCAACAAGGATTGGGCATTGGGCATTGGGGATTGGGGAGCAGGGGAGTGGAGTTTTTATGCTTGTTCACGAGTATCAAAGACTCATTAACGGAGTTCTGAGGTGGATGAACGAGTATCAAAGACTCGTTAACGGAGTTCTGAGGTGGATGAACGAGTATCAAAGACTCGTTAACGGAGTTCTGAGGTGGATGAACGAGTATCAAAGACTCGTTAACGGAGTT
>NZ_JBALGC010000124.1:0-71772 GCF_036916575.1 Nostoc sp.
TCCAACCCTTTTGAAATTGGTGACCGCTTGTGGGTGAAAAATCATCTTGACCCTGACGAGGAAAAACTACGGGTTTCAATGTAGACGAGGTTTAAGTGCCTCAACTGTATCAGGGAAAGGCAGCCAATGCTGAATCGAATCAGCAAGTGAATTTAGTTGGTCAGCAGTTGGCTCAAAGCCAAATCGCTCACCAAATTTACGGACTACTCTTTTCAAAACTTCTCGATATTTGATATACTCTCCTTTTTCTACTTCTGCTTCAAATTCAGCAAAAAGTTCTAGAATTTGCTCGTCATCCAAATTAATGTTGTGTGCCAGCAGAAGTCGCTTTAGTACATCTAAGATGCCCTTCTCCCAATCGATTAGGGTTCCGTAACAATCGAAAGTTAAAGCCTTGTACTGATTAAATTTAATCACCTTTTTATACTTTAGAGCTTGATTAATAGTGTTTAGTTTTTATAAACCAAAAGACGGGTGAACCCATTTGCGTTGGCGTAACCCGCCGCAGGCATCGCCACATTTGCCGCTGTTAAAGTCTCTGAACATTTTTTCTATATCAAAGCAGAGTTTAAGTAAGTAGACAATAAAATACCAAACTGTGTGAATATAAGCAAATAAATGGGTACAAAAAAACTAAACTATCTTAAGAAAGATGAAGTAGGCTAAAAGCCTCTTTTATAATGCCTGCGGGCTTCTTTTTGCTGCATTATTTAAACAACAAATATTTACACCGACTTACTTATGGTGTGGGATAATGTTATCTGAATATAAGGAGTTATACCTAAGATGTTTGTATCAGGGCTATTTCGTTCTATTTTTAGGGCAGTTTTGACGAATCTTTTTGGGAAAAACAAGAATTTAGCAATGAACCTACCCCTGAAAAATGCCCATTTTGTGGGAATTAACTCGTAAGCATAAAACGTGACATTTTAGAATGAAATAGCCCTGTGTTTGTATGGATATTAAATTTCAGGATACACAAGCAACTACCACTGAACAATTAAACTCAACTCAACAGCCGTCTCATAGCAAGCCATCCGTAACTTTTTCGGTAGCAGAGGCAGTGGTAAAAATCCTGGCAGATATGGGAGTGGAGTATGCCTTTGGTGTTTCGGGAGGTGCGATCGCGCCAGTGTGGCAAGCGCTACAACACAGCTCAATCAAGGTGCTTCATTTTCGCCACGAAGCAGGAGCTGCTTTTGCAGCCACTGAGGCTTACTTTGCTAGCGATCGACCCGTCGTAGTTTTTACCACAATAGGCCCAGGGATCACCAACGCTTTAACCGGGTTATTTGCTGCACGTTGGGAGGGTGCTAAAGTGATTTTTCTGTCGCCTTCAACATCGGCACCGCAGCGTGGACGGTGGGCATTCCAAGAAACCAGCACTTATACCATGCTTAATGCAGGGCTGTTTACCTCAGAACCACTGTTTCATTATGCGACGACTCTCGAATGCAGTGATGAACTGTCAAAGGTTCATCGACGGTTGGCACTTGGTGTAGCCCGACCAGATGGCTTTGTAGCACACTTAAATATCTCCACTAATATCCAAACTAGTTCAGTTAAGACATCGTTGCCACGAGTGGCTTTCTCTTTTGCTCCCGCAGCCGTAAATGAGGAAACTATTGCAGAATGTACACGGTTGCTTTCAGAAGGGCCATTTGCCATTTGGGTCGGCTTTGGTGCGCGGCGTGCAGCAGCAGAAATTCGTCAGCTTGCAGAAGCGACGGGAGCGGCGGTGATGTGTTCACCTCGGGGCAAGGGCATTTTTCCCGAAAACCATCCTCAATTTGTTGGAGTTACGGGCTTTGCCGGACATACGTCAGTTTTAACGTATATGCAAGAACAACGACCTTTACGAGTGTTGGTGCTAGGAACGCGCCTCGGGGAGTGGACCTCGTTCTGGAATTCCGTGATGGTTCCAAAACGAGGGTTCGTGCATGTTGATATCGACCCAGAGGTTCCAGGAACTGCATATCCATCTGCCGAAACGTTTGCCATCCAGTCTGAGGTGCGAATGTTTGTAAAGGCACTGCTAAAGTACTTTCCACAACACCAAGATCATTTAACAGAACTGTTACTGCCTTGTTCCAAGCCTGTAAGAATTAATCTCCGTGCAGAGGGACCAGTACGACCGGAAGTACTCATGAATGCAATTCAACAGCAAATAGTTGAAGGGAGCGATGCGGTCGTTATGGCTGAAGGAGGAAACTCGTTAGCTTGGGCAATTAACCTACTGCGATTTGCCAAACCAAGTCGTTTTCGAGTCAGCACTAGGTTTGCATCTATGGGTCATTTCGTCACAGGCGTCGTGGGTGCTGCGTTGGCACACAATCGTAAGACCGTCGCCATAGTTGGAGATGGTGCCATGTTAATGAACAATGAGGTAAGCACGGCTGTACAGTACAATATTCCTGCTGTTTGGATTGTGCTCAACGACGGACTCTACAATATGTGCGCCCAAGGCACAAAAATGCAAGGGTTTAAGGGCATGGATGTCGAGATTCCGCATACTGATTTCGTCAAAATTGCTTGTGGAATGGGAGCCGATGGCATCCGTGTGGAAAGAGAATCTGACATCCAAGCAGCGTTAGAAAAAGCAATAGCCACGATTAGTCCATTCGTTGTTGACATAGTAATTGACCCAACTAGACTTGCACCAATTGGAGATCGTATTTCCAGTTTGATTTTGCAGGGCGCTACAGATTATTGATAGGAGATATATGGTGCATCACTCAGTAGGTATTCGAGCACTGGCATTGAGCTTGCCAAGCATTAAGCGTACAAATGATTACTATAGAGAAAAATACCCCGAACTGATTGCTGAGGCTGAGCAAAGAAGTTTGGCAAGGTTGTTTTCGCTTGCTGGCTCTACACCCAGCAACGAGTTTGACTCAGAGATGTTGCCCTATCTTAAAGACCCTTTTCGCGGTACTATCGAGCGATGGGTGCTTAGTTCAGACGAATCGTCGCTGATGCTGCAAGAGCGTGCAGCTCGTGATGCCCTCAATGCAGCAAAGCTTGCTCCTAAAGAAGTCGATCTTATGCTCGTCGCCTCCATTTGGCCTGAACAAATTGGATTTGGCGATGCTGCTTACCTGGCTCGTCAAATGGGTTTGCAGGGTGCTGCTTGGAATCTTGATGCTGCGTGCGGGGTTACCCCAGTTGCACTTCAAACTGCTTGTGCTTTAGTGCGATCGGGAGAATATCGCAATGTGCTGGTGGTTATCTCATGTTCATACTCTCGCTTTTTCGATGAAGACGATACCCTATCATGGTTTATGAGTGACGGTGTCGGTGCTTTTGTAGTCAGTTCACTTGCACCGAACCAGGGTATCCTCGGCACAAAAACTATTCATACTGCTGCTTTATGTGACATTTTTTTTGCTAACCTCACGCAGGACGAGCGGGGCAATCCACGAGTGCATATGCAGATGGACAAGAGCGCAAATAAGGCGATTCGCGAAACAGCTGTAGGACAACTGCGTACGTGCTGTGAGGGCGCTATTGCCGCAGCTGGTGTCACCATCGAGCAAGTTGACTTTTTTGTTTTCAATACATCCACCGCTTGGGGGGCAAGCTTTTGCACGCGCGTACTTGGTATTGACCCAGAACGCGTCATCAACCTTTATCCCCAGTATGCAAACATTGGACCAGTAATCACAGTAGCCAATCTGTACTTTGCTGCACAGTTGGGTAAGATTCATGAAAATGACCTGGTTCTTATCTATGGCTTGGGTGCAGCAGGTGCTGCTTCTGCAAGTGTGATGCGCTGGGGTAACGTGGCGCTAGGTCTTGTTCCACATCTCAACGAACCTAGAATGAGCACTGAAAAGTTCCTCAGATTGTAGCTTTGCTACTTGTTAAGGATATCTATCAATATTTAAAAGATACCCAGTAGTTAATTGTGCAAAAACAAATCCTAACAACAGGATTTTTCCTGTTATCTTTAATATTTCCGCTAAAAGTCTTGGCACAAAATTATGACGAGATTTATGTCTTTGGCGACAGTTTCTCTGATACAGGTAATGTATTCAACACCACTAAAGGGGCCGTTCCTCCAAGCCCAAGCTATTTTAGTGGGCGTTTTTCTAATGGTCCAGTTTGGGTGGAATATCTCGCCTCCGATCTAGGGTTAACTTTCAATCCAAACACTAACTTTGCCTTCGGTGGTGCAACTACAGGATTCAAGAATATAGGACTCAGCACTCTACCAGGATTACAACAACAAATCAACAGCTTTACAACAGCAAATCCCTCTGCCGATCCAAACTCCCTTTATATCTTGTGGGCAGGTGTTAATGATTATTTAGATTACTTTTTCCAAAGCACTCCCAACCCTACCCAGACTGTTACAAATTTATCAACGGCGGTAAAATCGCTTGCTGCTGTTGGAGCTAGAGATATCATGGTATTAAATCTGCCAAATTTAGGAAAGTTTCCAGTTACAGGTGGCAATAGTCAAGTTTCTAGCTTACTTAGCACTTTTACCAGTAAACATAATTCCAGCTTGGCCACAAACCTCAAACTTTTGAGTCAAGAACTAAACCCTAATATCAACATTATTCCTGTTGATGTTAATTCTCTTTTTAATCGGATCATCACAGAGCCGGAGGAATTCAGTCTCACGAATGGAACTGACTCGTGCATCGGAGATTCACCAGTAGTGCCGATTGAAGTTACCATACAGCCAGTTATATGTATGCCAGACAAGTTTTTGTTCTGGGATGAAGTCCATCCAACGACTGCGGCTCATAAGCTAATCGGAGAATTAGCATTTTCAGCCCTTGAGCCACTGCCTGTCCCTGAACCTTCCACTGTGTTAGGAGTCTTAGCTTTCGGTGTAGGTGCAGTATCGCTACGGAAACACAAATAGCTATCAGTTAGTGCAAAACAAAGCAATCAAAAGGGAAGGAACACACCTAATGACAGGTCAATTCGAGGGAAAAGTCGCGCTGGTTACAGGGGCTTCATCAGGTATTGGTCGAGCAACAGCGATCGCATTTGCCAGCGCTGGATCAAAAGTCGTGGTTGCTAGTCGTCGGCTCGCCGAAAGTGAGGAGACCGTGCGCCTTATAAAAGAGACAGGAGGTGAGGCTATTTTTGTCAAGACCGATGTTTCAAATGCTGCTGAAGTAGAGGCACTGGTCAATAAAACTGTAAAAACTTATGGTCGTCTAGACTGCGCTTGCAATAATGCTGGGATTGGGGGCAATCCCGGCTTAATCACCGATGATATGTCAGAAGAAGACTGGGATCGTCTAGTGAACGTAAATTTTAAAGGAACGTGGCTCTGCCTCAAGTACGAAATCAGGGCGATGCTCAAACAGAACAGTGGGGCGATCGTAAATGTGGCTTCTGTCGGTGCTGTTGTTGGTGTACCTGGTTATGCCATCTACTCAGCCACAAAGGGCGCAGTCATTACCCTAACTAGAACAGCAGCAATAGAATATGCTAAATCTGGTATCCGAGTCAATGTCGTGAGTCCAGGTGCTACCGAAACTGATATGCTAGCTAGTCTTCCCGTAGATTTAATTGCTCAACTTCCAACAGCGCATCCAATAGGGCGTATTGGCAAACCAGAGGAGATAGCAAAAACGGTGGTTTGGTTGTGTTCAGATGCGACTTCTTTCATCACGGGGCATAATATGATGATTGATGGAGGATATACTGCACAGTAAGGCAGGGTAGATGAAGGTGAGGGTAACAAGTTCGCAATTTCACTTGCTTCAAAAACATCTATTTTTTATCAACGACAAGTGTAGAATTTGAGAGCATCTCAAGATATTGAATGAAGAACAAATGAGCAATCACTATAGCAGTACTTTAGTACTACTATAGTGATTGCTCAACTGCTCCTAAAGCTTTTAGAGTGGCAATAGTCGCCAAAGTTACACCTGTAATAGCGGTAACGTTCATGGCTTCATAAGGTTTAGAGCTAAAAAGAATTTTCAGGCATTCACCTGTTAAAATATCCCAAAGCTTAATCGTTCCATCTTCACTGCTACTAGCTAAAGTGTTACCTTGAGGATTAAAAGCAACTGACCAGGTTAACTTAGTGTGTGCTGATAAAGTTTTCTCGCAGCTGCTCGTGCTGACATCCCACAGCTTCACAGTTTGGTCACCGCTACCACTTGCTAATGTGCAACCATCCATACTAAAGGCAGCGGAATATACGCAATTAGTATGCCCATATAAAGTTTTAAGACACAATCCGGTACTAACATTCCATAGTTTTACTGTTTGGTCACCGCTGCTACTTACCAATGTTGTACCATCAGGACTAAAGGCAACTGACCAGATCCAGTCAGTATGACCTTGCAGAATCCGCAAACATTGCCCAGTGCTAACATCCCACAGCCTTACTATTTGATCGTGACAACCGCAGACTAATGTATGACCGTCTGGGCTGAAAGCGACTGACCATACCCGGTGAGTTTGTCCCTCCAGAATCCGCAAACATTGCCCAGTACTAACATCCCACAGCCTTACTGTTTGGTCTTCACTACCACTGGCCAGCATCATGCCATTGGGACTAAAGGCGACTGATAATATTCTATTACTATGTCCGTGTAAAGTTTTGAGACATTTACTGGTGTTAATATCCCATAGTTTCACTGTTTGATCTTCGCTGCCACTAGCAAGGATGCTACCATTTGGACTAAGGGAAACTGATGTAACCCGATTACTATGCCCCTGCAACGTTTTGAGACATTTACCTGTGCTGGTATCCCATAACCTTATCATTTGGTCATTACTACCACTAGCAAGCATCGTGCCTTGAGGATTGAATGTAACTGACCATATCCCATTACAGTAACCTTGGAAGGTCTTGAGGCATCCACCTGTATTTAAATCCCACAGTTTAACCGTTTGGTCATCACTACCACTCGCCAGCGTTGTACCAGCAGGATTAAAGGCAACTGACCACACCTTGCTACCATGTCCTTTTAGAGTCTTGATACATCTACCTGTACTCACATCCCACAGTTTAACTGTTTGGTCATCACTGCTACTTGCCAACTTTCGACCATCTAAACTAAAGGCAACTGAATTTATTAAGTCATTATGATCTTGCAAAATTTGAAGACATTGACCACTGCTGATATCCCACACCCTTAATGTTTGGTCATGACAACCACTAGCTAGCGAACCATCCAAACTAAAGGCAACAGACTGCACCCTATGAGTATGTCCCAGCAGAATTTTGATACATTGACCGATACTGATATCCCATAGTCTCACCGTGTGATCGTCATTTCCACTCGCAAGTATTGTACTATCAGGACTAAATGCGACTGCCCATACCCGACTGGATACCTGTAGAATCTTAATGCATTGACCGCTGCCGACATCCCACAACCTCACCGTTGTGTCTTCACTGCCACTTGCCAGCATTTTACCATCCGAACTGAAAGAAACAGACCATATTCCACCGCTATGACCTTCTAAAGTTGCGAGGCATTGCCCACTGCTAATATCCCATAGCTTGACTGTTTGGTCATCACTGCCACTGGCGAGAACACGACCATCAGGACTAAAGGTAACTGGCCAGATCCAACCCTTGTGCCCCTTGCAAATAAGCAGTTGTTTTCCATCCGCAACCTGGTACAGGCGAATCTCATTATTAGTATCTCCTGTCGCTAAAAGTTTTCCATCTGGGCTGAATGTCACTGAGTGAATCCCCCCTAGTGTTTCAGCAAAAACACATTTACTTAGATTGGCATGAGCAAAATTAACATTGTGCAAATTTATATTACGTAGGTCTGCTTGCCAAACAGTCAGATAAGAAAAATCATAACCACTCAGATCAGTTTCTAGATGAGAAAGCAGATTGAGAATATTGCCAGCCGTATACCCCGCTTCTAAAGGAGATTCTTCTCGCAGTCTTGCAAGAATTTGAGTTAACTGACTTTCAATATTTTTTTTGCTTCTTAAGTCGTGAAGCAATCCATCTATGACTGGTTTAAGGATAAGGCGAACCTGAATATCTTTAACATAGTCTTTACCAGTCGCCTTCATCAAAGCATGACGCCTAAACAAATCAATATTCTGAGTGACAATCTCTTCACAGACCTGTTCTATGAATCTACTAGTCATATACTCCATAACCACAGGCTGAAGTGTGAATAGTGCTTCACTTTTTTCAATCAGCGTAGGCGTTGGCATTAGCGTTCGCGCAGCGTCTCGTGAAGAAGCCTTCTCGATTAGAGATCGCCTTCCTAAAGATTCTACAGCCTCTAGTAATTTTGCTTGTGGTACTGGTGATACAATATCTTCGCGCAATTCTGAGAGTGTAATCGACTCCCGATTAATCGCTAGCCAGTACATTATGTCCTTTTCTAAATCTGACAAGCGCTCAAACTGCTGTTCTAAAATATCGTGAATGTCTCCAAAGACAGACGTATCTTGTTGCAAAAACTCAGTCATACTACCATCAAAGATATCTTGAATGGTCGTGGCAACTATCTTTAAGGCTAATGGATTGCCTGCATAGCGTTCAATCATTACTTTCCATTCATCCTCTGCCGCCGATAGCCCTTTGAGTTTTAAGATTTCTTGCCCTTCTACCACCTTCAAGCCACTCAGTGGCAATGAGCGAACAGGTAGTGCTTGTCCTTCCAATAATGCCACTTCTCTAGATTTTTCACGACTAGTCAGCACTAAACAGCTTTGGTGAGTTGCTTCTCCTACCCGTCTTAAAAGCTCACCATATTCCTCATATCCTTCTCGATAAAGTCCAGCGCGGCTACCACTGCGGTGAATTGATTCTGCATTATCAAGAATTACTAAACAGCGATAATTTTGTAAATAGTAGAGTAGCCGCGATACCCGATCATTAAAGCTTTCTGGTAAGTTACCTTCTGTTTCGTGTTCGTCAGATAGAAATTGGATTAGGTTACTTAGAATAAATTTAACAGGTGGAGCTTCTCGTAGCGATCGCCAAATCACATACTCAAAGTTGTCCTGAATTTTTTGAGCAAGCTTTACAGACAGTGCCGTTTTACCAATACCTCCTATTCCTAATAGTGCGACCAATCGGCAGTGCTCATCGAGAATCCATTGCTCTAGCGTAGTAAGTTCTTCTGTACGTCCATAAAAAGCTGAGTTAAAGATAGCTTCTCCCCAATCTAGACGATTATTTGAGCTTGAATAGTCACTTTTATCTATTTTTAAGTTAAAAGCCGAAAAAAGCTGTTCAATAGTCTGTTTGTCAACCCCTCCTTCACGATTTAGTACTTTTGATATAGTACCGGAATATAACCCAGAGCGTGCGCTCATTTCTTCAAGAGTGTACCTGTTTCCAAAATTTTCCTTTGCTTCTGACTGATGCTTTGCTTCCTTAATTTTTTGTAAACCCTTGGTAGTAAGTGCAACGCCACGCTTGCGTCTCCAATTTTGTAAAGTCATGTATTAACTCACTGTTCGCGTAATCACCTTTGACTAAAAGGAATTATTTACTAGGTTGCTATAAATATGAGGCGATAGCCATAACAAACAAATAATTTCATGTTGCAGCAGATTTAAAAAAAGTCTATGACCTAAATGTTCACTAATGAAAACCACCTTTGGTAATTCACTGGTCTCAGTAAGTCAACACCGCTTGCTCAACAGACAATCTGGTCTATGAGGGATTGCTGATATCAGCTCTCCGAAAGCTTATTGCACTTGGGTAATGGCAGATTCATTACGTGTGGTGCTAGTTATTTAATACCTTGACTTTTCAGTAATATGTTTGTTTGGGGCGTAAAGCTTAAGTTCAATCTCAAAATCTCGATTTTCACTGGTAAAAACAGTTTTTAATTGGCAAGCTTAATAAGTAAAGTTTGTATATATCTAGCTTATCAATCAATGAATAAAACTGCTGCACTTAAATTTCCGCGTTTGGCAACTTCCAGTAAAAAAAGGGCGCTTAAGCGAATCACTATAAACCTAACATCAGATGAAGCCCAGAACCTTGAAAAGTATTGTGAACAGACAGGCAGACTAGCAATAGATGTGATTCGGGAACTCATTCAAGCCTTGCCTTGACCTGACTTTTCACACCAAGTCTGAAAAACCCGAAGAAAGAAGAGTCATCAGTAAACCAAAAAGTTTTTCCAAAAGAGCGATTGCTAATTCAGCTTACGTACTTGAAAGTATTAGATATGACTAAAAGATGAGTAATGCTTATAATACTCTAAAATGTTTCAAAAAATGAAATGATAAAAGTAGTGTGTACCATATTGGCTGAAAAAATTGACTGTTTCATCAAAAGAACTGGTTTTAACAGACTCACAAACCCTTGAAGAGGTTATTAAGTGCTTAGGAGGAAATTTATCCATTGAGAGGATGTTTTAAAAGTCCCGAAAGGTATAATTTTGCAGTTCTGCACTGGCTTAAATACAACGCAAAATCAAGGTTGCGCTATGTACTGAGATGCTTTGCTGTACTAACTATCAGAGCAAAAGACCCTTTTAAAACATCCTCTCAAAATCAGCCGAAAAAGGAAGGGTAATCGATTAATTTATCGCACACTTTTTGTATTAAAACAGATGTTAGCCTTTTTATCTTAAGCCCTACAGCGTAAATATCAAGTAGTTGAAAGCATTTATATTACATCGGGATAATATTGACAATTTATCAACCGGAGATTCATAAGCTATCTTAATAAATACTATGTCTGCTGGTAAGGAAAATGCGTTTTTAATAGTATCAAATAATACTATTTATTTTGCGATCAATCTTCTCTTAAAAACTTTTTGGTTTACTGGTCATAGCTAAAGAGAAGGTGTTGCAGATTTGGACAAAGGTTTTCAAATTTACTCTGACAAGAGTAATTCCAAAGCGGTAATCATAAATTAGATCCTTCTGACTAAATATTTGCTATTTCAATACTTCTGTTTGTTGCGAAAATACTAAAAAACAACGGTTAAAAATTATTTTCTAACGGAAGTGACGACAGAAGAAAAATAGTCGCCGAACCGAGAAACAGTCTCTGACTCCTCATTGTGTAACTCAATAAAGTTATCACGTCATCTTGTTTTCTGCGTGCTGCCCTTGTTTTTAGCGGGCTGTGCCAACGGATAGCGAAGCATGAAGGAGTCATTGAGCGTCGGAAGCCTTTGCTTAGACAACTCTGAGCACGGGGGTACCTCAAGAAAGCACTGGCTCGACTTTTCGCTGCGGCGGGCTACGCCAACGGATAGCGTCCCTTGCGCGTCTCGTAGAGAAGCGCGAAGGAGTCAGATGCTACAGTCGCTATCGAACGTCGGAAGCCTCTGCTCAGACAACTCTGGACAACGCAGTAGCTCCCCTTAAGAGAAGAGGTGCTAACTCACTACAAGCGAATTATTCTGCAAAAATGAATGACGATTAGCTTATCACTGATGATATCTCTAAGGATGTTATACCCATTCTTCGGAGTGCCTGAGAAGCTTACACTTATTTGCAAGAGAGATATAGGAGCGTCACTAGTATTAAAGACTAATCCCTCTTCTAAGAAACCAGATTTTCTGAGAGTTGAGGGATTAGTTGAAATTGATAGGTTGAAACGGGGATACAGCAAAATATTTATTCTCCGCTTCATTGTGTCTTCCTGTTTTTGCTTCACTCTCTACCCATGATTTGTTGATTGATAGCCGACTATTATAATATCTAGTTAATTCAAGAACCTTGAAATTTTCCCGCTTATCAATTTAATTGTAAATCTGCTTTATTCACCTCGATAATTAAGATTATGTTGACATAATACTTATTTATATCGTTCTAATTAGATTCATAATTAAAGCTTAATTACAATCAATTTAGAATTAATGATGTTGAAGAAAGTCTTAACCTAAATTTGTACTAACTTTAACTCAACCTTTGCTTAGGCTGTATCCCTTAGTAAGAAGATTGTGTAGTAACTATGGTAAAATACGGTATTTACATCGAGTTTTAGATGTATTGATACCATTAACCCAGAGCTAGAAGTAAAATTGGAGGTTCTTACGAGTTACTGTTGACTGCATTAAGAATCGGATATTCATGAAACTGCAACTGATCCAATTACATAGACTTGAGCCAAATTAATTGGAGTGTAGACCCATGAGACGCACAGGTGCTGCTTGCATACTAGAAAACTAGGTGTCTACGCCGACAGCATGACATTTGCATATTTTGTGTGGAGTTTTCTTAACTTACTTGAGGAGTACAAATGCTTGAGGCTATCGCTGTTGCTTGGTTATTACTGTTTTTCGGCGATTTTCTATCTACATTCTTTTACCACGTACCCGAGCACGTTTTTGGTAGCCTTCATTTAAAAACCCACCACTCTTGGAAGAAGGACTTCCGCCACTACGCTATTTTGACTTTTAATCCCCAGGTTCTTTTAGATGGTATTTTGGGAGCTTTGCCTTATGTACTCATAGCAGTAGTCCTGTGGTCTTTCTCTCCCATTGGCGTTATCTCTGGATTACTGCTTGGCCAGTTTCATGTATGGTGGAGACACATAAGTGTACTGGGTTGGCAAACTTCAAAACCTGTAAATATTTTATGCCAAATTCTATTTATTACTACTCCTGAGAGACACTGGTTACATCATCACAAAACTAATTTAGGTTTCGGTGATATTTTCACCTTCTTTGAACAACCTGCACAAATGTGGTTACGCTGGCTTCGACTCCTCAGACTTCGTTTTCGCTACTCTCGAATCTAACTGAAGCTACTGCTTAACTAAATACTTTTTAAAATTACCAAATGCTGCGATCGCAGCTTTTTTTATCAACTATTTAATAATCTTAATTTTGACTTTTGAATGAGTAACTTTTGACTTCCCCGTACTCCTACGGAGAAGCAAGTTACGCGTAGCGTCTCCTAGAGTTGGGGCTAACCCAGATTCAGTATTTTTGACTGACGCTGGGTCTTTACTGCAATCAATATAACTTTAAAATTTCTAATTCTGGTGATAGTGGAAAGCCAAACTTTTTATAATAATGAGGAAACTTGAGTAAGAATAGACACAAAGGTTTATTGCGATAAAAAGCTTTTAGCTTAAACAGGCGAACATCAAAACCTTCCTTTTATGCTTCTTGTGATTCAAAAAAGCTTCCAGGGAAAATTTCATCAAAATGAACTTCAAATTTCCTTATCGTTTCCAAGAAAGGTTTGCCAATCATGCCCCAGCCCCTATCTTCTACAAATAATTGGGCAGGGAGCAGAGGGCAGTAGGGGAAAATTCCTCTCCACTGCATCCTTTCTCCCACCTCAGATTTTGCACTTATCCGTACAATCCCAGGTTACCTCAAAATATCGACGATAAAGCTACCTTATTTTTAGCGGCTTTTATCGCTAAATCATGGGCTACAGGTTAATCTGAGTAATAAAGTTTCATGAAATTTTCTTGGTGCAAGATGTGAGCCACCCGTAGAGTCTCTTCAGCGCCTACTGCCTGCTTGTTCAATCAGAAGGTAATTCTGGGAAACCTTAATTTGTGAGAGCGAGAGGCTTTTGCCAGAAGGAACTAGAATTAGGAAACACCTAGCTGGGTTCTTCGGACTTTTGAAATTAGGAGTGCATGTGTGCCAAAATCCCCTAAATATTTGCTGATTGGCTCAACCGAGACTTACAGCGGTAAATCTGCAACTGTTCTGGGTTTGTCTGATCAGCTACAGCAAAAAGGACTGGATATTACCTACGGTAAACCGCTCGGTACGTGTTTGAATTCGTCTAGGGGAACCGTAATTGAGGAAGATGTCCAGTTCATCGCTCTTAGCCTCAATTTGCCGGAAAACCGCGTTGCACCTACAATGCTGGCTTTGGATCAACTCAATGTGCAAAAGCGCTTGCGAGGGGAAGACAAAACCGATTATCAGCAGTCCCTAATACAGCAATATTTGCAAATGTCCCAAGGAGATTTGGTCTTATTGGAGGGGCCTGGTGATTTGTCCGAAGGCAATTTGTTTGACTTGTCTTTGCTGCAAATGGCTGAAGTATTGGATGCTGCTGTGCTGTTAGTAACCCGCTATAAATCGTTGCTTTCGGTTGAGGCGCTATTGGCTGCTAAAGGGCGTGTGGGCGATCGCTTGATTGGAGTTGTGATCAATGATATCCCACTCACCCAACTAGAAGCGGTTGACACTCTCTTGCGCCCATTTTTGGAACAGCAGGGGATTCCGGTGCTAGCAATGTTGCCGAACAACGATTTGCTCCGCAGTGTCAGTGTTGGCGAACTAGTCAAGCAGTTAAAGGCTGATGTTCTCTGTGGCAACGATCGCCTAGATTTGTTGGTGGAAAGTCTGGCAATTGGAGCGATGAATGTCAATTCCGCTGTCAAGTATTTCCGCAAACGCCGGAATATGGCAGTGGTAACAGGAGGCGATCGTGTGGAAATTCAGCAAGCTGCTTTGGAAACTTCTACCCAATGTTTAATTCTCACCGGGCAACTACCGCCGCCGCCGTTCATTCTCAGTCGCGCTGAAGAACTAGAAATCCCCATTTTATCTGTTGATTTAGACACGCTCACCACTGTAGAAATTGTTGACCGCACTTTCGGACAAGTCCGCCTCCACGAGCCGATTAAGGTTCAGTGCATTCGCCAGTTGATGTCTGAGCATTTTGACATTGACCGCCTGTTATCTAAACTGGGTTTAACTCCTGCAGCGGCATTGTCTTAGATTCATTAACTTAGATTCATCAACTCAAACAATCAAGAGCATCTATGCTCAGTTATCAGTTAGCAGGCTGTGTTACTGGTGAGGGTACAGCTGGTTCGCCGTTACCTCCCAGGCGACGGCGTGCTGTCTCCTTGCGCCCCATAGCTGGGACGTGCTTAGTTGCAGCAGCTAATCCAAACACAGGCATATTTCCATAAACCGCCTCATATCTTCCCGGTTCGATTAAATAAGTTTCGTGCCAAATGCCGACACTGCCATCAGCACCAATGGCTTGATTAAACCTTTGCCAAGCTTTTAGATGTGCATCAGCTGGATTTCTGGCAAAACGCTCCAAATCTTCAAACGATCGCCAGTATTGAATCAATCCTACCCCTCGCGGGTAGATAAACCTTTCTCCCCCTAAAAACCCTTTTTCAGGATTCTGATTAAGGCTTCGTAGCATGGGCGACATTGCCCTAGCTGTGGGAATCCATTTGGAAAAAGCGAAGAATTTATTAATTCGCATTCCAATCAGAAACACAACAAAGGGTTCATTAATCTCGGCTGTAAATCGTCCCTGTATTACTTGAGGCATCTATCACTCCTTGTTGCTTGAGTTTATATGCAATTAATTGCATATACTTATTTTATGCAATTAGTTGCATATGTCAAGTAATGAATTAAAAATTATGGCATTAGCGCACGCAATATTAGCTGCTCTCGTTGACGCCCCTTGTAGTGGGTATGATTTAGCAAAACGATTCGATGGCTCAGTAGGCTTCTTCTGGTCAGCAAGTCACCAGCAGATTTATCGAGAGTTGTCAAAGCTAGAAGATCTAGGATGGATCAGTTCTGAGTCGATTGTCCAAGCAGGACGCCCAGATAAAAGGCTCTACAGGGTTACAGACTTGGGAGAACAGCAGTTCAAAGAGTGGATTGCTCAACCTTGTGAACCCACACCGATTAAAGATGATTTGCTTGTTAAAATTTTTGCTGGGCATATTGCTTCTAACCAGATGATCTTGGCAGAGCTAGAGCGTCATCAAAAAGCCCACTTAAAAAAATTATCTACGTACAAGAATTTAGAACAAGAATGCTTTCAGAATCCGCAAGAACTTCCAGAATCAGCAAAATTTCAGTATTTGACTCTCCTGAATGGCATCACTTATGAAACATATTGGCTGGCTTGGTGTGACCAAGTAATCCAAACAATCGAAAAATTGTAGCAATGTCTAACTCAGATTCGCCTCGCACCTACACGCTGTTTGGTAAAATATCTGGGTCGTTTAATCGGATTATGTCTATCTTTGAGCCAATCAACAGACCTTATTAAACTCGATACATTAGCGCAAGAACTGGCGACAATCCAGCAAACGGGTTCTAAAAGAATTGCCTTGCTGGGTTCTCGTCACGTCCCGATTACGCATCAGAATCTTATTGAAATGATGACATATGCCCTAGTTTTATCGGGTAATCGCATCATTACTTCTGGTGCTACAGGTACAAATTCAGCTGCCATCAAGGGAGCAACGCGGGCTGATCCGAATTTGTTAACGGTGATTCTACCCCAAAGCCTGGAACGCCAGCCTTTGGAATCGCGCCAGCAACTAGAACAGGTAATGCATCTAGTGGAAAATTCCAGTAATGATAATCTGTCTCTTGCTGAAGCTAGTTACCTGTGCAACAAGGAAATTGTCTCTCGTTGCCAGCAACTGATCTGCTTTGCATTTCACGACAGTGGCACCCTGTTGCAAACTTGTCAAGATGCAGAAGAACAAAGAAAAGTAGTGACCCTCTTCTACTTTGATTAGTCATTTGTCATTTGTCTTTTCTTACAAAGTTCTGTTCGCCCTTGGCGTTGGCGGAGCCATCGCCGGAAGCCGACGCTCAGACTTTGCGCTTTGTCATTTGTCTTTTATATTTGACTAATGACTGATGACTGATGACTAATAAGTAATGATAATTTTTTTGTACTTGATCGCTGCTGCTGCTGTTCTGATTTTCGTGCCATTTTTAGTCATAGCTTATGCCCGTGTGCGTATTGAGTATGAAATGTTTTCTACTCTTGACGCTATGTATGATAAACTGCCTCCATATGCCCAAGAGCTACTTGGGCACATCAGAACACCTTTGAGGCATTTATGATATTTGCCGCAGTTGCATTGATGGCATATGTAAATAGTGTAAATTATTATACAGTATAATTTGCTGCGTAGACGCAAAGCGGCTTGTCGTCAGACATCATCTTTGTGGTGGCGCGTTTGCTATACTCAATTTTTTATATTTTGAATATACCCCTTTTGCGTTAGCGTAGCTCCTCTGAAAGAGGCTCACTGATGTTTGGCATTGGCATCCTTGGCTCTGCCACTCTGATTTTCTTGAGCATCAGCTACTAGTTAATTGGGGCATGGGGCATGGGGCATGGGGCATGGGGCATATGAATAATTACTAATGTTTTATGCCCAACTCCAATTCCGAAATCCAACATCTAATAACCCAACATTTTCTATGGCTTCTACTTTTTCCTTTGACGTTGTGAGCGATTTTGACCAACAAGAGTTGGTTAACGCTGTCGATCAAGTTATACGAGACATCAAAGGTCGTTACGACCTCAAAGACACTCAAACTACTGTCGAGTTAGTCGAAGAAAGCATTAACGTTAGTACTGATAGCGAGTTTACCTTAGATTCTATACACAACATTCTGCGGGAAAAAGCCGCCAAGCGTAACCTCTCCCAGAAAATCTTTGATTTTGGCAAAGTTGAATCAGCTAGTGGTAATCGCGTGCGTCAAGAAATCAAACTTAAAAAAGGCATCAGCCAGGAAATCGCCAAACAAATTTCCAAATTGATTCGCGACGAATTCAAAAAGGTACAAGCCTCAATTCAAGGGGATGCTGTGCGGGTTTCTGCCAAATCTAAAGATGACTTACAAGTAGTTATGCAGCGGCTGAAACAAGAAGACTACCCAGTTGCTTTGCAATTTACAAATTATCGTTAAAAGATTTGCATGGTGGGCGGTGCCCACCCAAAATAAATTTTGTGAAAATTTTTTGTTTGGATGTAATACACAATAGGGGCATACAGCTGTCGCCCCTACTACAATTAAGCCCGTCCGCTAATACTTTTTTGAAATGCCGGACGCTCAGATAACTGCTTCATATAGTTCAACACCGCTGGGTAGGAACTGAGGTCTAGCTTCAGCAAGATGGGAATGTAATTCAGAATAGACCCCACTGCCACATCGACAACAGTGAATTTATTACCCAGTAAAAAAGGTTGCTTACTAAAAATTTCATTTAACAGAGTCAACAAGCGGGGCATTTCTCGCTCCCGACTTGCTTCTACAAAAATTCCTGGCCCAAGGGTAGCATTGGCAAACAACACCCATTGGGAAAATACAGCACGTTCTTCTGGTGAAAGTGGAGTTTTACTGTACTTATCGGCAAGATACAGCAAAATTGCCCCAGATTCCCAAAGTTTAAAATCCCCGTCAACAATTGCTGGAACTTTACCAACTGGGTTAATTACCAAATATTCAGGCTGGAGGTGTTCACCCGCCTGCATATCTAGCTTGACGAATTCGTAAGGAATTCCTAGTTCCTCTAAATACCAGTGAACAATAGACGCTCGACTACGAGTGCCGCCGTAAAGTTTTAGCATAATTACTTAAAGAACTTTGTGAGTGTGAGAATGCTGTTTAACGTTGTCTTCTTTGGTGACAACTCTAGCGGCATTTAATACCCGCTTGCGCTCAATGGAATACTTAAATTCAGTGTAGTTTGTACCTAAGGGAATCAGGGATTTTGCAGATTCACGACGCTTGTAGGTACGAGCTGCTGCAAATGCCCGTGGCACAAATTCTTCTCCAAACTGAGCCGACTCTGGGAAGCCATCTGGCACCAGTTGTGAATCGCCATCCAGCACAGCTCCCAAAGTTGTTGCATGAGCCAGCTTATAGGAGGTGGGGATGCCCTTTAAAAGCGCTTCCAAAGCCGCAGAGGGAATTGGTTCTATAACTTCGATTTGATAAACTTCTCCATCTTCTTTGACGAAGCAGGTTGCCAAGCCGATAACAATGTAATCATCGGTTGCTAAATCAGGGGCATTGGGATAGGAAATTGCGGTTGTCATCAAAAAATTTCTCAAAACTTAAAAATTGAATCCAGAGACTGAGCATTGGGGCATGGGGCATGGGGTATTGGGCACTTGTACTGAGCGGCGTTGTAAAGCCTGCGGCATAGCTACGCTTAGGGCGCAGCCCAAGGTAGAGAAGTATTGGGCATGGGGGAGAATGAAAAATTATCTCTTTCCCCTCTGCTTCCTCATCTCCCTCATCTCCCCCTGTCTCTCTACCCTCTTTCTCATCTCTAAAAGAATGGCTTGTTGGCATTCTACCAATTTGTCGCTCTTACTACTTGACTAGTCTTTGAGATTGACATCTGCTATTTCTGGAATTCACCTTGGGGATGAGGTATTCATGATTAGGTTTGAGGATCAATTGTTTATTTAGGGCGTAGATTTTTCTTATGCGATTAGTTTAAGTTCTCTCTTGATCTGGCTTTAATGTAACCCTAAATACTTTAAAAGTAGACATAGTGGTAAAACCACTATCAGGTAAAAACTAGAATTTGATTCTACAAAGCACGGTTATAATCTAGGAAAAGATGAATATTCACTCATTTTTAGCTGACGGTGACCAGCAAAGTAACAAATATAAATTTGTTCTAAATATTACACATAAAGCCCAAGAACATCGGAAAAATGACAATGGCGAATCTGCTTTAGGAGACAGCTATTTACGCTCTTGTGCTTTGAGGTCGGCTCAACAAGGAGATTATACTGAGGCGATCGCACTTTTAAGCCAACTAATTTCCCGCCATCCGTATAATGCCGTTGATTACAATAACCGGGGGCTAATTTATTTCCAAAGTGGTGAAACGCAAAAAGCGCTTGACGACTATAATACCGCCCTCAAAATCAATCCCAATTTAGCTAGTGCTTATAATAATCGGGCAAATTACTACGCTGCTTGTGGAGAATTAGCAGCAGCACTTGCCGACTACGATCAAGCGATTGATTTGAATCCTCGCCATGTTCGCGCATGGATTAACCGAGGCATTACCTGGCGTGACTTAGGGCAATACGAGGAGGCAATTGAGAATTTTGAGGTAGCACTGCTTTTTGGTCAACTAGAAGGTCATATTTGGGCTGAACGCGGCAGGACTTACCATCTTTGGGGCGACTGGAATTGTGCGATCGCTGATTATCATCGCGCCCTCACTCAACTGCCCTCTATGGACAACAGTAAGGATGTTACTGGTTGTCGCTTACGTTTACAACTCGAAAATTGGTTAAACGA
Organism: Nostoc sp.; assembly: GCF_036916575.1. Classification (GTDB taxonomy): domain Bacteria; phylum Cyanobacteriota; class Cyanobacteriia; order Cyanobacteriales; family Nostocaceae; genus Nostoc. The sequence continues at coordinate 19,977 of NZ_JBALGC010000124.1, forward strand.
GTTGCTATCTGATCAGCGTCCTAATTGGTAGATTAGTTGTTCTAGAGGATTCAAAATTCAAAATAATTGATTAAATTTTGAATTGGAGTTTAGTAACGCTGTATCGCTAATGACTAATAGATGATAACTACCTAGCTATTCAAAAATTAGCTATTAACCATTATTTATGAGCAATAATATAAATTAACACCCGGTTTATACGTAGCCTAAATCACAAGAAACCTGAATAATCCGAAATTCGGCATTTGTCTTAGGGTGATGATGTTTGTTCATCTTCTCGGCGATCCTGATTCATCAACACGACCCGACGCTGGCTGGGATCAAATCGGTATCCTTGTTGTTGTCTAATAGTTTTAGCTTCCTGAGGATCGAAGTTACGGCTAAATTCCGCCTGCAAACCATTCACATGTCCTTCCATCAGCTTGACTTCAGTACTAATTTCTCGTAACTTTTCTTGCTGTGACCAATGATAAGGCAAAAGTTGTCCTAAAGCAGATACTGCAACAGCTGTAATCACAAGATTAACCGCTATTTTGGCTGTGCTTTCCAGCGCCATCACCTGGTAAGAACGTTGACGAAGATGCCGCTTTGGTCGAGGAATGACCCGGCGTTTTTGTATAGGTTGTAACGGTGGTCTGGAGGGTTGAATCGCGTTCATGATGCTAAAAAATAACCTCGCTGAGTGAAGGGAAGCACTGTAAAAGCGCTCTAGCACTAATTACTGCTTGATTTAGCTGTCATATTACTTCATTTTTTGGAAATAGCTACAAGTGTTGCACCAGTTAAAAAATAACCTGGCTTACGTAAGTGCAAGGCTTCTAGCTACTTATGGCGTCAAGTCACAAGCTTCTCGAAATTGCACCCCGTACTGCCAGGATTATTAGCTTTTTAACTGTGTCACATCGTAGCGTTATTTGTAAAGTTCTGTGGCTAATCGCCAAGCCAAAACTCCTGGGATCAGCGCCACAATTAGAGCGATGTAGACTTGAGTATCTGAAATGGAAGACACCTGAGCGATGTACAGAGTATCTAAGATAGGCATGGCTGAAAACCTCCTAACCTGAATGAATTTTGAACAGTTCGTTTACTACTTTTCCTTGTTTTGCCAAGATTGGGGAATATCTTGTTACAAGATGCAACAAAAGCAGTTATTGGTCAGTAGTCGTTAGTTATTCTCTATTAGAAAAATTTATAAAAATATGAATTTGTATTTGGGTATTGACTTCGGCACATCTGGCGCCCGCGGCGTGGTGATTAACAAGGAAGCTTCTTGTATTCAGGCTGAGGTGCGATATCCTTTCCAGGATTCACCAGCCTCTGTTATGCCAAAAATTTGGCAGGAGGCTTTGTTTGTGCTGGTGGAACAAATACCTGAGCAATTGCGGGGAGAAATAAAAGCGATCGCAATTAATGGTACTTCTTCTACCGTCTTGCTAGTCGATGCTGCTGGCAATCCCACAGATGCACCTCTGCTGTACAACGATGCGCGGGGATCATCTGTGCTAGAGCATTTGAAGAGTATCGCACCTGCCAATCATACTGTGTTGAGTGCCACCTCCAGCCTTGCCAAACTTTTGTGGATGAGGCAATTACCCTCTTTTAGTGAAGCTAGATATTTCCTGCATCAAGCAGATTGGCTGGCGTTCCTGTTACATGGACAGTTGGGTATTAGCGATTACCATAATGCTTTAAAGCTGGGTTATGACGTGGAAGAGTTGAAATACCCAGAATGGCTAGAAAAGTTGCAAATACCGATTCAGCTACCCAAAGTTTTAACTCCTGGAGCTCTGATTGCTCAATTGCGTCCTGAAATTGCGGATAAGTTCGGTTTACGCGGTGATTGTCTGGTATGTGCAGGTACAACTGATAGTATTGCCGCTTTTCTCGCTAGTGGGGCAAAATTACCTGGTGAAGCCGTGACTTCCCTTGGTTCAACGTTGGTACTAAAGTTGTTAAGTCGTACTCGTGTAGAAGATGCCAGATATGGAATTTACAGCCATCGGTTGGGGGATTTATGGCTGACTGGTGGTGCTTCTAATACTGGGGGTGCAGTACTAAAGCAATTTTTCACAAATGCTGAGTTAGAAAGCCTTAGCCATGAGATTGATGCATCAAAAGCCAGCGAGTTAGATTATTATCCGTTATTGAAAGCAGGCGATCGCTTTCCGATTAATGATCCCAATTTAGCCCCACGTTTGTCACCACGCCCAGATAACCCAGTGGAATTTCTGCATGGGTTATTAGAAAGCATTGCCCGCATAGAAGGGCGAGGGTATGAATTATTACAACGAATGGGTGCTGATAAACTGAGCCGTGTTTATACTGCTGGCGGTGGTGCGGCGAATGATACTTGGACTGCAATTAGGGCGCGTTATTTGCAGGTTCCTGTAGTAGCGTCAGTGTACACGGAAGCTGCTTACGGGACAGCGCTGTTGGCGATGGGTGAACAAAAGTAATTTTGTAACTATCTTTTCGTAGGTATTTCGTAAATCAGTATCTATCCCAGTGACAATCGACATATCTCGGCCGATACTGGGATGATTAGATACCGGACTATAGATTCCAGGTTGATCATCTGGGCAGCTATTCGGGGATGGGTGCTTCGCCACAGCGCGAATGTCATCTATCCCCTTTATTAATTATCGGTGTGAGTTTTGAGGGGATTAGGAGAAAAGGTTTTTTAAGAAGGTTTGACCTGCGCGATCAAGATTATCATTTAGAGAAAAGGTGAGACTGCGGACTCGGATTTGATCACTTTTAATATCTAGTAGCTGTGTCAAGTCTTTGGGGTATATCAAAAAGGCTTCCTTGCATTTTGTTGTGTTGGCGTAGCTGATCATTTGATGAATATCTGTATATCCTGCCAATTCAGGGGATTTATACTTTGTATCCAAAATTGCTATTGTTTTGCCAGTAGCAGCATCACACAGTAATATATCTATACTGAAGTGCCGATTATGACTAATTTCTATTGAATGCTGCTGTTTGAAAAAATAGCCTTGTGGCGTGTTTTTCTGAAGCCATTTTGCAACAAAAAGTTCATATAAATGCGCCATATCGACGAGAAAGGGTAGGGTTTTGTAATTTCCCCTTTGATGACTTGGACTACTATTTTCTAAAAAGAATCGACATAAATTATGTAGTAGTTCATAGTCTGGATTAAGGCGATTATACTGTCTGGCGATACAATCTTCTGCACTACAAGGTTGCAACGATACTAATCCTTGTAGAGCGTGATAAGCTTTTCGTACTGTTGGTGATACTCTTTCTGAACATAAACTGCTACGACCAATGATATAAAGTGTCCATGCCAGGATTTGATTTTCTTTAATATCAGCCGTGTGTTCTTCGTAATCGCATTTAAGTTTAACATTCCACGGCTTTTGAATTACCTGTTGTATATCTAGCCTTCCACGCACATAAGAAAGCTGCTGTGTTTTAAGCAAGTAAGTACGATATAATCCTTTGCGGCATCGCTCTAACACTTTATCGGCTAAGACATGAGCCAGATTATTATAAAATTCCTCTAGAGATTCACAATCCATCAGCCCTTCGAGAAAGCGAAAACCTTTTAAATTGTAGGCATATTTCAGCATTCCGAAGAGGTTTTGGATAGGCACTTTCGGATTTATTTTTAGATGCAATTCAGGAGTTACAGGAATGTAACCTACCCATCCTCTAGCTTTGAGTTTCCAATGTTCTCTCGTTAAATAAGTAGGAAATTCTATGTCAACTTGTGTTTTGTATTTTTTGTATAACTCGACTCCATCTGAATAGGGTATTTCATTACGCTGAAATGATTTATTTTCATATTCTGTAAGTTCAATAATTTTAGGTTGTACTGAGTCTATATCCATAGTTTATTTTTGATTTGATTCCAGCGAAACTCATCTACTTTTTCTAGCTGGTTAAAAAAGTACTCTTCTAAATATGGCTCAATTTCCATACGCCATATATCTTCTATATCTTCACGTAGGTTATCTGTTAAAAAGAATGAAATACCAATTTCGTAGTTTTTATCTGCGATCGCCTGATTTAATTGCTGTAAAATGTTAATTAATCCCTCTACTGCAAAACCTCTTTTTCGGTGATAACTTCGCAGTACCTCATAGTTTGGGCGAAGTTCAATAAATGCAAAGCGGCGGCGTAGCGCATGATCTATATTGGCGATAGACCTATCTGCTGTATTCATTGTCCCAATAATGCGAACATTTTCTGGAATGCGAAAAGTGTTACCAGCAGCTAGTGGAATTTCTCTATTTCGGTACTCAAGTAAGTACATTAGTTCGCCAAAAACCTGTGTAAGATTAGCACGGTTTATTTCATCGATAATTAAAACGCAAGTTCCTTGATGAGACTCTGCTTCTTTGCAGAATTTTAGAAAACTGCCTGAAAGCAAAGGGTATATTAATTGTCCATCTTGGCTTTGAGGACGTATACCTTGAATAAAGTCCTCATAAGAGTATGTAGGGTGAAATAGCAGAAGTTCTGAAAAGCCATCATTACCACCTATTAAATGTTTTGCAAGGTGTTCAGCAATAAAGGTTTTTCCTGTTCCAGGAGAACCGTATAAAATTATTTGCTTTTTGCGATTAATTGTACGTATCCAGCGTCCTAACTCTGTTTCATTAAATCCAGTTTCCTGAGAAATCTGCTTAGTAGAATATTTAGGTTTTATTTGATAAAAGGAAAAAAAAGCCACAAATTTATTAGTAGCATCTATAACTTCTTGAGATTGCTGAACATTTTTATTAGTTGTGCATTTCATCCAATTTTTGTCTATATTATCTTCGTCAAAAAATATTTCTATAATTGCAGTTTCATCTATAATAAATTTATTATCTTGATTATAAGTTTCATGTATTTCGGCTAAGTTGATGATCTTATCCAAAAATCTACTCTCACTGATTATTTCAGCTTCTATTCTTTGCAAATCATATATATCTCCATCCACTTTAAACTGCTGGTGCTTAATTTCCCATACAGATTTAAATAGCATTGAGTCACTGTCTAGGCTATCCATCAGTACTTGCATTACTTGCTGTAAAGCATTATCGACAAAGTACACAAGTAGATTATTTGGTTGGGATTTCGGTAGTATAGGGCAGTGTAAAGCATTTACACAGTCGATTATGTATTCATTATACTCATGAGTTATGTGAATACCTTTAAGCCACTCTCTACTGTAATTATTAATATAGTATTCCCAATAATAATCATTAAAAAATTCCAGGTAAAAACTTACAATAGCAAAAAATCTTATAACTACTAGCAAAAGCTCACCTTTATTAGAATAATTTCCAAGTCCGGTGTAGACTATTATTTCCCATGCTTGCCAAATCAGTTCTAAAGCTTCCCATTCTTGCTTTGATCCTCCAGTCGCAATTCGTGAAGCGTAAGCTACATCACCCCAAGTAAGAATATTTTTTTGATTCATATTACAGATGATCTAAATAGCCAAATTCATTACTTTATAACATTTAATACTTATTTATTAACTATTAAGACGATCGCAACAAACTTTCACTGGGGATATTAAGCGATCGCATTGATGGTAAAAGAACGCCAAATTGTGGGTTGAAAGTAACCGGATACTGCGGCGCTACAGTGTAGAAGCTAATGATAGCAAGCGTAACACGGAGATAAAAAAGTGCAAATCACTAAGCGCAACGTTGAGTTAAGAGTAGATGGCAGTTTGATGCGTGTTTATGTTGCGGCTCCCAAAGCAGCAGGAAAATATCCTGGTATTGTCTTCTATAGTGATATTTATCAGCTAGGCGATCCAATGATTCGTCTAGCTAACTACTTAGCAGGATACGGCTATGTAGTAGCAGCGCCAGAAATTTTTCACCGAATTGAGCCAGACGATTTGGGAAGGATGCGGGGTAATGACGATGCGCGTCGAACCTCGGTAGCTGATTATGATACCGATTGCCTTGCTGTGATTGAATTTCTGAAAACAGAGAGTGCAGTTTCTCCAAATCAAATAGGCACTCTCGGCTTTTGTATTGGTGGACATTTAGCTTTCCGCGCCGCATTTCAAAGCGAAATTCGGGCTGCTGTTTGCTGTTACCCTACTGGTATTCCCAGTGGTAAACTCGGTAAAGAAGTAGCTGATACAATCCAGCGGGTAAGTGAAATTAAAGGCGAGATGCTAATGGTATTCGGTACTCTTGACCCTCATATACCAGAGAGCGATCGCCAAACCATAATAAAAGCAATTGAAAATGCTAACATACATCATCAAGTTTTCTTGTATGAAGCAGAGCATACATTCATGCGCGACGACGGTTATCGTTATGATTCTAGTGCTAGCACCGCAGCTTGGTCTGAAATAGTAACTTTTTTAAGGCGCATATTTGCAGAGTGAAAACTTATATTATTGCTTTCTTCGCGTCACTTTTGAGTTGTCTGCAACGCTAACAAACCAGCACCATAAGCAGGTTCATCTCTCGGAAATATCACCTTTACTTCCGGAAAATTTTTAACAATTGATGCTGCAAATCTTTCATGGATCTTGCATTTCCCTCGCCACACACTTCCTGTGGTGACTACTTCCAAAACTGAGTCGGCAGTAAAAATAGCATCAATTACTGTAGATGTAGCTTTCACTAACTCTTTGACAGCATCATTAATGATGATATTCGCTACTATATCACCTGACGCTGCTGCAAAATCTACAATTGGTGCTAAAGCCGCTATCTGTTTAACTCCCCACTCTCGTCGATAGACTACTTCTATTAAATCTTCTATACTTTCTAAATCAAGATGCTGTTTGAAATCCTCCAGCAAACTCGTTGATATTTCCCGTCCATCATAAGATTTTAATGCTGCATTCATGCCTGCGATCGCAATTTTATAGGCGCTACCTTCATCTCCTAAAATATACCCCCAGCCGCCGACTCGTTTGGTATGTCCCTGATGATTTCGCCCAAAAACTATCGAACCAGTACCTGCTGCAACCACAATTCCTACAGACTGACCAATTCCACCAACTAAAGCAATTAAAGCATCGTTACAAATTAGAATATTCGTTGGCTGTAATGCCCAAATAATAGGTAATTTGTTATTCTGCAAGTCTTGTACTAAAGCTTTTACTACTTCGATATCTGCTGCACGACCTACACCTGCTAAACCCAGGCATATCGCATCAATCTTCAGGGTATTTGTAATTATTTCTGCCTCAACTGCATTGTGAATTGCAGATTGAATAGATTGTAGAGTAGCTTCAATACCTATACTCTGATAATTAGATGAGCCTGCTTCACCGCGACCTAGTACTTGACACAAATCATTCATTAGTATGCAAACAGTCTTGCTACCACCGCCATCTATTCCCAAAACGTAACTCATAATTCGGTAGTAAGGTTAATTATTCTGATGCTTTGGTTCTGCTTTTAAAGGTATAAAAAATAGAGCAATCATCCCAGGAATGGTCAGCAAACAAACCAAAATAAAAAATAATGGATAGCCACAAGCTTTTTGCAGATAACCACTAATTAAACCTGGTAGCATCATTCCTAAAGCCATGATGCCAGTGGAGATAGCAAAATGAGAAGTTTTATATTCGCCTTGGCAAATATACATTAAATAAACACTAAAAGCGGTAAATCCAAAACCATACCCAAATTGCTCCAAAGAAACCAAGGGATACACTAATGTTAGCGAAGGTTTAATGTAAGCCATATACACATAAAATATATCAGGCAAGTTTAACGCCAAAGCCATAGGAAACAAACACTTTTTTAATCCATATTTAGAAATTAGTAAGCCTCCTAATATCCCTCCAAAAATCAGGGATATTACACCAAATGTCCCGTAGACTAATCCGACATCTGATGTTGATAGTCCTAAGCCCCCTACTTCTGGCTTGTCCAATAAAAATAAAGAAGCTATCTTGACAAGCATTGCTTCACCAAATCTGTAAAGTAAGATAAATGCTAAAATAACTATAATCTTCTCTTGAGCAAAATATGAGCTAATGATTGACCAAAAGGGTATATTTTCCCTAGCTTGTATTTGTTGTTGGTTATCTGATTCAGGTAAGGGTAAAATTAGGCGATGTAAAATAAATAGAATTGCTAAAATTAAAGCTGAGAAGCTAATAGCTATTGTCCAGCTTAAAGGAATGTTATTGAGAGATCCTTCAAGCTGACCTGCTAAAACTACTAATATCCCAGAGCCAAAGATTACAGCAAGTCTATAAAACAGTGAGCGAATACCGACAAAGAAGGCTTGTTGTTCAGGAGATAAAGCCAGCAGATAGAAGCCATCTGTGGCAATGTCATAAGTTGCAGAAATAAATGCTCCTATTGTTAATGTTGCAAGAGAGATGAAAAAGAAATTTAGCAGTTGTAAGGATAAGGCCATCAAACCTAAACAAGCGAACATGGCAAATTGGGTATAAAGTATCCATTTGCGTTTGGTAGAGTAAATATCGACAATTGGGCCCCAAAACATTTTGATGACCCAAGGTAGATAGAGAAAACTTGTCCATAAGGCGATTTGAGTATTATCTATTCCCAGTTTTTTGTAAAAGATTACGGAAACTGTGTTGATGATGACGTAAGGTATGCCGGAGGTGAAATATAGGGTGGGGATGAATATCCAAGGGGAGGTTGTTTGGTGTTTCATGAATTTGGGGAACGAACCGCAAAGGACGCAAAGAGCGCAAAGAAAATTAAGAAGAGAGTATGATGCGTTTGATGCCGTCTTTGAGGAGAGGGACGTTAAAGTTGATAAGAAGGGCTAGAGGGTAATGAGTCATTTTAAGGTAGGAGAGGACTTGGGCTTCATGAATGGGGGCTAAGTTTTGGACAGCTTTCAATTCAACAATTAGAGAGTCTCCAACCAAAAAATCTAATTTTCCCTCGCCTACTGAATGACCTTTGTAGTGTACTTTTACTGGATGCTCAAATTCATAAGGTATTCCGCGAATCAGAAATTCTTCTCTCAACGCCTTGTGATAAACCTCCTCTAAAAACCCCGCTCCTAATACCTGATGTACCTCAATCGCTGCCCCAATCACCCTATAAGCTAAGTTTTCTAACTGAGCACTCGGTTGCCTCATCTTACCTTCCTCCTCTTCCTTTGCGTCCTTTGCGTCCTTCGCGGTTCGTTTCCATATAATCCCTCTCCAACCCTGTGGCAAAATTTATTAAAGTCCTTCCTTAGTTTGCCCCGCATGACCGCAACCATTCCCAATCTCCCCAGTCTCTACGACCCCTTTTCCACCGAAGCCAAGTGGCAAAAATTCTGGGAAGACAACCAAGTTTACAAAGCTGACCCCAACAAAGGCGGCGAACCCTACTGCATCGTCATTCCGCCGCCGAATGTCACCGGTAGCTTACACATGGGTCACGCTTTTGAAAGTGCCTTAATTGATACCCTCGTGCGCTACCACCGGATGCAGGGACGCAATACCCTATGGCTACCCGGAACTGACCACGCCAGCATTGCTGTGCATAGTATGCTGGAAAAGCAACTTAAGACAGAGGGTAAGACTCGCTACGAATTGGGGCGCGAGAAATTTTTAGAACGCGCTTGGCAATGGAAGGCGGAGTCTGAGGGAACGATTCTAAATCAGCTACGACGCTTGGGTGTCTCAGTGGACTGGTCACGGGAAAGGTTTACCCTGGATGAGGGTTTATCTAAAGCTGTTGTCGAGGCGTTTACTCGCCTTTACGAGGAAGGCTTAATTTATCGTGGTGAATATTTAGTTAACTGGTGTCCCGCTTCTCAGTCGGCTGTGTCTGATGTGGAAGTGGAAAATCAAGAGGTGAATGGAAATCTCTGGCACTTCCGCTATCCCCTCACCGATGGTTCTGGTTTTGTAGAAGTGGCGACAACTCGACCAGAAACGATGCTGGGCGATACGGCTGTAGCAGTTAATCCCAATGACGATCGCTACAAACATCTCATTGGTAAAACTGTAACTCTGCCCATTCTACACCGAGAAATTCCGATCATTGGCGATGAATTTGTTGACCCTACTTTCGGCACGGGTTGTGTGAAAATAACTCCTGCCCATGACCCGAACGATTTTGACATGGGTAAGCGTCACAATCTGCCGTTGATTAATATTATGAACAAAGACGGCACTCTCAACGCTAATGCTGGGGAATTTCAAGGACAAGACCGCTTTGTTGCTAGAAAAAATGTGGTTTCTCGCTTAGAAGCAGATGGCTTTCTGGTGAAGATAGAAGATTATAAACATACCGTTCCCTACAGCGATCGCGGTAAAGTACCCATTGAACCCCTCCTCTCGACTCAGTGGTTCGTCAAAATTCGCCCCCTAGCTGACAACACTCTCGAATTCCTCGATGAACAAAATTCACCGGAGTTTGTCCCCCAACGCTGGACAAAAGTTTATCGTGATTGGCTAGTAAAACTCACTGATTGGTGTATCTCTCGCCAATTATGGTGGGGACACCAAATTCCTGCTTGGTACGCTATCAGTGAAACCGATGGGCAAATTATTGATAATACACCGTTTGTAGTGGCGAAATCGGAAACCGAAGCTTGGGAGAAAGCTAAGCCGCAATTTGGCGAAAATGTCAAGCTAGAACAAGACCCAGATGTGCTAGATACTTGGTTTTCTTCTGGACTCTGGCCATTTTCGACTTTGGGCTGGCCGGAACAAACTCAGGATTTAGCAACTTACTACCCGACTACCACTTTGGTGACAGGCTTTGATCTCATCTTTTTCTGGGTAGCTAGAATGACCATGATGGCTGGGCATTTTACGCAGCAAATGCCTTTCCAAACAGTTTACATGCACGGCTTGGTGCTGGATGAAAAAGGCCAGAAGATGTCAAAGACCAAAGGTAATGGGATTGACCCGTTGTTATTAATTGACAAATATGGTACTGATGCTTTGCGGTATACCCTAATTAGGGAAGTGGCTGGTGCGGGTCAAGATATCCGGTTGGAGTACGATCGCAAAAAGGATGAATCAGCATCGGTGGAGGCATCCCGCAACTTTACTAACAAGTTGTGGAATGCTGCCCGGTTTGTGATGATGAATTTGGATGGACAGACACCGCAACAATTGGGGAATCCAGTCGCCACAGAATTGAGCGATCGCTGGATTCTCTCGCGGTATCATCAAGTTGTTAAACAAACCACTAATTACATCGATAATTACGGTTTAGGAGAAGCAGCTAAAGGATTGTATGAATTCATTTGGGGTGATTTCTGCGATCAGTATATTGAACTGGTGAAATCCAGATTGCAAGCAGATGCAGATCCAGAATCGCGGCGGGTAGCACAGCAAACCCTCGCCTACGTATTGGAAGGAATTTTGAAACTGCTTCATCCCTTCATGCCGCATATTACCGAGGAAATTTGGCAGACTCTCACCCAACAATCAGCAGATTCCCCGCAAACTTTAGCCTTACAAATCTATCCCCAGGTGGATGCAAACTTGGTTGATGCAGCCTTAGAGGAACAGTTTGAATTGCTGCTTGCCACTATCCGCACAATTCGGAATTTGCGTGCTGAGGCGGATATTAAGCCAGGAGTAAAAGTGACAGCGAATTTGCAAACTGAAAGTGAGAAGGAGCGAGAAATTCTTACTGCTGGACAGTCTTATATAAAAGATTTGGCTAAGGTTGAAACTTTAAGCATTACTGACAAGCAAGAAAACCAACCTGTTGCTGCTAAAAAACCTCAGAGGGGTTTGAAGATAATTGGCTTAATTGTTGTGGCCATTTTCCTTGGTAGATTGGGTTTAGCTGTGGGGAATGCCATTGATGACACTCCCATCGTCGGAACTTTCTTTGAAATAGTTGGTTTTGGTTACACAGCTTGGTTTGTTAGCCAAAACTTACTCACTGCTCAAGCAAGACAAAATTTATGGAGACGCTTTTTCCCGCAGAGAGAATTAGAACAACCACAAGAACCAGAAAATTCCATTGCTGGTGTGATTGGTACAATACAAGTGCTAATTCCCCTCAGCGGCGTAGTGGATATTGAAGTTGTGCGTGCCAAGCTAGAGAAAAGTCTGAGTAAAGCAGAAGCAGAAGTTCAGTCCCTGAGCGCCAGATTAAACAATCCTAGTTTTGTAGATAGAGCTAGAGCAGACGTAGTGCAAGGAGCGCGGGACGCTTTAGCCGAAGCACACAAGCAAGCAGAAATTTTGCGCGTACGCCTTGAAGCGTTGCCGTAGGCATCGTCTCAAGAGGTTGTCGTAGGTATCACCTGCGTGGCTTAGGATAACCATCCACTGGCACCATGCCCACAAATAACACAGGAGGTTGTCGTAGGTATCACCTGCGTGGCTTAGGATAACTGTAATGGGTAATGGGAGTGTCAATAATTCCCAATTACCCATTACCAATTAACAAGATCCAAATATCAATTCTGGCACTTATTTTTTTATTAAATTTTTTATTAATTTTGAATGCGTGAATTTTGAATTGGAGCGAAGCGACTCTCATGCTATATCTAGCCCAGGTGGGTAAAAACGATTTTTTAGACCAGCACCAGTTACGCTTGTTAGCGCGTCAAGAAGCTGATAACTTGTGGGCAATAATTTCGGAAGAAACACCCATTCTGCTAGGAAAGGGAAAGATTATGAGTGAGAACTTGCTTGTTTTAGTGGAACTTTCCCCTACAGGCGACATTGAAAAACTAGAAGACGCCACCAACTGGGTACTCCATCTGATACAAAGCTATCTCACCATCGGCATTACCCCAGAATTTTTGCAGCAGGAAGCTGAACGAGCAGAACATTGGCGACAATCCCTGACATTGCAAAACCAAGACATAGCGCGACGTTCCTTAGAATTGGAAGCTCGTCGTGAACAAATTCAAGCCTTAGAAGAAACCCTCAAACGTGAGAAAAATGATGATCCCGAAGAGGAAAATTAAAAGTTTCTAATTGTATTGTCCATAAAGCCTACAACACCCGCAAGTGACCGCGTTTAAAACGGTGAAACCCTCGTTATAGAACAATACAGTTCAGTTAAGCATTTCTTTGGTGTGTCTGTGTTCTCTGCACCTCTGTGGTAGCCTGCAAGAAGCAAGCTACAGACTTCTCTCCATCCCACAGAAGAATTAGAAGGCGTTATTTTAGACTTTCCACACTACTACGATTAATGGATAATTTAATTTTTTCCTTAATCTATAGGACTTACGCAAAAAGGCAGTGAAAGCCTTGATTGACCGTAGGGGCAATTCATGTAGACGCATACTCCTACGTCCAAGCAAGCTACGCAAAGCGTCTCTAAGAGTTGCGGCTTAAGGCACAATACGCTTGGGTTAAGGCTAAAACTCTTTCTTCAAGTCAATTTTTTTAACGTAGACGCGGAGCGGCTTGCCGCAGGCTACCGCCTTCTCTACGAGGGGCTTCCGCCAACGCGCAGCGTCTGGTAGAGAAGGACGCAAAGGACGCAAAGAGAAGGAAGAAATTCTTAACCCAAGCCTATTAGCTTAAGGCAGGGTACATTGGTGTCAACTTAAGAAAAAATCTGCTTTGAGAGGACGTTTTGCCCTCATCCCCTAACCCCTTCTCCCAACTTGGGAGAAGGAGAACTAGAGAATTTGCCCCCCTCTCCCAAAATTGGGAGAGGGGTTGGGGGTGAGGGTCAAACCTGGAAAGTTCGCCAAATCTAGCTTTCACGTTAAGTTGACACCAATGGGCAGGGTATTGCCCCTACATTTCGTACCTGATGCGTAAGTCCTAATCTAGATAATGTTCAGTTATTTTGGTGGATTAGGGCGATTTTCCTGAGGAGAGGCTCCACTAACGCCAGGAGGATGAGGTGGAACGCCTAGTGCGTCGATCAACTGTTGTTCAGTGACACCCAGCTTTGTCGCAGCTGACTTAAAATCAGGTCGAGGTGGACGCTGATTGCGATCGCCTGGATTTGGAGGATTGGCAGGGACTCCTAAGGCAGCCTTTAACTGTGCTTCTGTAATTCCTAACTTTGCCGCAGCGGCTGCAAAATTAGGTCGGGGTGGACGCTGATTGCGATCGCCTGGATTTGGAGGATTGGCAGGGACTCCTAAGGCAGCCTTTAACTGTGCTTCTGTAACTCCTAACTTTGCCGCAGCGGCTGCAAAATCAGGTCGAGGCGGACGCGGCTGTCCTTCCGGTGGTTGGTTGGGCGGTAGTTGCGCCTGTACAATTTGATGGAATTGATTAGCGGCATTTGCTTGGTTGAGTGAAATAATACCAAATGTGCCCACCAAAACAGGTATTGCTGTCACAACTAATACTCGACGGATATTCATTATCTACATCCAAAAGATAGATTGTTTACATTTCTGATTCAACTAACCCAAAATTACACTTTGCCCTGCTTCTAAATTACAGTTGTGTAATTTTTGTCATTTAAGCCCTAACTCTTCTACTAAAATCACGTAATCCTCAGCCCGATATTAAAAGTTGCTGCGTAACCTTGTCCCTTCTTGGTGAGCTTGAGCACCATTTGATCGCCATCACTTTGAAAAATTCCGTCATCAGCATTCTTCTGCGTGCGCTGTCCCTTGCTGGCATAGAGTGTCTGGGTATGTACCTGATCAGTGATCGAGTCATCAAAATATAGCTGCGACGTAAACTCATAAGGCTGCTTTAATGTCGCATCCGTGCGAACCTTAAAATGGATATGGACGGTTCTGCCTTGATACCAACCAGGGTAAATGGTTGTGAACTGGACAGTTCCATTCGCATTGCTTACTTGATAGCCGCGCAAGAATTTTTGACCGACGGTACTAAAACTTTGGTCTTTTACATCCGAATAGACACCCAGTGCGTCACAGTGCCAAACATCTATGATCGTACCTGCAAGTGGTGTACAGCCAGTATTGCCAATTTGAGAAACTTGCAGTGTCAGATAAAGTGGCACACCGTCTTTCACCGAACCATCCGCCGGATCGGAACGGATATCGGAGCGATTGAGCTTCTCATCCACAAAATAAGGGCCTTCGGTCTGTTCTGGACTAAGGACACAGGCGGGCAACATAGCAGAATTGGCTACACTCGACTTTCTTGGTATGCATCCAACCACAAGTATTGCCGTTCCGGCTGTCCTAAATAGAGCAAGTACATCTCTTCGACTGAAAATCAAACCTAATTGGCGATTTTTGTTGTTCATGATTACAGTCCACCCTGCTTTTGAATTAATTGCGATCGCCTGATTTGGCGAGGCGAAATCCAAGGGCGCTTCAATTAACGGTTATTGTGTCCTATCCGATTTTGACCTGCGCCCTGATTTTGAGGTTGGGGAGGACGTTTTTTCTGCTATGGGCGTGGTCGCCGATGCTTGACCTGTGGTTTATCATCAGGTCTGTGCGATTCATTCTGTGGTCTTTGGGGCTGTTGTGAAATCTGTGCGTTCCGATGAGATGGATTAGCGGCATTTGCCTGATTGGGTACAATGAAACCGAATGTACCGAATGTACCAATCACAAAAGGAATCGCTGCTACAGCTAACACTCGACGAATATTCATAAAAATCAACCTTCAAAAGGTAAGGTATTGATATTTCTAATTGAGCCATCTCAAAATTACAGCTTGTCTATTTTTTAAATTACAAAACTGTAATTTAAACAAAAAAATAATGAATTTAAAATGGAACAATATGTGAAGTAATAAATGCTTGTGAATGTTTTGTTTGTCGAAGATGAAGCGAAAATTGCCAACTTTGTCCGGGCTGGATTGAAGGAGCAGGGATTTGTTGTAGACTACTGCGATAACGGTGATGAAGGATATCTGCGGGCATTAGACAACGAATATGATGTAATTGTACTCGACATTATGGTGCCGGGAAAGGATGGACTATCGATTCTAAAACTCTTGCGGCGGCAAGGTCGGAATGCTCCGGTGATTTTGTTGACGGCTCGGAATGAACTAGACGATCGCTTGCAAGGACTAAATTTGGGAGCCGATGACTATATCGCTAAACCGTTTTTTGTGGAAGAGTTAGCAGCTCGAATTCATGCGGTTGTCCGCCGGAGTGTAAGCGAGCGCCAAAATCTGCTTTGCGTTGGGCCCCTCAAACTCGATCGCATCACTAGGGAAGTCACTTGCAATCACCAGGCGATAGAACTCACCACTCGCGAGTTTAATCTTCTGGAGTATCTCATGCGCTCTCCCGGACGGGTCTTCACCCGTACCCAAATTCTGGAACATGTTTGGGGCTACGACTTTAACCCCAACACCAACGTCGTGGATGTTTGTATCCAACGAATTCGTAAAAAGATTGACCCCATTGCTGAAGTAGTCTGGATTGAAAGCATTCGAGGGGTTGGATATCGGTTTCGCAAGCCAGACCCTTGCTGATGAAACTCCCTTCATTTCGACTCCGGATTGCCCTGTTGTCTGCGGCTCTAGCTGGAAGCGCATTAGTAGGATTTGGCGCAGTTTCCTGGTTTCAAATTTACAATGCTAAGATTAGCCGTCTTGATGCAGAACTATTAAATCACTTGATGCGGGCAACTCCGAACTTGCCTCCACCGGGGGAACCTCCCGTACCACTTTCCTACGGAACGCTCCGCGTAGCTTGCTTCCACGAAGTGGTAGGTGGAAGCAAGCTACGGGCAGCGTCTCTGAAAAGAGAAGTTCTAAGCAAAGGAAGCCGACCCTCGCTTGATCGCTCGCGATGGCAGTTTTACGAAGACTCCTTATCTTATGCCTTCGGAACCAATACAAAAACTCCCATTGCCTTACTGGTACTTGATGCAAACGGCAACATACTTTATCAATCCAACTCCCTACCTACCGACGTTGAGGTGAATCGTCTACTGCTTGGGCGTCTCCAGTTGGCACCTCTACCACCGCCTCCCAATAGAGAACCACCACCTTTACCCTCCAATACAAATCCATCCGTTGAGCCGCCACCCCTGATTCCTCCCCGCCCACCTCAATTTGTCACTGAGCAGACAGCAACAGCAGCTTGGCGGATTGGGACAGCTAAATTTCCTAATATTCAGGTTGCCATTGCCGTTAATCTACAAGCCGTCGATCAAGAAATGGCTACCATTCGCAATATCTTCCTGGTTTCAATTCCAGGAGCGTTCCTACTGGTTGCGATCGGAGCATGGTTGGTTTCTGGTGGTGCTTTACGTCCCATCCGGCAATTAACGGGCGTCATTCAACAGGTGACTGTCAAAGGGTTAGATCAGCGGATTCCGATTGGGACAACTGATGTTGAATTTGCCCTGCTGATTCAGGTGTTTAACCAAATGCTGGAACGCTTGGAACGCAGTTTTACCCAAGCTTCTCGCTTTAGTGGTGACGCCGCTCATGAACTGAAAACCCCACTGACTATTTTGCAAGGCGAACTGGAACGAACATTGCAACAGGTTGATCCTGGAAGTGAAGTGCAACAGCGCTTAAGCAACCTATTGGATGAGGTGCGTCGCCTGAGTGGAATTATGCGGAAACTCTTGCTGCTATCTCTGGCAGATGCCGGAAAAATGAGCTTGTACCTGGTTGAGGTGGATATGTCTGAGTTGCTCATGGAGATGCTAGAAGATGTGGAAATGCTAGCTCCCCACTTGAGTGTGCAAACTGACTTCACTGATGGGCTGCGCTTACTGGGCGATCGCGATCTTCTGATTCAAGTTTTGCAAAACCTGTTTAGTAATGCCATCAAATACAATCTCCCCAACGGCTGGATACAGATTCGCACTCATCAAACTCCAACAACTCTCCACGTCACCATTGCCAATGCATCCAAAGATATTCCACTGAGCGAACATGAACGCATTTTTGACCGCTTCTATCGCGGTGATCCGGCGCGAACCCGCAAGGTAGAAGGAATCGGACTGGGACTTAGCCTAGCCCGTGAAATTGCCAGGGCACATCATGGCGACCTCACCGTTGATCAGACATCTTTTGGTCAAACAGCGTTCACCCTCACCTTACCAATGAAGTTACGCAATTGAGCGATCGCTCCGTAAAATTTTGAGAATTTTTATAAGTCGTTGGAAAGAATCCCCAGTGATATGAACCGAGATAAAATCTGTTTGATAAGTTCGGTTTTGGGTTGAGAGTGCGAGCAATTCGTCTGTTGACCAAAATTTACCCTTTTGAGTCATTCCTGGGTATCAATGGTAAACCTGGGATTGAATATCAGGTATGTTATTAACCCTTCATACAAATGAATGGTTTTGAAATCTAAAACTTTCAGCTACCCTGAAGTTGATATATAAAAGAGCAATTTTAAAATGACCATTTACTTTTATAAGGTTTGGCAGCCTTATGGCTGTTTTTCTAACTTTTCTCCTCACGAAATCCACATCCAGGGTACTTACTGGCCAACGGTTGAGCATTATTATCAAGCGCAAAAATTTGTTGGCAGCACAGATGCGGCAATTATACCCCTGATCCATGTTGCTGCCACCCCAGAAGAAGCTGCCGCTTTGGGAAGATGTAGTACTCGCCAACTCCGTCAAGACTGGGATTTGGTCAAAACTGAAATTATGCGAGAAGCTGTACTCAAAAAATTTCTCACTCATACTGATATTAGAGAAGTTCTCCTGAGGACAGGTGATGAGATTTTGGTTGAAAACTCTCCAACCGATTCTTTTTGGGGCTGTGGTGCTAATAAAGCTGGTCTTAATCATCTCGGTAAAACTCTCATGAGTGTGCGTGAAGAAATCCGTAATTTACTATCTTTAACAGTAATTTACGAATAATTTCATCATCATACTTACATTAAACATAAAATCAGCAATTACACGGGGAATAGTAAAATTCCCCAGCCAAAAATCTGGGAGTAAGTTGCCAATAATTTAGTTATTTATTTAAAAAAATCTTAATTAATTGAAATAATGGGCAAAAATGGGAAAAAAATATTTTTATTTCCAAGCAATTTTAAAAGCATTAATTTAGGTGGGATTACTGAAATAGTTTGATGATTGAGAATATAAAATTAATGAGTGTCTCTGATTAAGATTTTCTTAAATTTAGACTTGAGAGGATATTTTGAAAGTATTTGGTAATCTAACAAAGGGTTCGAGATTCTCCTAAATAAACTTTATAAAGCTAAAGGAATCAAGCCAAATATTTGATACTTATTAAATGTCCTTTAATCTCATTTTCAAAATATTTACAACAGATGTACGCCCCAAGCAACACATTTGTACCAAAAATTTTCTGAAATGGGATGAAAATCAAGGCATTAAAAGTTTAAAATTCTCATCAGGGACAATTATAAAAAAATTATACTTCAGTCATAGTGTATATAGGCAATGACATTTACCGATAAACTAAACGAGTTGCAGCCAAGCTTAGACCGAGGAAGTTTACTGCACCGGATGATAAAACAGATCAGGCGATCGCTCGACCTCCAAGAGATATTAACGACTACCGTTAGCCAAGTGCGTTTATTTTTGGGTGTAGATCGGGTAAAAATATATCGGTTTGATACTGATGATAGTGGTGAAGTCATTGCTGAATCTATTCATGAGCAACGTCTACCATCCTTATTGGGGCAGCGCTTCCCAGCTGATGATATTCCACAAGAAGCTAGGGATATGTTTCTGTTAGCGCAGCAACGTTCGATTGTGGATGTGGTAAACCAGAAGATCGGGCTATCGCCTCTACAGTCAAAAGAAACTGGCAAACGCCTACAAACTAATATCTACTATCGGCAGGTAGACCCGTGCCATCTTTTATACCTCAACGCAATGGGTGTGCAGTCTTCGTTGATAATGCCAATTTTAGATTCCGACCCACAAGAACAATCGGCAAAGCCGAAATTATGGGGATTGTTGGTATGTCACCACAGTGAACCGCGAAAGATTTTGAAGCGGGAACTGAAAGTATTGCAGCAAATTGTTGACCAGGTAGGGAGTGCGATCGCTCAAAGTAATCTACTCACCGCAGCCCGCGCCAAGCAAGAGCGAGAAGCTACTATTAACCGAGTTACCACACTATTGCATAAACTGCCGACAATCCAATTGCAGGGAGCGCTAGAAGAAGTTATTACTGCCTTCGGTGGAGTAGGTGGCAGGCTTTACATTGAACAGAGTCGGGAACTATACACCTGGGGCGACCAACCGACACTGCCTTACGAGTTAGATAACAGTATTATCGAACAGCATCCCATCTGGCAAAAGTGGATGGCTGAGTGTAAACAAGGTAATATTTGGGCAACGGTTGACCTTTACAAAGAACCACGTTTGCGAGTTTTGGCTTTAGCGTTCCGTTCTACTCAAATTCGTGGACTCATGGTGATTCCCCTACATTACCGCGAAAAATTTCTTGGTGTATTAAGCATTTTTCGCTCTGAATTTGAAACGGAAATCTTATGGGCGGGACGATGTGATCTAAATCGACGACAACTGTTACCCCAGCTTTCCTTTGAGGTTTGGCGAGAGCAAAAAAAGGGGCAAGCAGCTGAGTGGAAACCGGAAGAAATCTTATTAGCACAAGCCTTATACGATCATTTCTCAATGGCAATTCAGCAGCAGCAAATGTACAAACAGGTACAATCCCTGAATGCCAACCTAGAATTGCGGGTGCAAGAGCAAACTGCTGAACTCGAAAAATCATTATTGCTTACCAAACTACTCAAGCAAGTCACAGAGCATATTCGCCGCACATTGGACTTGCAGACAACTCTGCAAACTATCGTTCGGGAAGTCCGTCCCCTGCTAAATTCAGACCGAGTGCTGATATTCCAACTGAAGAATAAATCAGTTATTGTGGAAGATATTAATGGCAATTGGCAGTCAGTTTTAGGAGTGAATGCACCACCGGAATGCTTTCCTGATGAGTATACTCGTCTATACTGTCAGGGCAGGATAAGGGCAATTAACAACGTTTCAACAGCTTCTATAAGTGATTGTCATCGCGAGTTTTTGCAGAGGCTGCAAGTGCAAGCAAACTTAATAGTTCCAATTAATATAGGTATGGAACTATGGGGGTTACTAATTGCCCATGAGTGTAACGCTCCGAGAAATTGGCAGGATGCAGAAATCGATTTATTGCAACAGTTAGGAGATCAGGCTGCGATCGCCATTCAACAAGCACAACTCTACGAACAAACCTGTGATGCGGAAACTGAAGCCAGAAATCAAGCTACACAGTTAGAGCATACCCTACATCAACTTCAAGAAACACAGACAAAATTAATTCAGACCGAAAAAATGTCCGGCTTAGGACAGTTGGTGGCGGGTGTCGCCCACGAAATCAACAACCCCGTTAACTTTATCTACGGTAACCTGTGCCACGCCAGTGACTACAGCGAACAACTGCTAGAAATTTTACGTCTCTACCAGCTACACTATCCCTATCCCCATAGTGAAATTCACGCCGCGATCAAAGCGATCGATTTTGAATTTTTAATAGAAGACCTCCCAAAAATCATCACCTCAATGCAAGTAGGAACCGATCGCATCCGCTCAATAGTAATGTCATTACGTAATTTTTCTCGGTTGGATGAGGCTGAAAACAAGCGCGTTGACCTGCATGAAGGCATTGAGAACACCTTATTAATTTTGCAACATCGGCTGAAAGCAAATGCTGAATTTCCAGGCATTGAGGTAATCAAAGACTATGGCAACATACCACAGGTGGAATGCTATGCCGGTCAAATGAATCAGGTATTCATGAATATTCTCAGCAATGCCATAGATGCCCTGGTAATGGGGACTGAGGATAAGCAGGACAAGGGCAAAAAGGAAAATAACCCATGCCCAATAACGCCAGTTGCTTCTCCTGTCAAAGACGCTGCGCGAACAACGGATAGCACAGCGTTAGCGAGTCCTCTCCCAAGAGGAGACGCCAAGGGCGAACGAGCGTCGGGAACCTCCGCAACGCACTGGCTCTCCAATGACACCAGTTGCTTCAATAAAGGGAACCTCCGCAACGCACTGGCTCCCCAATGCTCAATGCCCACTATTCACATTTGCACTAAAATCTCAGCAGACAACTCTCGTCTGTTGATTTGTATTGGTGACAATGGGCCTGGAATGACTCAAGAGGTGAAAAAGCGAATTTTTGACCCGTTTTATACTACCAAACCTGTAGGCAAGGGTACAGGACTGGGACTAGCAATCAGCTATCAGATTATTGTCGAAAAACATGGTGGAATAATGGAGTGCATTTCAGAACCTGGCAAAGGTACAGAATTCTGGATTGAGATTCCTATCAAGCCTCCAGCCAAAATAGTTAACCAAAGGTAAAGGAGTAGGGAAGCAGGGGAGAATCATCGGTGTCAACTTAAGGCAAAAGCCTGTCTAAAATAAGCTAAAAATTGAATCAGCAATTACTCAATTCATCCAAAAGGTTGATGATAAAATTTTTAGCAACAGACTAAATAAAAGATTTAGAAGCTATCTAGGGAGTGGAGTATACTGACTTGAATTAAAAATACTTCCAAAGTAAAGTTTCGTTGCAAAAAAAATCCTTCCTATCCCCAAATGATAATCTAATAGTTGAAGCCACTAAATATGCTTCCCTGGCAGATACAACAGCTGCATTAGAAATGTAGTAAGAGGTAAAAGACGCTGTTTAACTTACATCTGTCTCGTCAAAACACAGCAACACCCAACGCGAAAACTGCTATTTCCTCAAATATGGAAGATTAGGGAACGCTGTAACTGATTTTCATTACTTGTTTACAGAAGCGATGAAAGTTAGTACATCCCTGGCTAGGATAAACAAGGAGAGGAGATAGTTCAGCGAGTAGAGGATTGGGTGTTGTTGTGTTTAAAGATAAGTCTGAAATAAGGACTCCTGTGGGTGTAAGATTATACAAAGTTAAATAGCGAGAAAGAGTTGAAATAGCGCCTTATGTCAATTATTGCGCTCAGAGCGTGGTATCTACAGGATTACGAGCCAATTCCAGAACTAGAAAAACGTCCGCCAGATATTCGCTTAAGCAAAAAAAGCCTGCTGAGATCAGCATTGCGAGCAGACTTTTTGGAAGAAAGTGAGGAAGTTAACAAATCAACTTGGTTTGGGCGCTATCTGGAAGGGGAGAATATTGAATTTTATATTGAAGGTAGTGGTGGTTATTGCGTAGCTAACATTGACTTAATTAGTCATGAAATTTATTTCATCAAGCAGGCGGTGTTAGCTCAGTTAGAACCAACGATTTTTTTATCCTATCAAACTGAGTATGCCGCAGCGACGAATGTTCTAAGAGAAGAACTGCGAAAAAGTTTGGACAGTTTAAATTTGCGATCGCGTCTTCCTTTAACATTAGTAGAATCCTCTCGTCCCAGTGATGCTACTGTACGAATTAACCGTACGATTATGCGAAAAATCCGTAAGAGTTTGTTATTTATAGCTGACACCACGCCTATTGCTAGTATTGATGGTAAAGAAACCCCTCAACTAATTCCCAGTCCGAATGTCTGTATTGAGATTGGTTATGCCATCCAAAGTAAGCGGTCTGAACAGATTTTATTAGCACAAATGCAACGCCCAGACTTTGAAGGTCAATTTCCCTTCGACTTACCCACACAGCAAATTTTGCAATTCCAAGACACCACAGAACTGAATAAAATTCTGACAGGAACTATTGAAAACCAGCTAGCACGATTCAAATTGTTTTTTTGAGCCTCAAGCTCAAATTTTTCTCAAAATAAAAGCTCCCTACTTATTAGAGAGCTTTTTACATTTAGAGTTTTTGGGAATTATTTCTTTTTATCCTTATCTAGTTGAGCCTTTTACATAGGGGTCGATGAAGAGAATCATCGAGTAGCATCGGTGCTACGGTTTAATCGACCATTCAGGTCGCGCGGTTTAAAGCCCCGTCCTAAAGGAGCGGCTTTTCTTCCTGTAGTCTATCAATCCAGTCTTCAATCAACTAAGTCATCGTCTTGCGCTTCTGTTTGGCAACTCTTCTTAATTTTTCAAGCCTTTCAGGGTTAACCCATATACTCAGTCTTTCTTTCATATTGCTATCCAATGGCTACCCATTTATGTGATCATGGATAATATGAAAACACTGAAGTTCAAGCTTTATCAACACAAGCGGAATA
This sequence comes from Nostoc sp., assembly GCF_036916575.1. Lineage (GTDB taxonomy): Bacteria > Cyanobacteriota > Cyanobacteriia > Cyanobacteriales > Nostocaceae > Nostoc. The sequence goes on from NZ_JBALGC010000124.1 coordinate 43,926, forward strand.
GACACCTCAAGCGAATGATTAATGCATCTGGGGTGATTTATAACCATTGTATTGCTCTCCATAAACGCTACTACCGAATGTGGGGTAAGCATTTAAGTTGTGCAAAACTTCAGTCTCATATTGCCAAACGGAGAAAACGTAACCCTTTCTGGCAATCAGTAGGCTCTCAAGCGGTACAAGATATATGCCAACGAATTGAAAAAGCCTATCAATACGCTGTATTTGAGGATTTAAACAAGAGTAAACGCTAAAAAGGTTGATTTTACGTTGATTAAAATACACGAACAGGTTTTTTTTGTAGTTGAGAACTAATTGAGCTTATCCGATCAACCACAGAAATCATGTATTTGTAATCTGGTATTTGTCCATTGGGTACATACCCCACTTCTTCAGCTAAACCTGAAGGCAAATCACTCATCACTTTGCGGATGAACTCTTGACGGTTACGTTCTACATTAGGCCCAATCAAGACCACACCTAATGGTACATAGTGAGGGTCTTTAAATAGTACGCGGAATTCGCTTGAACCTAACTCTGAACCGTAGAGACTCAATTCAGCCTCCGAGACAGCACAGGCGATCGCTTTTCCTAGAACTACCAATTCTAGCGCGGCTTTGGGTGTGGGTGCAAACAGTATGTCAGCCAGTGTTGTACCAAAAAGATTGTAAAGTGGAAAATAATATCCTGTTGCTGAACCTAACTGACCTAAAGCCAGTGTTTTACCTTGTAGCTGTTTTAACTCGGTTATCGAATTGTCTTTGCGAACAACGAAAATTGAACGCAAATTACTAATACCTATTAAAGGAAATAAGGGAACATATTGGTAGCGGGCGATCGCAATAGCCGCTAAACCCGGTGGAGCAAATACCAATGACCAAGCACGAGCCTCAAGGCGATCAACCGCTCTATTTTCATTAAAAACAGGCTCTAGCTGAATATATGCATTTGTCTTTTCACCCAAGTAACTATTGAATTTAGCATACTGGTTAATTATCTGTTCGCCTCCACCATAGTTGATAACGCCAATAGTTAAAGTGCCCTCAAACTCCTTTTGTTGTTGGCAGGCAGCAAATGTAAAACCTAACAGATAAAACAGAAATAAACGACGGGGAAATCGCAAAAACATCACTAATTATGGTTAAGAAAGTAACTTGGCTTTCAGGACTCATTTAGATAAATTTGACTGCTGCCTAAATACGTTATATTGCCGCAAAAAATTAATATTTATTTAAATCTTTTTGAGATCCTTTCTAACAGGTATAAATAAATATTAGACAAACTCAGATATCACCTTCATTGGTTAAATTATGTTAAACAATATTACGTTAACAAACTTAAAAATAGGTGCTAAATTTAACTTACTTTTAATATTAGTTTTCATAGTCAGTATTTTGAGAAGTGGCGTTGCTTTATCCAGTGTACTTTAAGGGAGAGCGCAAAATGAAGTAACTTCTCAAGCGAAGATTCTCATCCAAATGGTGAACGCAGTTATAAACTATACACGAAGTCGTATAGATCCCCTATTACGCTAAGACAATAAAGATATTCGCACAAAAGTGGTCTAATACTAATCTGATAGACTATTTTAAATTTGAAATTATAAAAGCTGGTAGCTCAGGGCTGATAACTAACTATGAGTGAAGCCTTATTCTGTATCGAAAATCTGCGAGTTGCCTATCCTGGGCAAAGTGGAGAAGAAGCAAGCTGGGCGGTTGATGATGTATCTTTCACCTTGCAACCAGGCCAAAGAATGGGATTGGTGGGAGAATCGGGTTGTGGTAAGTCAACTATCGGACGGGCAGTAATGCGTTTACTACCAGTCTCTAGTCGTGTTCAGGGACGGGTGACATTTCGAGGAAAGTCGGTGCTTGACTTGATACCTAACCAGTTGCGGAAGTTTCGGGGAGAGGCGATCGCATTAATTTTTCAAGATCCGATGACACGCCTCGATCCGCTGATGACGATTGGTAAGCATTGTCTTGAAACCCTTCAGGCGCACTCCCCAGAATTATCAACGCGGCAAGCCAAAGAAAAAGCACTTGCTACCTTGGCTAAGGTGAATATTCCAGCTAGTCGCTGGAATCAGTATCCTCACGAGTTTAGCGGGGGAATGCGGCAACGGGTAGCGATCGCCTTAGCTTTACTTCTTAACCCCAAGTTGATTGTTGCCGATGAACCCACCACCAGTTTAGATGTCACTGTTTCCGCACAGATATTGCAAGAATTAACTCGCCTGTGCGGTGAAGAAAACATGGGATTGTTGCTGATTTCTCACGATTTAGCAATGGTGGCTGAGTATTGCGATCGCATTGGCGTTATGTACAACGGCAAAATGGTGGAAATGGGTTCTACAGAAACTGTATTTAGACACCCTCAACATGAATACACGCGATCGCTTTTAAAAGCAGCCTTACACATTCAAGCAGTAAAAGATAATGGAGAATTGATAATTGCCAATGACGCAGAAAAGCAATTACCGATTATTAATCATAAATCCCCAATTTTGAGTCTTACAGAGCTCAAGCAATACTATACCATAGAACCTAACTTTATCGAACGACTGTTTAACACACAAGAGCAGACAATTAAAGCAGTAGATGGGATTAACCTGGATCTTTATTCAGGAGAAATTCTCGGCTTAGTCGGGGAATCAGGTTGTGGTAAAAGTACACTATCACGAACAATCTTGCAACTAATTCGTCCTACTAGTGGCAAAGTTGAGTTTTTAGGACAGGATTTAACTAAATTGTCGCGTCAAGAAATTCGCTCCTCACGACGACAAATACAAATGGTTTTTCAAGACCCCCATGCTTGTCTCAATCCAGCGATGACAGTGGGACAAAGTATCGCTGACCCTTTATTTATCCACAATCTTGCCAATCCTGTTAAGGCAAAAGAGCAGGTTTTGTGGATGCTAGAGAAAGTTGGGTTAACACCGCCAGAAGTGTATTATGAGCGTTATCCATCAGATTTGTCTGGGGGACAACAGCAACGAGTTGCGATCGCTCGTGCTTTGATTACTCACCCTAAACTTTTGATCTGCGATGAACCAGTGAGTATGTTAGATGCCAGCGTGCAGTCGCAAGTGCTAGATTTGATGTTGCAATTAAAGGAAGAGTTTGATTTAACTTATCTGTTCATTACTCATGACCTTTGGTTAGCTCGATTTTTGTGCGATCGGATTGCCGTGATGAATAGCGGTAAAATTGTCGAACTCGGTCTGACAAAAAATATTTTTGCTAATCCTCAGCACCCTTATACCAAAACCTTACTAGCTGCTGCTCCGTTACTAGCACGCGCGTGATATCATGTCCGGTAACACAACCAAGCAAGTAATAAATGCTGCTTAATTGTCATGACTCGTAACCGCTGATTTACTTATATTGAATCTGCTGGAGTCTCTAGGATTTATCGTCATAACTCATCCAATTATTGAAATAGGTTGTTGTTGAATCCACGTTAAACCTGTGGTCGATTATCTTTTATAAGATTAGTAATAAAAGGATAGCTTTTGGACTTCAAACGACTTAATCTAGGGAAAAGTTAGATAAAAATTAGTTAATTAGCAGGTGAATAATTAGATGGAATTAAAAGCACAAAACTGGAAAAATTTGACAGCAAACCATTTGTACGACTGGCACGGTATTTGGACAAAATATTCTCCTCAAGGAGAAGTTACCGAGTCGTTTCGTAGTCTGAGAAGCTTTCAGAGCAATCCACAGCAGACAGAAATAGCTCAGACTAATCGCTATATGTATGCTGATGGCACAATCGAGGAAAAAAGTTGGGAATATAACTTCGAGTCTAATAGCTTACTTGATGGTGTTTTTCATCCCGAAAGTCAGTGGATGAGGGGGTTATTCTTTGAATCAGGTCATGCTGCTTGGGTGACAATGCAGTTAAAAATTGACTCCTTTTTTGCTGTTGAATTATTTTTTAAGGACGAGGAACTACGACATAGTGTCGGTATTGTTTACGATCAGCAAGGAGCTTTGTTCCGAACGGCGAACATTCGTGAAGATGCTACAGGTTTCCCTAGTAAACACTGGTCTAAAGAAATAGAACAAGTATCTCAGAGAAATCTGAGTGGCAATTGGCAAGGAACCTCCGTCACCATTACCCCTGATTTAAAGATTTCTGAGCCTGTACCAACTCAACTACACCCTAGTTGGGAAGGACAAAATACCTTCTTTTTACCTGATGGAGTTTCTATCAGTTGTCCAGATAAAGTGAGTGTTGGTACTCCTTTGATTTTGGCAGCGAATTGGCTGGTGACAGACTCCAAATTGCAACAATTGAGCGTCAAGTATGATGAGTCTGGCGCTTTTGCTGCACTGACCCTAGAACTCCTGCACATTTGATGCTCCCGAATTGGTGGGCTTTGCTAATATAGCCAATTCAAAAATCAACTGCGAATTAGGGACTTCCAAGGAATAAATTACTTAACAAAAATCAAGAGTTTACATTTAAGCAATTCTGAACTTTTCAAGGCAGACATCGCCTTTGCTAAACTAAATCTCTGGTTCAGGAATGATTTTAAAAATGCGTAGGCATCGCTCTATACTATTTTTTTAATTTTAGTGCTGCGACACCGAATAGCCAGCCGTAGGCATCGCTATCAAAATTACCATAGGCGATCGCACTCTACTCTAATAATTAAATTGACTGCAACCACCCTAAAAAGTCTCGCGTACTTGCGACATATTTTTTTATTCCTGCTGCATCCAATATTTGTTTAATCTCTTTTGTACCAAAGTCTTTAGAATTTCCACTTAACAAAACTTTATGCCCATCTGAAGACGTTTTTGCATGAGCAATAATACAATGTAGAATTAAGTTATCTGTCGGATCAGGAATAAGTTGTTGATTAAGGCTGGTAATGAGTATAGATGATTCTAAATTTATTAATTCTACATTATTGCCAGCCCATTTCAAAACTTCAAAAAGGCGGTTTTCAATATCATTAGTCATTGCTTCATTATGAATTTTTGCGGTTTGAAGAGAACGCAAAATTTCCGCAGAAGATTCGGAATTTATATTTCCTTTCAGTTCGTTTCTTTCTCTCTCTAACCTTTCTGTAAAACTATGTCTTCTTCTGCGTTCATCTTCTAGAACAGAAAGAGATTCCATACAACAAATTGCAGGAATCACAATTTTAATTTGCGATATTTGCTCATTTATTTGAGGATAAATTAAAACATCAGAATCTTTATCTTGGTTTTTGGCGAAACCAATGAAAAAGTTAGTTTCAAGATAAAGTGTAGTCACTAGTTTTTTTACCCTTATGCTGCATCTGCCAGCTTTTGTACAAAATCTATTCGTTTTAACTCTTGTAATTTAGGAGGATTATCTGTTTTCCAGTTATATGCTAAATCTCTTAACCAACTTTCAACTAATATTTCTAGATAAAACTCAGAAATCCTCTTTTTTGCAAATTCTGAATCGTATTCAGACATAACTTCGTGAGTTGGGAAAGTGTAGAGAGTCTCTAGATTTTTTCCATCCCATTTAAAAAAAATAATATTTTCAGGGGTAACAGTCATAGCATAAGGAACTATAACTTTATTATGTTCATACTCGAACTGGAGAATTTCTTCTACTTTAGATTTAATATCTTCTTGAATGTCTCTTGATCTAATTTTTGATACTAAAAGTTTTTGTCCATTTTTATTCCAACCTGTAATGTCTGATACCTCTATTGTTTTATCACTAAGTTTTTCAACGTCCATTTTTCAAATCCTCGTGACATTGACCATTTTAAACAGCGCTATTAATTATAGGTTATGGGCGATCGCTCTTTCCTCTATATCCTGGTGCAGTGCTTTAAACCATGATGAGACAGCTAACGGCAAAAGTTAGCGGCAGCATATAACCTAGAACACTCAACTTATCGCTTTGCTGAAGGCAAAGAACCCCCGAAATCTCCGCCGTCCCAATCAGAGCTATCAAGCCAGCCATCATCCTCAGCATCCCATAACAACATATATGCAAGTAATAAGGTATTGATAAATCGCTCTACAGGAATTTCCCAATGTCTAGCCATCTTGTCTAATTGCACTTTTGTTACTGAATTCGATGATGCAAAACATTGCAACACATCATCGTGGTTACAAGACCGTAAATACTGAAAGCTGTCAACTCAGCTCCACAAATTGATTACAAATACAGAACAAGCTAACAAAATAATCCGCGTCAGTGTACTAGGTTTTAGCAGATGACGACAGGCCACCGTCAAGGTATTTATCGGCGGTGGTTAGACAACGATCGCTGTCAGTGATACTTTACCCATCAATAACCTCGCTGCCACTCTACTGAGTTTCCTTTTACTCTGACTCAGATTTCTGTAACAAGTCTATTGACTTCAGACACATATATTGAGAAGCTAATAGTTAGTTTCACTAATTAATGGAAGTGCATCAAACTTGTGACAATACTGACGGGAAAAATAAATCGGTCAGAATCTCCTAACGAAACAAGACCGCCGATTTTGGAAACTCAGGGACTCACGCGCCATTTTGGCAAGTTAACCGCTGTTAATAACCTGAGCATATCTGTAGAACAGGGTGAAGTCTTTGGACTGCTCGGGCCCAATGGAGCAGGGAAAAGTACAGTTATTAAAATGTTGACAACTTTACTGCCAGCCAGTGCAGGAAAAGCAACTCTGGCTGGCTATGATGTGACTCGTCAACCTAATCCTGTAAGACGGGCTATCGGCTATGTCCCCCAAGCACTCTCTGCTGATGGTAGTCTCACGGGTTACGAAAATCTCTTAATCTTCGCCAAGCTGTATGGAATACCTGCCAAAGGACGCGATCGCCGCATCTATGAGATTCTAGAATACATGGGTTTGCAAGATGCGGCGAAGCGCTTGGTACGAAACTACTCTGGTGGGATGATCCGCAAGCTAGAAATCGGCGTATCAGTTCTGCATCAACCCCAAATTTTGTTTCTTGATGAGCCGACTGTCGGACTAGATCCGATCGCTCGCACTCAAGTATGGCAACTTGTGCTACAACTCTGTGCTGATTACGGCACAACTATATTTTTAACAACCCACTTTTTAGAAGAAGCAGACAGCTTATGTAACCGAGTGGCGATTATGCAGCAAGGTGAAGTCGTAATTACAGGCATACCAAGCGACTTAAAAGCTTCTTTAGATAAACCAAACGCAACTTTGGATGATGTCTTTATTCACTATACAGGCGACCAGTTAAGATTAGGAGTCAACTACCGTGACACAGCCAGAACCAGACGTACTGCTCAACGGTTGGGTTAAAGCACCACCTACTCGCCAAGCCAATCTGATCTCTGCAATTAAAGAGCTAGTTACCAAAACTCTGGCGATTGCTGAATTGGAAGTGCGTAAACTCCGCCACGATCCCACTGATTTAGTAGTCAGATCAGTGCAACCGTCATTATGGTTGCTGATTTTTGGGCAAGTCTTCTCCAAGATTCGGGAGATTCCTACAGGGAACTTACCTTATTTAGACTTCATGGCTGCTGGCATTCTCGCTCAAAGCGTGTTGTATGTATCTATTATCACAGGTGGAATGACACTAATTTGGGAGCGGGATTTAGGGATTGTACATAAATTTCTTGCTAGTCCTACACCCCGTTTAGCAATGGTCTTGGGCAAAGCTCTAGCATGTGGGGTACGGTGCTTATCACAGGTAGCAGTAATTTATGTATTGGCTTTTGTCTTACATGTAAAATTAAATCTCCATCCTCTAGCTTTTGGGCAAGTGCTACTGATAGTGATGCTGGGGGCGGCTTGCTTTTGTCTTTTTTCATTAATTATTGGCTGTTTGGCAAAAACCAGAGAGCGGATGACAGGAATTGGACAAATGTTAACCATGCCGTTATTTTTTGCCAGCAATGCTATTTATCCGATTTCAATGATGCCCGACTGGTTAAAGTTTCTTTCCCACTTGAATCCCTTAACTTATCAGGTTGACGCCTTACGCAGCACAATGCTAGTGGATGGAATCAGCGTCTATGGCTTTGGTTGGGATTTGGCAATTCTCTTATTAACAGTAACAGTCTTGGCGATCATCGGTGGACGACTTTATCCACGGGTAGCAATGTAATCCGCAATGGAACTAGCATTTATGGTTTTGGTCTGGATTGTACAATTCTCTTATTAACACTAATAATCTTAGCCATCATTAGTGGAAAACTTGATCCACGGGTGGCGATGTAATCAGGAGAACAACAAGCCCATGACCTTGGATAAACCTACTCAAGGTGCAACTTCCGAAGAATGTGCCGCTAGAGTAATGGACACAGTTCCATTAGTGATGCGGTTTATCCGAGCGGATATGCGTGCTCACAGCGCTGCTTTTTTATCTATACCTCAGTTGCGATCGCTAGCATTTATCAACCGGAATCCTGGTGCTTCATTATCTGATTTGGCAGAGCATTTAGGTGTCACCTCTGCCACAGCATCAGCAACCATAGAACGCTTGGTACAACGCAACTTCGTGGAACGCATCGCTCATCCTCAAGAGCGACGGCGGGTGTTGCTGAATTTGACTGAAGATGGAAAGCACCATCTCAAGCAATCCCAAGATCAAACTCGTACTCATATTACCGACCTGTTGAAAGGTCTTACACAAGAGCAAATTTCCAACATTGAAGAAGGCTTAACTCTACTAAAAAATGTCTTCGAGCAAACGGAACTCAAATCCCCATAACTCTGAGGTTGCACAGCACGATCCCTTTGCAGCCTTGAAATTTCGAGATTATCAGCTATTTATCATTGGACGGCTGGTGCTGTCCGTGGGATCGCAAATGCAAACTGTAGCTATCGGCTGGGAACTCTATGAGCGGACTAACTCAGCGATAGTTCTTGGTGGTGTGGGACTGGCGCAAGTCTTGCCGATGATTGCTCTGACTTTAATTGCCGGAGATGTTGCTGATCGCCGCGATCGCAAACTCACCATGTTACTGTCAGTGATGCTACTAGCTCTCTGTTCGCTGGCTTTGGCAGTGCTTTCCTATACTAAAGGTGCAATTTTTCTCGTTTATGCCTGCTTAATTTTAATCGGTGTTGCCAGGGCATTCTCCAAGCCTGCTAGTGATGCCTTGATGTGGCAGTTGATACCTATTAGCGCTTTTACCAATGCAGCTACCTGGAATAGTAGTAGCTTTCAATTGGCTACTGTTATTGGCCCAGCCTTGGGAGGATTCGGCATTGCTTGGCTGGGAAGCGCCACAGGAGTATATGTGTTGGCTGCGATCGCCGCGTTGCTGTGTTTTATTTTAATACTGCCGATCAAAGAGCAAAAAATCATCCGCGCAACTGAGCCAATCTCATTCAAAGCCCTATCAGCTGGTGCTAAATTTGTCTGGCAGAATCAGTTGATTTTAGCGGCGATTACATTGGATATGTTTGCTGTATTGTTGGGTGGTGCGATCGCCCTGCTACCCATCTTTGCCAAAGATATTTTACATGTGGGGCCAGTGGAGTTGGGATATTTACAGGCAGGTCACTCCATCGGTGCTTTGACTATGACGATTACGTTGGTGTATTTACCACCATTACGCAAAGCAGGTCCAGCCTTATTGTGGTCAGTGGTTGGCTTTGGGGTTGTGACAATTATCTTTGGACTTTCTCATTCGTTTTGGCTATCTATGCTGATGCTGATCCTTGGTGGCGCATTAGATAGTATTAGCGTTGTGATTCGCCATACATTAGTTCAAATCAGAACACCGGATCATTTGCGTGGTCGGGTTGCTGCTATCAATAGCGTGTTTATTAGTGCCTCGAATGAGTTGGGGGGCTTTGAATCAGGCTTGACTGCTGCGTTGTTTGGCCCGGTGATTTCGGTTGTGGGTGGTGGAATTGGCACAATTGTAGTAGTGATTGCTACAGCCATGATTTGGCCGGAAATTCGGAAGTTAGGGGCTTTGCAGGAGTATAAATAGGGGAGCAATGCGATTTTGTGAGGTTGGCTAAAAAACAAGCGATAGCCTAACAACAAATCTAAGACACTACCCGTGCCAGCAGCCACTTTGTCAAACCGGGAGCCGTATATTTTGCAACCATGCTTGCGGCGAGGAACAGATCGGCGAGCGGCAACACTTTATCGCCGAGGACGACCCAGGCCAAAGTGATCGTGCGAGTTCCGCTGATGAGACCGGCAGTAAGGGCCGCAGTTCGGCCGTAACGCCAGAACACCAGCGTCCCAATCAACTCTGCTGCAAACAGCAGAGCATAAGCTAGAACTATGAACTTGATGCTCGTGGTCGGTTGGGTAAGCAGATTTTGGCGCATTCCCCGCATCGATCCCATTCCAGCAAGAAACATCGCCAGCACGGCGATCCCGGTCATGGTCTCGGGGTTTGCCCGAATGAACCCGCCCGCGCAACGCTTTGCCACGAGGGATGCAAGCAGGGCGCCGCCAATCAGGAGGACGAGTTGGAGGCAGATGGCGACAGGATCGATCTTGAGGTGGTAGCCACCGAGCAGTGCCGCGAAGGCCGGGATGTAGAACGGTGACGCTGCGGTGCCGATCACGGTGGCCAGCAATGTGATCGGTATGTTCAGGCGGAGGATGGCGGCGAACGCGACGCAGGCCGGACTTGCAGGGACTAGCGCCCAGAACAGCAGGCCTTGCGCCAGCTCCGGACTCGGTCGAGCGACCACGATCAGCAACGCGATCAGCAGCGGCAAGCCGAACGTAGTCCATGCCACCATCAACAGGTTTCGCTGCACGTTTCCAAGCTCGGATTCCATAGATTTCAAGTCGAACTTTAGGAACGAGCCGAAGGTAAAAACGAATATGGCTACAGATAGATATGGCCTGGCGGCATTTGACAATGGCGGGATGAACAAGCCGATGACGACTCCGGCTATTACGACCGCTGCGCCATTTTTGCCAGCCCAATCAAGGATGTTTTTCATCCGACAAAGCTCTCCCTCATTTACGGTAAATTGTGTCTAAGAGGCTTCCTTATGGCTGGTGACGATTCCCAAATTTCTCCTATTTAACTATAAGTCTCAACACAACCAAACTATGCAGTTACGTTTAGCTGTACTGCAAAAACAGGAAATATAACCAATACGTTTACATTGCCTAGCTATCTACGCACGGACGCTGCTATCTTCTATAGAAAAATAGATTCCGAGCAGCAGTCAATTTCAAAAATTTGTTTGAGGTTGACTATTTTAAGTCGGCTTTAAGCACAAATCAGGTTTTCTTGGGCGATCCTTTGACAGTACAAGGGATTATTTCATGGCAGTTGTGATCCCCTAAAGCCTCCTTTTTAAAGGGGGCTTTAGAAGTTTCCCCCTTTTAAAGTGGGGCTAGGGGTAATCAAAGTTTCGGGCTTTAGTGCGTAAGTCCGAGTCTTATTTTTAGCGATTGCATTAAAACGCAGAGCCTAAATATTCAATTTAAACAACACCCATATTCTATATTTTACATCAACTCCTTCTACTGGATTGGCGCTCTAGCAATGCGTTGCAGGAGTTGTTTAATTAATTTACGTAGTTCAATTGAGTAATAATTTACAGTCTGCAATATTTTTTTGACAGATTGTCATTTAAATGGGAAATTTATTATTCTAGGATTTTAGAGATTTTTAACTCGTAGTTATATACAAATGTTCTCAAGTAAGTTATTATTCTCATGATGATTTGATAGTAATTATAACTAATAAGGTTATCCATGCTTTTTCCCTTCTTGATCATGTTCCGAGAGGGCGTTGAAGCTGCACTTGTCGTGGGGATCATTGCCAGTTATCTCAAGCAAACTGGACGTACCCATTTGATGAAGTCAGTCTGGATTGGCATCGCACTAGCGACTATTCTTTGTCTAGGTGCTGGAATTATTTTGCAAATAACCAGTCAGGAGTTTCCGCAGAAAGAACAGGAACTATTTGAAGCGGTAATTTCCATCGTCGCAGTTGGGGTTCTCACCTGGATGGTTTTCTGGATGCGCCGTGCTGCTCGTTCGATTAAAGGCGAGTTACAGTCTCAAATTGAAACTGCCATTCAGTCGGGGGATAAATGGGGTACAGCACTAGTGGGGATGGCATTCTTTGCAGTACTGCGGGAAGGTCTGGAAACAGTAGTGTTTTTGCTGGCCACGTTTCAGCAAAATTTGGGAATTCAAGCTCCCGTGGGGGCATTGTTCGGATATGCAGCCGCCCTAGCCGTCGGTGTAGGCATCTATCAAGGTGGTATCCGCATCAACTTGAAGCGATTTTTTAAATGGACAGGAGCCTTCATTATCGTGGTTGCTGCTGGACTCTTAGCAGGTGGGGTGAGAGCCTTCCATGAAGCCGGAGTGTGGAATTCACTACAAACAGTGATATTTGATGCTAGTGGGGTACTTCCCAAGAACGGGTTTCTAGGTTCACTTTTGGCGGGATTTTTTGGCTATAACGATACCCCGACTGTTAGCGAGGCGATCGCCTATTTTGGCTATCTAATTCCTACCATGCTGCTGTTCTTCTTAGGGGATAACCCTGGACAGAAGACTACAGCAAGGCATTCCTAGCTACTTGAATAATTTTTAGGAAAATACAACAATGAAAAATGTTTTAAAGTACTCAACAATTATTTGTCTAATTGTTTTGACAGTAGCTGGCTGTGAATCCAAAAAATCAAGCGATACTTCCACGAATAATTCTCCAGAAGCTAAAGTAGCCAGCGATACCTCTGCTAAAAATTCTCCAGAAACTGCTTTGGCTGTGACAGATAAAGGTTGCGAACCCAATCAGCTGACATTAACATCTGGGGAAAACAACTTTGTGCTTACCAACAAAAGCAGCCAACCTTTGGAGTGGGAGATTTTGTCTGGAGTGAAAGTCGTTGAGGAAAAGGAAAATATTGCTCCTGGGTTCGTTCAAAAACTCAAAACCAATCTACAACCGGGTGAATATGACATGGCTTGCGGTTTACGCAGCAATCCCAAAGGGAAAATCACAGTCAAAGCAGGAGGTGAAAATTCTCAAGCCAAAGGGACTGTAGATCAAGGTCAATTAGTCGGTGCGATCACCGAATACAAAGTCTACGTCACTAAAGAAACTGACCAACTAGTGGCAGACAACAAGACCTTCACGGATGCTGTGATTGCTGGAGATGTTGCTAAAGCTCAGAAACTCTATCCCTCTACTCATGCCCACTGGGAACGCGCAGAACCGATAGCTGAACTTTTCTCCGATCTCGATAAAACGATGGATTCCCGTGCTGATGACTTTGCCAAAAAAGAGGCTGACCCAGCATTCACTGGATACCATCGCATAGAGAAAGCTTTATTCCAGGACAAAACTACAAAAGGCATGAAACCTTTTGCCGAAAAGCTACAAAAAGATGGACTCGATCTACAAAAGCGCATTGCTACCTTGACCATTGAACCGAAAAAGATGGTTGGCGGTGCTGCTGACTTAATTGAAGAAGTAGCTGCTACCAAAATTTCTGGGGAAGAAGACCGTTACAGTCATACTGACCTCTGGGACTTCAGCGCTAATGTAGAGGGTTCCCAAAAGATTGTGGAGTTATTGCACCCCGTTATCCAAAAAGCCAACCCAGATTTGCTGACGCGTGTGGATAGCAATTTCACCAAAGTTAACCAAAAACTTGCTAAATACAAAACCCCAGATGGTGGTTTTGCTACCTACGACAAGGTGAGTGAAGCAGATAAAAAAGATATGAAAACAGCAATAGCCGCACTTTCTGAAGATTTGTCTCAGTTACGCGGCACTCTCGGCGTTAACTAATTGATCAAGAATTCCTAGACGAGTAAATTATGTCTATTACAAAGCAACCAAGTTTACGTATTACTCCTAAGCTAGGCCGTCGTGACTTGTTAATCGGCATGGCAGCAGCAGGTGGAATCGCAGCTTTGACGACTTTGGGTTATCGTACTCTTCTGGGATCGCCTCTTGACCCATCTGAAGAGGTCGTGCCGTTCTTTGGGCTTCACCAAGCAGGTATTCTTACCCCTACTCCTGCTTCCGGTTTATTTGTAGCATTTGATATAACTGCTACAAATAAAGCTGATTTAGTGCGGTTATTCAAAACTTTAACTGAGCGCATCCAGTTTCTCATGGCAGGGGGAACACCCAAGCCGCGCGACCCAAAATTTCCCCCCAGTGATTCCGGGATTATGGGCCCGGAGATTGCTCCCAATAATCTGACAATCACCCTAGCTGTGGGTAACTCACTATTCGACAACCGCTTTGGACTCGGCAACTTGAAACCCAAGCGGTTAGATACGATGCCCAATTTTCCCAATGACCAGCTTGACCCAGATTTATGTCATGGGGATATACTGTTGCAATTCTGTGCGAATACTGAGGAATCGAATCTCCATGCTTTACGCGACATCATTAAGAATTTACCTGACTTGATAACTTTGCGTTGGCAAATAGCGGGGTTTCTGCCGCCGAATACCCACAAAAAACAAGGCAAATCTACGGTTCGTAACCTGCTTGGTTTTAAAGATGGGACGGCAAATCTAAATGCTAGTGACGAAAAGTTGATGAACCGGATTGTCTGGGTACAGCCAACCAGTGGCGAACCAGCTTGGACAGTAGGAGGAAGCTATCAAGTGGTGCGAGTGATCCGCAACTTAGTAGAACGCTGGGATCGCACACCACTACAGGAACAAGAGACAATTATTGGACGCATTAAGGACTCTGGCGCACCTTTAGGGATGAAGTACGAGAAAGATACTCCCAATTATGATCAAGACCCTAAAGGTAAACAAATTCCTCTCAATGCTCATATCCGCCTTGCTAACCCACGCAAATCAGAGTCGAGTTTGATTCTGCGGCGTGGTTTCAATTATTCACGCGGGTTTGACAAATCTGGACATTTAGATATGGGTTTGTTGTTTGTTTGTTTTCAAGCTGATTTAGAGAAGGGGTTTGTGACAGTGCAAAATCGCTTGATTGGGGAACCTTTGGAGGAGTACATTCGCCCTATTGGTGGTGGATATTTCTTCGCTTTACCTAGTGTCAAAGCTGAAGGAGGTTATCTTGGTCAGTCATTACTAGAAGCATCAGCGGTGTAGATTTATCTTTAGTTTTTTGGCGATGATTAGTCACTGTAAATAATAGCGATCGCCTTTGTTGTAGGCTGATAAAGGCTTGTTGGAAATTTTGGCAATTATTAACCAGCCAAAAGAAATTGTCTATAGCTTTGGTACTGCCATTGGAGGACAGGGAGTTGGTATTTGAGCTGCTGACAATACGCAAATGTTTTATCCGACATCAGTTAGTTCCGAAACTCTTGTGTCTGCGCTGCTAACAATCCAACGTGAAATCAGTAAACGTTGCCAGATTAAAATTGGCCTCGGCGCACACTATGGCGAGTTCTACTACATTAACGGTGGTTTGTATGGATTGGAAGCCGATGTTATTGAAGAAATTGCTGAAAATGATACAGAAGGCGGTGAGATACTTATTAGTCAAGATATTTATGAGTTATTACCAGTTAACCACAATTTTACTATTGAGAAAAAAGGCGAAATAACTACAAAAATTGGCAATCTTTTCCGGGTGTTAGATGGGCCAAGTTTATCTGAAGTGCCGCCTTTGAATCCGAATTATCCTATTCCTTATTCCGAAACTTTTTATGCTGACTTAGTTGTTTATGAAAACCGACTAACTGACGCTGAATTAGGTAAACAGCTAACAGATAAGTACTTACAGAATAAGGTGATTGTTCTAATTGAGCGGCAAAGTCAACAGTCCGAAGCTTATGAGACTGCTATGTTCAGTAACCTCGCCCTTTCTGCTAGGTTGAAAGACATGGGACAGCGCCTCCTTAAGCAAAACAATGGTGCAGAAATCAAGGTAGTTGGTACTATAGGAATTTATGCTTTTGATGAGGGTACCACAGCTCTCAACTTTGCTCAAGCATTTCGTCAGGAGTTAGCCGCACAAGACGTTGCCTCTCGTATAGGTATTGACGCTGGCCCAGTTTTAATTTTCGATTTGTCTGTTGGCGGTAAAGACATTGCTGGTAACCCGGTGAACGTTGCTTCCAAAATGGCTCAAGACAAAGGGCAATTTGGTAAGTTGTATCTGAGTTCCACAATGAAAGAATTGTTGGACGTGAGCGAATTTGCACAAATTACCTATACAGTTTCTGGAGTAGAAATCACTATCTACGAAGGTTAATCACAAGCCTGCGATCGCATAAGTATTTGCACAGGCGATCACAAGAATAACACCGAACGGCATGGAAGCCCCTTTGACTTCAGTCAGGGGAGGAAATGCCAACGGTGGTTTTAACCACCGTGAATATTAACAATGATGCGGGTCTTCAATATATCTTTTGATGACATCTGCGGAAACTTGTCCGGCAGTAGAGTAAAAATAGCTATTAGTCCATAGACTAGGCAATTTCAATAAATCCGGGAACTCTTTACGCAACAGATAAGATGACCGCCCTTTAAAAGCTTTTACTATCTGGTTAATAGCAACATCTGGTTGATGTTCTACAAATAAATGTACATGGTCGGGAGCAACTTCTAACAGTCTGTCCCTATCCTCCAGGAATTCCCGTGTTAATGCCAGGAGAAGTCATTACAAAACTTGTTATTCACTATCTGCAACAAATTCAGGCAATGGGAGGATTTATTAGCGGTTGTGCTGATACTAGTTTACGCACGAGCAAGGTAGTAAAAGGAGGACTTACATAATAGATTTAACAAGTTTTTTATACCATTTCACTGCAATAATGATATAAACACGTTGTTAGCCTTATAGTGGCGATCGCACCATTCAAGTAGCTGACTCTACCTGGGAATTGGCTTTTAAACTAGATAGTACACTTTCCATTTTTGATAAAGGCACAGCCCCAGAAAAAGTCTCGCCATTAATAAAAAAGAATGGAGTACCTCTAATTCCCAACTTCTGAGCCAGTTGTTTATCTTTTTCAATCACAGCATTGACTTCTGCTGAATTGCGTTGCTGTTTGAACTGCGACAAATCTAATTTCAGATTTTTAGCGATATTAATATACAATTTCTCGCCCAATTTGTCTTGTTTCGTAAATAAAGCATCTTGATATTGCCAAAACTTTCCTTGCTGGGATGCAGCCCAAGCAGCTTTAGCCGCCGGAATGGCTTCAGGGTGAATCGCTGTTAAAGGAAAATGCTTGTAAACCAGTGTGACTTCATCTTGGTGTTTTGCCATGAACTGCTTCAATGTTTTATGAGCCTTAGCGCAAAAAGGACATTGAAAATCTGAGAATTCTATCAACACAATCTTTTGTTCTCTCGCACCAGTTATAGGAGATTCACCAATCACACTGCTGGGATTTTCTTTAATTTCCTGCTTGATTAATTGTTGAGCTTGTAGCAGTTTTTTTTGTTGCTGCTGCTGATAAGCTTCTAAAGCTTCTTTAACTATTTCTGGATGATTACGGATAATCTGCAAAACTTCAGCTTCTAATTTGGAATTAATGATATTATTATTTTCTACTTCCTGAATATTAGTGTTGGCTTGTACGGGCATTGACCAACTAAATAATATAATACAAAAAAATAAAATTTCTATTAACTTGATTGAGCTTCTCCAGCAACGATGCAAGGTATATTGTATATTTATCATAATTTATCACTCTTGAATAATAATTTTGCCATACAAAAAAATTGTAGAGACGTAGCAATACTACGTCTCTACATTTTCCTAATTCAGAATTTTTGTCACAAACCCATCAGAACCATTGTTATTTTTTTGAAAAGCATTCTTGATGGGAAAGTTAGTGGAATCAGTAAACCCTGTAACATAAACAGCATTACCCAAAAGGTATAAAGGTTTGAAAGCTATGCTTGTACCTCGCTCAGATGCACTACCTCCAAGATAAGTAGAATAAACTAACTTATTACCTAAAAAGCTAAGTTGTGTGACAAAGGCATCACCGTTACCACCATAAGTATTTTGTAAAGCATTCTTGACGGGAAAGTTATTAGAACTAGTATCACCAGTGATGTATGCGTTGCCGAAATTGTCCACAGCGATACCTCGACCAACTTCACTATCACTACCGCCTAAATAGGTAGAGTAGATTAGTCCATTACCTTGTAAATCGACCTTTGTGACAAACACATCACTCTTACCACCTGCCCAATTTTGCAAGGGATTATTCAGAGGAAAGTCTGTAGAAGCAGTGGAGCCTACTACGTATGCAAAACCAAAATTATCCACGGCTAAGGAAATGCCATAGTCATTGTTACTACCCCCTAGATAAGTGGAGTATGCCAAGCGATTACCATCCACATTTAATTTTGTAACGAACCCATCATACTTACCGGGTGCTCTACCTAATAATGCGTTGTACAGAGGGAAATTGTTAGAAGTGGTAAACCCTGTAATATAGGCATTGCCTAAAGTGTTGACATCTATATCAATCGCAACCTCATCACTACTGCCTCCCACGTAAGTAGAATAATACAGAGCATTACCTAGTGGGTTCAACTTTGTGACAAATACATCAAGACCCCCACCAATCTTATTTTGAAAAGGTTTGTAGAGTGGAAAGTTATTAGAAGTGGTAGTTCCTGTGATGTAAGTAGAACCCAAAGGGTCTACAGCTATGCCATAACTAGCTTCATCGCCGCTACCTCCTAAGTAAGTGGAGTAAACTAATTTGTTGCCCTGTGGGTTCAGCTTGGTGATAAATGTGTCACTGCCTCCATTAAGCTTCGTTTGAAAAGCTTTCTGGGAGGTTGGGAAGTTAGCAGAAAAAGCGGTTCCTGACACATAAGCATTACCTAAAGCGTCTACAGCTATGGAGCCGGCATATTCTGAGTTATTACCTCCTAGATAAGTAGAATAGACAAGATAATCGCCTTGTGGGTTGAGCTTAGTGATAAACACATCACTAAAGCCACTATTAGCACTTTGATAAACTTTTTTGCTTGTTGGAAAGTTAACAGAACGAGTTTCCCCAACGATGTAAGCACTGCCAAAAACGTCCACGGCTATCTGTTTGGGAGAGTCAATCTTACTACCTCCTAAGTAAGTGGAATACACAAGTACAGGGTCGATGACTAACGGCTCGTGGTGGTCATAGTTAGCTAGAGCTATTTCTACAGACTGCTGTTTTGACACTAAATACTTGGCTTCTACTAACTGCCTATGACCATTTATAACCTGATATACTATCGGCTTGTGCTGTTGTAATACACCAGAGGATGTGTGTACCAATAACTGTCCTTGGTCATCAATTTCTAGCTGTTGCGCTCCCTCTAACTTAAGTTTGATCAGATTTGGGTCTGCTCCTGGCGCAACCACTAAATCATATTCCAATTGCCCTTGATTACCGTAGTAAACTAGGTCGATGCCGGGATATAACGAACTGTATTTGACTTGTGCATAAGTAGGTATATCCTGATGCCATTGCTGCGGGTCATTACCGATAAAATAGTTAACTCGTCCAGGCAAAGGCTGTACAGCCGTTGGCTGAATATCAGGATTGCTATCTAGCCATTGCAGCTTGATTTGTGTACTTTTTTCAGTCTTCCGAGACAAGGATGTTTTCTCTGTATTTTCTAAGTCAGAGAGTGCCAACACTGCTGATGATTGAGTTAGAAATAATGTATATCCATCACCACGGGAGAGGAATTTTACCTCATGGTCAGTTTGACCATAGTTTGGTTGAAAACTTAAAGGCAATTTCCCATAAGTACTAATGATTGGACTTGTGTTTGTTGGCTTTGAAGTTGCTAATTGGCCGTTAGCAAAAGCCTCCTGATTCCAACTCGTTAACAGCAATAGTAGTAAACAAAAACCAGTAACAACTTTCTTGAAGATTTTCATCAGAGTTTTCCAAAAGATTAACGTGATATCAATTAGTTAAGTACCGTTAGCCTGCTCTGAGTGGAGACGCTGCACATAGACACAGCAAAGCTAACGCCCCAAGGACTAACGCCAAATTCCAAATCACTGTTTACGCAATGTCTGAAACTTGGTTGCTTAAACTCACTAAGAGTTAATATCAGCCCTGCTTACTGTCCGTGGAAATTATTCGGATTATGAAGGACACGTAGAGCTATTAGGCCAATCACATATTTTTTGATTGTCATTCCACTGCAAACCACCAGGACAAGGCATCACAACAGGAGTACCCGTCATCCCATCATTATTTACTGTACATTGGATGTAAGTATTACAATTTTTTGGATTTGGATATAAACAATCTTTTGGCCCTTGACATTGGGTGTTTGTTATATCTTCGGTTGGGCATAGGGATTCAATAGATTGTGCTTGTACTTTATCTATTTTGACTCCACTTAATAAAAGTCCGGCAATTGTCATAGTGAGCAAAAAGCTCATCACAAAAAGTCCAACGAGTTTCTTCATACAAGTTGTTTCCTGAGAAATAAATGATTTTTGGATATTTCAGAGAGTTAGCAAATCTATTTAATTTTGCTGCAATTCAAGAATTAATTGGTCTTTTATACATCTACTATATGCATGATCACAAGTCAACAAAAAACCTACTTTTTTTAACAGGACTTAAACATTTTTGAAGCAGAAACAAGCCTCAAATCCATGCCAGGTAAGGAAAATACACCCCTCAAAAAGGCTTGAAACCTAGATATATCAAGAAACTAGGCTTAACAATGTCAAAGTGTCTCTGTGTATACGTTTGATAGTTTTTTCTGGCTAATTTTTGTCTAAATCCTAATATGATTTATACATAACAAATATAACTACTTACGTAACTATTTATTTGAAAAAATAGTTTCCGAAAAATCTGTGGTTAAGTATTTAATAATGCTATCGATCAACTTTGCTCCCTACGGCGATGATTAGCAGCTTGTAATAACAGAGATTCGGCAAAAGCGATCGCATCATTTGCAGATTTACCACCAGCTAACTGTGCTAATTCTTGCCGGCGAGTAGTTAAATTATCCAAGGTAGTAACTCTGACAACGGTACGCTGCTCGGCGTTATCATTGTTGGCTTTTTTACCTTTGCTTTGATTGATAGTTTGCTTATCTACGCGGAAATGGCGATCGGCCATTGCCGCAACTAAAGGTTGGTGGGTAACACATAATACTTGGTTACGTTGACTTAGCTGGTGTAATTTTTCCGCGATCGCTTGGGCTACTCTTCCCGAAACCCCGACATCAATTTCATCAAATACCATTGTTCCAACCACATCAACCTGAGAAAAACAAGCTTTCAGAGCCAGTAAAAAGCGGCTCATTTCCCCGCCAGAGGCAATTTCCGTTAAAGGTTGTAGTGGTTCTCCAGGGTTGGGACTAAACATAAAGGTAATTTTATCTGCTCCGGTGGCAGTTGGGGAAGCAGGCACTATCTCAACCTGAAACTGCACTTTTTCCATCGCTAGGGGCTTGAGTTCAGAGATCAAACGTGATTCTAAATTAGCAGCCGCTTTACTCCGCAATCGAGTTAACTGATTACTTGCTTGGGTGAGTTTCTCAAAACACGCCTTTTCTTGCTGTTCTAGGTTTTCGATAGATTGTTCGCTGTCGTTAAGTTGGGCTAATTCCTCTTGAATACGTTGGTAATAAGCGATCGCTTCTTTTAGTGTCGGCCCGTACTTGCGGCAAATTTGCTTTAATTCCCGAATTCTGTCGTCCACCTCTTCCAACCGTTGGGGATCGGCTTCCAATCCATCCCCATAGGCATTAATCTGCCTTCCCACTTCCATTACCGCAGCTTGCGCGTCCCGCACCAATTCCAATAGGGGTTGCAGTTGGGTGTCATATTCCACCATGTCATATAATGTCGTTTCACTGTCTCCCAATAAATCTGCAGCAGCTGGGGTTTCATTATCGTTTTCATACAAAGCCTGATAAACTTTGTAACTCATCTGTTGCAAATCGACGACATGATTCAAGCGTTCCCGTTCTTGTCCCAACTGTTCCAATTCATTAGGTTCGCTGAGATTGGCTGCTCCTAATTCTTGCACTTGATAGGTGAGCAAGTCGAATTGTTGCAACCGTTCCCGTTCTGATGTCCGGCGTTTTTCTAGTACTAAATACGCCTGTTGGTAAGCACTAAAGCTCGTGGCGACCTTGTGACGCTGCTGCATCAAAGAGTCACCACCATACAAATCCAACCAGTCGCGGACTTGGGCAGATTGTCCCACTTGTACCGTTTGACCTTGGGCTGTGATTTCCACCAAGCGATCGCGCATTCCTGCCATAATCTGCCGATTTACCAACACGCCATTCACCCGCGATCGACTGCGAACATTACTAGCAGTCGCTGTGATTTCTCGGCTAATAACTACAGAATTTTCATCAAGCAAATCTATTTCTTGTTCGCTCAACCAAGCAGCTAGGGGGGCGTTTGAGGTGAAAGTCGCTTCTACCATCGCCCGACTTGTTCCTGTGCGAATGACTCGACTAGAGACTTTACCACCTAAAGCGGCATCAATGGCATCTAAGATAATCGATTTTCCCGCGCCGGTTTCACCTGTTAATACATTTAGTCCCGCGCCAAATTCCAATTCCAGTTGGTCAATTAGGGCAAAGTTTTCAATTTGTAGGCAAAGCAACATCAAGCCAAATTCTCCATGAGGGCAGATGCCGGATACTTCCAACTTAGAAGACAATAAGTATGAGCTTTCAGCAACTAGCAATACCTACTACTATTAAACTAGTATGCCCATTTAAGTGTAGCAGACCACAGGCTAGTGGGGACAAGGGGACAAGGAGAATAACCATGCCCCATGCCCAATGACGCCACTTGCTATCATAGCGGGAACGCTAAGAGCGAACAAATCGGGAAAGCCACCCAATGCAGTGGCTCCCCAATGCCCAATATCTCAACATATTGTTACAATACTTAATGTGATCCTTCTGACTGGTGGCCTTCTTCATGATTGTTAAGACACTTCCCCCTAGTTCCCGACCGATTCAGGAGGACAGTAGCAACGGCACAAATCGCCGAGGCGAACTGGACGTAATTGATGTAGTGCCAGAAGAAAATGGTACACAAGGCTTGGTTGTGCAATCGCCAAGCCTGTTAGCTGCCCAAAAGGTGAGGACAACTGCCCAACCTGAGACGCTTTACGATCCCGTGGGCATAGCGGCGCATTACCAAAACAGAAAAGTGCAAGTTCTGCGGCGGATTTTTGCCGTGTTGGGGCCGACTCTATCCTTTGCTTTTGGGTTGTGGTTGGATAGTAAACGGGGAATTGTCGTCAAAAATGATCGCCGCCGAGCCACTCAGCTACGAGTATTGCTGACCCAACTGGGGCCTGCTTACATCAAAATTGGACAAGCTTTGTCCACCAGACCGGATCTGGTTCCTCCCATATACCTAGAAGAATTAACTAGGCTACAAGACCAATTACCACCTTTTCCCAACGAAATTGCTTACCAGTTTATCAAAGAAGAACTAGGTGCACCTCCAGAAGAGGTTTACGCCGAACTCTCGGCCCAGCCAATTGCTGCGGCTTCATTGGGACAAGTCTATAAAGGTAAACTAAAAACTGGTGAAGAAGTCGCTGTTAAAGTCCAACGCCCTGACTTAAGAGAGGGGATCACCATTGACTTGTATATTTTGCGTAACCTCGCCGCTTGGGTGCAGAAAAAGATCAAACGGGTAAGAAGTGACTTAGTTGGGATTCTCGATGAATTAGGTGATCGCATTTTTGAAGAGATGGACTATATCCACGAGGGCGAAAATGCTGAACGATTTTTCGATTTATATGGTCATATAAAAGACGTATACGTACCGAAAATTTACTGGGAATATACCAATCGTCGTGTCTTGACGATGGAGTGGATTAACGGCATCAAATTAACCCAAACAGAAGAAATTAGCGCCCAAGGCATCAATGCTCGTTATCTGATTGAAGTAGGTGTACAGTGTTCCTTGCGCCAGTTATTAGAACATGGATTTTTCCACGCCGATCCTCACCCTGGTAATTTGTTAGCAACACCAGATGGCAAATTAGCTTATCTCGACTTTGGGATGATGAGCGAGATTAAGCCACCACAACGTTATGGTTTGATTGAAGCGATCGTTCACGTCGTCAACCGGGACTTTGAAGGATTAGCAAAAGACTACGTTAAGTTAGATTTTTTATCACCAGAAACCGATTTAACACCAATTATCCCAGCTTTCGCTAGAGTCTTTGCTGATGCCCAAGGAGCCAGTGTTGCAGAACTTAACATTAAAAGTATCACCGATGAACTATCGGCTTTAATGTATGAGTATCCTTTCCGCGTACCGCCCTACTACGCCTTAATTATTCGCTCCCTCGTAACACTCGAAGGTATTGCAATATTTATAGATCCTAACTTTAAAGTCCTCAGCGAAGCTTATCCCTACGTTTCTAAACGCCTGTTAACAGACCCAGCACCCCAATTAAGAGCATCATTGCAAGATTTGCTATTTAAAGATGGCAGATTTCGCTGGAATCGCTTAGAAAACTTGTTACGAAATGCGCGTAACAGTCAAGACTACGACTTCGACTTAGTGTTGAATCAAGGGATAGAATTTCTGTCATCTGAACGTGGTGCTTTCATTCGTGACAAGCTGGTAGATGAATCTGTTAACGGACTCAATGCTTTAGGTAAAAATGTTTTGCATAACTTTACCTATCTCCTGCGGGAACGCGTTGGGTTGACAGCAGTTAATGAAACTCCGGCGGCGACAGTTGAGCAACAACAAACCTTGGAGCATATCAAACGTATATTAAATATTCTTCGAGAAACAAGAGGTTTTGATCCAGTGCAACTTGCACCCCAAATTGCTCAGTTATTAGTAAATTCAGATGTACACCGTTTGGGTCAACAAATTGCCAACCGCTTCACGCAAAAGGCTGTAGCTAGGTTAATTCGGCAATTATTGGCATCCTAGTACCGCAAGGCGGAAGTCAAAAGTCACTTGTACTGAGCTTGTCCTACCTGCCCTGAGCGTTCGCGCAGCGTCTCGTAGAGAAGCTGAAGGAAGCGTAGCCGACTTGTACTGAGCATCTCGGCTTCGCTCGATGGAGTCGGCGTCGAAGTAAGGGCGTAGCCGTACGCAGCCCAAGCTAGAGAAGTAAAAGTCACTCATTCAAAAGAATTATATTCCTTGCTCTTGCGCCATTTTGAATGGTAGGTTTATTTACGCATAGTAATGATGGTGTAACGTCGTTGTTCTACCCATTCCCGAACACGTACTTTTCGGTGATCTCCCTGTGAAATGATATACGATAACCAAATGCAACTTACCCATCCCCTATCGAGTCCTTCCTGTTTCCAGTGACACGGCAGATGTTGGTTAAGGATTTCTGGCAGTCCCATCTTTTTCATCACCTCTAGCTCCAGAACAACATCATCGATTCGTTCTGAGATTATTTTTTGTGGTAAATATGCCATTTTTCACACTTACCATTAAACTGTTACACCCTACACAACTTTCTTCCTGGCACAAGGGCTGCTGCAAACGATCGCCTGCTTGCATTCTCTCCCTTATTTCATCAAACTCATCCTCGATTGCGCCAATGGTGAGTCATTAGTTAAGAGTCAAGAACTAGCTCACTATGAATTTTGGACTATTAACTCATCTTCCATGATGACTTCTACCGTACCACCGCAACAACACTTGTGCTAGTTTCTGTGGATTGTGACGTACAAAACCCGTTTCATCTTCATACAAAACATTAGCTGGAACAATCCTTCGCCCTAGCTGAGTTACGGCTTCTCTATCCAGGAAAACGGGATGGGAGTTTTGTTGGGCGTAGCGGATGAGTGATTGCTCCGAGGGGGATTTTTTGTGTATCAGCACAGCATCGAATAGCCGTCTTTGCCCACAAGCAGCATCAATTGCTCTGATGTGATCGGCAACAGTGTAGCCTTCAGTTTCTCCGGGTTGAGTCATTATATTGCAGATATAAATACGGGGGGCATCTGTTTGAGCGATCGCATCGGCAATCTCTGGTACTAATAAATTAGGAATCAGGCTAGTATAAAGGCTACCTGGGCCAATAATGATGTAATCAGCTTCTTTAAGTGCCTTAATAGCTGCTGGTATTGCTGGGGGATTAGCTGGAATGCAGCCAATTTTAACAATTTTACCGCCAGCTTTGGGAATGCTAGACTCTCCATCAATGCGGCGACCATCGGCTAATTCTGCCCAGAGGCGAACATCACTAAGAGTTGCTGGTAGTACTTGTCCCCGTACCGCTAGCACTTTAGAACTGGCTGCAACTGCTTGTTCTAAATCTCCAGTAATATCACTCATTGCCGTTAAAAACAAATTGCCAAAACTGTGACCCGTCAACCCATCTCCAGCCCGAAAACGGTATTGAAACAATTCTGTTAATAACTTTTCTTCATCTGCTAGTGCAGCCAAACAATTGCGAATATCCCCTGGTGGTAGCACTCCAAATTCTTGACGCAACCGCCCTGAAGATCCACCATCATCGGCGACAGTGACAATAGCAGTAATATTAGCGCTATAGGTTTTTAGTCCTCTTAACAACGTAGAAAGTCCCGTACCACCACCAATTACCACTATTTTCGGGCCTCGGTACAATCGACGATGGGCTAGCAAGACATCAATGAGCTCCTCTCCGCCTTCTGCTCTTAGTACCTTAGTAATTGAGCCTACAGTGCGAGTTTGCCCCCAAAGCACCAATAGCAAGCCGCCAAGCAGCACCAAAGGGCCACTGATATAGTTCGGTAAGATGTTAGTGATTACTCCCAAAAAACCCCTAACCAACTCGATTATCCAAAAAATTGGGGTCAGCTTAATCCAAATCGCTAACCCCAAACTCGCCAGCAGTACACCCCCAGTACTGATCAACAACCAACGTTTTACTGATAGTCCAGGAGATAACCATTTGAACCACTGGTTAACCCGATAGGAAGTACGAGAGCGCGACTGCTTTTGCAGAGCGTTGAGGGCTTGTCTGAGAAAACCAATTGACATACCTGATTCGGAGCAGTGCTACAAACAATAATTAACAGAAAATGTACACCACTTTGTTTAAAACACTAGGCGTGAAACTATTATATTTGTCAATCCCATTAGACTAAAAGCAAGTGGTCGAGATTGCCAGTATTCCTAGTTAAACAATAGCCTGGCTTGGTAAAAGTGAATTTAATGGAAAAACGAATTTTAGGATTAGATCCAGGACTGGCAATTTTAGGATTTGGGGCAATTACCTGCACACAAACTCCCAACAAGGTGCAAGAGACTACAGTAAATATGCTGGATTTTGGGGTAATCAGAACGTCAGCAGATGTAGAAATCGGACAGCGCCTATGTACCTTGTTTGATGATTTACATACGCTGATGGAGGAGTTGCAACCGGACTTGGTAGCGATCGAGAAACTATTCTTCTATCGGATGTCAAGTACAATCCTGGTTGCACAGGCGCGGGGTGTACTCATTTTGGTATTGGGTCAGCGTCGTCTTCCCTACGTAGAGTTTACTCCTGCTCAAATTAAGCAAGCTTTAACAGGCTATGGCAATGCGGATAAGTCAGAGGTGCAAGAGGCGGTAGCGCGGGAGTTGGATTTAGATGAAATTCCCAAGCCTGATGATGCTGCGGATGCTTTGGCGGTAGCTTTGACGGCTTCGTATCAGTTGTAGGTGTTGTACGCAAACAATGAAAAACTCCACCCACAAGGGGATGAAGTTTTTGGGCAAGCTAATTTACTTTCTAAGTAGTTCCGAAACTGTGTGTTGCAACAATGTCAACTTTAAGAATTCTTATTTGATGTGTGTAAGCTCCTATGGTCAAACGATCGCTCCAGGGATCATTCAGCGGAATTCAAAAAGCCAGAAAAGCATTCGCTTATAAAGGGTGGACACAAGACAATTTGGCTTTTGAAGTCAACTTAAAGACTCGCCAACCAATTTGGCGATTTTTTAGTGGGCGTCCGGTTGAGCGTCATAC
>NZ_JBALGC010000125.1:0-17535 GCF_036916575.1 Nostoc sp.
CTTTAAGCTTTTTACTTGTTCGTAAGTCATCAATGCTACCCAACTCTAACTTACTTGTCCCACGCATTTGGGACTTTTGCAAGAGGTCTATTGTATATTCAGTTATTTCCCGTTGAAGATTGGCAGCACCAATAGTTCCCAAAGCAGGTATCAATCGGATTTTTGTCTTAGCTGCTTCTGGATCGCGAGTGAAAATAATCAGGTGTTGTTTTGGGTTTGCTGGTAAGTTCAGCACGCAATACCTTGTTCAAATAAACTAAAAATATCTTAATAGCAATACTTGTCGTTATTGGTTGTAGTATGCTCCTTTGCGGTTCGCATTTCCCCTAAAATTGTAGAAACTATTACACAACGTTTAGCTTTACCACCATGCTTATTAAATAGCGCGATCCGTCCTAAATCTTTAGCGTTACCTCTGTAGTCAAATCTAACTTCTTGTACAGTACTGAGTGACGGTTGGAAGTTGGTCTCAGAATCAAGGCGCACATTCGTATCTAAGTTGTTCCAATTAGCATTAGATGGGTTTACTGTAGCAGGATGAACCGCCCATTGAACAATACCGTTTTGTTCACGAAAGCTGGCTTGCCAAGTCAATTTTTCCTTAGTGGCTTGCCTTTTGGCTTGGCGCATAGCAAGGTAAACTTCGTTTTGGGCAGTGTTGAGGCGGTGAATCTCTACAAAAGTCAGCCAGTTAGGTATTCCCACCGTAGCTAATATACCAATTAATAGAACAACTACTAACAACTCTAGTAAGGTAAAACCACTATTGGAGTGCTTATTCAAAGGATTTTTTGCATTAACTGGAGACGGTAGATGCATATGGGTATCCATTTTTGTTTTCTGATGTTTTTCAGCTATCCAGATATTGAGGAATGTTTCAGTTTTTTGGCTTCTTACTTCGCTCCAATTAGTAATACTGTAGAGCAAAATGGGTAAGGGAAAAATTATGATAATTTTCAATAACAATTTTAAAGTGAAATTTATATTCTGAAGTCTTGAAGGGTCGTTAATAAAATACTTCCACAGAAATCTAGCAGATGCTAGACATTTTTGTCCATTAAACGGTTTTTGTAGAGCTTTGCAGGTCAAGTATTTGTATAAATTTGCTAGGCTTATATTCCAACTCTGCTTAAGTGTCGATGGTCTTTCCTTATACGCTCGTTCAAGTACTTGTAAGCAGGCTTTTTCTTGTCTTACAAGATTAGAAGAAACTGAATTAGCACTTATTCTGTATAGGATTTGCACAGATGGTATGCATACAAAATCGAACTTGCAGGCTAATCGCAGCCACATATCCCAATCTTGAGCAGCACTTAAGGATTTATCAAATCCACCTAATTCAATTAAAGCTTTTTTACAAATCAAAGGATTGGAACCATTCTCCAAAAAATTAGTTAACAACAGATTTTCATAAACATCACCATTGACATTAATGCGCTTACCTGAAAGTAGAAATTGACCATTTGTGTCAATATAATCAGTCCAACTGTAAGCAACTTTTGCAGTAACGTTTTCTTGCAGAGCCATTAACTGAGACTGAAGTTTATCAGGTGTCCAAAGATCATCTGCATCTAAGAAACTAACAAATTTTCCTACTGCATGGTGTAGCCCTCGGTTACGACTTATATTTCCGCCAGCATTGGGATAGGAAAATATTTTTATTCGTGAGTCTTGGATTTGTGTAATAACTTCTAAAGTTGAATCTTGTGAACCATCATTAATTACAATTAATTCTAGGTCAGTAAAAGTTTGATTTAGAACAGATTTAATGGTATAATTAATGGTATTTTCACTATTGTAAGCAGGAATGATTACAGAAATTTTTGGCACTTTTTTACTAGATATAATCATTTTATATAGGACTCCGATTTGATTTCTGAAAACATACTGAGATTGAAAATCCCGTTTTATCAGGGCTTTATCTAAAATCTTGTTCAAAAATCAGATATGAGTCCTATAGAGCTAGTTTATTTTTAACAAAATTTTTGGCTTTAATTTCTCTTCCTTTATTGGTAGCATGTTTAATGTCGGCGTGAAATCCGAGTTATAAAACATAATTACGAATTGGTTTAATACTCTACATATATGACATTTTAAGTAGTAAAGAGGACTTATCATACTAGCAAAATAAAACTCCATCTCAAAAAGAGCAATTAGATTAGTTTTAAATTGTCCTCTATAGTGAATTAATTGCTGTAAGACTCGGCATAAATTCCCTAAAATAGTTTTTACAAACACTATTGGTTTTTGCCAATTTTTAGTATTTATCAAGCGTAACTGGAAGATACATAAGCCACAGCCGCGTGCCAGAGTTAGAAGGTAATCTCTCTCAAGTCGCCAATTTGGTATTTGATGATAAGTATGCATAGTAGGGTTATACCAAATTTGCCAGCCTCCATAATGTATATAAAGCAATGCTTCATAGTCATCACCCTGCACAAAAATACCAGGTAACTTGCCGCTTAAACTAGGTCGTTGTGGTACATTTTCACACCATACTTGTTTCCGAACAACAAGCGCAGCACCAGGAGGAAGTCTTAAATTGGCTGCATCAAATAAATATGGATTTGAACCATGTTCTCTTATAGCTAAAAAAGCTTGAATTTTTTCAAAATTTTCTGGTGGCTTTCCTTCAAAATTTCCATGAATCTGTCCACTCCAAGCACCTGCTTGAGGATGCTCTTTGCCAAAAGTATAAGATTGTAAAATCCAATCAGGTGCTAATAGATTATCATCATCTACGAATGCAACAAACTCACCTCTCGCTTCACTTATGGCCCGCATTCTTGCAAAGGATATTCCTTGTTTCTTTTCAAAGAAGTACCTCAAACAAATATTCTGGCTATAAGTTTTTTGATAATGCTTAATTACCTCATTTGTATTATCGTGACTATTATTGTCAATAATAATTATTTCCCAATTTAGCTTTTCTATTCCTGTCTGCTTGAGTAAAAAATCTAAAACTTGAGGTAAATGTTTTGCACCATTGTATGTAGGAATAGCTACGGTAAAATCTAGTTTTTCAATCATTTTATTCATATAATATATAAATAATTTCTAATTGTATTTCTTACTTAAATAGCTATTTTTCAAAAAATAAAAAGGACTAACTAAACTACTTATAAAAAGTTGCATTTCACAACCTACAACTAAATCATTTCTCCAAATATTCCAGTATTTTAGTAAGTGTAAAATAATTTTACGCAAGTCATTTATCATATAAAATAAAAGAGCAAATGGTCTATATATATGTTTGACATTTACCATTCTAGTTACATGGCGGCTAAGTCCAATACCGCGAAAAAATGGAATTAAATACTCTTTTTGTAACCTAAAACTTGGTATTTTGTGATAAATTTCCATTTCTGGGTTATACCAAATTTGCCAACCTGATTTTTGGATATAAGACAACATTTCTAAGTCTTCACTGGTAAGCATATTGCCTTGAACTCTTCCAGTTAAAATAAATTTATCTGGTACACTTTCTAACCAGGCTTTTCTACGCACAACAAGTCCAGCGGAGGGGGGTAATAATTTTTTGGCTGCTTTATATAATAGTGGTAAATTCCCTCGCTCTGTAATTGCCAAGAATGGAGCAATTCGCTGAAAGTTTTCTGGTGGTTCTACTTCCCAGTCAGGGTGAATTTGGCTACCATAAGCTCCCGCTAAGGGATATTTTTCACCAAAAGCGACAGCTTGGAATACCCAATTTGATACTGGGTAATTGTCATCATCTAGAAAACCTATAAATCTACCTTTAGCTTGTTGCACTGCCATTTTTCGGGCATAAGCTGCTCCCTGTTGCGCTTCAAAGCAATACTTTAAAGGGTAAGCACACCGCCAATTTTGTTGATAGGTTTGAACAACTTTAGCTGTGTTATCAGTGCTGTTATTGTCTACAACTATAATTTCCCAAGATAAATTTTCTGTGTGAAGTTGGTTTTGTAGTCGTTCTAGTAGTTCAGGTAAACGACTTTCACCATTGTAAGTTGGGATAGCTACAGTAATATCAAGGTTCTCAGTCATTTGACAAAAGTTACATTTTGATATTTTAATTAGGACGCTTTTTAGATGTTCAGCTAATGGTTAATTTATCAGTGGCTCTTAAATAAATATATCAAATATTAAAACTGCACATGATATTTTAATTTTGCTATCAATATGCAGTTTTCTGTACAGTGATATTGCGTGTTTTTGAATAAATATTGCTACTTTAAGTACTTAACTGCATTTATCGTCTTTTGCTGTGAGTATTGAGCCTAAGAGAGTTTTCACAATGACGCATCGCTTAACGCTACTAGCTGATGTAGAATTTGCAGAGCTTGGTACAGCTACCACTATTTTTAACCCAGGTGGCTCTGTACCTGCTGCCACTGTTCCAAAGTTGGGAGTTGGTAAAGTTGGTAAAGCCCCCATATAGTCAAA
Source organism: Nostoc sp. (assembly GCF_036916575.1). Lineage (GTDB taxonomy): Bacteria > Cyanobacteriota > Cyanobacteriia > Cyanobacteriales > Nostocaceae > Nostoc. Next base: position 4,426 of record NZ_JBALGC010000125.1, read on the forward strand.
GGTAATTTTTGTTGGCGTACTTGGGGGAGGGTAGGATACAGGAGAATTAGTAGTAGAATTGGCTGCGTTTTCACTACTGAGATTTGCACCTAGCAGTAATTTATCAGAGCTAACGCCTACATCTGCTCCTAAAGGTTTCCATGGCAATGTAGCGCTTGGAGGATCGGTACGATAAATAGCAACGTCTACATTTTGGGTTGTGGTATTTTTCCGGAAACTAACACTGTAGCTAAGTTTTTCGTTTTTAGCTTCGCGCTGTGCTGCTTGTAGTGCAGCTAAAACAGCGTCATTAGCCTTATTTACCCGCTGTCGATTTACAAAGGCAGCCCAACCAGGAGCTGCGATCGCTGCTAAAATTCCAATCATTAGCACTACTACAAGCATTTCTATTAAAGTAAAGCCAGCATCCTGTTGAGGATGAAATCGCTCCTTGGTATCTTTATTACACATCCTAGTGTGGAATAACTTTAAAGTTAGGTTGTTCATAATGCCCCATCATTAGTTGTGCTGTGTATTATCAAGTTTATTTAGTAAATAAATATCCACGTCCCTGCACGCGGACACTTGCTGTTGGAAAGTAAGTTTGGTTATTTGAAGAGTAATCAAAATTGCTACTTTGCAACCGAGCTAATGCATTACCTCGTAAAAACACCTGTGCTGTGGTGTTAGCAACATCAACGCAAGTATAAAAGCCCATATAACTACCATAGCTAAGTGTTCCAGTGGGACAAGTAGGAAGTGTTGAACCAATAGAGGTTTGATCGATATAATCAATTAGTACTAAAGGTTGTTGAGTGTAAGCTGTTGAGGCTGCTTTCCATGAATTCATTTTCTGAGTTAGACCTGCGGCACTAGGTAGATTCAGGTTAAAACGCTGAAAACCTACATCGGGGCAGTGACTGGTGTCAATATATGTATCATTGGGATAGTCAGTACCACAATTTCCAGTAGTACCAGTAGTAGTACCACTAGCAGCCAGAACTCCATCAGTAATTTCAAATCTGGCAATACGAGCTGCATTTGACCAAGTAGTACTACTATCTTTGATTAAATAGTAGGCAACTAGTGAGTAAACAAAAGTGTCATCTATTTTATTTGCTGTAGTGCTGCCTGTAGTGCTGCTGGAAAGTGTAATCGCACCTGCGAGAAACTTGCGTTTCCAAAACACGAGAATTGGTTTACAAGTAACAGTAGTATTAGAAGAATCACAAATACTAGCTTTTTTAACAGGGGGTATTTGGTCTTTAATTCCTGAGCTTGCTGGGACAGTGTTTGAATTGGTAGTCAGTGCAGTTTGATCATATATGTAGACAGCTTGTTGTAAATCATTGGCAATGTAATCAATTGCTGTCTGGATTTCCTGTTCAGAATTTGCCTTTGCTTGTTCCTTCTGATCTGTACTGAGAATATTAACCATGAATCCTAGCAGTGGTGTAAGCACGAGGAATGCCAGTAATAAGGCTACCAAAAGTTCTATCAGGGTAAAACCATTAACTTGCTGAACAAATTTAGAGTGTTTCAGCTGAATGCTGAGAAGAAATTTGAGTACATTCTTCATAACTAGCGTTTGCTTCTTAGAGGTTCTTTTAAAAGTATTGGGCAGAATAGAATTCGCTATTACACAAGCAAAGTCCACCTTCGTGGACTAATATTAATTCAAGGGTTTGTTAACCTGCCTCAGCAGGTTTGGTCTGTGTAGCCGTGACTTTTAGTCGCTCAGGCGACTAATAAATTAGACTTTACAAACATCCTCTTAGTAATAGAAATACATTTAGGGAATGGTGGTGTACAGTTGCTCACCATCTTGAAAGTTATATCTTTCAACCCTAACTTTTCACGGTGTCGGGAAAACCTTACTTCCATTCCTCTCTCCTAAGAGGAGAGAGGCTTTGAATTTTCCTCCTTCCCTTATAGGGAAGGGCGTTAGGGGGTTAGGTTTCGCGTTGATTTTTGTACATAACCTGAAAAGTCAGCTTTCAACCTGACTGTACAGGATTAATTACAAGTGTTGTTAGTTGTAGTGCTACTAGTAACAGCAAGACGCTGACACAGAGCATTGAAGGAAGTATTTTTAGAACCAATTACAGTGGCCATTTCCACTAGTGGGGATTGGGTATTGCCCAAAGTCCCAGTGAAAGTGTTTTGTCTTTTATTATTACTACTGTCGCTAGCGTTGACAGTTTTAGTAAAGTTAATATCTGACCGAAAAACTCGAATTCCCAAACCGTAACCATCGATTGGTTGACCTGTTGTGGTATTAGTTGGGGTACTTCCTGTTACTATAATTTTTGCCGCCTGAATGTAAAATAGATTGCTCATACAGCTTGGAGCACTAATAGTTAGGTTATTGTTTGCGTCTTTTGTCACGCAATACAACGATGTTGATGCTGTAGGAGCTGCCATATTTGTGGTAGTAAGTAAATTGTCACCTAAACTCCTGGGTGTTGCAGTAGCTGATAGAGTCAATGTAATAGTGGTAGCAGGAGTTGTGACTGCGCCGATTTTCACACCATCAATGAAAGTTCTGACAGCTTGTGTGGCTAGTTCTACGCGTTTTGATTGGACGCGAGTTGCTGTTGCAATCACGATTGTAGGCGCGATCGCTGCCAGTAAAATAGTAACTACTAGCATTGCTACCAACGACTCAATGATCGTGAAACCAGACTCACCAGATGGTTGACTTACTTGCTGTTGTTTACGCTTAATCATAGTTACTCACAAGTTTCTAAGAATTAAAGATTAACTACAGCTAGGACGTTGATCGGCATCGACGACATAACTACTGTCTGAGGCTTTTTTGGCACACAACAACGTTTGCACCCATGTATCATCTCGACCAACTTCCCGGAAGTATTCATTGGGTTTGTTATTTGGCGTTATCGCTAACTTTTGCGAAAATGCGTCTGGTGATTGTGAGAGCAAGGCGACATCATAACCCCACTGCCGATTGGGAGGCTGGTAATAAGGTAGTTTACCATTAGAATTATTTGTCGGATATGGTGTAGAAGACAAAGATGAGCCATTTAAGTATGCTAAAAATGGTGCAGTAGCGTAGGCACTACGAGTTCTTTGAATAAAAGAGCCGTTAATTGTAGCTATACTAGCTGGGCTTGAGTTACTTGGGTTCCAATTTTCCAAGAGGCGGACAAAGTTGTGTAAACCACCATTGTCTTCTGTAGGACGAGCTGGGGTGTCTGCCCCTGCTGCGGCTAAGTTAAATGTGGTAGATGTTGCCCATTGAAGCCAATAAGAATTCTGTACAGCGCCAGAACCCAGTACGTCAGATGCAGTTTCATCACTAGTGCTGAAAGCAACTCTAATTTGTAACACTGGCGATAAAGCTGGTTGGGTTTTTGTACCAGCAGTAAATGTATCTGTATCACTATTAAATGTTGGTGCTGAAAGTAGTATTGGGCGAGAGTCATCACTCTGTGATTTTGTCATAAACCATAGAGCATCAGGTTGAGAAGTAGGTCTATTGTTACCACTAAAATTAGTCGCATTCAATGGGAATGAGTTTATGGTTTTAATGCCTGCGGAAGATGTTAGTCCTATGATCGTGGGTAAATTGCCTGCAAGCTTAAGTTCTCCACTTGTATAATATTGTGGCGGCGTTGCTGCGGGTAAAATAGGTATAGTATTGGAAGGTGTAGCACGTTGAAAGGCAACACGGCGAGGATACCTCAGATAACTGGCATTGGGTAAGACTGCTGTTGTACCAGCCTTGTGCTTAGTAATGTCAAATGTCGAACCGATAATATCCGAGGCTTTTAGACCTAGTGGATATGTCAGATCACCAGGTACTGTTACGTACCAATCAGTAACCGGATCGCAAGCTGAAACAGGTAGTTTCGGACATACTTCCATTAAATACTCTGGGGCAGTTTTCCTTCGCTGGATGGGTGTAACAAAGTTGTTGAGGTAAGAACTGCTTTTACTGCTAAGGGGCAAGCCGTCACTACCATACCAAGCAGCATTGATGACATTGGCGTTGTTGTTAGCAAACCCATTGTTCTGAAATGCGGTAATAGAAGCGTTATCCCCTAAGTTATTATTCAGGTCATAGTCTCCATCGCTGCGGTAGCCAAACTGAAAGTTACTAGAAACAAGTGTGATCGCATCTGACAATACGCTGGCAGGTCGCCATTCGTCCCCAATGGTACAATTTGGTAGTCTAGGATCACCAGTACGACAAGCAAAGTTTGGATTAAGGTCTGATGCAGCGCGAGAGTAAAAATTGCTCAAATCAGTAGCTAGAGCTGTATTAAACTCTTCTTTAGTATGTTTATTAAAGTCGCCTTTAATATATACAGGCAAGTTAGAAGCTAGAACCAAGCCTTTTTCTGCATCTCTGTAAGCCTGAACACGCCAGATTGGGTTGCCATTGATTAACATAATGGCGTTGGGACGGCGAGTTGGGTCAAGTTTATAATCTACAGGGCTTTGTGATTTTTGAGTATCTTGTTTTGTTTGTCTTTGTGCCGCTGTATCTGTTGCTGTAATGCCAGCAGGATAACTCAAATCCGGCAGTGCATCATCACGAGTAGCGTAAATAATACCGCTGTTGGGAATTAAATATTCTTGTGGTGTTGCTGTGCCATAAGTAGTTGTCCGCAACTTATTAATGTCTAATACAGTGGCGCGAATTTCTAGAGGTTGGCGGGTTTCTTTGGCGAGTTCATAGTCTGTAGACGGGCTTGCTACTGTCCCAGTTGCATTAATAGTACAGGTATATTGAAAGTAACAAAGCGTTGATGTCCCGGTTCCATTTCCATTTACACCATCAGCGTTGGTGAATGTTTCTACACCAGCTGTTGATACATCTTTATGAATTGCCTTAATCTGTCTGGCATCTAAAAAAGCAGTTTCGTAAATTGCGCCGTGAGGGATGACGCTAGTACTTGGAGCGCCGATACTACCATCTAATATTTGGATGGCACAAATAGAAGCATCAATAGCAGACTGCTCTGAGATTGTGAGTGTCCCAGAGGCAGCGACTAGCCCCATAGCGGTGTTCAGTGTTGGATTTACCAACCGCCCATTGGGATACATTAAATTAGCTTGGTATTTTAGTAAAGCTAAATAGTCAGAAACACCTTTTGTTGGAGCTGCGTAGACAATACCATTATGGGAGTTACCACCCGTATTGCCATTATATGGAAGAGCTGCAAGGTTCTTAGCTGTAGTGCTATTTGTCGGGTCGTAGAAGCTACTTATACAAGCAATAGGTTTAGGGCTCGTCGCACTGTAGCCACTCGCTTGGTAGTGATAAACTGCTGTAGCCCGCATCCGTAAATACGGTGTATTAGTAGTATCGGGTAATACTATATTAGTCTTGTAAGTATCTAGATTAATGCCAATAGTATTAGGCACGGGCATCATATCTGACCAAATTCTATTTGTAGCTGCCGCCGCGGTGTTCAAAACAGTTTGGGTACTACTAACAGTTAAAAGTGGAGGTAAATAAATCCCTGCACCAGTGACTACCCGTAAGCCACCCACAGGAGCGGCGACAGTAGTTGGTACTGTAGCAGCTGCTGATTCCCAATCTCCATCTCGGTCAACAGTTCCTAAATCAGCTAGTTGCTGTACACGACTGCTGCGAGTCCGAGTTCCACTGCCGCTATCCCAGTTAACATTTTTAATATCTTGAGTATCTTTGGTAACATCTTGACCAACAAATGCTGTTCCGTTCCACCACAATGCAGGTAGATTATTGCCAAGCAAAATGCGATCGCCAACGTATTGTTCTTTACCTAGTGTTTGTTGCGTAGTTGGTAGTGTAGCTTTAGGTAGCAGCTTAGAACTACTAATATTAAGTGCTAAATTGGAATAATTAGTTTTAGTTTGACCATCACTAGCAAGAAACGGATAAACCCAAGTGTCTGGTGGACGCAGTGACTTACCACTTCCTTGTAAGACTGTAGTAGTCGTATAATCTGTACCAGTCGCAGGATTTCTTATTGCATTTCCACCAAAACCAACTTCACCATAAGGTACACGGCGGGTACGTTGTTGAAAGTAAAGTACTAACTGGTTATTACGGACAGTGGATAGTTGCGCTGCACTGGCAGTAGCTGTAGTTAGATTTAATAGTTGTAGTTGCTGTGTAATGGCATCTTGAACTTCCGGTGGGTCAGTAGATGCAGCGTTACCCATCTGTGCTAGCACCAAAAGATTGATACGCTGTGCATAAGCTAGGCTATTGTAGGCAATATTATTCGTTCCGTCAGTGACTGATATGTTAGCGCTAGTATCACCATTTTGACTAGGATTAACTCCTTGTCCTTGGAATAAATCCACTAAAGTACCGTTACTTGCATTACCTATGAAATCACCAGCTCCTAAATTGCCACCTACAAAAATTTTGGCATTGTCCTCACTATAGAAACAGGAATTTACACTACTAACCTGATAAAGTCTCACATTATTGCTACCAGTCAGGAAGTTACTATTAGTCAAGATCCGTCCATTTAGGTTAAATGTGGGACCAGGGGTAAGTTCTATATCATCGTTATAAACCACCGCGTTGTTAACTAGCGGTAGTTGTACACGGTCTTGTTGATACTCTAAACCTGAAAAACCTTTATTCCCTTTAAAAGCTTCGTAATTACCTGCATCACTACCAGTCGTTGGTGGGTTAGTGATGGGAACATTAGCAGTGTAGACAAAAAAGCTTTTTTGGAGCTGACTAGCAATACTAACCCAGCCCGTACTCCCCACCAAAGCAGCACTTGTTGCTACACTATTTTTACAACTGTTGCTTAGACTACCAGAAGTCATGGGCGGAGTTCTTGCCTCTAGAGGATTTCTAGGGCGGCTGTATGTGCCATTAGTTATAGGCGGAGTTCGGAAGTAAATTCCATAAAGAGTATAGCTGTCAAATTTCCCATTGTTATTTGTATCAGTAGGGAACATCCATGCAGTTGTTAGATCTTGTGGCTGATTTTCTCCTGTTGGTGCAGTTGTATAAGCATAATGTAGCTTTAGTGGAGTTTCATCTCCAAAAGTAAATTCAGGCAAATTAGCAGTACTACTTAAGGTATCCTCTAAAACTTTATCTGAAGGTACGGCTCGTGGTAGTCGGCTGTCACTAAATAGCTTGTCTAATTTGGCTCTAGCTCTGTCAAGGGCTGGTGTTGCGGCGTTAAGTACAGCCTGATTCACCCGGACATTACTGGCATTTTTGGAGCGTTCAAAAGACCGAAATAAAATGGCAGTGGTCAATAAGACAACTACTATTAATACCATTGATACTGTCGGCAACAAAAACCCAGCATTCTCTGAGCCACCTCTTTTTTTAGTGCCAGAAATATTCCGCAGTAGCCAAATGATTTGCTTGTTAATTGCAGATAAAAATTGCTTGCTAATTTGTCTAAAATTTTTTTGAATTGCCTTGAATAGGTGACGTTTTCGAGACATAGCTGCTTCCCTGTCAATTGATTTATAGCGGATTTGCTATTTTTTAGACATCTTAATTTGTACCTGTAAAGTATTTTTACAGGCAAAAGGTGAGATTATATTTAATGTAACTACTGGATCTGGTTTTGCTAACTTCCAAAGGAAGTGGCTACAAGAAAAGATAATTTACTTCAAGTTATATCATTGATGAATGGTTTATTTTATCCGTGAAACACTGATTTTTTCAGATTTATTTAATTAAAGTCTGATAAAGAATAAGAGCATAACTTTACAGTAAAATTGCGGAAATGTATTTTATCTAAAGGTAAATTTATTAAGATGTTGTTAACAGAATAAGCTTATAATACCCACCTGTTAAAGGAAAGATATCAGTTGGGTGCAAAATAATCAGATATAGCGGTTTTCACTTTGGTGCAATACTGTTGTAACCTCACCCTGTCCTGACTTTAATCCCTCTCCTTATTAAGGAGAGGGGATATAGATTAAGCGCTAAAGTATTTTGCTACTGGGTGGTAAGCAATAATCGCAGTGGTAGACTGTTCTGGATAAAGTTGTTCACTTTCATCCATATATAAGTTAATCCTGTCAGTTTGCAATAACTCCAGCTGCTTGTACTGGTCTTGGATATTTGGGCAAGCGGGATACCCAAAGCTATACCGTGAACCACGATAGCGTTGTGCTAATATATCACGAATATTATCGGGTTCTTCGGCAGTAAAGCCTAACTCTCGGCGAATTCTGGCGTGTGTCCACTCAGCTACAGCTTCCGCCATCTGTACTGCCATACCGTGGAAATACAGATAATCGGTGTATTGATTGGCAGCAAACAGCTTTTGGGCGAACTCTGTGGCAATTTCCCCTACAGTCACCGCCTGCATTGGGAAGACATCAATAATTCCTGACTCCTTCGGTGCAAAGAAATCTGCTATGCACAGCCGCCTTAAAGACTTCTGCCTGGGAAACTCGAAAGTTGCAACCTGTTGTGATTGGTTCTCTGAATTATATATATGTAGAGAATTCCCCTCGGCTTGACAAGGGAAATACCCGTAAATCACCTGGGGATGCAACAATTTCTCCTCAATAATTCGCTGTTTCCAAGTTTCTAAAACTGGGTAAACTTTTTCAGCTAAGAAAGCCTGATATTCTTCCTTAGATTGTTCCTTTGGTTTGCGGAATTGCCACTGTCCAGCAATTAAAGCTTGTAAATCCAAATGCCAGAATATTTCCTCAATGGGAATATCACTAGGCTGCAATAACTTCGTTCCCCAAAAAGGCGGCGTTGGACGTTCAATATCTACAGCTACAGCTTCAGAACGTCTTGTATCTACTTCTTTTGGTTCAGCAGATGTTTCTTCAGCTGTTATAGCTTTTGGTTCTTTGTGACCATTCGTTGAAACTTCAACAGTTTCGGCAGATTCATTCAAAAATCCCTGCAAATCATCCCAGTTACCAGCAGTCTTCGCTGGCATTAATTTATCCATGAAGTGCAAGTCAGAAAAGGCATCTTTGCCATAAACAACCTTACCTTTGTAGGTTTTTTGGCAATCTTCATGTACAAATTTGGGAGTCAGCGCCGCACCACCTAAAATCACAGGGACACTAATTCCCTTTTCGTTGAATATCTCCAAGTTTTCTTTCATGAAAGCCGTGGATTTCACCAGCAAACCACTCATGGCAATACAATCAGCTTTGTGCTGTTCGTAAGCGTTGATGATGTTTTCCACTGGCTGTTTAATTCCCAGGTTAATCACCTTGTAGCCATTGTTGGATAAAATGATATCTACTAAGTTTTTACCAATGTCGTGGACATCACCTTTAACTGTGGCAATAATAAAGCTTCCCTTCGCATTGTTGCCAGATTCTGACTTTTCCATGAACGGTTCGAGATAGGCTACCGCCGCCTTCATGGTTTCCGCAGATTGCAAGACGAAGGGTAACTGCATTTGTCCTGAACCGAACAATTCCCCGACAACTTTCATGCCATCTAGCAGGAAGGTGTTGATAATTTCTAAGGGGGGATATTCTTCTAAGGCTTTTGTCAGATGTTCTTCTAAACCAATGCGTTCGCCGTCGATGATATGGCGCTTAAGTCGTTCGGGGATGGGGAGACTTTCATCTAAAGAGCGATCGCGTTTTGTTGTCACCCCAGCAAACACTGTGGTAAGCTCTCCCAAGGGATCGTAAACGCAGACGTTACCCTCAAATTTCCGTTCGTCATAAATCAACTGGCGGCAGATTTCTTGATGGCGTTCTTCAATCTTCGAGAGCGGTAAAATCTTGTTAGCACTGACAATAGCTGCATCCATTCCCGCCGTTGTCGCTTCGTGCAAAAACACTGAGTTCAGCACCATCCGCGCTGCTGGATTCAAACCAAAGGAAATATTAGAAACACCCAAAATCACGTGACATCCAGGCAATTCTTGACGAATGCGCCGGATAGATTCAATTGTGGCTTTACCATTTTCTCGGTCTTCTTCAATCCCGGTGGAAATAGGTAACGCAAGAGTATCAAAGAATATTTCTGTAGGTGGTATGCCATATTCTACAGCTTGATGGTAAGCACGCTCTGCGATCGCAAACTTTTTATCTGCTGTCCGCGCCATCCCATCTTCGTCGATAGTACCAATGACTACACCAGCACCGTACTTTTTCGCTAACTCCAGCACCTTCAAAAAGCGTGGTTCCCCGTCTTCGTAGTTGGTGGAATTCAGCAAACACTTACCACCGGCAATCTTTAAACCCGCCTCCATCTTTTCCCATTCCGTGGAGTCAAGCATTAAAGGCAGTGTCACATTATTAACAATGCGCGAAACTAATTCGTGCATATCTCGCACACCATCACGTCCCACATAATCGACGTTGACATCAAGGATATGTGCACCTTCTTTTACCTGGGCCCTCGCCATTGAGACGAGTCCATCCCAATCTTCCGCATTCAGTAAATCGCGGCACTTTTTGGAACCACTGGCGTTGAGACGTTCGCCAACAATCAAGAAGGAATTATCTTGGTCGTAGGGCTGAGTAGTGTAAATTGATGCTGCTGCTGGTTCTAAACTTGGCTGTCTAACTTTTGGCTTCAGGTCTTTAGCGACTTCTGCCAATTGTTGAATGTGTTCTGGACGCGTCCCACAGCAACCCCCAATCACTTGGACACCCAAATCTTCAACAAAGTGCATCAGAGCCATCCGTAATTCCAACGGTGTCAAGCGGTAGTGTGCTTGACCGCCGACGTTCTCAGGTAAACCCGCGTTGGGAATACAGGAAACAATGAAAGGTGAATGTTCTGCCAGGTACTTGATATGTGGTTTCATCAAGTCTGGGCCTGTGGCACAGTTCAAACCGAGAATATCAATTGGATAAGGTTGCAAAATTGTCAGCACAGCGCTGATTTCGGAACCAACCAACATTGTGCCCATGCTTTCCATTGTCACAGACACCATCAACGGACGGCGATCGCCTTTTTTGGCAAACACTTCTTCAATAGCATTCAGCGCCGCTTTAATTTGCAGCACATCTTGGCAAGTTTCCACAATGAATAAATCGACACCACCATCCCACAGCGCTTCTGCTTGTTCAGCAAAACTAGCTTTCATGGTGTCAAAGTCAATATGTCCCAAAGTAGGGAGTTTAGTTGTCGGGCCGATAGAACCTGCCACAAACCGGGGTTTTTCTGGCGTGGAAAATTCCGCAGCGACACGCTTCGCCAGTTCTGCGGCTGTCTTGCTGAGGTAATAAGCTTGGTCTGCCAAGTCATATTCTGCCAGCACAAGCGACGTACTGCCAAAGGTATCGGTTTCAATGACATCAGCACCAGCGGCGAGAAAGTCTCGGTGAACCTTAGCGACTGCTTCGGGTTTCGTGTGGACTAAGTATTCGTTACAACCTTCATACTGTGGGCCGCCGAAGTCTTCAGCAGTGAGGTTTTGGGTTTGGAGGTTGGTTCCCATCGCCCCGTCGAAGACGAGGACTGGGCTATCTGGACTACGCAGGCGTTCAAGGAAAGGATGAGTCATATTTTCCTAGAATAATTTGGGTCAGTCGTATAATATTCGACTTACTTTATTATTTTCCAAAATTTTGAGAGTTTCGGCAGTATGTAATGGAAAAATTTCGATACCATACTGAAAGTACTAATGTGTCTATAATATCACTTAATTAGCTAGTTCATATAGAGGTTGTTCTATGGAAAGAAGGAAAATTTTAATAGTTAGATAAAATTCCTTACAATTTTGGTTACGAGTTTATTTCTCAAGATGGAGATAAACATCGTTGTACAATAAGCGATTGGGAAATTCAATAACTTTATAGAAATTGTAGAGATAGATCAAATGAAACAAGTATGGACAATAAAGAAAAGGAGGCTTTAGAAAAAGTACGCCAGAAACTAGAAGACGAGTTTTTAAACAAAAAAGATTTATACTTTATCATGGGAAACCTAAAAAGTCACAAAAATAGCTTTATGATTATTGGGATATTTTACCCACCATTAATAAAAATGTAATATTTAAACTTACTTGTTCCAGGAATGAAAAATGAAGATTAAAGATATTGCTAAAACAAGATGCATACTTACCTTCGGATATGGCAATCGCAAAGACTACGATGCCTTCTTGGAATACCTGCAAAAGTTTGATGTGGGATATGTTGTTGATGTGAGGATAGTTCCTCGTGCTTGGAGCCGGAAATGGTACGGCGACAAAATTAAAATATTCTGTGAATTAAATAATATTGAGTATATTTCTAAAACCGCTCTAGGTAATACATCTGGTAAAGAAAATTGGATTCCAGTAAATCAAGAAGAAGCAGATAAAGCTTTACATGAAATTGCACAAGTTGCTCAAACGAGTAATGTTTTACTGTTGTGTGCTGAAATGAATCCAAATCGCTGTCATCGGAAAGAAGTTGCTGATTGCTTGGGAAACTTGGTATCAATGCCTGTTAAGCATTTAGAGTAGTAAACTAAAATTTTATCGATACTTAGGGAAGAGTGTTTAGTAATCTCATTTCACAAGAGACGATCGCCTGTAGCGTTGGTGGTGCCGCAGCTACGCCCGTTGTAGATATCGCTATTATCAGGTGGGCAATATTATAGATTTATCGTAGGGGTATGGCATTGCCCATTGACAGAGGTGAGGTTTCACTGATTCTACACATAGTCAGATGAAATATTTTCATCAAGTTTATTATCTTAGGATCACAACTGAGAGTTGTCACTTTGTTCAGCTCAAAGATGGAAAAAACACCAGGAGTATAACTTGAGTCCTACTATGGATTTAATTTCTTTGTTCAACCTAAATACATTTATTGAATTATTACTAGGGATTAGTTTGAGCGCGGCGGCTGGCTTTCGAGTATTTGTACCACTGCTAGCATTGAGTGTGGCTTCAGTTTTTGGACATTTTGATTTGCCGACTGACTTTGATTGGCTGGAAACACCTCAAGCCGTAATTGTATTTGCAGTCGCTTGTTCGCTGGAAATTATCGGTTATTACATTCCTTGGTTGGATCATCTGCTGGATATTGTTGCCACACCTGCGGCATTTATCGCCGGGACAATCGTAACAGCTTCTGTTGCTCCAGAGATGAATCCACTGGTCTGGAGTTTAGACTAAAGCAAGCAAAAATAGCTCGACAGTGGATTCCATTGAGTGGATGTCGAAAAATCAGAGAACTAAGTCAGAAAAAAAG
>NZ_JBALGC010000126.1:0-5908 GCF_036916575.1 Nostoc sp.
TTGTTACTAAAACCTGTTCCGGGAACAGAAGTAATCGCATTAAAGGTAGTTTTATCCAGGATAATCTTATCGCCTTGGGAGCGGTTGAAGTCAGCAATCGCATCTACACCCACAGCAGAACTCACAAAGGTCGCATTGGTATTGTACAGAAACCTGTCAGCACCCGCACCACCAACAAGGGTATCATTACCAGCACCACCAATGAGAGTATCATTACCAGCACCACCCCGCAGCAGGTCATTGCCACTTTTACCGTTGATGGTATCGTTACCCCCCTGACCATTGATGACATCAGCGGAGTTGTCAAAACCCGTGATGTTATTGTTGAGTTGATTGAGGAAAGTTACCGTGTTCTTGTTGAACAGGCTAGTTTGAGTGGAATTGGCATCGAAGACATCAAAGCTGTCGGCGATGTTGGTTTGCCCATCAAATAAGATATTACCAATGGCAGGTTTTGCTCCAGAAGCTGGCAAGTTATCCAGGTTTTCTAACTGAAAGTTTTGCAGAGTCACTTTGGTAGACGCCACATTTTCAAAGGTAACTTCTAAGTTGTTACCCTGAGGAGTTAATTGCAGATTTTGAGCGGTTAAACCACTACCTGTAAATTGCAAGGTGTCCAAAGAGGCAATTACCGCTGCCGTTGGGTTTGAGCCTTTGCCAACGCCACCAAAATCGGTGATGGTGTCATTGCCATCGCCTCGGCGAATCACAAACTTATCTTGACCACCGTTACCTGTGAGGACATCGTTACCGGCTTTGCCATCGATAATGTTGTTGCTAGGTGTGCCAAATAAAGTATCTGCACCAGGAGTTCCCGTTAAGTTAGGGATGCTGCCACTGGCGATATTTTTCCCGCCAAAGATTACATAGCTTTGCCCAGCATTACTGTTGCCATTAGGGTCGGCATAAGGTGCTCCAATAATCAGGTCGTCAATACCATCATTATTGATATCACCCGCTTTGCTAACTGATGTGCCTAAGCCGTCACCCGCAGTAATGCCGTTGATTATAAAGCCATTAGTGCCATTCAACTCAGAGAGGTTGAGGGGGTTGCTACTGCCTAAATTCTTCCCCCCAAATACTACATAACTTTGCCCAGCATCACTTTTGCCGTTGGGGTCGGCAAGAGGTGCCCCAAAAATCAAGTCATCAATACCATCATCGTTGATATCTCCTGCATTGCTGACTTGGTAACCTGAGCCGTTAATCACAAAGCTATTAGTGCTATTTAGGTCTGAGAGATTCAGGGTACCGCTACTGCCCAGGTTCGCCCCCCCGAACACCACATAGGTTTGCTCAAATGTCCTAACAATTAGGTCGTCGATGCCATCACCGTTAATGTCCCCCGCACTGCTGATTGGGTAGCCTGTAGAAATGTTGAAGCCATTAGTACCATCCAAGGGTGGCATGTTAAAGTTGCTGCCACTACCGATATTCTTCGCTCCAAATACTACAGAGTTGCTAATAATTAAGTCGTTAATGCCATCACCGTTGATGTCCCCAGCTTTGCTGATTAATCTGGACTGGTTGAAGCCATCAGTGCTATTTGGGGCGTAAAAACTGATAGTACCACTACTACCTAGATTCGTCCCGCCAAACACCACCGAACTTTCGGTAATAATACCCTCATTGCCCTCGCGGTCGGGGGTAATGAAGAGAAATGTGTTCTGAACAATTAGGTCGTCAATGCCATCACCGTTGATGTCCCCCGCGTCGCTCAGTGAAATATCCATGCCATTATAGTTGTCAATACCATTAATGCTGAATCCATTAGTGCCATTTAGAGAGGAAAAGTCAAGACTACCGCTACTGCCCAGATTCGTCGTCCCAAACACCACATCCACTTCGTGGACGCCAGCAATCAGGAGGTCGTCAACGCCATCATTGTTAATGTCCCCCGCATTTTTTATTAGGAATGTGGGAGCCAAGAAGCCATTAGTACCATTCAGGGACGAGAGATTGAAGGTGGTGCCACTGTTGACATTCGCCCTCCCAAATAACACATAGCTTTTCCCAACACCACTTACAATCAAGTCATCAATGCCATCGTTGTTGATATCCCCAGCATTGCTGACTGATTTGCCTAAGTTGTCATTTGCAGCAATGCCGTTGATGATGAAGCCATTACTACCATTCAGATCGGCGAGATTGAAGAATGAACTTACCATGATTTTTTCCTGTGTTGATTGATTGTTAGTCAGGGAGTGAGCTTTAAGGTTTTAAGCTTGTTCTGTGTTTCAGTAAAAGCCCACAGATGTAACTTATACACTTGTTACGACAAAATCTGATGCAGCGAGACTGGGGGTAAGCTGTTGACTTTGATGGAATTTGGGGTTTTTTGGTTCATGCTATTTTTGTGGGAGTACAACATCTCTCTGGTGACATATATTTTGCATAATTTTTTAACTCCTAAGAAGGCATAGAGTGAACACCCTAGACTGGGGGTACTATTAAGAGCCGTCAATTGATCGCCACTTTTGCAACCGATTAACCAATTAGGGTTGTAGAATAATCGCTCATCTTCAGCATCGTAGACAATGCGATCGCTATTGCTATCCTCTAAAATTGGACTGCACATCATAATTCGTAATTCGTAATTAGGAAATTCAATTACGAATTATGTTAATAGCGTTCTTTGGGTATCATTTCGTCAAAGGATTTGACTTTGAAATTTTTAAGTTGTTTTGATATCTTTTAAAACACTTAGATATTCTGATGAATACCTAAGCAGTGTCAATAGGCTAAGTGTAATTCTGGTAAAGTTAGAGTTAACTTTATGACTTGTCAAGTAAAGTTTTTGTGTAGGCGTAGCCCGTCGTAAACATCGCTCTCTTCAGATCGTTCGTCTATGTATCTATCTAAAGATATAAATCATTGGTGAAAAATGAACATTACACGCAGATATGCAAGAGAACACGGAGATTTCTCTTTGGGTCTCCCAATCTCTGCGTCTTCTTTGACAGCGTTCCTTGACTAAAGTTCTCTCCTGATCGAGTGGTGTTAATTTTTTGAGTACGGTAAACCGTATTTACTCGTTAGTACCCAAAGATTAGTTTAATTGTTAAGTTTAGTAACATAAATAAAAAATGCTGCAAACATTGCAAGACAGGAGAATTTATGAGAATTGTTAATATCCTTGACGATTAAGACAAACTAAACAACTTTGAGATGCAGCCTGGACATTAGATCACACAAGTCAAGCTCTCTCAGAAATAAGACTGATTTAACATTGTTTAACATTACTATGAAAGCTACAGATCAATTAGTGCATTTTTTAGAGGAGGAGTTGGGTATTTCTGGTGGAGCAATTTCCCTTGCCTTGCGACATTGTGAGCAGACCCCCAACTTTCTAGCCATAACCCTCTGGCAGTATGGGCTGGTAACACTGGATCAGTTAGCCCAAATTTTTGATTGGTTGGAAACAGTATAAGCTGCTTCAACTATTCGGATGGTAAATAGCCGACTTTCCCAGAAAGTCACATTTTCAACAGTTTTAATTCTAAGGATTGGTAACAACATCTATGGCAATTAAAGAACAACCTAAGTCATCTCGGTTTCGGATCATTGCTAATATATTGCTGGCAGTATCAGGGCTATTCCTGCTCTTAAATTTATTTTTGCCTGGTTTATTTGCTTCTGGTCCCGCTGGTGTTCCCTATAGCCTATTTATTCATCAAGTACAAGAAGGGGAAGTTAGTCGGGTTTCCGTTGGTCAAAACCAGATCCTCTACCAACTAAAAACAGAAAATGCCGAGCCGGGCCAGGTGTTTGCAACTACACCAATCTTTGATTTAGAGTTACCCAAACTGCTAGAACAAAAAGGAATTGAGTTCGCTGCTACACCTCCACCCAAGAATACTTGGTTTACAACCCTCTTGAGTTGGGTGATTCCACCACTGATTTTTCTTGGCATTTGGCAGTTCTTTCTCGCCCGTGGTGGCGGTCCTCAAGGTGTTCTCTCCATTGGTAAGAGCAAAGCTAAGGTTTACGTTGAAGGCGAGTCAGCTAAAATTACCTTTGCAGATGTGGCTGGGGTAGAAGAAGCGAAAACTGAGTTAGTGGAAATCGTGGATTTCCTCAAGACTCCAGGACGCTTTACGCAAATTGGCGCTAGGATTCCTAAAGGTGTGCTGTTAATTGGCCCTCCAGGTACTGGTAAGACACTTTTAGCGAAAGCCGTAGCAGGGGAAGCAGGAGTTCCATTCTTCAGTATCTCTGGTTCGGAGTTTGTGGAACTGTTTGTCGGTGTGGGTTCTTCCAGAGTGCGGGATTTATTTGAACAGGCTAAAAAACAAGCTCCCTGTATTGTATTCATTGATGAATTGGATGCGATCGGTAAGTCTCGTAGCAGTAATGGCTTCTACGGTGGTAACGATGAGCGAGAACAGACCCTCAACCAGTTACTAACAGAGATGGACGGGTTTGCAGTTGGGGATGCAACAGTGATTGTACTAGCAGCTACCAACCGCCCGGAAATACTAGACCCGGCATTGCTGCGTCCAGGCCGCTTTGATCGCCAAGTGTTGGTAGACCGTCCCGATTTATCTGATCGTGAAGCAATTCTCAAGATTCACGCTCAAAAGGTGAAACTAGGAGATGATGTGAATCTAAAAGCGATCGCTACTCGTACTCCCGGTTTTGCTGGCGCAGATTTGGCAAACTTGGTGAATGAAGCGGCATTATTAGCAGCTCGCAATCTGCGTGAAAGTATTGCTCAAGAAGACTTCGCCGAAGCAATTGAGCGGGTAGTCGCCGGTTTAGAGAAAAAGAGTCGCGTGATGAACGAGACTGAGAAAAAGATTGTCGCATACCATGAAGTTGGTCACGCAATGGTCGGGGCGCTAACCACAGGAAACGGACGTGTAGAAAAGATTTCAATTATTCCCCGTGGGATGGCAGCTTTGGGTTACACTCTGCAATTACCAACTGAAGACCGCTTTTTGATGAATGAAGATGAACTGCGCGGTCAGATTGCGACTATGTTAGGTGGACGTTCCGCCGAAGAGATTGTATTTAACAGCATTACAACAGGTGCTTCCAACGATTTGCAACGAGCAACTGACTTGGCAGAACGGATGGTGACAGCCTATGGTATGAGCAAAGTCTTGGGACCACTGGCTTACCAACAAGGACAACAAGCAATGTTCCTGGGTAATGGTGCGGCTAATCCCCGGCGGGCAGTGAGTGAAGACACAGCCAAAGCTATTGATATCGAAGTCAAGGAAATCGTGGAAACAGCCCACGAACAAGCCCTAGAGATTCTTAGAGAGAATCGAGACTTGCTAGAAGCGATCGCTACTCAACTCTTAGAAACAGAAGTCATTGAAGGCGAAAAACTGCACAGTTTGTTGAGTCAGGTTAAACCCGTAACTAATTGGTAATTTGGAAAGTCAGACTTGATACATAGAGGGACGCAAAGTTATTATTTGCGTCTCTCTGCGTTAAACCTCTTTGTTCCTACCCTTCAAGAAGGCGAAGCCGCCTATGCGTTTCAAAAAAGCTACTCATTTTCATCCCGACAATCATCAACGCTAACCCCAGGCGTTGCTGAATGAAGGGATGAATTTATTTATGTAGGTACAATTTGATACTTTAAGTAATGAAGTAATAATTTAATTGAGTATCTCAGCATTTGTTCTGATTTGGAATAGCATAAAGTTTTTCTGTGAAGACGTGCAAGATAATGACTAACCCTTGTATTTTCATTTTCCACCCTTGTCATATATGTTTTACTCACAATTTGGTCTCCATCAGGGATAAAACTTGGGTAAACCTTCCAGCCATCGGTCACATAAAAAAAGCTTTTCCACTGCTTAACGGGACTTAAACAAAAGTAAAAGACAAAAAAAGGTATAATGCTCAACCAGATTAACTTTCACGTTGTAAAAGGCTGATGAAAGAAACGACC
>NZ_JBALGC010000127.1:0-5804 GCF_036916575.1 Nostoc sp.
TTGGCCGTTCCACTAACTGGGCAACCTGTTGTGTTTCAATTTTCACAGCTTCACTAGAAAATTTTGTGTTACCACAACAGGTGCAAAACTCCGGATGTAAAATTTCAAAACGGT
Source organism: Nostoc sp. (assembly GCF_036916575.1). Taxonomy (GTDB): domain Bacteria; phylum Cyanobacteriota; class Cyanobacteriia; order Cyanobacteriales; family Nostocaceae; genus Nostoc. The sequence goes on from NZ_JBALGC010000127.1 coordinate 115, forward strand.
CGATTCTTCCAAACCCTTTACGAGTTTTGCCCTGATGTCCGGGTTGCCCTCCTGGTTTGCGTTTGGCACGATTCGATTCAAGTTCGTTTTCTGGTTTTTTATTTTCAGATTTTTTCAGGATGTCCCCAGATGGCGGTTTTGAAGATGTCTTGCTATCAAGGTCTCGACTAATACTCAGCCGCCCTACCTCTTGTTTGAGTTCTTCTATTGTTGCTTGTAACTGCTGGATAACGATCGCCTGCTCAATGATTATATCCACCAACTCTTCTTTGGACAGCTGGTTAAGACTTTTCCGATCGATTTGTTGAGGCACGTTGAGGTTCATGATTGTGATACTCCACTCCAAGCGTCCCCTTTGTCAATACCCTGCTACCTGAATCCTTACGTGTAAACAGCTTTAGCTTTAGCTGAGTCTACTTGCGCTTGTGCTTTTGCAATTTCTTGTGGACGGTTACCAGCACGAGCCTCGGCTAGCTTCGCCTGGGCTTGTTCCCAGTCAGCACGAGCTTGATCTACCTCTACCTGAATATCTGCATTATCCATGCAAGCAAGAATTTGTCCAGCTTTCACCTTATTCCCCTGTTCAACATACAGACGTGTTAAAATTCCAACGTTTTTCGGGCTAATATTTACATTCCGAATTGGTTGCACTTTACCACTACTAGTAATCTGTATCGTGATGCTCTTTACTTGAATAGGGACAGTTAATTGTGCAATGTCTTCTTGACTTGTCTCCCGCATCACAAATATATAAATTGTCGTTGTGCTAACAACCAAAATACAAGCTCCCATTAGCCCAACTAGCCAGCGTAATGGATATTTAATTCTATCAATGGTAAGAATTTTTTTTGAAGGTGTTCATACTAAAAGGTACACTTAATAGAATTATTTAATGTTGTATCAATATATCTATAACACCTCTGTTTTTTGATCTAAAAGGCGTATATCTGAATACAAATAACTATAGATGGTTACTAAAATAAAGAGTATTCCTGAGACTATAAATAAGAATCCAATACCCCGCCCTGCTCCCACGCCAATCATCCTGCCAACACTTGCAGCTAATGGACCACCTCTGACTAAAAGTGGCTCGAATATATTGTCAGCTAGTGGTCCAGCTACGAGATAAGCAAGTGGCAAGGACGAGCTGCCAATCATTCCTTGGATAGCAAAGACTCGTCCCTGCACATCAACTGCTACTTTGCTCTGTAATAAGGCTTGACTACAGCCACCAATTAACGGAAAACAGAAGTAGCCGCCAAAGGCTGCTACTGTAATGAGCGGTATGGAGGGGCGTAACCCTGCAAATACTATGCAAATTCCTAGTAGAAGTCCAAAGCCTAAAATGCCAGAAACGCGACTTTTTGGTCCTCCCCATACGCTCATTACAAGACTGCCGATTAAAGCACCAAAACTACCGATGGACAACACAGCACCGGTTATTGCAGAGGAGACGAAAGTGAGAAGCATCGGTATAAGCAATAGACCAACGATTCCAACTAGAAAATTAATGACAGCAAAGTAGAGTAGCAAGCTTAAGAAACCAGAGTGTGAATTAATGTAAGTCCAGCCGTAAATTACCTCATTTTTGAATGAACTTTTTCCTAGTTTGTCTGTAGTCATAGTTTTGGTAGCAGTTTTGAGCTTGGGAAACTTGACAATTAAAAGCATAACGAGGGAGAATAAGTAAGTTGCAAAGTCGATCAGGAGTATACCCTGAAGATAAATTTTTAAAACCAGTATCCCTGCTAATGCTGGCATGAAAAGCCCTATAGATGCTTGCCCAGCTTGTAGTGTGCCACTGGCACGACCGAGATATTTTTCGGGAATAAGCAGAGTGGTAGTTGCGGTAAAGGCTAAATATTGGAATAAGCAGCAAACTGAGATGACCGATGTGGCAGCGCTAATTTGCCAAACCTGAAGGCTAGCCATGAAAAACGATACTGCAATAGAGAGTGTAGCCAGACCTGCAACGCAGTTACTGAGTATCATTGTCCAGCGTTTATCCCAGCGGTCTACAAGTGTACCAGCAATAGGTAAGACTAATATTGGTGGCAAAGTGGTAAATAATGCAACGAGTGCAAACTGAGTAATTGAACCTGTTTTCTGGTATATCCATAACTCAAGTGTGAAGCTAGTAAGTCCTGAGCCAATAAGTGAGATAAATTGCCCCAAGGAAATAATGATGAATACTCGTAGTTTTAGAATTGCTGTATATTTGGTCATTCCTTCCTCAAATATTTATACAGGTGTTGGAAAATATAGAAACTTATTTCTCAAACTGAAATTCTGCTTTATGGCTAACAATTTCTAATAAAATAGGACTAATATTTGATTTCTGAAAAAGCGACCTACTTTTGAAGAGTGGCGAAATCAAAGGTAGTATGTCAGATAAACCACTTCTTCCATCCATTTGAGATGAGAGAATGAAGGAATCAAAGCACAGAAACGCAAAGCTTGCCGGAGGGATACTCCCCCCGGCAAGCTTTGCGTGGCACCCAGGCTTTAGCTTGTAACCAAATATCTTCAATGGAATTTTGTGACGGGCAATTCGGGGTAAAGCGGACGAGCGTGAATTTGCCATTGTTCTTCAGGTAAACCTTGGTTTATCTTAGATAAAACCTACATTCCGCACCCTCAACTGTCACAATGGGTTTTTACTGTTTTTTAGAATAATACAGAGCTAGTTTATATACTTAATTTCCTTGTTTTAACGGAGATCAAAAGTTTTACTGGCATAATTTATAGCTGACAACATAAGAAAAATTAAGTGATTATGCTGTGTAACACCTTAGGGTGCGGAATGTGGGATAAAAAGCTTTGGACAAGATGAGAACGATGGTAAGAAGCACCATCCCAAAAAATCAGTAATTGTTGGTTAGGGGATTGGGCTAATAAATAACGTAGATAATCAATCGTCGGAGTCTAAATTACCTATCAGTCCAGTCAGGATGTTCAACACTTGAGAGTACCACTTTGGCCCATTTTGCTTCACTCTGGGCACTTTGGCCTGAGAATTAAGTCTGGGACAAGTCACCCAAGAGTTGAAGATTTCGGTAGTTTTCATGATTGACAAGCCCTTCGGGCAAGGTGTGACGGCAGTCGGCAGAGGGCAGAGTCTAGAAGGTTAAGTGATAGATTATACCGAATAATGAATGCTTTCTGCCCTGCCTTGCCCAAAATGGGTCCAAGCCCCCTGATTTATCTGGAACAAAAAATAAAATCTGTTACGAGACGCATAGCGCGAGTAACAGGGCGTCCTTATTTGAATCCTCTATCTTTAGGCAGGGGTTCCTTCTGCCTTCTGCCCTCTGCCCTCTTCCTTCTCAATGCGGTCTAGGTTTCTTAAACTAGATTCCGCCATCTTCTTCCGCAAACTGAGGGGTCGCATGTCTGTCCAAACCTCCTTAATGTACTCAAGGCATTCCTGTTTAGAACCACTTTTGCGCACATTCTTCCAACCGAGTGGGTTCTCTCGTTCAGCAGATCAGATAGAATACTGTTCTTCATGATTCACGACAACGTTATAAATCATAGTGTCTTCTTGATCATCTCGATTCATGATTGCCCTCCATCAAATTAACGTGAGTAACTTTCCAGCTTTCAGACCTGTAACTACCACCCGCTTTAATTCAAGATTAATCATCTCTTTTTGATTCTATTGCAAAAACTATTCATTAAATTCTCCTTAAATTATTTGTAGATGACACTTTCGCTATTCAGTTCCTCAGGCTGCAAAAAAGGTTGTGTTAAAACTACTTGAGGACAGACAATACTCATTGCTTAAGCACTCGTTATGCCGTTACTCCGAAAATTTGAGACACAAATTTTACTTGACCTAAAATGTTGCCTTTTTCGACTCCCTGAATTTAACTCTCGCGGATCATATTCATCACCTTATATCTCCTCAGGGTTCGCCTCGCCGTATTGAATTAGGCAAACCCCATCCCTGGTTAACCAGGCGTTTAATGAACTGATGGTCTTGTTGCACCATGTTATTCAGGTACTTAACCGGACGGAGTTTAATAGTTTTGGTCAAAAATTAGTTTCTTTTAAGTTCGTTAATTGCCTTTGGATAAGCCGCATTTTTATCCACATTTATAACCTCTGTGGTTATACTTAGCATTCATTGCCTTACGAGAAAAAGGGTTCTGCCGCACGTACGTCATGTCTAGCACTGAGCATAAAGTCAAAGGTATTACCTTCGGAATCGAATACCCGATAAAGATACTTCCACTCACCTTTCACTTCGAGATGCGTCTTATGCATTCGCCATGAATCATTAGTTGATTTCAAGTACCAGCGGCATCGTTTATCCAGTTTGAGGCATAAGTTTCAACCCATCGATACATCATTGTGTGGTCTACGCTTAGTCCCTTTTCTGGTATCATCTCCTCCAGATTATGGTACGAAAACGGGTATCATAAGTACTACCGAACGCACAGCAAAATGATATCTGATTAAGACTTACACCATTTTAATGGGTGCTTGGGGTTGATGGATAAGGTTGGTTAGGGGAGAAACAGCAGGTACAATTGCTATTTCTTCTAGACCATCATCAGTTTGTGCAACATAACCTAATTATGTTGACAATACCATTATACAACATGGCTGCTCTTAAATGTCTGTGTTTTATCAAGATAAGTCTTGAGTTGCTCAGCCAAGTACTTTACATGGGGTTTTCTGAGCATATTGTAATGATTACCAGGTACAACTTGAATCTCTACTCCCTCCTTAGCCAGCCTACTCCAACCGTTAGTTGGATTCTGAGGAGTATCAGCAAATTGCTCGGTAGCTCTGAAAAGAGTAACCTGACCTGGGTAAACCTGAGGTAAGTAATTACTAATAGCACGGACATTAGTCTTAAAGACATGAAAAAGAGAGTGAACCTGAGAAAGTTCAATATCGAGTGGTAGCAGGTTACTAGTCTTTGCCCGCTCAAAAACGTAAGTTAACTGCTCATCTGATTGAAGCTGTCGGAAATGAGTTGTAGCGAACTCAAAAGACTCCAAGGAGAGACCAAGATCTTGAGCAAAACCAGCTAGTAGCACTGGATCATTTTCTGGAAATTCAATAGTAGAATTCATTGCTATAGCATCAAACAATGCGAGCAAAGCTACTTTCTGTCCTTTTGCTTGTAACTGCTGAGCCATCTCAAAAGCTACAATGCCACCAAAAGACCAACCTCCTAAGAGGTATGGACCTTCAGGCTGAATGAGCTGTATTACCTCAATGTAACGCGCTGCCATTACTTCAATGCGGGGATAAGGCTCTTGTTTTCCATCAAATCCAACTGCTTGTAAACCATAAAACGGTTGATCTTGACCCAGACAACGAGCCAAATCAGCATAACAAAGGACATTCCCCCCAGCTGGATGGACGCAGAAGAAAGGCTGTCTTGAACCAGTAGGTTGAATTCTTACTAGGATAGTTTCAGTACAAGGGTCATTTTGCTGGCGTAAAATGGTGGCAAGATGTTCAATTGTTGCTTCCTGGAAGAGTGTGGATAGTTGAAGCTCCTTTCCAAACTGCTGCCGGATGCGAGCAACTAAGCGCACAGCCAACAGCGAATTTCCGCCTAGTTCAAAGAAGTTATCGTTGATGCCTACTGCTTCAATACCGAGAACGTCCGCGAAGATGTTGGCAATGATTTCTTCAGTTGGTGTACGGGGTGGAACAAAGTCCGTAAC
>NZ_JBALGC010000128.1:0-130289 GCF_036916575.1 Nostoc sp.
CTCTGCACCATTACCACAAACATTCTCTGTTCGCGGGTAATATCCTTTACTACAAATAACTCACCCAGTAACTTACCCTGCACTTGTACAGAACTACCGCATAAAACAAAGTAGCTTTGGTTTACTTTGTAAACTTGTGGTTTAATCGGCATCTTAGTTAAGGACATTAACTCAGCTACCGTAGTATCAGATAATAAATCCAAAGTATTAGATTTTGCTAAAATTTTATTATCAGGACTTTTTAACCATAATAATGTGTTGGTATTTGCCAAATTATTAATAGCCTTTTGCAACCCAGTTTCAGGTTGCATCATTTCACTATAAATTTGCACATCTTGCGGCAAGCGCTTGGCGATTTGTTCTATATTATACTTATGACTATCAAGTAAAATTTGCTGCATTTTCCAACTAGTCCATGTAGCAAGGCTACCTAATACCAAAGCTGAAAATGATGCAATACCAACCGTGAGGCGTGATTGTAAGGAAAATGGATCTATATTTATCCCAATTTTTATGATTTGCTTCACTGTTTCGGTTGGTTTTAGGTGTTTAATAAGGCTTGAAAAATAAAATCAGACCGCTAAATGTAAAGTTACTGTTAATCGCTACATTTTTAGTTATAGCAGATTTGAACTTACCTTTGTTGCAGACCTACAGTGAAAAGTGCAGCTATTCCAAAAAGATTGCTAAATATTTGATTTAATTGCCATCTCAAATCCGCGAATTTTTGTCTAAGAATAATCTAAATGCATTTACTAGTAATTAAATTAATTTCTGCTGAGAATTCCCTTAAGATTTTTAATCATCAAAATTGATTACAAGACGGGGTAGTAACAACAAGCGTTTTTCATTAATGCGAGATAGAATCGGATTTGGATGTTGTTATGTTAAAGCGATCGCGTCTTTATCCTTCTCTACTTCTGGTTCTTGATGCCGTGCTTTATATTTACGAAATTGCTGGATTAATCTGGCAACTAAACCTGTCCAGTCGGTTCATAATCAATTATAAATTACGAACCATTGACATCAAAAATATAGGTATTTTCAGCATGAAATATTGAAAGTGTCCGAATGCCATAAGGGCCAAAAAACTCGCTTTCATCCAGCATTTTTTGCAGAATACTTCTAAGCTTATCTGTGGAAACGATCGCGATCGTGCCTTTGGTCAAAATCAATAATCGGCCCCTTGGGCACAATTCGATTTGGATTAATATCAGTCATACTCATGTAATAGCCGCGCTTGGTATAGTCTAGATTGCAAGTCGCTTTGAACTCAGGACGCTGATATAGGTCTAGTAGATAATTCCAGAGATTTGGATAGTCGATAATTCGCCGCAAATTGCATTTAAAGTGACCGTAATACACTGAGTCGAAGCGATACAGAGTTGTAAACATACAAATATCGGCTTCGGTGAGTTGATTGCTACATAAATACCGCTGCTCGTTTAGAATGGTTTCCCATCGCTCTAAACTCTCGAAAAGTTCTGTTACCGCATCTTCGTAAGCTGCTTGCTCCATCGCAAAACCAGCGCGATATACACCAGCATTAATTGGCAGATAGATTGCATTGATCGTTTCATCAATCTTATGCTGTAGGTCGCGTGGGTATAAGTCTATTTTTTGTGTTGCCAATTCCCCAAACTCTACATCAAACATCCGCATGATTTCGCGAGATTCGTTATTGACGATCGTTTGAGTTTGCTTATCCCACAACACTGGAACAGTAACTCGTCCTGTATATTTGGGATCGGCTTTCAAATAAATCTCTTGCAAATATTGAGTGTGATTCACCCAGTCAGGAATAACTTCTGGTGCTTCAGTAAACATCCATCCCTTGTCGCTCATAATCGGATCGACGATAGAGACTGAGATTACATCATTCAAACCTTTGATTTCTCGCATAATTAAGGTGCGATGCGCCCACGGACAGGCTAAGGAAACGTAGAGGTGATAGCGTCCTGCTTCTGCCTTAAACCCACTAGAACCATCGGCGGTTATGCGATCGCAAAACGTTGTTGGCGTTTCATTGAACCGATCATTAGGATCTGATTTATTCTATCGGTTGTCCATTTGCCTTCGATCATCATTCCTAACGGCATAATTTCCTCCCAACACTAGTACAACACGGCGTAAATAAACATACCATACCCTTCGGGAAGCCGATGCAGCGTCTACAAAATGACGTGAAAGCCCGGAATACAATACTTTTGAACGCCAGTTGCTTCTCCTGTGGTCGCCGCTGCGCGTAGCTTGCTTCCCTGTAAGGGTACAAGTCGGCAGAGCACAAGGGCGCACTGGCTCCTTTTGACTTCCGCCTTGCGGTACTAGGGCGTGTCTATCAACTTTTGAGGATTACTTCAGCATTACGTCTTTCCTTTTCTGAAAGATGTTAATTTCTTAAAATTCTTGACAAAATCGACTTTGCAGACAGACCACAGTTCGGATAAGCAGGAGATTCCCCATATCAACTCGTTGTTGCCAACCAAGCACGCAAAACCTCTGCCACTGTCCACGCTTGGGCAATACATCCCCGTGGAGTCATCGGGGCATCACCATCAAAAATCTCGCTGAGACTACCAAGACCGTGTGCGTTGAGGTGATTAGCCATTGGTTCCAAAAATTGACGAGCCTGCTCAGGATTTTTGTAGACGTGCAGGTGTGCTAAGACAAACGGCCCCAATAACCAACCCCAAACCGTCCCCTGATGGTAAGCTCCATCACGTTGATACTGGTTACCACCGTATTTACCCTGGTATTGGGGATGGTCGGGGGCAAGCGATCGCAATCCATGAGAAGTCAGTAGCACTCGTCCGCAAGCTGACACCACACTCCTTTGCTGGGCAGGTGTGAGCGGACTTTCTGGTAATGAAACAGCAAAGATTTGGTTAGGACGCAACGCCGAATCATCACCATCAGGACTGTCTATAACGTCATAGCAATAACCTGTCTCGTCATTCCAGAAGCGAGAAAATCTATACTTAGCACGGTCTGCGATCGCCTCATATTCTTGGTGTGGTTTACCAAGCTGACGGGCAAACTTTGCCATTGTCCGTAAAGCATTATACCACAGGGCATTAACTTCAATCGGTTTGCCAATTCGGGGCGTAACTACCCAATCGTCAACTTTGGCATCCATCCAGGTCAGTTGTACACCTGTAACGCCTGCATAAAGTAAGCCATCGGCTGCATCGAGGTGGATGTTGTAGCGTGTACCGCGACAGTGCCAATTAATGATGTCTGCAAGTATTGGAAAGAGTTCACCAAGCAAATTATCATCGTCCGTAGCGCTGTAGTAGGCGCGGACTGCTTCAAAGTACCAGAGAGTGGCATCGACTGTATTATATTCTGGTTGCTCACCTGCATCGGGAAAGCGATTCGGTAACATTCCTTGGTCTACGTATCTGGCAAAGGTGCGAAGAATTGAGCGTGCTACCTCTGGGCGACCAGTCGAAATTGTCAAACCAGGTAAACTAATCATTGTGTCGCGTCCCCAGTCGCTAAACCAGTGGTAACCAGCGATGATGGTTTTACCGTGAGGGTCTTCTGGTACTGGGCGGTTAACAATAAACTGGTCAGCAGCTAGTATTAGGTGGTTAATCCAGGTAGGTGATTCCTTAGTGTTGAGGGGTCGGTTACTATTCCAAAGTCCTGTTAGCTTCTGCTCTTGAGCGCGACGTAACTTAAGTGCAGCTTCGTCATTAAGATTTGGTTGTTTTTCTGTGCTGGCTACAAATGCGATCACTTCCCCAGCATTCAGTGTAACTTCAAAGGTGGCGGCGTGGAGATGGTCTTCTTTATCTCTTAATCCCCGATAGCGTTCAACTGCCAAGTCAAAGCCATAATACCAATTGTGGGCAACAGATGCACTACCGCGTGAAGCGCAGCTATCGCTTAAAAGCGAATCGCTCAGTAGATACAATGGTACAGCACCTGGATAGGCAGTTATACAAATCCCTTGTTCTACCTGCTCAACAGACATCTGCCAACCGTTGCTTTGAGTATCGCCGTGATAATCACGGTAGTTGACTATTGCTTTGAGCGTCAACTTCAGCGGTTGCGTGGCACGACGCAGAGTATATTGGACATAGGTTGTGTTAGCGCCTTGTTGCATCCACACCCGTTTTTCTAACAAAGCATCGGCAACAGCAAAACGCCATACGGGTATTGTACCTTCCAGAGAAAAACGTTCAATATGTCGATAACCGTGGGGACTGACAATCCCATCTGCCCAACGATTGGTGTGTAGAGAAAAAGAGCCAGTGTCATACAGAACAGTTTCATCTAGTTTTGCCAGCAGCAAAGTGCGACCCAGAGGTGGTTTCAATGCCGCTACCAGTAGTCCGTGATAGCGGCGGGTCAATAATCCTGCCACAGTTCCAGAAGCGTAACCACCAATACCGTTAGTAACTAACCACTCCCGCGATTCTGCGGTGTCGAGATTGCCGCAGATTTCCCGCCCAAATTCTATACACATAAGTCAACACTTTTTTTGGCGATCGATATCTGGATTATCGATTATGAATCCTCTAATGTGCTAAGAGTGGTATTAATAGTTGATAATAGCGCAATTTTCCGTTGATCTCAAAGCCAGGCTTTACAACATCATAGCGATCGCACTTACCCTAAATTAAACACAAGTGCGATCGCATATTCCAAATCGCTTCAGTAATTTAGTCTAGCTGTATTTATTGAAGGGAATAGTTCTGAGATAACACTTAATATCTTTTCTCCACAATCCGCATTGTATGACTATCAGCATCTCTCACCAAAAAGCCCTTTTTAAATTCCAAAGGAGAGAATTATTCTTTTAATGATTTTGCGTGATTGCAGATTCATAATTTTGACATACCTGATTGATTATAAACATTACTTAATACTGAAAAGCCTGGGGAAAAGCTGCTCAGATAATTTGGCAAATTCCATAACTCCAGCAATAGGAATTTCTTGATTATTCTCAGACTTTCCAGCACTGTTGTTTGGTGTATAAGTGCGATCACACGCAAGTTATATTGGGCTATACCTGCGAAGATTCAGCAGACGGCAGAATAATCTCAAGACCGTATCTTGGAGCAGCTGCCAAAATTTTTTCAATGTCTGCCGGACTAAGGCTAGGTAATTGCGTCTTCTCTGAGACTGGCACACCTACTTCCATAAAAAACTTCTCTAACCCTGCTGGTGTGACCCAACACAGCAATTTTGCTGGCTGTGAGCCGATATTTGTAAACCTATGAAGTTGACCTTTAGGAGAGTGAAGAAAGGTTCCAGGAATTGCTAATATAATCTGCTCATCAAGCTGAAATTCCAATTCTCCCTCTTGAATATAAAAAGCTTCATCTTCGTGACGATGAATGTGGGGAGGTGGACCGTTTTGTGGTTGAACAGTAATTTCAATTAGAGCATAAGCTTGACCAGTTTCTTCACCTACCGCCTTAAAGGTACACAAATCCTGAAACACCCAGTATGAGGAACCTTGTCCTGGTTGCTGTAATATTCCTTGCAAATTGATTGTCATGGTGATTTCCTTTTGAGATGTTTTCTATTATGGATTTCTCAACAAAATCTAAATTTTCAGCCTATAAGTACTTAGACAGAAATAAACGTAACCATATTATCATGAATGGAGCAGACTCAAGTCAAGCGATATCTACAACGGGTTATGCCTACGTAATGCTCTAAGATTGTTTGACTTTACTCACAATCACACAACTTATTCTTACCTATCTAATTGTTGTATAAATTTACATTTAATCAAGTAAAAATTCATCAGTTTGTTATATCAAATAACATATGTCTCTAGTAAAATCTTTTTATCAAACTAGTGCAGCGTGGCCCAAATAACTATTCAGTTGATTTTTGAAATTATTTTTATAACTCATGCAATAGGCATCCATGAGCAAAACCAGTAATGACGAAGTGTTGTTGCACAACCAAACTTGGCAGCGTGAGCGACAAATCATAGCACGTTTGTCTTCTTTGAACTATCGAACTGGCGAACTGGGTAGCTATTTGCACAATATTGCCTGCGGAGTCAGCGAACTTATTGGAGTTGATTGGACAGTTGTTACCTTTTGCCAAGAGGGATTTGAAACTGTTTTAGCGAGTAGTCTTGAAATGGGTGAGGGCGAACATGTTTATTCACTACATGGTTTACTAACTGGCACTGTTATCCAAATGGGTCACTCATTAGCAGTAGAAGATGCTCAAAAACACCCAGAATATGGACAGGCTCCAGAAGGTTATTGTGCATATTTAGGGATACCATTGCGGACTGCTGAAAGTGAAGTGATTGGTACTATCTGTTCATTTAATCTCCAACCACGTGATTTTAAAAAAGAAGACATTCAAATTGTGGAATTGTTTGCTGAACGAGCTGCAACAGCAATTGATAACTATCATCTTTATCAACAACAGTGCCAATTTAATCATATTTTGGAAGCTGAAATTGAAAAACGTACCGCAGAATTACGAACAGCCCAAGCCCAACTTTTAGAACAGGAACGACTGGCAGCTATTGGTGAATTTGCTGCCATTATTGTGCATGAAATTCGTAATCCTTTGACTACAATGATTATGGGATTAAAGTATTTCCGAAAAACTCTTATGACTGAATCTGCTCAAGAGCGATTAGCATTGGCACTGAGCGAAGCTAGTCGTCTGGAACGTCTGCTGAATGAAATTTTGCTCTACGCCAAACCCCAAGTGTTGCAGCTTTGTGAATTAGATGTGAATGAATTCATTCATGAGTTACTGCTACACATTCGTGAAATGCCAGAAGCTCTAGAACGACAAATTGAATTTATTCCGGTGTTACCTACGGTAAAAATTTTGGGGGATAAGGACAAACTTAAACAAGTATTTATCAACATTGTCCGTAATGCTTGCGAAGCAGTAACAGCAGGAGATGTTGTGAAGTGGAAAGTAGAATGTTCGCATACAGATAAAGTCTGCATTAATGTCCACAATGGTGGCGAGCCAATTCCATCAGAAGTTCTCGCCAAGCTTTCTGTGCCATTCTTCTCCACAAAACCTTCTGGCACTGGGCTAGGACTTGCTATTACTAAACGCATCGTTAATGCTCATAATGGAGAACTGTTAATTTCTTCTAATCTCTTGACAGGTACTACCGTGAGTGTTCAATTACCTGTAGTTATTCAATGAAGATAGCAATCTGACTACTGTTGCACCTTCAATCACATTGAACTTGAGCGATGGACAAGCCTAAATCTGTACTATCAAGCTGCAAAGCGACTACGTATCCTCAATATGCCCAAAAACCATATCCCTAGTACGTCGGGCGCGTAAATAGCGCAAAGTTGAGCCAGTCCGTTGGTAAGGTTCCCCCACTTAAAGGAACTGGCGTTGAGCGGCGGTTCCCGCTGATAGCGCAGCCTCTTCTCTACGAAAGGCTACGCCAACGAGTCCGCGTACCCCTTCGGGGAAGCTAGCTACGCGTAGCGTCTCGTAGAGAGCGTCTGCCTGCGGCAACGCCAAAGGCGAACAGTTAGCACAGCGTAAAGTCTGAGCCGTTCGCGGAGCATAGCACCCGATGAGATCGAACAACGATACTGGAATAGCCAGAGCCTCCTTAGGGTGGGGTGAATGATAGCAAAATTTCTATGTTTTTACATCTAGCCTGTGTAGAAATTTGAATTAATATAGCTACAATAAAAGTACTGAGGCATCTTTATAGGAAAATGACAGATTTAACTCCAAATAGGACATTTTTAATAGCAGGAATTGTTTTTATAACGATTGCTGTCATCGGGCAATCTAAATTAGGTTTTATTGAAATTAATCCCGGTTGTTTTGGGAGATTTTTAGCTCTATTTATTGGGATTTTGAGCCTATTATATGCTTTGGGATTACTTAATATTTCAGCCGAAACCCTTGACTTATTAAGAACTTCTCTGACAGAACAAATTAAACAGAGCATAAGTTCAATTAATGAACTTATACAAGGATCGTAACAGGTCTGACAAATTGATTTCTGGGTGCATCTGAATACTTTTAGTTAAGAGGAAAAGCTTAAATTTCTCTCTTAACCTTATATCCCCTGCATAAATGACGAAGGCTTTACGCATCACGAGTCGTAAATATTTTCCATTCGTTTCGCTACCACCCCTATTTATGAAGAGGAAAAATGAACGTAATTTTGTGTCCCTAATCTGTATAGGTAAATCTATCTTATTAGTGATGGACACGGCAACAAGTTTTCATCTAAATTTACACTGCCACTATCCCGAAGCAGAATATAGACTTACAACCATCGGCAAGGTTAACAGCAACTTGTCACTTGTAGCGAGCACTAAATTCACTTATCAGATGCTTTAAAACATCAATCCTATTGAATTAGTCTGCCTTTAGGTAAGGAAAAATCCTGACTTTGACATAGTTGTAAACACAGACATAATATCACTCCTCGGTTATCAACTTTCTTTCTTCAGGGAGTAAGGTAGTTTCATCCTCAGGGGGTTTGCCATCTACGGATTTGACTTTAGTTATATACGGTTTGATAATTAGACTAACGCCAATTGTCCAACCTAATGTAACCATCCAACCTGCGAGAATGTCACTGGGAAAATGAACCCCCAGATAGAGACGACACCAGGCAATAGCTATTACATATAAGCTGCCGAAGATGAGAACTAACCAATGCCAGGAGCTAGCCCAAGTTAAGAATAGCAAAATTGCTACCAGAGTTACACTCGTCATGGCATGAGCACTGGGAAATGCAAAACTAGACTCAGGTGCAATGGACTGCCACAATTGTGGACGCACTCGATGCATTAATTCCTTTGCAGTGAGGTTAATGATGATGCTTCCTACAGAGGCAGTGAGTAAATAAGCTAGCGATCGCCAGCGTTTTTGAAGTAGTAATATTAGTGCGATCACACCCAAAATCGGTATCGCCGTCCAAGGCAAGCCAATTATAGCTAGCGCCACTGCTAAAAAATCTAACTGTGGGTTTGCTGTAGAATGAACTGCTAACAGAATAGGCACATCCCACGGGAAGCCAGCTTGATTCTGCCATATTTTCACTGTCAGAATTTCAAAGACCTGCAAAGGTAAATATACTCCTATCAAAAGGAGTAAGAGCGATCGCCAACGGGCAATCAACAGGTTTCTGATAAAACAAAGAGGCGACTGACTCTCTTTATTGACTTTTTTCACTTTTTCCATATCTAAATTAAAAAGACTGATGAACGACTTCACTGATTACAAATTACTGGAATCTTGAGAAGCTCCACAATGTTTACAATACGACAAATGTTTATAAGTAAGATTATGACAGTTTTGACATTCAATGTCTTGATCGTAACCACAGTGTGGACAGTAAATATCAAGAGGTCGAATTTTCTTGGCGCAATTGACACAGCGTGATTTTTGAACTCTGCTAGCTGCTTGGACTTTAGGATTAAAGACAAATTTTTGAAAAAACTGGATAATTCCAAAACCAATAATTGGAATTAGTAAAATATATATATAATTAATCAGGAAAAGCAAACCACCAAAAATGGCGCTAATGATATTAAAGAAAAATCGAAATATTGCACTTATTTGAAGAAATTCAAATATTTTAACGATTAGTGGAATAAAAAAGATAGCTAGCAAATGCCAGCTAATTAGTGAGATGAGTCCATATCCTCTTCCTTGGGCAAATTTGTGAACTGATAAAGCAATGAGAATCAACGGTAGAAGAAAAAGGGACTGAAAAGCAAGCTGGATACTTGGATACCAAAATGATGCCTGTCGATAGCCTTTGTCAACTTCCCGGAATTGATTGTCATCTTTAAAAAAGGCTATAAAACTAATGCTTTCCGCTTTGGCAAGCAGTTCATTTTTAAGAGTATAAATAAACTGTTTAAACGTAGAAATTTCGCGATTATTTTGTTCTAATACCTGTTTAGCTTTTTCAGCACTGACTTGATTAATTGATTGTTCACGACCTTGACCTGCAATTTTTTCTAAGAGCGTTGAGTCATATTGGGCTTTAATAGTGCGATTTTTTTGTTCCAAGGTACTGATTTTCGCTTGTTCCTCATCAATAGTTTTGATGATTTGCTGCTTTTCAGGATTGTTAATCTTATCTTTGTAGTCGGCATATTGCAAACATGTTTTAGAAACCTTACCCAAATGTCCTACTTCTGCTTGTTGATAGTTTCGCTGAAAACTGAGTTGATTATTTGTGTCAGATGGCAACGAAAGTTTAACAATTTCATAGTCTTTATCCTTAGTGGTTTTTGTCCGGTAATTTTGCCACTCTGAATAACATGGATAAGCCTCAGTCGGGCTGATATGCCATCTGCTAATATCATCGAGTCCCGTAAAAACATTAATTAAGATAAAAATATCAATTAAAATAATCACAATCAAACTTACTTTATTCAGTGGTTCGTTGTTGATTGTCCTTGTTCTCCTAAAAAATTGACTCAATAGTTGGCGAATTCTGGTAAACATATTGTCTTTTAAATAAATAAAAATTCAGTCCGAATTGATTTTACATGATCAATAAAAAATACATCTACTCATCTGAAGATTTGTTCACTGCTAAGTTTTGAGAAACAAAATCCCCGACTTGTTTGAGAAATCGGGGATCTGTAGCTTTCAATTCTCACAAATCAAGTTGCGGTCAAAATACCATGACTTTCACCTAAAGTTGACACAGATGACGGCTGTGTGCCCCAGCTAAAACCTATTTAGCAGCAAAGTAGGCTTCTAGTGCCTCAGAACCACCAATTAATTTACCATCGATAAACACTTGGGGAACTGTTGTCGCACCTGTAACTGCTTTTAACGACCGTGTGGTGATATCCTTACCTAAGGTAATTTCTTCGTAGTTAATGCCATGTTCCTTGAGCATCGCCTTAGCACGGGCACAGAAGGGACAGCCCACTTTCGCAAACAGGGAAACCACTTCGGGCTTCACTGCTTGGGGGTTAATGTATCTGAGTATTGTTTCAGCATCAGACACCTTAAAGGGATCTCCTGGCTCGTCTGGCTCAATAAACATTTGGTCAATTACGCCATCTTTCACCAGCATAGAATAGCGCCACGATCGCTTACCAAACCCCAAGTCTGATTTATCTACCAGCATACCCATGCCTTCAGTAAATTCACCATTCCCATCGGGAATTATTGTGATATTTTCTGCCTCTTGATCCTTTGCCCATTCGTTCATCACAAAGGCATCATTGACAGAAATACAGATAATATCATCGACACCATTTTCTTTGAAAACCTTAGCCAACTCGTTGTAACCAGGGAGATGAGTTGATGAACAAGTCGGAGTATAAGCACCCGGTAAGGAGAAGACAACCACTGTTTTATTAGCAAATAGCTCATCGGTTGTTACATCCACCCAGTCGTTGTGATGGCGAGTATGAAAAGTGACATTGGGTACTCTTTGTCCTTGACGATTGGAGAACATAATTTTGCTTGCCTTTAGTAATCAATTCCAGTCATAACCTATCATGAGAGAACTGGTATAATCTCATGATCAATCAACTAAGAAACTTTATTAATAAATGGGGCGATCGCTGCAACAAATTCAGCGGTTGATTCATATGGTAAAACATTACGCCCATTTATTTTTATACTTCGACCTTGAGACAAACAAGCGAGGTAGTGAGCCAAGCGTTCATCTGGCGTTTCTTTTTTACTTTCTTGACTAATACTCGATGCAGTTTCTCCCACAACCGCTAATGTTGGTTGCTGAATAGAGGCGATAAAACTAGTATAATCCTGTCGCCAAAATCCTGCTAAAAAAGAAAATACTGCATGGCGACTAGCAGGATTTTCTGCACCTGCAAGCAATGTCTTCAACCACTCTGCATCCACAGCATTTTCAGAAGCAAAGAGCTGACGAGTCGAGAAAGAATGTAAAAACTTTGGGGTGCGTGCATAGCGATAAAAAGCACTCCCAAAAGGCGAATCTAACAGATTCCAAAGGATTTTTTGCTGCCATTCTGGTGATTTCTTTGTCATCAAAGCCCACACTGGAGGTCCAGAAAGTACGAGTCCAGCAATTAAGTTTGATTCCTTTTGGACTAATTTAATCGCAACTGGTAATAAACTACCTTGTACTACTACAATCACAGGCTTTTGCACTACTGTTTGTAAAAAGTACTGCAACTGTTCTGCCCAATCACTAGGAGTGTAAGCCACATGAGGCATATCACTTTCACCACATCCTAATAAATCAGGGTTGTAAATTAAATTACGCTGACCCGTATTATACCATTCACGACAAAATCGCTGCCAAAATTGCCGCGACAATCCGACGCCAATAGGATGAATTAACAGTAAGGGAATACCCTCAGCTGTTGTATTAATTGGTTGATGAACTTCGTAGGCACAACGATAATTCTGCCAAGTGTAAAACTGACTAGGAGATGCTGTCAAATTGGTTGTGTTAGCTATAGCTGATGGTTGCATAATTCCCAGTTTTTAATAATTGCTAAAAAATCATCTGTGGATGAATTAACTGGTATCCAGCCTCTTTGAGCTTTTCATTCGATACCCAAGCATTATATGGACGAGTACTCTTGATAGAAGTATCCCATTTAGCTTTGGGTAAATTATGTTTTTCAAATAGGCATTCTAGCAATTCACGGCTGGTAAGATGTGCATCATCCACTAAATTGTAAATCCCTTGCAAACGACGGTGACGGGCAAATTCTATGGCACCAACAATATCATCCAAATGAATCCAGTTTGTGATATCCTTGCCATTGCCAGGACGGGTTGCACCAGAATATCTGTTAAATATTTTCACCAGTTCCCTGTCAGTCCCATAAATCCCTCCTAAGCGGAAGATACAAACGCGGAGATTTTCGTTAGATGCTGATAGCAACACATCCTCTGTTTTTCGGAGAATTTGTGCATTTAAATTAGCGGGTGCAAGCGGTGTTTCTTCATCTACCCATACACCATTTCTGTCACCATACACTGCATAACTTCCTGTGTATATCAATTGTTTTACACTTTGAATCTGCTGCAAGCAGGAAACTAAAGTTTGAGCAGTTTTTAGATAAGTTTCTTCATAAACTTCTGCACCTTTTGCACCAACACTCAAAAGTACAACATCTTGATTGTGCAAAACTGATTTTAGACTATCTAGGTCATTTCCACAGGTAACTACAACTCTTTGGGATACTGATTGTAGTGCAGGAACACGCTCAGGGGAAGTTGTGGTTACACTGACAACAAAATCCTTTTTTTGCTGCCAATATTGAGCAACTTTATAACCAACATAACCACAACCAATAATTGCAACGTTCATGATAAATTAGACACAAATAAATGAAACTACTCATCAAGACAATATTCTCAATTAAGGGACTGAACGGAAATAATTTTAACAGTTCAGAGCCAAAAATCACTACCAATAGTACAACTTAATGACTAATCACTAATGACTATTTTGCTAATTCTTTCTCAATTATGGCAATTATCTCTGGTGAATTTGGCTGGACACTACTATTAAATCTAGCTATCACTTCACCTTGTTTATTAACTAAGAATTTTTCAAAGTTCCAAGCAACAGTTCCGGTTGGGTTAACAGCTTTGGTAAGTCGCTCATAAAGTGGATGCTGCTGCGAGCCTTTAGCACGAACTTTATCGAATAGTTCAAAGGTAACATTATATTTACTTGTGCAGAATTGCGAAATCTCTTTATTGCTTCCTGGTTCCTGCGCTCCAAAATCGTTACAGGGAAACCCTAAAATACGTAACCCTGCTTGCCCATACTTTTGGTTCAACTTTTCTAGCCCCTCATATTGAGAAGTATAACCGCAGTAGGAAGCCACATTCACAATTAAGAGTACCTTGCCGATGTAGTCGTTTAATTGCTTATCCTCACCGTTGATGGTCTTGACTGCGATGTCCGAAATTGTATTACTCATCTTGAATCTGATTTATAGAGAATATTGCCAAGTCTCCCATATTACAGGTACTCTAAACTCGGTTTATTTTAGGAAATTAGGTTTGTTAACCTTGTTTGCCACTACGATTATATTTAACTCCGGCTATAAGCTTGTATGGGAGTTTCGATAGATGTTTCTCTCACTGATTAGTGCTTAATGACAAGTCAAGAGGCGGAGCGTCTTTGCTGAACTGGTACACCTGATCAATTAAGATAGCGATCACCTGTGATATCATGTCTGCCTAATCATTAACGATATGTAATTGCGAGTGCAATGTACTCCTACACAGAAGCAAGCTACGCGAACACTTCGTACCCTTCTCCTAACAAAGACGTACTCGCGGTCGGGTTCTCCAAAGGAGTACGTAATGACAACTATAGCGGTTCTCAATTGCATGGAATATAGACCTAACAAGAACAGCCTCAACCCTAGTAGCTTTGGGGAGTAAGATTCAAAGCCTCTGACGCCACGTGCTTGGTTGTCGGCAGAGCGCAAGGGCGCAGTGGCTCCTCCTTTTAGGAGAGAGGAATGGAAGTCAGATCAGAGCGTATTGTATCCATAGACGCGTAGCGGCTTAAGGCAGGGTACGAGAAGCGCTATAATCAGCTGGACATAATATGAGTTTACACTGGCAACCAGATTTAACTAAATGATAACTCTTTTATAAATAGCTCGGCTCAATCCGCTATCTCAGGATAGGTTTTGGAAATCTGCGTTGCTTTTAATACAAATTTTCTTCGCAGAGATGAATTATGTTGACCTCCGTCTTGAGTTTATCTCTACAGTCCGTTAGTTTTATCAACAAAGTTGGATGCTGGAAACTGCGGGCAATCTATCGGTTCTTTTTCCCAATGGTAGCTTGTGAATTTTTAGAATTATCCGATCCTAATATCGGAAAATACCTTGGCAGGATGCTTGCGAGTATTGACCGAATAATGTCACGATCAATCTGCGTGATCTGAATCAAAGTGAAAACTTAATTTCAGCAAAACTTATTTTACCTTGTGACAATTTTATGGTTAAAGGATTGAGAGTTAGTATGCTGCTATTAGCAGTTCTGGGAAATCTGGCATGGTCATTTAGTGCCAAAGCAAATTTTAACGGCAAACTCACCGTCGAAATTGATGGCTTGAAGAATAAAGAAGGACAAGTATGTGCCAGTATATTTGCGAGCAGTGAAGGATTTCCTAGCGATCGCAATCACGTCTTACAAAAGCAGTGTACCAAGATTACTGACATTCCCTTTAACATTAACTTTGAGAACTTGAAAGCGGGTAGTTATGCCGTTGCTGTCTTCCACGATCAAAATAATGACGGCACTCTCAATAGAAATGGACTTGGTATACCAAGCGAAGGCTTTGGATTTTCCAGCAACCCAGAAATTCGCACAAGAGCGCCCAAATTTAGCGAAGCAGCATTTTTGGTCGCAGGCCCAAACACTAATATCCAAATCCAATTGAAATATTTTTAGGCTGACCAAAAAGCGAAGTTGCTCTATTCTCGTGAATCGTTGTGTGAATCTTCCGGTAGACTTTGTTGTTCTGGTAAGCCACGCATTCGATTCATCTGACTTAAAGCATATCGTGCTGTTGCTTGCACTTCGGGATCTGGGTCTTCCAGCGCATGGAGCAACATCTGACTGGTTTGACTCATCATGTCATAAACGCGCGTCAGGTCACGGATCGCATTTTGCCGCACTTGTGGACTTTCATCTTGGATTGAAGTTGCTAGAGCACGGTTCATCGGTTTGAGTGTGCGGATGCCAATTTCTGCCAAAGCTGCCAAAATTAAGCTGTTTTCTTGAGAATCGGCATCAATCATCAGGTCAACCATAGGCTGAATTGCCCGCGAATCTCCCTGCTGACCCAAATCCCAAATAGCCTTGCGTCGCTTCGTTGGGTCAGGACTGCGTAAGTCTTGTATTAATTCGTCAACGATATTGAGTTTAGCAAGCCGGGAAGTTTTTTCTGGTAGTAGTAATTGTGTGGCGAGTGGTGGCGTAGCTGTTTGTGGACTAGTTACAGTCTCTGGTAAGGGTGGTGTCATCACATCTTTGTTAGCTTCACTCAAACTTTTAGTATTTGATATTTCGGACTTTTGCACTTGTTTGACCTGACGAAACCACCTCAGCAGGTAAACAAGTGCGCCAATACTTCCTAGAACTCCGATGGCAAATATTAACCACCAGACAAAACCTCTCTCGGTTGGCTTGGGTTTTGCAGTTGGTTTGGAAGTCGCAGCAAAAGAGGTAACAAATGGAGAAGTCATAATCTGATTTTTGGCTGCCAAAGCTGCTTGCAGCTTCCCCCTAGTCGCCAGACCTGTAATCCCATCTACTTGTAAACCCTTTGCTTTCTGAAATTTAGCTACAGCGATTTTCGTACTGGCGCTGTACTGTCCATCTACAACCCCACTGTAGTATCCCAACTCCTTTAATTGGGTTTGTAGTATCTGCACATCTGATTTTGGACTACCATATGTCAAAACAGCCTGACTAGCAGAAACTGTCGAACTAGCTTGTGCAAGTTCTAAAATTTCAGGTGCTAGGTTAGGTGTGGCTGTACTTGCGCGAATTGGGTAAAAACCCAGGCAAGAAAAACAGGTAAATATCAAGATTGAGGAAGGGCGTAGCCTCATATTGCAAGTTTCAGCCTGAACGTGCTTTTGAAGTCATCGATCCCACAATAACTTCAAGGTGTCTAAATGTTAACTGTTATTTGTCATTTGTCACTAAGCATTGGAAAGAGGAAATAGGGCATTGGGTATTGGGCAACAGACTTCTGTGCTCATCTCCTCTTTAACTAGTTAGGGCAAAATTTCTGGTTCAGATTCTCTGACTGCTAGGGTTATAGGGTTCAATTTTTTAGCAGATGCTTCTAAAATTGGTTGCGATATATTAGCTTTTTCGCCGACAGTAACTGTGTCGGTTTGCGCTGCTAAAGTATCACGTTGGTTAATGAGATAGATGCTGATTAAAGTCAGGAAAACACCGACCCACTGCAACGGACTGAGGACTTCTGAGAGGAAGAGATTGCCGAATAGTAGGGCAAAGACGGGTGTGAGGAAGGTGAGGGAACTAAGACTGGTGAGACTGCCACTAGAGGCAAAGTAAAAGAATAATCCATAGGCGATCGCACTGCCAAATACGGTAGCATAACCCAAAGCCACTAAATCAGATGCTCCTAGATTCTCCCACTGCTGGGATTCCACAACTGATGAAACTCCCCATAGTGGCAATCCACCCAAAATCATGTGCCATCCCGTGGCGCTTACTGGGTCAGCATGTCGGCACACAAACCGAATCAACACTGTTCCCACTGCCATTGATAGCGCTGCTAATAGCATCAACCACTCGCCGCTGGCAAACAAACCTTGCCAGTTGCCAATTGTGATATTTCCGCCTGAGTCGAGAAAATGTAAAATCCACTCATCAGATAAACCAATTAAACTAATGCCTGTGACTCCTAGTCCTAGCCCCAGCCATCCCCAAAAACCAATATGTTCCTGGAATAGCCACAACGACAGTAAGGCAACAGCCAAGGGTTGGGAGTCAATCATCACAGACCCTAACCCCGCACTGGTTCTGACTAATCCTTCTGCCAAAAAGCCTTGAAACAGCGTCCCATCTATCAGGGCAAATAATCCAATCCACAGCCATGCAGCCCAACCCTTGGGCTGGGGTTTACCCATGAATGCTGCTGCAATCAAAATTAACATCCCCGCTGGTATCAGACGCACTCCCGCCATAAATAGCGGTGTGGTATGCGGTATCACTCCTTTCATGGCTACCATTGCCGTCCCCCATAGGAAAAAGGGGGCAATTAACAAAAAGGAGGCGAAGGGAAATCGAGATGCACTGAGTTTCAGTTGCATGGGTTTGCTGATGCCTTTGTTTAACAAGCGCAAAAATTGCTTTACCAATTTTACCGAATTATGTAGTTTTGTGTTCGTGTAGCGTCTAAAAGAGAAAGAAAGAATACTTAGGTGTAGCTAAGGTTACAGGAGGCTGAAGATTGTAATTAGATGGATACATTTAAAAAGCTTTATAGCGCTTTTCGTACCCTGCCTTAAGCCGCTACGCGTCTATAGATGTAATACAGTGTGACCTCACTTCCATTCCTCTCTCCTAAAAGGAGGAACCACTGCGCCCTTGCGCTCTGCCGACAGCCAAGCATGTGGCGTTAGAAGCTTTGAATTTTACTCCCCTTTCCTTGTAGGGGCTGTTCTTATTAGGTCTGTATTGAACTCAACACAGAAGCGCTATAAGTAGCTGAACAAAAATATTTACTGTCATTAGATTTCTTCCAAAAGTCAAAAAATTAGAAATGTCATTCTGTTCGCGCAGCGTTCCCGCAGGGTACGGAACGCAGTGGAGAGAAGAATCTCACTAGATGTTTCGCTTTGCTCAACATGACAATTTAAGCATTTATGCAAGAGGTATATTATGTGATTAATTCCGTCCGACTACTTATCAGGTAACAAGCACAAACACTTCAAATCAGGCAGATAGTAGTTTTTATATGTATAAATACTACTGTTAAAGTGCCTTTCTTAAGCTAAAAATGTAAGTTATTTATCTCTTAGATTAGCTGACTCAATTTAGGAGCATCGGATGCCTGTAGGATTGCCTAAATTCGTTGAAAATCCAGAAAATCGTTGCCCTGTAATTCTTTTGCTTGATACTTCTGGCTCTATGTCAGGTTAAATGGCTTAAATTTTCGTAAGCTGTTTGTCTGGCTTTCTACTTCTATGAAACGTAAGGATTCAGGTGGCAAAGTAGGGCAAGCTGTAGCTTTACCAACTATGGGATGGGGTCAAATTACCAGTAAGAGGAAATTTTGTGAATTGGAAAGCTGTTGCGCGTTACGCTATCGGAACAAATCATCAAAACCAGGGGATACGTTGTCAAGATTATGGGGATTATCGCATCTTTAATGATGTGATTGTAGGCGCTGTTGCCGATGGTGCTGGTAGTGCCAAATATTCTGATATTGGTTCTAAGTTGGCGGTAGAAACGGTACTCAAATGCTTTTATGATATTAATGAATCTCCTCAGAAGCAAGAAGAATTAGAGGAAGGTTTTTCTCAACCACTGTCCAAAGAAGAAGTTCATAACCTGTTTGCTAAGATTCTGGAAATAACTCTTGAAAAATTACATAATCAAGCAGCCCAAGGAAATTATTCTGTCAATGATTTAGCTTGTACGTTGTTGGTTTTCGTGGCGACTCCTGACTGGATTGCAGCTATGCAAATTGGGGATGGATTTATTGTGGTGCGTTCCCAAGAGTCAGAATATCAACCGTTGTTTCAGCCAGATAAAGGTGAGTTCATCAATGAAACAACTTTTATCACCTCAACAAATGCAGTAAAAGAAATGCAGGTAAAGATTATTTTAGAAAAACAAGAGTTTATTTGTGCTTCCACTGATGGGCTGGAAAAAGTAGCAATTCACTTGAGCGATTGGAAACCCTTCCCACCTTTCTTTAAACCTTTCGAGGAATACTTGCATGATACTGTTAATCCAGAGAAAGAAGATAAATATCTAATAGAATTTCTCAACTCTGAACGGCTAAATTCTCGCACTGACGATGATAAAACCTTACTTTTGTGCTTCTTTGATAGAGAGTAAAAGTTGATAACAGTTATCACCTGTGCCAGTACCGATCAATCGATTACTCTAGTGGGTGAACCGATAGCTGATAGTGGTGAAGGTAAAGTTTGGCGAACTAATTACAATCCGGCAAATTTCATGCAAGGATGTTCGCTTTGGGGAGGTTCAATTTCCAAAGTCACTATTTCCGGTTTTCGCTCTTGTAAAAGTTGAATTAGTTTCTCTTGCGCTTTTTCTTTCGTCGCACCAGAGCTTTTAATATCTGGCAAGCCTAGCACTCATAAAAGGATACCTAAGTTTTTCCAGCTTAGATATCCTATAGCAACATAACCTACAGTAAATAGATTGTTAATTATAGTCTAATTCTAATTTGTGTTTTTAAAATACTTCTTGAGTTAGTTTTTAAATTCATACTTAAGTATGATGAAAAAGTATATGAGAATTCACTTAAATTTTAAAAGCATATGCGTAAATCAATACGCCTGGGTTAAAGCCAAAAACCAAAACCAGCGTAGGTTGGGGAGCCACTGCCTTGCGGGGGTTCCAAGAGTTGTCCTTTGCGCGTCTTTGACAGGAGAAGCAAGTGGCGTTTGAGGGACGTAGACGCCCGGAGGGCGGCTTCCCGTTCGCGTAGCGTCTCCGACAGGAGAAGGGGAACCCAAGATTTTCGGGACTTTGTTGGGTTTTACTACGTACCCCTACTAGACAAGCAAGCTACAACCCAAGCGTATTGATGCGTAAATTACAGATAATTTGTAATAGCGCACATATATGCGCTTATACTTTATTAAGCAGATGCGTTACACAACATTTATGTACCCTAATTTTTAGTAGTCTGTCAAGCTAACTTTGCAGAGTTAATACGAGCTAGAAAAATTCTTTTTCTCCTCCTGCTTACCCTGCTTTCCCCTGCTTTCCGTGCCTGCCTCCACCCGTCATTTTTGGCTTGACAGAGTACTAGTTTCTACGAGAAGCTAGCAACGCTAGACTTTTCTAAACTCGCTACTAATTTTACTCCAAATTCTTCCTCAAACACTCCTTTTTTATAATCTAAACTCCAGAGTTCTAAGGCGCAGTCATCATTAGGTTGAGATGGGAATATTAGCAAATTACACTGCCTCAATTGTGGATAATACTCACATTGCACTTGAGCGATCGCACCAATTTGTCGTCTATCCAATGCCACTGCCAATCTTAAGATTGCACTCAATTGACTGACCATTTGTCGCTGATGTTTAGTCAGGCAATTCTGGTAATTTTCATGTTTTTTCTTCGGCGGCGATTTGCGATGATAACGCGCTAAATTGGCAATGATTTCAATCTCGGTTTCTGTATAACCGAGTAATTCCCCATTGCGAATTAGATAGTAAGAGTGCTTGTGGTGAGACGAATGGCTAATATAATGACCGCAATTGTGTAATATTGCAGCTGCCCACAGCATTTGTCGCTCGTCAGATCCCCAATGGTGTAGTGTACCTTGAGTTTGGTCAAATAAACTCTGGGCAAATGTTGCGACGCGATCGCTATATTCTAAGTTGACGTGGTATTTATTAGCGAGTTTGAGAACATTGCGTTCCCGAATTGAACTTTGGTAGCGCAGCTTATCTTCAATTAAACCGTGGGTTAGCATCCAGTCTACGATTACGCCTTCCCTTAGAGAACGCTCACAAACTGTGACCGATTCACTACCCAAAAGGGTCATTGCTTCCTGTAATATTACTGCACCAGCGAGTATAACTTCAGAACGCTTATCTGGCATACTGGGAATTGCAGCCTTTTCTGAGTTACTCAGTTTCCGGAAGCGATTTACCAACTCCCGCAAGTCTTTAAGACTGAACTGGTAACCATTGAGAGTGGAAGGAATGACACCTGACTTTTCTCGTGCATGAATCATTGCTAGGGTTTCAATTGTACCAGCCGTACCCACCAAACGCGGAGATTCCCCAAGTTCGAGGTTTGTTAGTACCTCATCCACAGAACGTTCTAACATCCCGCGTGCATAGGCTTGCAGATACTGAAACTCGGTGTTGCTGATGGGATCAGTGGTGATTAACTCGCTAGTGAGTCGCACTGCACCGACTTTGGTACTGGTGAGAGTCCGTGCTTGGTGACTATCACCCAAAATTAATTCTGTGGAACCACCGCCAATATCAACAATCATGTGCGGCTGGTTGTTAAATTCCATCCCCGATAGCACGCCAAGGTAGATTCGTCGCGCTTCTTCTTGACCAGAAATCAAGTCAACGCTTAAACCCAACTCTGTTTCTATCTTGTGCAAAAAATCTTTCCCATTGGGGGCTTCCCGTACAGCACTAGTTGCCACCGCAATGATTGTTTCAGCGTTGATAGTTTTCGCAACTTCTTGGAAGCGTCCTAAAGCAGTGATCGCCTTTTTAATTATCTCCGGTTTGAGTTCCCCAGTACTAAGATCGCGATCGCCAAGTCTGACGGTTTCTTTTTCTCTGGCGATAATACTGAAAGCTGGTAGTGTGGGGTCAATCTTCACTACTACCATATGTAGAGAATTTGTTCCCAGGTCAATGGCAGCAATAATCCGGTCTTGCTTAGTTGGTTGAGTCGGAACACTCTCCCAGCTAGCCGAAGCAACTAAATTCAGCATCTAGTTTTCTCTCTTTATAAGAAATGGCAAACGGTGGTATGTCGGGGTAGCTGGCACTGATATTTGTTGCAACACACTTGCTCAAACTGAGTACTGGGTGCTGGGTACTGAGTTAGTTAAAAATACTCAGCACTCTTCATCTTTAGTTGAGGGGAACTCACCTAAGTATATTCACCCTACTGCTTCTAACCGTAGTGACTATTTAAAGATATTTTAAGTTGCCACTTGGGGTTATGTTTTTACAAATAACAAATAACGTTATTCTCTAGATGTAAAGATGTGTGAATTAAGAATAAAAAATCAATGATAGTATGTTATCTGCTTGATTGATGCCGTATTGTTGGCATAATTAGGCGAATGGAAGCATGTTTTTACAAATATTAAATGACGTTATTCTATAGATGTAAAGATGTGTGAATTCATCTATCTAAAGTTATTTGTTGATTTCTATGTTAACGACGCCAGAACGCCCCCAGCAACCAGTTTGGCTTGTAATTATCCGGCTTTTGCGCTGGCATAAACCAGAAGGACGGTTAATTTTAATGATTCCTGCCCTTTGGGCTGTATTTTTGGCAGCTTCTGGGAAACCGCCTTTACCTCTAGTTGGTGTAATTATATTGGGTACTCTGGCCACGAGTGCGGCTGGGTGTGTTGTCAATGATTTGTGGGATCGGGATATTGATCCACAAGTGGAGAGAACACGCGATCGCCCCCTCGCTTCTCGCGCCCTGTCTGTGAAAGTTGGGATTGTAGTCGCTATAGTCTCGCTAGCATGTGCAGCAGTCTTGGCCTTTTATCTTAACCCCCTGAGTTTCTGGTTATGTGTAGCAGCAGTGCCTGTAATTCTGCTTTATCCAGGTGCAAAGCGGGTGTTTCCTGTACCGCAACTGGTGCTTTCCATCGCTTGGGGTTTTGGCGTGTTAATTAGCTGGAGTGCAGTCACACAAACCATCTCCCAACCAACTTGGTTACTTTGGGGCGCGACTGTATTGTGGACATTGGGATTTGATACAGTTTACGCCATGAGCGACAAGGAAGACGATCACCGCATTGGTATTAATTCTAGCGCTCTATTTTTTGGGAATTATGCCCCTGTAGCTATTGGAATTTTCTTTGCTGGCACAATCTTGTTATTGGCTTGGTTAGGTGTACTCATACATCTGCACTTAGCCTTCTGGATTAGCCTTGCAGTTGCTACTATCGGATGGGTTTGGCAGTCTCTGCGATTAAAACAGCCAGACTTACCTAATCCTATTTATGGTAAAATGTTTCGGCAAAACGTCTGGATTGGTTTTATTTTACTTGCTGGGATGATTGCTGGATCTTTTTAATAAGTAAAAAGAAAATTCTCATAACTTTAATTATGGGATTTTAAATTGGAGTGTGCTTTTAAGTCGAAGCGACTGCGCGTCTATTAGTTAGATAAAAATATTTATGAGTTTTTGTATGGGTATATTTTTTGATTGGTTTAGTCCCTTATTTCAGTATGTGCGTACTTGGACAGCAATAGGTCTGCTATCTTTGGTTGTTACCTGGTCAATTCCTGCACAAGCTGCTAGCCGTATTGATCCACAGTTGGAACAGCAAGTATTACAAATTATCCGGGAACACCCAGAGGTACTTATTGAATCTGTTCAAGCCTATCAGCAGCAACAACAACAGAAAGTAAAACAAGCACAGCAAGCATTTTTACAGGATTTTAAGAAGAATCCTCAAACAGTGATTGGTGAGTCTCCCACCACAGGTTCAACTCAATCAAAAACTGTGCTAATAGAATTTTCAGATTTTCAATGTCCCTATTGTGCTGAGGCGCATAAAACCCTGAAACAATTGTTAGTAAAATATCCAGATAAAGTAAAATTAGTTTACAAGAATTTCCCGCTGACTTCAATTCATGCTGAAGCATTGCCAGCTGCGACAGCGGCTTGGGCGGCATATCAGCAAGGTAAATTTTGGGAATATCATGATGCGCTATTTACTAATCAAAAGCAACTAGGTGAGGCGTTATATTTAGATATTGCTAAAAAACTGAATCTGGATTTAGGTAAATTTAAACGCGACCTGACTCTTGCCACTCCCGTAATTAATAAAGATATCCAGCTAGCTGAGAAATTGCGTGTTCCTGGCACACCTTTCTTTGTAATTAATAGTCCAACTTTTTCAGGAGTGGTGCAGCTAGAAGACATAGAAAGTATATTAGTTGGTGCTAAGTAAATTGGTGTATTTAAAAATTGATTAACGTCGGTAATAGCAATACATAATTGTTCTTACAACATCCGTAGCAAATAGGCTGATTACAGGATTTTGAGCAAGGGAATGTAATTTTCCTTTTCTCCTTGACTTCAGTAAACTGTTGTACCGAAAGCAAGTGTAAGGAATAGCTTATGAGGAGTGATGAAGAGAAATTTTCCTCACTTCTGAGAGTTACTTTATAAATGATCTTTCAGATTTACTTTTTGATTCTCTAAATATTTCTTTTGTAATTCCTCTGGAATGGGAATAAGACAATTGGGTAATATTAATTTACTAGTAACCCATTAACCATAATAGATAGTTTCAAACTTCTACTTTGTAGTTTAAGATTAACTCATCGCCAGGTAAACCTCTAATTCCCCAATTAGATTTAGGCGTTTCAAAAATTGTAATTTCAATATCGTACACAGAAATATTCAACTGTTCATTAATATTTTTAATCAGCAGGCGAATCAACTGTTTTTTTGTTTCCACCGAGCGTCCATCAAACATACTAATTTCGATAATCAGATAATTGTCTGATCTATCAGTTGGATAGTAAAAATCTGATTTATTCAGTGGAAAAAAGCGGTGAAATCTTTTTTCAGGCGGAAGCTGTAAAACCTCAATAACAGAGACATGGATTATATTTGATAGCTCCGTTTGAACAGGATTTAATTTGTCTGCTAAACCATATAGCTTGATTTGTACCATACACTTAAAGGTGAGTTTCCAAGTATTGATTCAGGTGATTAATTACCCTGTGCATGTGAATTGAATCTCCATAAAGCTTGCTGATCATTACGGCTCCTTCTAGCGTTGCAATTATGATGGTAGCGATTTCATCAGCACTCACTTCCGGGTGAATTTCACCCTTTTCAATTCCCGTTTCAATAATTCGACGAATCAGATTCAGCCAAGAGTTCATCGCCTGTTGAGCACGTTCTCGCAACGCTGGATGAGCATCATCACTCTCCACAGCAGTATTCAGCAGTGGACACCCTCCCTTGATAGGTGGATTTTCTGCGAAGCTACTAAATACGCCAATGATTGCTTGCAGGCGTTCTACTGCGTGGCGTTTGCTTCGTAATGCAAATCTAGTATGCTGATTGATGCGTGCGATCGCAAAGTCAAAAGCCTGTAGCGCAAGATCATCTTTGCTTTGGAAGTGATTGTAAATTCCTCCTTTCTGCAATCCAGTAACACGCATGATGTCTGACATTGATGAGCCTGCATATCCCTGTTGGTTAAACAGTTCGGCTGCTTGATAGAGAATTCTGCTTTTTGTTTCTTCGCCTTTGGACATTACAGCGATTTATTAGATGAATGGACTACGGAGAGTAGGAAGTAGTGTAATTTGATTGAATTGAAAATTGCTGTAAATAAAATATTACCGACCGAATGGTCTGATTAATATAGCATGATAGGTGCTTGCAAGTCAAGGGTTCAGATAATCTAGCGATATACAACGCGAATACGCTGGACGTTTAATCATGTTTACTATTAAAATACGGTAAGTTCATCGTCTTACCGGCTTTTATATGTAAAACCTTAGAAAAATCAGTCAGGAGTTGAGTTAAGCAGAGCAACTGACCCATAAATAGTTATCAAAGTCTGTTTTAGCTAAATCCCAGTCTGTCATGCTTCCAAAACTTCCAGACCGATTTTGAGTTATCCAGGAAACCTCTACCCCAACTTTTAGCTGGATAACCTTTGTATCACTCATCCTTTGAGAAACACAATAAGTTACTACCCCTAGCTCTGTCTGGCACTGGGCTACAGTTCGGCTGGGTTGCGGCTCTCTAGTAGTGAAGCTCTAGCTGACTTTCAGTTCAATCTGATTGTACTTGAAACCCCCAAAGAGTATGCACTATTTATTACTACCGTTCTTAAGCTTTTTTGTTGGTATCATCGTTGGTTTGACGGGAATTGGCGGAGCCTCTCTCATCACCCCAATGTTGATTTTTGTTTTTCAGGTTCCGCCTTCTATCGCTGTGAGTTCTGATGTTGTGGCTGCTACATTGATGAAGATTGTTGGTAGCGTCAAACATTGGGAACAGAAAACCCTTGATACAGAAGTTGTCAAATGGCTGGCATTTGGGAGTGTTCCAGGCTCACTGTTCGGGGTGGGGATTTTGCACTTAATTAAACGTACAGGTGAGTATAACCTGGATAACATCTTGCTCCGTTTGCTTGGCGGGATGATTTTGCTAGTCACAGTATTAGCACTAGTGCAATTGTTGTTATTGACTTTTTTCCCCAAATTTAATTTACCTGAACTGCCAAAGTTAGACTTAAAAACTAACTTTGGTCGCTTCTTAACAATCACTTTAGGAGCAATTTTAGGCTGTTTAGTTGGTCTAACTAGCGTCTCATCAGGTTCAATGTTTGCCCTGGTACTGATTGGGTTTTTCCGGCTTGATGCCCGGAAGTTAGTGGGTACAGATATTTCACACGCAGCAATTTTGCTGCTGTTTACAGCCCTCGGTCACCTCAGCCTGGGAACGGTTGATTGGAGTCTGGTAGTGCCTATATGGCTAGGCTCTGTGCCAGGGGTGTTACTAGGTGCTAAAATCTGCCAAGTAGCTCCGCAACGCCCACTACGGTTTATTATTTACGCAATCTTGATGATGGTGAGTTGGAAATTAGTTCATCAGGTATGACCAATTTTAGATTTTCAATTCCAAATCCAGCATTCAACATCCAACATTGATTAACTTCTCACCCGAGGCAGTAGAGTAAATGTACCTCGTTCATACATAATGAACAGACCCAAGCCAATCAACACAAAAGGTACGACAGCTTTACCGTAGCGACTTAAAATATAAGCAATGGTAGGTTGACGGCTTAAAAAATAAGCGATCGCACACCAAACCCCTACCATGATAAAAAATATACTTAAAATTACTCCCAAGCTGGCAAGATCATGACCAGCGAATAAAGGGATATATATACTAATATTGTCACCACCATTAGCAACAGTTACTCCTGCCACTTTATAGGTTTGGGGGTGCAAAACACTCAAAATAAAAGACAATACCGGGTTAGTAGGTGTGGACTGCCTAAAATCACTGCTGACTGTCTGAACTGTTATAGTTTCTTCTGTTTTATATACTAATTGTTGAATCCCAATTGCTATTGGTAGCAGTCCTAGCAATCCTATCCATTCTCGCTGTACGACCAAGCCACCAAAAAATCCTGGTAAGCTAGCGATGATAATGGCTGAAAAACCCAGATATTGACCGAGTAAGATATGCCGCCGTCGAAAATTAACATCTACCTGTGAAAAAAATATTAACAAGATAATGATGTCATCTATGTTAGTGGCTATAAAGGCAATTATCCCTTCACTGAAGGTTGTCCCTAGCTTACTCATGCTGGATTTTTATAACCTACGATTTATTACCATACCAAATTAACTAATTCGTAATTCGTAATTGTTGGGTTTACAGCAGTTTTCATCTATTTGAACCACATCTGTCGTAGGGGCACAGTAATGCTGTGCCCGTAGAGCGTGGTCTATTTACCTGAAAATAGCTGTAAGTCCCCCACTAAATTGTCTTTCTTAGTGGTCTAGAAAAAAGTTGCAGTCCAAATCCCAATACTAATTCAATTATAAATTACCTTAGCGAGTCCGCGTACCCCTGCGGGTAAGCAAGCTACGTGCAGCGTCTGGTAGAGAGCGTCATTATCAATTACTAATTATTTTATCCTTCTAGCACAACTAAGCTTTAAAATGACAAAGTAATCTAGTTTCAGCTTTTGATGCCTTGCTTAATGATTAGTGAAGATTAGTTTTTGAACGAATCGCGTCAGAGAAAGTAGCTGGACGCAGGGTAAAATGCTCCCCAATACGTAAAAGCATGTCTATGTTTGTCATAAAATATGAACGAGTTAGTTACTGCAATTACTACAGGGGCAATTGCATTCATTGCCACTAACATTGATGATATTGTTATTCTATTGTTGTTTTTTTCTCAAATAAATGCTAACTTTCGCCCCCGGCATATAATTGCTGGTCAGTTTCTAGGTTTTACGGTTCTGTTAATTCTTAGTCTTCCTGGTTTATTTGGTGGGTTAGTTTTATCAAAAAGCTGGATTGGATTACTTGGTTTACTACCAATGTCCATAGGTCTCAGTAGCTTAGTAAATCGGGAAGAAAATTCATCAAAAGAAGTTGTAGCTGCAACAGAAGAAACTGAAGCATCAACAATTACTAGTTTTTTTTCTCCCCAAGCTTATAGTGTGGCAGCCGTTACAATTGCCAATGGTAGCGATAATATTAGTGTCTACGTACCTTTATTTGCTAGCAGCAACTTAGAAAGTTTTGTAGTAATTATCGGATTATTTTTTCTCTTGTTAGGAGTTTGGTGCTACGCTGCATACAAATTAACTAATAACAGAGTCATCGCTGATGTATTGACTCGCTACCTTAATAATCTTGTACCTTTTGTTCTTATAGGATTAGGCGCTTTTATTGTATTAAAAAGTGGAGCTTTGAGCTTAATAAAGCTAGCTGCTAGTTGTTTGTGTTTGATGATTTTGGTGAAAAATAATGAAAGTACCGATGAAATTAGCGAAAATTTTAATAAATAACCAAGCCAATTTTAGATTAAAGAATATTTAGGATTGGCGAGCGCTGTTGAGAAAAACTTTGCGATTTACTGAGAGTGGTAAGT
This sequence comes from Nostoc sp., assembly GCF_036916575.1. Classification (GTDB taxonomy): domain Bacteria; phylum Cyanobacteriota; class Cyanobacteriia; order Cyanobacteriales; family Nostocaceae; genus Nostoc. Next base: position 29,068 of record NZ_JBALGC010000128.1, read on the forward strand.
AGCACTTGGCTCATTAAGCATTTTTACCAGAGCTACTGCATCAATAACCTAACTAATTGTTGAGTAATGGGAAAACCTGTTTTTTTCTCAAAATGCAAAAACATTGGACTCGGGTTTGCTTCGAGGAAAACATATTCGCCACTAGGTTTTAGACGCCAGTCAATGGCTGTCCACTCCAGCATTAATACTTTAGCAATGTCTAAACATTGCTTTTGAACCGAAGAAGGTAGTTCTAATGGAATCAATTCACTTTTTTCGTCTAGGCGAAAATCTAACTGACTAGTGCGAATTTCAGCAGCATAAATTGACTCACCAATTACATAGCTACGAATATTAGTACCAGGAATATATTCCTGTATCTTTACCGGAGAAATTCGTAGGGCTAAATTTAATCGTTTTGGGTCTAGATGTTCTGCTGTTACTAGTTTAGTATATGTGCCTCCATAGACAGGCTTAAAGATAGCTTTATCTAAAGAGTCAGTAAAGTGAATAATTTGTTCTGCATCATTACTGACAAGAGTCTGTGGAATTGAAACCCCTATATTGTTCACCATACTTAGTTGTATAGGTTTTTCTTTATGAAGCTGGTACGCTTGCCAAGAATTTACCCAACGCCCCTGACAAGCCTGCATGAAAGAGCGCAGAGTACTCATTGAATCATTGATAGCAATGTTTTGCTGATCATAATTGTTTAAAAACGGTACAGAAACACCAGAAAAACTTCGCCAGAAAACACTATGTATTTCTCCCATTTCTAACTTACTTCCTTGAGGTAATATTAAACTCCCTATTTGTGTTTTTGGCTTCCAAGATATTTTTAATTTAGTTGGGAAAGAATAAGTATCAAAATAATCTGCTGTCGCTCCTGCCTCAGTAAGAGCTTGCTGCATAGCTAATGCATGAGCATCTTGAGAATTACCCAAAATTAAAATATTCATCTCAAAATAGTAATTTTTTAGAAAAATAATTCCTCAATAACAATACTTCGCCAATTTGGTGGCGAAGCTATTGCAATAAAAGTGCAGCACAATACATTGAACGTAGTATTCCATATATTATGCTGTCATCAGTCAGCTAGATTTAAGGCAGTTATTCAAGGTTTTAACCCAAAAATTTTTGGGTTAAGAGCGACCACCTTTTTCACCCAGAACTACGCAAGTCCCTTACCACCTTCCTCGCCCAGAGCTTGGGTAGTAGCCCTACCACCTTCCTCACACAGAGCTTGGGTAGTAGCAGTAGCCCTACCACCTTCCTCACACAGAGCGTGGGTAGTAACCGTACCACCTTCTTCACACAGAGCGTGGGTAGTAACCGTACCACCTTCTTCACCTACAGCTAGGGTAGTAACTGTACCACCTTCTTCACCTACAACTAGGGTAGTAACCGTACCACTTTCTTCACCTACAGTTTTGGTCACAATTGCCGAACCACCACAAACTTGATTGGCTTCGTCATCGCTTAACGTTGTAATCTTTAAATCAACAGATTCGAGTTCAGCAATTTTTAGATCAAATGGATGTTTCATAATTGACCCTCCTTAAAGACTTTACTCAACTATAGAGTCGGAAATAATTGATTTTTTCTGGCTAAGTTGTAGTCAGCCACAAACTGTTTGTATTGAGTTATCAACTTGTTAGCTATAAATAATGCAAAAAGTTATATAACTTTATAAACGGTAGATCGGCAGATCTGACTTTTCACGGGATGTAGAAAGGGGAGATTGGTTCGCGAATGATGTTCGCAACCAATCTCTAATAAAAATGATCCAAAGACTAGCTGCTATTGTCGTCATAAGTGTAAGTGACATAGGTGCAAATGAAAATGTTAGAGAAAAATCCGGCGTTGCATAAATGGGGGATGAATTAGCTAAATACAGGTATTTCTCTATACTTTTAACAATGAAGTAATAATTTAATTAGTATTTAGGTATATCCACTGATTGACAATAATATAATGTTTTTCAATGTAGGCGTGCAAGATAATGACGTAAACGTGTTTTTCACCTTCTACTTTGGTCATATATGTTTTAGTGACGATATGATCTTTTGGGTTACAGCTATTTTCAGGTAAATAGACCACGCTCTACGGGCACAGCATTGCTGTACCCCTACGACAGATGTGGTTCAAATATATGAAAACTGCTGTAATAAAACTGGGGTAAACTATCCATCCATCCGTCACATAAAAATAGCACTGCCAACAGCAAACAATGTCCCACAAAGGTTTAAATGTTTTAGCACTATGGTCTCCTAAAACCTAAGCTAAAATTCCTTGGTGAAATATTTTCCACAGGTTTCAACTCTTTGATCACAGAGAGTTAGGAAGTGACGATCGCTTTGTTGGACTTTAAGGTTTGCTAAAATTCCCAACCTCAGTATCATTGATTTTCCCAAGCTCTGGTCAATTAAGAATTTTACTTTAACGAGCCTGCCATTCCGGTAAAATCCCTTGTTAAGGCTGGATAAGGGGTGTTTGGTAGTACATCCAAGGCGGATAACTCCACAATTCCGGCGTGTCCATGCTGAAAGTGGAGTTGCTTAAATCTAGGTTTTAAATGTCTAATTATATTTGACTATAAAATTTGGAACTATGTGGAATCAAACTTTACTCAACCACTCATTCTCCTCTGGATCTTTGAACAATGAGGTACTGAGGTAGCGTTCGCCGGAGCTAGGCTGGATCATGACGATTAGGCAACCGGCATTTTCTGGTCGCTGTGCCACTTGAATAGCCGCGTATAAAGCAGCGCCAGTAGAAATGCCAGATAGTAATCCTTCTTCTTTTGCTAGACGACGGCTGTAAGCGATCGCCTCCTCATCTGCTACCTGAATCACTTCATCTACCACTTCTGAACGGTAAATTGCTGGGATAAATCCCGCGCCGATACCCTGAATTTTGTGAGGCCCTGATTTACCACCTGCTAATACTGGGCTGTTGCTTGGTTCAACTGCGATCGCTTGGAAACTCGGCTTCCGTTTTTTAATAACTTCTGCAACTCCCGTGATCGTTCCACCAGTACCCACTCCCGCCACAAGAATATCCACCTGTCCATCGGTATCATCCCAAATTTCTTCTGCTGTGGTTTGAGCGTGAACTTTCGGGTTAGCGGGGTTGCGAAACTGCTGCAACATATAAGCATTGGGCGTTTGAGCTAAAATCTGCTCTGCACGACCGATCGCTCCTCGCATCCCTTCTACCCCTGGCGTTAACTCTAGTTGAGCGCCATAAGCTTTGAGCATGGATCGTCTTTCCTGGCTCATTGTGTCAGGCATCGTTAGAATAAGATGGTAACCCTTAGCGGCCGCCACCATCGCTAGCGCAATTCCTGTATTACCAGAAGTCGGCTCTACTAAAACAGTTTTTCCAGGGTGAATTAAGCCAGCTTCTTCGGCCGCTTCCACCATACTCCCGCCAATCCGGTCTTTCACAGAAGATGCTGGGTTCATGCTTTCTAGCTTCACTACAATCTGAGCAACCGCTCCCGAAGCTTGGGGAATCTTGTTTAATTGAACTAAAGGAGTTCGTCCGATTAACTCTGTGATATCTTTCGCTATCCGCATCTGGGTACTCCGTCGTGTCTAAATATAATACATCGGACTTTGCTGGGCGCGAGTTTCTCTTTCCTGGCACAAGTCTTGGAGTGTATAGCGACCCAAAACTTCAATTGAGGCTGCGTTAGCTTGCTCCCAAACTTCATATACCAGAGTCTTTTCTAGAGTCGGAGAGTCAGAGGTATCTTTCTCTTTCCGCTCGCCTTCTACCAAAGTGACAATTTCAAGTATTGTAATCTGCCAAGGTTCACGAACTAAAACGAAACCTCCTTTAGAGCCGCGTTGACTCTGCACCACACCAGCACGCCGGAGGTTGGTTAAAATTTGTTCCAGATAGCGCTCAGGTATGGGTTGCTTGGCAGTGATCTCGCTCATGGTTAGAGGAAGTTTTTTTCCGTGGTGGCTTGCCAGTTCTAAGAGTGCCAGCAGCGCGTATTCCACTTTGGAAGACAGATCCAAGAGAGCGTAGTTTTGGCTATTCAAGACTGTACTCAATATACTACGGTGAATTGAGGGACTTATCGCAGTTTATGCGAAATTAATTTTTATGAAAGTGTGGAATGTGATAGCATCCCACTTATCTCCCCACAAAACACTTTACTCTATCGACTTACCGTAGATTATTATCTTACACAATTCCCATAAATGACTTGATCTTTTTGTGGGAATTATCCTGAGTTTCTGTTTTCAGAGCCTCACTTACCAACGAAAATCTCAACTGAGTATGCTACTAACTGATTTGCAAACCATTTTTGAGCGTGACCCAGCAGCCCGTAACTGGCTAGAAGTATTATTCTGTTACCCTGGACTTCATGCCTTAGTGTTTCATCGATTGGCACACTGGCTGCATAAAATGGGAATTCCCTTCATACCTCGGTTTCTCTCTCATATTAGTCGGTTTTTAACCGGGATTGAAATCCATCCTGGGGCATTAATTGGTCAGGGAGTGTTTATTGACCACGGAATGGGAGTAGTGATTGGTGAGACAGCGATCGTGGGTGACTATGCCCTAATTTATCAAGGCGTCACCCTTGGCGGGACGGGGAAAGAAAGCGGCAAACGCCATCCAACTTTAGGCTCTCATGTAGTTGTGGGAACGGGTGCGAAGGTTTTGGGAAATATTCAAATTGGCGATCGTGTCCGGATTGGAGCCGGTTCTGTGGTGCTGCGAGACGTGCCCAGTAACACTACCGTAGTTGGGATTCCAGGGCGTGTGACTCGTCAAAACAACTTACCTACCAATGTTCTGGATCATGATAAAGTACGCGACGTAGAAGCTGAAGTAATCCGCGCTTTATTTGAACGCGTCAAGGCTCTAGAGAAACAGTTCGAGCAGTTGGAAGATCAATCAAGTTTGTCCCCAAATGAGCTTGGCGACGAACCAACCGACAACCCTAAGAGCAAAAATTATGATGGGGTGATTGAAGATTTTCTTGATGGTGCGGGAATTTAATTTAAAGCATTGGGCATGGGGCATTGGGCATTATTAGTTATTCTTTCTCCCCCTGCCCTTGTGCCCCTCATCTCCCTACTCCCCTCTTTAAAATACTCATAAGCTCTTAGAACCTGATATAAATATATAATACTACGGTTAATTTATCGGAAAATAGTGTTATATATGGTGTCTTTGTACACAAGCTTCTCTAGCACAAGCAGTAATAATACTAAGCAAATTTTTGCCCGTAGGTCATTTCTCCCAGAGCATCAAAACGGACTTTGGAAGATTGAAACGGGTTTTGTGCGGACTTTTACCTATCTGGAAGATGGTACAACCGTTGCTCTGGGATTGTGGGGTCCTGGAGATATTGTTGGTAAGGCTTTGTCAAAATTAGAACCTTATCAGATGGAATGCTTAACTAAAGTGGAAGCGACGGTCTTACGTTTAGAGGAATGGACTCAACTAACAGAAACTCTGCTTGCTCATATCCAACAGGCTCAAGAATTGATGATCATTCGTAGCCATAAAAAAGTGGATACTATGCTTATCAAGCTGTTGGCATGGTTATCCAAAAAGTTTGGTTTTGAAGTTGAGAAAGGACGTTTAATAGATATGCGTCTGACTCATGAAGACCTGGCGGAAATGCTCGGTTCAACTCGTGTTACCATCACTCGTGTTCTTGGGCAGTTTGAGCAAGAGGGCTTGATTGATCGTCTTTCTCTGCATCGAATTGTGCTGCGAGAAGAAGAAATTTGGTACTACGAAATTTAAATTATTTCAGCAAAACCAACTATTGCCATCAGCATTCGACTTGCCCACAATTCTATGATTCAGGGATTCCAGGTAAGCCAGACCGCTACATATTTGTGGCAGTGTTGCCCGCAGTTCAATGTCAAAGCATCCTTCTGCATCTGTATTTGGTTGTAGCATAGCTTTAGTAATATTAACTACCAAGCCGTAAGCAGAAATTAACTGCGAAATCACAGGCGTTTGCAGATAGCATTTGGGAACATGTATCCGCAGACGAATCTGAGTGACTTGGCTTTTTTCATAGACTCAAGGAACCAGTGATAATCTGGTTTGAGAATTGGTTTGACGGTTATTAACTAGCCATCGCTATAAACGCTAGACAAATCCAGCCAAATCGGTAGCCCCAGTTTTTCTAAATAACTCAGGCTAGAGTAGAGTTGCTTTGTTCTCCCCCACAAATCCAAGTCAAACCAGCCGTCATCTTGCATATCGGGTTGAAGTCTAGCACTGGTGATATTGACTGTTAGTCCATAACGAGAAACTAACTCCGAAATCACCGGTTCCTCGTAATAGGTTTTTAAGACGCACAGTTGCAAGCGCAATCGATTGGTTTGACCTAGAGAAATCCATTGCTGGAATTGTTCTTGCCATTGATTTGTCAGCGATGCAGAGTCTTTGGGATTCAGCTTGCTAGTTGGATTGGGGAAAGGTAAACAGTGCTGGTTGGGTTGAATCTGGTTAGCGATCGCTAATTGCAGCAAATTCACTCCCAATCCTTGCAAGTAAGATAGGCTATTTGTGAGTTTTTGGGGATTTCCCGAAAGTTCCAAATCAAACCAGCCATCGCTGTCACTATCTGATGTCAGGGATGCAGCTTTGATATTGACGGTTAAACCATAACGAGACACCAGTCGAGAAATTACAGGTTGCCTATGATACCGCTGAGGCACAAGAATTCGGCTGTGGACTGAAGCGGGTTCTACAGATTTTGTGAGAGACATCAGATTAATTCCCAATAGCGATGTCTACGGTGGGCTGCGCCTACGCAATTTTTGGTTTCGGTAGAGAATCTTGCTGATGCCGTGTCTCTACAACTCAACTGTCCCTGGTTGAATGTCAGCCTCATAGAGATTTTCATATTTCTGGCTTTTATTAAACTACGGTAACTCTATCGATTTAATACATTTAGTTGGGATGTAAAGGATAGTTCCATAAAGACCGCAAAGAAACAATAGGTAAATTCACGTAAATTAGACTCAATTTATGTGGAGTACTTTGACGCCAAACCAATTGAGAATCATTTCAATGGTTGCATGGTAAATGTCCCTAAATTCCGATTATTTGGGAATTATTTTATATAACTCTGTTGATAAGATAATTATCTTTGTGCTTGCGTTTGCGATACCACCACATCACAAAGCCAGTGATAAATAAAATTAGCGGTATAAGTCCGACAAACAAGTAGAAAATACGGGATGGAAATCCCCAGAAAGTACCATAGTGCAAATCGTTGAAAGAATTGAGGACGCGATCGCCCAACGATGAAGTCGTCGGCTTATATACCTGTACCTTGCCACTATGCAGATCAACAGAAACATCTCCAAGATCAAAGCTAAACCCAAAACCGTCTTCTGGTTTTTCTGGAAAGTCAATTTGAGCAAGTGATGCGTTGGCCAAAGCAGCTTGAACGATCGCATAGATACTGAAACCGGATTTTTTACAGCGAAATCGGGATGTCCTTTTTGCTACAAACCTTTTTGCTGACGATATTCTCTAGGAGTGATGCCAAACTGCCGCTTAAATAGATGCCGAAAATGAGTTATGCTTTCGTACCCTACTTGAGAAGCAATTTCTGCAACTGTGAGATTAGTGCCTCGAAGTAGCTGTTGTGCTTGCTCTAGCCGTAGAGATTGCACATATCCCAACACCGTAGTTCCAAAAACTTCCCGAAATCCCCGCTTGAGCTTAAAGTCATTGAGTCCGATTTCTTCAGCTAGATTGAGCAGAGAAGGTGGATGCGACAACCTTTGATTTAAAATAGCTTTAGCGTGATGCAAATGTTCAATTTCATGAGGACGAAAATAAAGCGATCGCTTAGAATCAAGGCGATCGCCTTTGATTTCTGCTGCGCGATCGCCAAATCACTGAGTAAATAAAAATGCCAATTTGTAAGCTTCAACTTGAAGTTGTATAAATCCTATGTTTTGTAGTTGTTTTTGTTCGGTAACGATACCGCCACATCACAAAGCCAGTAATAAATAAAATTAATGGTGCAAGCCCAACAAATACGTAGAGGATACGGGTGGGTAAGCCACCAAATGTGCCATAGTGCAAAGATACAAAAGAGTTGAGGACGCGATCGCCCAATGGTAACTTTAAAGCATTATCAATTCGTAAAACCTTACCACTGTATTGATCGAGATAAACATTGCTATTACCATACTCTACATTTTCCTGTGGTAACTTCATGCGAATTTGTAAAGCTTCTTCTGGTTTACTAGGAAAATAAATACTTTTGGTAACAGCACCAGGTAAGGCAGCATCGGCAATTTTCAGTTGTTGGATTAGATTTAAAATCGATTTCCCAGGAATTGGCTTGGAGACTGGCTCGGATGGTTTTGAGGTGAATGTCACAGCGTAAATAATTGGCTCAGTCAAATCGTAGAAGTTCCAACAAAAACCCGTAAAGCCAGTAAAGAATAAAAAAACCACAGCGATAATACCAGCCACTTTATGAATATCAAAGTTGGCGCGTTTAGGATGGGCATTAAGCTTAATTTTGAAGCCTGCAATCAATCTACGCCAACCAGGCCAAAGAATTAAACCTGTGATGGTGAGCATACACATAAAAAAGGCAGCAATGCCAACAATTATAGTTCCGGTTTCGCCTGCCATTAGGCCATAGTGCAGACTAAAAATCATACCTATTAAGGTGTTATCTGATATCCGCTCACCAATAATTTTGCCTGTATAAGGATTGAGAAAAACTTCTGTCCTTTGATCTTTAATTGTTGACAATTGTCCCACGTAGGGAGAAGTTGGAGTATTTGGTAAATAAATCCGAAAAAGATGGAGATCGCTTCGTGCAGCATACTTCGTCTTAATTGTATTCATTACAGACTCTGGGGATACTAACTGCACCTGTTGGGCAGTAATCTGTCCATACTGTTGAGCGATCGCAAAGCGGTCAAAATCTTGCTCAAACACCAACAAGCTACCTGTCAGGCCAACGATAACCAGCACCAGTCCTACTACTAAACCAAGATAGCGGTGCAGAATAAATGTTAGATCGCGTATTTTTTTAAAGTTCATGGTAAAAGCTCCGTGATACCATACAGCACTTAATCAGTTCAAAAATTCTCGGAATCAAAACTGTACAGAAAACGTCCCCAGTACAGTCAAAGGCGCACCAGGACGCAAATAGTAGCCTTGAGAATCGTAATATGTAGTATCAAAAAGATTCTTAAAGTTCAATCCAACCCTCCAGTTATCGCGTTTGTAAAAAATGGTGGCATCAGCGCGCACATAGGAGGGGATTTTGAATGTGTTGGGGAGTTGAGCTTCGCGATCGCCTGTGTAAAATACTCCCCCACCAAACCCGAATCCTTTCCAATCACCATTTTGAATTTCATAAGTTGTCCACAGACTCCCCCCAACACCAGCAGCATTTACTAACGAGTCGCCCACTGGTAGAGTATTATCTTTACTCACAAAAGCATCGTTGTGGAATAAGGACGCAATCACATTCCAGCCTGGTAGAATCTGCCCAGAAACATCAAATTCCAAACCGCGACTTTTGACTTCTCCAGCAGCAATAGAAAAGTCAGAGTTACCTGGAGTGGGATCGGTTGTAGCGACATTTTCTTTGGTGATATCATAAGCGGCAAAGGTCGCAGATAGCCTGTCTTTAATTAGTTCCGCTTTCAGTCCCGCTTCATACTGAGTACCCCGCTCTGGTGGCAGTTGAGTTCCATCTACTGTCCGCGAGTCACTGGGATTAAACGAACGGCTGTAGCTGGTATAAATTGAAATTGGTTCAATTGGCTGATAAACAATGCCAACGCGAGGTGAAAAAGCCTCATCATAGTACCGATCAACGCTCTCATCACCAATCAGATTGTTGCCCGTAGGATCTAGTTGTCGAACGGTATATTTACGATTAATAAAGTCATATCTGCCACCCACTAATAGCTTCAGGTTTGGTAGCAGTGTGACTTGATCTTGCAGATAAAGGGCGATCGTGTCGCGATAGTAGCGATCGCGCTCTGAGGCTTCATCAAACTCTAGTGGTCGGGAAGCACCATACACAGGATTAAACAAATCAATACTAGGAGTCACTGAAGGGCTTCTGCGGAGATTATCGTAGCCCAGGAGGTCTTTATTCCACTCCAACCCCAGCAAAACTTGATGTTGCACAGATCCCGTATTGAAGTTACCAATTAGATCCGTTTGCAGGGAGTAGTTGCGGTAAAGGTTTCTATCTATCGCATACCCCCGTAACAGAGTACGACCGTCTGGATCAAGAGAGTCCGGTCGAAACGCTAAGTCATCACCATCGTTGAGCTTCACGGAAAAGGCACTGCGAACCCGCAGGTTTTTGTTAAAACTGTGGTTAAGAGTTAAATTAATGATGTGGGATTGAGCTGAGTAATAATCTCCTAGCTCTCCCGAGAAGCGACTAATCGGCACCTTGAAAACCTTGGGATCTGGTAATAAACCGTCGTAGAAAGTGCGATCAGCATTGAGGTATTCATATTGAAACGTTAACGTCGTTGCATCCCCAAATTTGAACGTGAGTGAGGGGGCGATGCTAAAGACTTTTTCATTCAAAAAGTCAACGAAGCTACCAGAGTTTTCATAGGCAACATTCAAGCGATATAGAATGCTTTTGTCTGAGTTAAGCGGCCCAGAAAAATCGAGCGAAGGACGATAGGTGCTAAAGCTTCCGGCTGTAAACTCAGCAGAGTAATAGGGATAATCAAGTGGTTTTTTAGTGACATAATTCACCACCCCTCCCGGCTCAAACTGCCCATACAGCACAGATGCTGGCCCCTTAAGCACTTCAATCCGCTCAATATTTGTCGGATTTGTCAGGGTCAAAAAACCCTCAGAGAAAAAACCATCCCTCAAATTGTTGTAGGTTGAAAATCCCCGGATGTTGTAATTATCTACCAGTCCAGCGAACCCTGCTTGTAAAGTTACACCACTGACATTGCGTGCTGCATCACTAATCCTTATGATTTGCTGATCCTTGATGACTTGTTGAGGAATAACTTGAATTGACTGGGGAATGTCACGTTGAGGAGTATCAGTTTTAGTTGCAGTTGTGCTATCTGGTACGCTATATCCGTCTTGTTCACCAGTGACTACCAACTCAATCGGTTCATCACCTTGTGTTGATGGTTTTGGCTGTGTTTGACTTTCTGGCTGCTGTTGAGGAGTTGGTTGGGTTTGAGGTTGTTGTGCTATGGATGCAGCAGTCGCCACACTAAAAATTAAACCCTCATCCGCACTGTCAAATAACTCGACAGTTGGAACACCTGTTTCTCCGATCGCACTTACCCTAATAGTATTGGCATCAAAGTTAGTAACTGTGATTTCACTAACACCCGCTATTGGTTTATCTGAGCGGAATGTAAATGCCTCACCACTGGGTAAACGCAACTGTGCATTGGGAATATCAGCGATAAAATTATTGCCAACACTGCGATTCGTGATTTGCAACTGTTCGCCTTTAGATGTCTGTAAAATCACCTCCACACCTTTAGCAGTGGGGTTTGCCTTGACTGCTGTAACTTGCACAACTTCTGTTTGTGGTGTTTGGTTCTGTTGTTCTATCTGAGCTAACCATTCTTTAACCGTTCTTGCAGAGCGATCCAGTTCTTGCACGCGAGGAATTTTAGTGATTTCCTTTGCTTGAGTTGGTTGTATCAGAACAGCAACAAGAAAACAACAAGTGAACAACCATCGCAACAGTTTCATAACTTCACACACCAATTGTACTTTTTTAAACAGCGTTAATTACTGAAATAATTTTTATCTAATTGAAGTCGTATAGATGCTATCTTTTGTAGTTATTTTTGTTCGCTGACGGTAGCGGTACATCACAAAGCCAGTCATAAAAAGAATAGTGGGAGTAAGTCCCACAAACACATAAAAAATACGGGTGAGTAAACCGCCAAATGTGCCGTAATGCAAAGGTACAAAAGAGTTGAGAACGCGATCGCCTAAGGATTGCTGTAACCCGTTATCGACTCTTAAAACTTTGCCACTGTATTGATCGAGATAAACATAGCTATTACCGTAATCCCCCGCTTCTTGGGGAAACTTATAGCGCATCGACAAAGTATTTTCTGGTTTGGACGGAAAGTAGATTGTTTGCAGTTTTGCTCCTGGTAGCGCTGCCTGAGCCGTTTTTAATTGTTTGGTTAGCGGCAGTGGAGATTGAAGAGCGATCGGTTGAGAAACTGGCTCAGTTTTTGAAGGACTAAATGTGATTGCCCGAATCATCGGTTCACTAAACTCAGATAAATTCCAGCAGAACCCTGTGAAAAAGGTGAAAACAAGAAACACAACGGCAACAATGCCTACGATTTTGTGAATATCAAAATTTATTCGCTTGGGATGAGCATTCCACTTGATTTTAAAACCTGAAATCAGCTTACGCCAACCCGGCCACAGCACCACTCCGGTAATCGTGAGTATACACATTAGCAAACCAATAATACCAACAAGCTTGAGTCCGATGTCGCCTGCTAACAATGCATAATGCAGCTTATAAACAAGTTTAAAAAATGACTCCACCAGATCGGGGTTGAGCGTGTTGCTCAAAACGGCTCCTGTATAAGGATTCACGTAGTTCTCGATCCAATCGTTGGCTTTAGTTGCATAAACAACATTAGCTGGCTCATTTAGTTTGGGTGACAGATAGAACGCCTGAAGCACAGCATCAGGCTGGTTGGCGTAAATGGGTTTGACTGCATTCACAATCGTCTCAACCGATAACAGTTCCCCTTGAGGGGCAATGGTTCCAATTTTGTGATGCTGTTGAAAATTGCTGATTTCTGTATGGAAAACCAAGATGCTACCAGTTAAGCCGATAATGATCGCAATCAGTCCGATCGCTAACCCAAGATAGCGGTGTAAGGCAAATACGAAATTACGCAGGGTTTTGGAGGTCATGGTAGATATTCCTGTTCAAAAAGGTCAAAACTCAAACGAAACTGTTCCCAGCACGGTAAGAGGCGCACCAGGACGGAGAAAGTAGCCTTGAGAATCGTAATACCGAGTACTGGTAAGATTCTTAAAGTTCAGTCCTACCCTCCAGTGATCGCGTTTGTAGAAAATAGAGGCATCAGCACGCACATAGGAGGGGATTTTGAAGGTGTTAGGGAGTTCAGCTTCGCGATCGCCAGTATAAAACACTCCCCCACCAAACCCTAATCCTTTCCAATCACCGTTTTGAATTTCATAGCTTGTCCACAGACTCCCCCCAATACCAGGAGCATTGACCAACGAGTCGCCCACTGGTAGAGTATTATCTTTACTTACAAAAGCATCGTTGTGGAATAAAGACGCAATCACATTCCAACCTGGTAAAATCTGACCAGAAATGTCAAATTCCAAACCGCGACTCTTCACTTCTCCAGCCGCAATGGAAAAATCGGTATTATTGGGATCGGTTGTAGCGACATTTTCCTTGGTAATGTCATAGGCAGCAAATGTTGCAGATAGCCTATCTTTAATCAGTTCCGCTTTGACTCCCACTTCATACTGAGTGCCAAGTTCCGGTGGTAGGGCACTACCGTCAGCTGTACGTGATGTGCTGGGGTTGAACGATTCGCTGTAGCTAAAATAGAGCGAAATCGGTTCAATCGGCTGATAGACAACGCCAACTCGCGGAGTAAAGGGAGTATTATAGGAAGCATCTGTTTTCTGATCATTAATGGGATTCCCTTGACCGTCAAGATCCTGGGTCAAGATCCTCTGGTTGATAAAGTCAACTCTGCCGCCCAGCAGTAACTTGAGATTGGGTAGCAAAACGATCTGGTCTTGCAGATAAATGCCAAATGTGTCGCGCTTGGTGGTGTAATTATTAGAAAACTCAAGTTCGGTTTTTGGCTGAGGAGAGCCATACACTGGGTTAAAAATATCTATGGGCGTAGCCACATAAGAAGTGTAGGGAGCGGTTTTATAGTCGTAATAGCTCCAGTCAAAGCCCAGAAGCACCTGATGTTTGATGGAACCTGTATTGAATTTTCCAATTAAATCTGTTTGCAGGTTGTAGCTCAAGTAGTCGCCAGAACCGTCTGTTATCAAGCCACGAGATAGCGTCCGACCATCTACACCCAAATCACCAGGTCGAAGATATTGAGAGCCAATGCCGAAATTTTGGAAATAGGCGGCAAATCCAGTGCGGAGCTGTAGGTTTTCACTAAATCGGTGGTCAAGAGTTAAATTGATATTGTTTGATTCCTCGGTGAAACCGTCGTTGATATCTGGCTCTAGCAAAAATCGGTTAATGGGAAGTTGAAAAACAATTGGCAGGGGTGGTAAACCATCGTTAAAGACTCGCTCAAGTTTGCTATATTCATACTCAAACGTTAACTTTGTGTTCTCACTAAATTTATAGGTCAACACAGGAGCAATAGAAAACGTTTGAGAGTTGACAAAATCGACAAAATTGCCGGCACTTTCATAGGCGGTATTCAAGCGGTATAGTAACTTTTTGTCAGCCGTGAGCGGTCCAGAAATATCAATCGAGGGGCGATAGTAGTCATAACTCCCAACAGTAAATTCACCAGAGTAGTAAGGGTAATCGAGTGGTTGTTTGGTCACGTAGTTGACAATTCCACCGGGTTCAAATTGACCATATAACACTGAAGCTGGGCCTTTCAATACTTCAATCCGCTCAAGGCTGGCAGGATTAATAACGGGGTCTTGAATTCTAAAACCATTCCTCAAAGTGTCGTAGGTTACAAATCCTCGAATCCGATAGACATCTGTCGCATCCCCATAACTCCCTTCTTTGGTGACACCTGACACATTGCGTAATGCATCTGAAATTCGGGTAATTCCTTGATCCTTAATCACCTGTTGAGGAATCACCTGAATAGATTGCGGGATATCGCGCACAGGCGTATTAGTTTTCGTCGCAGTTGTCGCATCGGGCACTCGATATCCGTCTTGTTCACCTGTTACTACCAACTCAATCGGTTGATCACTATTGATTGATGGTTTTGGCTGTGTTTGACTTTCTGGCTTTTGTTGAGAGGGAGTTGGTTGGGTTTGAGGTGGCTGCTGTGTTCGTGCTTGGGATGTAGCAGTTGCAACAGAGAAGATTATACCCTCGTTGGGACTGTCAAACAATTCGACAGTTGGTACACTCCCCTCACCCGTTACTGTGACTCGGATAGTATTGGCATCAAAGTTAGTAACTGTGATTTCAGTTACACCCGCAATTGGTTTAGTAGAGCGGAATGTAAACGTATCGCCACTGGGTAAGCGCAGTTGAGCATTGGGAATATCAGCAATAAAATTATTACCTGCACTGCGATTTGTGATTTGTAACTGTTCACCTTTAGATGTTTGTAAAATCACCTCCACACCTTTATCAGTGGGATTTGCCTTAACTGCTGTAACTTGCACAACTTCTGTTTGTGGCGTGTTTGGTGGTGTTGGCGACTGCACTAATAACATTTTGGCGCTAGTCACAAAAGGTTCTAGCTCACTTAATTGCCTAATCTTCTTATTTACTTGAGGTGGTTTGACTTGTATTGATGTTTTCGCAAGAGCGCTTAACCGATTATTAAGTTTAGGAATATCTTGCGCTTTTGCAGGCTGAACCAGCAAAACTGTGAAAACTATTAACAACCACTCTCGTCTGTAACTGAATTTACATATTTGCTTATTCATTTTCTCTCCACACACCTTATTATTCCAGATGACAAAAACCTCACATTGTGCGTAGCTTTGATGCAGATGCCTATTGAGCTTAGAATGTGAAAGAAACAGAGCCAATCACCGTAAACGGCTCACCTGGGTAAACAACGTCGCGTCCCTGAGTTTCCAGGTAGTAGTTAATATTAAAAAGATTTTTGAAATTGAGACCAACCCTCCAGTTATCTTGCTTGTAAAACAGCGCTGCATCTGTGCGAAAATAACTTGGTAGGATAAGGGATTTGTCAATTTCTCCGGGGCGATCGCCCACATAATAAAGACCTAAACCAAAGCCCAACCCTTTGAAATTACCTTGTTGAAGTTCGTAAGTTGTCCAGAAACTGGCAGTATTTTCTGCCACGTTTTGTAAACGATTGCCCACAGGCAAGTTATTATCACGGGTGACTCTGGCATCTATATAACCATAGCTAGCAATCACATTCCAACCTGGTGTTATTTGTCCGACAATATCAAGTTCAATGCCCTTGCTGGTTTGTTCCCCCACCTGAATGGAATAATTGGAATCAGTGGGATCACTAGTTAAAACGTTAGACTTTGTAAGGTGGTAAGCTGCCAATGTTGCTGAGAGTTTGCCGTCAAGCAGCTCTCCTTTTATGCCTACTTCGTACTGTTTACTGCGTTCGGGAGTAAAAGGTGAATTGTCTCTAGACCGTCCATACTGTGGTACGAATGATTCTGCATAGCTTGCATACAGAGAAACAGGAGGGATCGGTTGATAGACAATGCCAACTCGCGGTGTGAAGGCGGAATTATTGTCGTTGGTTGCACTTTGGGCTACCAAGTCCTTCTGTAAAATACTGACCGTATCAAAACGACCGCCCAAGAGTAGCTTGAGGTTCTCAGCTATAGTTACCTGGTCTTGCAGATAAAAGCCTAATGTATCTGTAAAATTTTGAACTATGTAAGGAGTCGTGGGACGGGTAATCGGAACAAAGTAGACAGGATTGAAAACATCAATCGATGCAAAAGGCCCGTTAGTAAAGCCATTAGAGACATCAGTGTAACGGTTCAGGTCTACGCCAAACAGCAGTTTGTGAGTAATTGTTCCTGTTTTGAAGTTACCAATAACATCTGTCTGGAGTCTGTAGTCTTCTTGAGTCCTTCCACCAAAATTAGCAATGTCTCTAGTTGCTGTGCGTCCATCTGCTTGCAGTTCGTCTATCTGAACGCGAATTTCATCACTCTTGAAGATGTTGGTAGAAAAAGCCTGACGCAGTTGCCAATTTTGACTGAAGCGGTGTTCGAGATTGTACCCAAACTTGTAGTTTGTAGCAGTGCCTTCGTTAATAGAGGGTTCACCAAAAAATCGACTAATCGGAACTGACCCAGGGCGATCGCCAATTGCAATCACTCCGCGATCGGGTTTATAATCTCTGTCATTGTATTCAAAAAATAACTTTAAATCCGTATTATCACTAAGCTTCCAAGCGATGACTGGTGCAACAAATATCTTCTGGGAACTAACAAAATCTCTGAAACTACCAGCATTTTCGTAGGCAACATTGAGGCGATAAAGTAAGGTTTTGTCTACATTCAGAGGCCCTGATAAATCCAAAGCTGAACGATAGAAAGCATAATTTCCAGCACTCAGATCGACATTGTAGTAGGGGTCACTTAGAGGTTGCTTCGTCACAATATTGACAATTCCACCTGGTTCAGTTTCTCCAAAAAGCACAGATGCTGGGCCCTTAAGTACCTCAACCCGTTCCACATTTGCAAAATCTGTGGACGCAAAGTTGTCACGAATTCCATCTCGAAAAGTTATTTCTTGCGTAAATCCCCGAATTCTTACTCTATCAAAGGAGTTTTGATAGCCTGCACCTGGTGTTACCCCACTGACATTTTGTAGAATATCCCGCAATCTAATTGTTTTTTGATCATCAATTATTTGTCGTGGAATCACCTGAATCGATTGCGGGATGTCGCGCAGAGGTGTATCAGTTTTAGTCGCGGTTGACGCATCTGGTACGCGATATCCATCTTGCTCACCCGTTACCACCAATTCAATTGGCTCATCACCTGAAGCTGATGGTTGACTTGGTTGTGTCTGGTTCGTTGGCTGTTGTTGTGTTTGGGGTTGCTGCTGTGATGGCACAGAAGGTGCAGTACTCGCAACAGAGAAAATCAGACCCTCGTCTGGACTATCAAATAACTCGACAGTTGGTACACCCACCTCACCTGTTACTGTCACCCGGATAGTATTGGCATCAAGATTTGTTACCGTTATCTGTGTAACACCCGCTATTGGCTTTTCTGAGCGGAATGTGAATGCTTCGCCCGATGCTAGGCGCAGTTGAGCATTGGGAATGTCAGTGATAAAATTGCTACCAGCACTGCGATTGACTAGTTGCAACTGTTGACCTTTCGAGGTCTGTAAAATCACCTCCACACCTTTATCGGTGGGATTTGCCTTAACTCCTGTCACTTGCGTAACTTCAGTAGTTGGCATATTCGGTGTTGTTGGTGACTGTACTAGCATTTGAGCGCTGGTATTGGGAAGTTCTACTTGATTGAGTCTTAGAATCTTTCCAATCGACCTAGAATCACGTAGCACCGATGTAACATATTTAGTTTGTACTTTGTTAACTTCTTGAGCAATTGCACTTATTGGAACGCAGAACAAAATAGAGCTTGTAACCAGCAGAACTTTCAATATTTGCCTTAACACCATTTGCCACCCCTACACTTACTCCCCGGCTGCCATTAACTCTCAATAAATCAGCAAATAATTGCTAGCTACTGAGATAGTAATCAGCTACTTGAGAATCCAGATTACAGGATATGACTAAGCAATTGCAAATAGTTATCAGAATTTATTTACAAGGGGAGTTGACAGATAATAGGTTTTTGATTTTAATGCTGTGATTTCAGCTACCTTTTTGTTTAAGTTAATTGAAAACTATCTTAAAGGTGTAAAACTATTAATAATATTTATTTTTAATTTCTAAATCTATAAAAGCTAATGGGACTTTGAAACAATATTTGCCCAAACATAGCCAGACTTAGTTTTATGAGCGGCAAATACAATGTCCGCCTCATAGAGATTTTCATCTTTTTGGCGATTATTAAACTACGGTAACTCTATCGATTTAACAAATTTAATTGTTATGTAAAGGAGAGTCTCACAAAGACAGCAAAGAAACAATAAGTAAATTTACGTAAATTAGGCTCAATTTATATGGAGTACTTTGACGCCAAAACAGTTGAGAATCTCTTACATCTATCTGTTCCTGATATCGTCATTATCAGGACTTACGCACAGGTAACGAAAAATCGTAGACGCAAAGCGGCTTGCCGCAGACTACCGCAGAGGACGCGGAGGACACGGAGAAATAAGAGTTTCAGAGAGTTCTTGCGTAAGTCCTACTTGGAATCAAAATTGGAGGGCGACGCCAATAGCGAAGTGTTAGCTAGTCTTGTCTGCGACACGCTGTTCGCGTTCGAGTGTCACAGCCCGTCGTAGATATCGCCTTACTCATTACCAAGTGATTAAAGAGTTCCCGAAGTCAGGTTAGGTGGTGTTGCAAGGATTTTGTTAGATTTTATTTCATAGTGGGCATACTGCAAGTATCAAGTAAGTAGCATTGAAACAGGAAAAGCAGTATGTTGACGACACAGCCGCAAGAAGAAATTACATCATTGAAGCAAAAATTAAGACATGAAATCAGCAAACTCTCAGGTGCTTCAGAGAATAATATACCTAAGTATATTTGCATCAATAACCTGAATTCAATGGCTAAATTATAATTGTCTAAATAAAACTTGTTTTATGTAATATCTGAGGATGAATTAACAATGAACAAAGATGAAATAAATGCTCAAGTAGCTAAAACAGATCGTAGATTAGCAAGTGAAAATATCTCTATTGCTGACAGACTTGATATAGTAAGAAATGAATTATTTCCAGATCTAAATTCAAATGAAGATGATTATCCAGATGTAGATGCTTTATTAGGTAGAGTCTCTCCTGACCGCTTACTAAATTATCTTTTTGAAGTTGATAATTGGTATAAAGAAAATTATGGCGATAAGATATATCCTGTTTCTTTAAATATTAAAGAGACTCCATTTTTTTTCAAGGTGAAATTTGGTACTTTGCACACCCAGAGAAAGTTGACAACAATTCTAATGTTATTGAATTTACAAATTTCCCAAAAATAGTCAAGCAAAATTTAACAGAAGAGGACATTGAGCATTTAAAAAATTTATATGAGCAAGGCAAAAACAAATTATATACCATCAATAATTTAGAAGATGTTGTTAGGTATTGCGACCCCAAAAATCCAGAAAAACTAAGAAATATTATTGATAATATTTTTGATTTACCTAATAAAACAATAGATTTTATTCGTTTTGTACTTGAAGACTTACATCTTGCTATTGTTACTTTAAAAAACACCAGAGATTATCAATTTGTAATTTTTCCAGCTTCGCAAGCAATTGAAAAACTCTTCAAAGCTTGCATAATTGCAGAACCATTGTTAAAACAATTAGACCAAAATATTTCTATATTTCCTGAACAAATAAAATCACAAACAGAACTAATAGATATCTTAAGTAATAAGTATGGACATAAACTATTTCATATACTTGACAAATTCAATAATATTTTTACAGTTCATGAACAAATAAAGCTAGAAATAGATAAATTTCCCAACGCAGAAAGAATGTTTAAAGAAGGTATAAAGAAGGAGGATCGTATAAACCCTAGATATGATGTGATCCCAATTTCTGCAAAAGAAGCAGTAGAAATCATAGATGCTACATTAAACATTTTTGAATTAGTAAGCGATAAATTTCTTAAACCTTTATACAGATTCATGTATTATCCTGAACTTGAGGAAGGATATGATGAATACTTTAGTAGATTAGATGATAATTATTTTGATGAATAAAATCGAGATGTATTTGAGACCTGGTTGGAAACTTGCTTAGTACCTGTACTTAAACCAGGGCAAGTTGTCACAATGGACAATGCCACCTTTCATAAAGGTGGACGTATTGAACAGTTGATTCGAGAGGCTGGCTGTGAAGTCTTGTATTTGCCATCTTATTCCCCAGACCTCAACCGAATTGAGAAATGTTGGTCATGGCTCAAGAGTCGAATCCGCAAACAAATCCAGCATTTTGACACTCTTCGAGAGGCTATGGAATCTGTCTTACGTTTGGCGTCCTAACTCATCTGGCTATTACTATATTTTGAAAAAGCTCAAAATAGAAATTTTGATAGTTTTGTTTATCTGATTAGAAAATATGCTAAATATACAACTAATAAAGTAGTTTTTAAACTTAAACAACAGCAATCCGAAATAGAAGGATATTTCTTCAATATACAAGAAAATAAAGTTTACTATGATAGATGTGGTAAATATTCCCAAAAACAACAAAATTTTGATTGCCAAGATTTTGAAAAACTAATTTCTATCGCTTATTAAAGAAAAACCTAACCCCCTAACCCCCTTCCCGACGCGGGAAGGGGGAAAATTCAAAGTCTCTCTCCTTTAAGGAGAGAGATTTAGAGAGAGGTTAATCCTTACCAATCACTTGCTTGAGTGTCATCCCAGACTTGCAACTTCAAGTCGTGGAGATAGGTTAACCCACTCTGAATTTGTGCATCTGTTCCTTGTAATTCAAGGTCAAACCAACCATCACCGACAGCGTTGGCTCCCAAAATCGCTGCCGTGATATTCACAGTCAGTCCATAGTCAGACACCAGGCGAGAAATGACAGGTTCCTGGTGATAATTCTTAGGAATTCTTAGTCGAATCCGTTTATTGGTAAGTGTATTGTCACTAGCCATATTTGAATTATTTTAATCCCTAATCAGGATTGGTACAGAACTACCCTTAACTTTAATGGTAATTTCCTGATCGGTACTAGGTAGAGCGTACCATGTCCCCTGATTTGCTTGTATCCTATTTAAAGGATAACTATAATCGCTTGATTTTTCTATTCAACATCTTTAATGCGGGTTTTCCGTTCTAAAATCTCCTTCAGCACTAAGGTTACTACTGCTAACAACGCTAACAGTACAGCTGCAGAGAAAGCAGCTTCGGTTTCATATTGTTTGTAAGCATCTTCTACAAACAATGGTAAACTCTGGGTTTGGTCAGCAATGTTGCCAGATACTACCGAAACCGCCCCGAATTCACCCATTGCTCTGGCATTGGTCAAAATTAAACCGTAGAGTAAGCCCCAGCGAATACTAGGTAAGGTGATGCGCCAAAATATCTGCCAATCTTTCGCACCTAGAGTTCTCGCAGCTTCTTCTTGATCCTTACCAAATTCTTCTAAAACAGGAATTACTTCCCGCGCCACAAAGGGCATACTCACGAAGGCTGTAGCCAGCACCATACCTGGAAAGGCAAAGATTATCTTGATATCATGGGCCTGGAGCCAAGGGCCAAACCAGCCATTGCGTCCGTAAAGTAGCACAATCATTAATCCTGCGACTACAGGCGAAATCGAAAAGGGCAAGTCAATAATGCTTAAAACTACGGCGCGTCCGGGAAATTTATGACGAGCGATCGCCCAGGCTGCACATAGCCCAAATACTGTATTTATAGGCAGAGAAATCAAAGCTAGCAACAGTGTTAGCCAAGCTGCATGGATAAAAGCTGGTCGCGTCAGGTTGGACAGAAACGGCCCAAATCCTTTGCTAAAGGCTTGGATAAAAACGTTGATTGCAGGGATGTATTGAACTAAGGCTAAATAGGCGATCGCTATCCCAATTAAAACTATTGGTACCCAACTCTTCTGCTCTTTAGGCTTGGCTATTTCTGTATCAGACGCAGAAGATGAGTGAAAACTTGGCTTATCTACTGTCATATCGCCTTGCCCATGCTTGTAAGAAATTAATTGCCAATAGCAGTACCAACGAAATTGATAGTAAAACTATGCCAATTACTGTTGCACCAGAATAGTCATACTGCTCTAACCGCTGGAAAATTAGCACAGGTGCAATCAAATCTTGGAAAGGTGTATTGGAAGAGATAATCACAGTTGACCCATATTCCCCAACTGCACGGGAGAAACCCAAAGCAACACCAGTCAAAATTGTCGGAAATAAAGGTGGCAAAATCACTTTCCAGAAGGTCTGCCATTGAGAAGCACCCAGACACCAGGCGGCTTCTTCAATTTCGTGTTCCATTTCCTGAAGCACGGGTTGGACAGTTCTAACGATAAAAGGTAGTGAGATAAATATCATTGCCACCGCTACTCCCGTGCGGGTAAAAGACACCTTAATTCCCAGTGGTGCTAGTAGCGAACCTATCCAGCCGTTATTACTATAAACTGTTGCCAGAGTTAGCCCTGCTACCGCAGTTGGTAGTGCAAAGGGTAAATCCACTGTGGCGTCAATCAAGCGTTTTAAGGGAAAGTCGTAGCGAACCAGAACCCAAGCGATTAGAGTCCCAAAAATGCCATTAAGAAGGGCAGCAAATATTGCTGTAACAAAAGTGACATTATATGTAGCTAATGCAATCTCACTGGTTGCGATCGCCCAAAATCTCGCCGGAGGTTCCGTACTTGCTTTCAGGAACATGGCAGCTATCGGGATAAGCAACATCACCGTCAGATATGCAATGGTGATTCGCCAAGTCCACGGAATCCGCCCCAATCTCTTCCAAAATGGCGTTTTGCGTTGAACTTCCACAGAAGGAGATACAGTCGTCATAGTCAAAAATTCAAAATTTTAATTTCAAAAAAAGTTTTTTACCAGTGGTCAGTTGTTTTTTTTACTGACCACCGATTATTGATTAATGACTAATTACCGTTTAATTTGGGCTTGAACCTTATCAAACACACCGCCATCTGCAAAGAACTTCTGATCGATTGCACTCCAACCACCGAAGTCTGCAACTGTACCCAGAGTTTTCAGATTGGGAAATTTGTCTGTGACTTCCTTGTTTTGAGCTAAAGTCTCATCCACAGGACGGAATCCCAATTTAACAAACTCTTGTTGTGCTTCTGGGCTATAGAGGTATTTCACAAAACCTTCAGCAACTTCGCGGGTTCCGTGCTTATCAACATTTTTATCTACCACAGCGATCGGATTGTCGATGGATATATTCACATCGGGAACGACATAATCAACCTTCTCGCCCTTTTGCTGTGCCAAAATAACTTCGTTTTCGTAGTTGATTAAGACATCCCCCTGCCCTTGCTTGGCAAATGTATCAGTAGCTTCCCGCGAATCTTTAGGCAAGATTGGCACATTTTTGTAAACTTTAGTCACAAATTCAGTCGCTTTCGCCTCATCGCCACCTGTTTTAATTACAGAATCCCATAGTGCTAAAAAATTCCACTTAGCACCGCCAGAAGTTTTGGGGTTAGCAGTAATCAATTTCACACCGTCTTTGGCTAAATCTTGCCAGTTCTTGATGCCTTTAGGATTGCCGGAACGAGTGACTATTGCTGCAACAGATTTAGAAACAATACCATTGTTGGGAACTTCCTTCTCCCATCCTGGTTGAATCAATCCAGCCTTCTCAATCTTTGTGGTGTCTCCAGCTAGTGCCAAGTGAACAACATCTGCTTCCAAACCATCGATAACAGCACGAGTTTGGGAACCAGATCCGCCATAGCTTTGCTTGAAGGTAACAGTTTGGTTATGATCTTTCTTCCACTGTTCTACAAACTTAGGAATGATCGCTTCGTGAGCTGCTTTCGTAACTGCAAAAGAAACGAGGGTTAGTTCAACATTATCCTTGCTTGCAGCAACAGGACTAGCAGTAGGGGGTTCAGAGGAAGAATTACTTCCAGTTCCACCAGAGCAGGCGGCAAGCGCCACACTCAATACAGTACCTACTAAAAAGAGCGATACAAAGCTTTTGAGCGAATTTAGCCGGAACCGATATGTTCTATGTTCAGCGATCGCTTGTAACCTTTTCAGTGGGCGTTGCCACAAACTCATTCTATTTCCTCCACTAAATCTACAAATAATTGATGGGAATACAGTTATATAGTGTTTATCATACTGGATGATTCCATGTATCTAGTTGCAAATACCAAAAAACCTCACATTCTTTATCAAGAATATGGTGATTTTACCAGTTTTGTGAGCAATTACAAATGTTTTTACTTTCAACTATTTAACCCTCGTGTCGATGGATACTCCAGTTTCCAACCTGGGCGAAGCTATCAGTAGGTCGTTTGCAGGGTGATTAGCGTTCGCCAGTGTTATCAGGGATAGACTTGGAGTTAACTGTTGCTCAGGTGTTTGGTTGGCTAAAAATCAGCAGTTAGAGAAACCCTAGTAAAATTGACGACTATCGTCTCCAATATTACACTAGATATTGAGTGATAAGTTTTTAGATATGAAATCCTACACCGAGATATACAACGACTATTTGGCTAATGTTTATCTCTATGCAGAGAAGGAATATTCTTGGTATAAAAAAGCTGGCAATTTAAGAGATGCTGTCAAAAAAGCTTTTCTTAGCAAAGATGAGCAGGGAAAAGTTCATAGGCATCAATGCCGTGTTGGTCGCCAGTGTCTAGCTTTAGCGGTTGAGATTGCCTTAGAATATTTTGATGGTCACTATATTAGTAGTTTTGAAAACTTTCACAGTATTCACCAATTTGTTGAGTCTGTTAGCTGTGAAGTAGAAGGTTTTGGTCAATTAGCCACTTATGATGTTGCACTTCGTATTACTAAATATCTAAGTTATGAACTTCAGGAAGTCTATCTTCATGCAGGTGTTACGATTGGTACTCGCGCTCTAGGCTTTAATGTCAAGGATGGAGATATTATACCTGTACAAGAATTTCCTGTACCCTTTAACCAATTAAGCGGAGATCATCTAGAAAATTTACTTTGCATCTACAAAGAAGTATTAGCTAATTCTATAGCCGAAGTAGGTAAAACTTGTATTTGTCCAAAAACCAATTCTTCCTGTATCAGTAAAAACGGCTGCGCTTAAAATGCTAATAATATATGAAAAGCATGAAAAATAAAACCCATCTAGAAAGTTTCTAAATGGGAAAAATTGAGCAATTATTTATTCTTAACTAAATGCATATTTTAGAGGTAATCCGTCCTGAAAAACTAGTAATTCTCCCGGTTGGATTTGTGTCCAAACTTCGTTGTCAGTCAGGGGTGTGGTAGCAATGACAGCGACGCAATCGCGTTCGGTAGTCACTTCCCGAAAATCTACGGTCATGTCTTGGTCAATTAAATGGGCAGCTGCAAAGGGCGCTTGGCGGACAATGTAGCTGAGTTTGGTTGAGCAATAAGCAAACAAGTGTTTTCCATCGGACAATAGGTAATTAAATATACCAGTTATTGCGATTTTATCACTAATTTCTTTCAGTACAGGGTACAGTTCCTTGATGTCAGGCTTCCCCTCAGGAAAGTGCTGTCGCAATGTTTCTAGCATCATACAGAATGCTTTTTCACTATCAGTGTCACCTACAGCTTGATAAAAGCCTAAATTTTCCGGATCAAAATCTGGCAAATTACCATTGTGGGCAAACACCCAATACTGACCCCACAATTCTCTGCGGAAAGGATGGCAGTTATGTAGGGCAACTTCACCCTGAGTGGCTTTGCGGATATGGGCTATGACATGGGTTGAGTGGATGGGATAACTCCGCACCAACTCCGCTACTGGAGAAATAATAGAAGGTTGGGCATCTAAAAATATCCGACATCCCTTTCCTTCAAAGAAAGCAATGCCCCAACCATCGCGATGATCATCCGTTTTTCCTCCCCGTGCAGAAAACCCTTCAAAAGAAAAGCAAATATCCGTTGGAACATTGCAGTTCATTCCAAGCAATTGGCACATAATAAGGCTAGAAGACTAGTTTCAGCCATCAATAAAATTGTTCATCCCATTAACATACTATTTTAGAGCTTTTTGGAAATTAAAAACGTATTTGGCCTTACATTAACCTGCCATTTTTAGGCATTGTAAAAATTAGATATTGCAAATGTTCTGAGAAGTTTTTAGTTGCCTTAAGAAGTATAAAACATTTTCTTATCATTGACCATTGACGCGTTATTATAAGACTTTCTCTCTCCCATTGAACATCTGACCATTTAACAGCTATTGCCTCACTGATACATGTTACTGTCAAAAAAATAAACTCGATTAAAGGTAGCACAATTTAATTTTCTACCATAGTTGTAGCTCTCAATTTTTGACTAAGGCTTGAGGAGCAAGATACTTCAGAATGCTGCATTGATTGGAGCGATCGCTTCAATCCCAAAATTTAAGGTTGAGATATTCCCAATGATCCCCAATAATAAAGAATCTACTTCAAGTTAGCATTATGTGACTATGCTAAAAGATGGTATCGGCGGACATCTGGTGCAGCAGTCACTAAACCTTCGAGTTTGGCTACTCCCGCTTTGAGATGGGGTGAATCTAGATGAGTATTCAGGGCTTGATCAGAAGTCCACTCCTCTATAAAAGTAAAGTCTGTTGGATCGGACTGGTTTTGCACAAGTTCATACTTGATCACACCTGCTTCCTGACGCGTTGGCTCAATCAGTTCTAACAGTACAGCTTTTAGTTCTTCTACTTTATTAGGCAAAGCAATAAAACGGGCAATTACGCGAATAGTTTGGTTAGTCATTTGTCTATTTGTTATTTGTTTATTGGGCACTTGTACTTAGCTTGTCTTGATCAAAGTCGAGGTAAGCCGTAAAGCCTGGGGCATAGCTACGCTTAGGGCGCAGCCTCTTCAAGAGTTGTATTGAGCATTAAGCATGGCGCATAAGGGAAAGACTTGCTGCTCCCCTGCTCCCCTCCTCTGCTGTTAACATTTATTAAAACATCTGCTGTAAATATTGCTCATAGCCTAATTCTTGTAGTTTTACTTGCTTTGCAATTACTGATTCAGATAAGATTTGGCGATATTGCTGCACTCTTTCTAGCAATTCTGGTTGCCCAGTTGCGAGGATTTGCACTGCTAAAAGTCCGGCATTTTTGGCATTACCGATCGCCACTGTTGCCACAGGAATACCCGCAGGCATTTGTAAAATAGAATACAAAGAATCCACACCTTGTAAGTTACGGGTGGGTATAGGAACACCGATGACAGGAAGTGGAGTTAAAGACGCTACCATTCCAGGCAGATGGGCAGCACCACCCGCACCAGCAATAATCACCTTAATACCGCGTTGGTGTGCAAGTTGAGCATATTGCACCATGCGTTCTGGGGTACGATGAGCAGAAACGATCGCCACTTCACTCTCAACGCCAAATTCTTCACAAACTGCGATCGCGTCTTTCATGGTGGGCAAATCAGAATCGCTGCCCATGATAATACCGACTAGGGGTGTCATAGAATTTTGGATTTTGGACTTGTCGTGAGCGTTCAGTCGAACGATTTCGGATTTTGGATTAATCGCCGATTGTTTCATCTAAAATCGGATGAGATTTAGCTCTCTTCTCGCCAGTGTGATGATCCAAGCAACACAAAATCCTGTAGATATTATCAATGCTAGAGTACCAGGGTACAAAGATTTGCAGATGCTCTTGGTTAATCAAGAGGGCATAATTGAGCAAATCTTGCCAATGGGTACAGGAGGAGTACACAGCCGTGCGCTTCTACTAGATGTAGCAGGTGACTGGATTTCTTTAGGCGGCGTTGATTTGCAAATTAACGGTGCTTTGGGTTTGGCATTTCCTGATTTGACAGCTCTTAATGCTCACTTGCTGGTGAAAATATCACAATTTTTGTGGGATGCCGGGGTAGATGGATTTTTACCGACACTTGTAACAACTTCGGTAGAAAATATTCAGCGATCGCTTGCGATTATTGCTGAGGTTCTCTCCAGTCAACAAGCAGGTGCCAAGATTCTGGGAGTACATCTAGAAGGCCCATTTTTGAATTTCCAAAAGCGTGGCGCACACCCAGCAGAGTACCTGTTACCCTTAACAATTGATCAGGTAAAGCGGGTTTTGGGTAATTATGCTCATGTTGTAAAAGTCATCACCTTAGCACCGGAGTTAGATTTGACTGGTGAAGTAATTCCATATTTGCGTTCTCTGGGGATTACTGTCAGTTTAGGGCATTCTCAAGCAACAGCTGTCCAAGCGCAACGTGCTTTTGAGCAGGGTGCAACGATGGTAACCCATGCTTTCAACACCATGCCAGCGTTACATCACCGCGAACCAGGATTGTTAGGAGCAGCAATTATTCATCCTGATGTGATGTGTAGTTTTATTGCTGATGGTAAACACGTTTCGCCCACGATGCTGCAAATTTTACTTCGCGCTAGCTATCAAGAAAAAGGGCTGTTTCTTGTCAGCGATGCTCTTGCACCTTTAGGGCTACCCGATGGCGTGTATCCTTGGGATA
Organism: Nostoc sp.; assembly: GCF_036916575.1. Taxonomy (GTDB): domain Bacteria; phylum Cyanobacteriota; class Cyanobacteriia; order Cyanobacteriales; family Nostocaceae; genus Nostoc. The sequence goes on from NZ_JBALGC010000128.1 coordinate 58,078, forward strand.
GTCGGCAAATTGAAGTTAAAAACGGTACGGCACAACTGGCGGATGGCACTTTGTCGGGGACGACTTTACCCTTGTTGGTGGGAGTGCAAAATTTGGTGAAATGGGGAATTTGTGACGTAGAAAGTGCGATCGCTTTAGCTACTAATGCGCCTAGACAAGCGATTGGTTTACTAAGAATTGCCAAGAGTCAACCTGCTAATTTATTACGCTGGCATTGGGATGAGACTACAAAAGAATTAACTTGGCAACGATTATTTACTGTAAGCTGAAATGCAGGCTTGAGATTCGAATGACCAAATAATTACGAATTACAAATTAGTAATTATTTGGTCAAGTGGCGTGGGTTGGGGGGATTGAGTTTTATCTGAACCGTATTGGAATGACTTGTATATCCGATGAATTAGCAGATTAGCTTTTATGTCTAATTACAGCAAGCTCAAAGCCTAACTCTTGAAGAGCAAATACGCTTAATTGAAGAATGCTGTTGTCGAAATAGCAAATGCGTAGGCGTAGCCAGCCTTCGGCATCGCCGAAATAGCAAATGCTGTTGCCAAAAGAGCAAATGCGATCGCCTTATAGAAAACCTCAAAACAAAGCATAGACGCTCCTTCGGCTTGTCGTTAGACATCGCCTGTTCTGGAAGAGAGAGCGTTAGCGTAGCTTACCGTAAGTATCACTGTGTATATTTGACTTAAAGACAAAAAAGTATAATAGTGAGCATCAAACCCCTATTTGTTAAAATATATTTATCATTAAACAAAAATAACTTATCTTGTGGACTCTACATTTAACTGGAAACCGGAACAGACTTTACTAGAAAAAGTCACAAATCTGGCTAGTCAACGAGGACAATCTCCTGAATCAATTGTCAGTGAAGCTGTTAAGGTATATCTCGAAACCCAATTGCTAGAACCAGTTGATAATGCTGTGTCTGACCCATTAATTGGCTTATTTGCAGGAACACCTGATTTGGCTACAAATTCTGAAGATATTCTCCAACAGGAAATTACTGAAAAATCTGGTTGGACGTGGAAATAACCTCAGTGGTGGCTGATACGGGTTTTGTTGTAGCATTGTTGAACCGTTCGGATGCAATGCACAGTATTGTTGCAACAGTATATATACAACAAAAACAAATTCTGTTACCACAAACAGTATTGGCAGAATTAGCTTATTTAGTAGGACGTAATCCAGGTGTAGCGACAGTTATAGCTTTTTTGCAAGGACTATCTGCGAGTCGATTTAGTTTAATAGCTTTAACAGACCAAGATGTAATTCGTGTGGCAGAAATCTTGGATGAGTATGCAGATAGTCGGATTGATTTTGTAGATGCAAGTGTTATGGCTATAACTGAACGCTATGGTATTAAAAAAATATTTACCTTAGATCAGCGAGATTTTAGATTATTTCGACCTCAGCACTGCGATAGCTTTGAGATTTTGCCTTAAAGATAAATAATAGTTAACAAAAGAGCGATCGCCTTACAGAAAACCTCAAAAACAAAGCGATCACCTGTTGTGAAAGAGGGAGTGCGATCGCCTTGCAGAAAACCTCAAAAGTAAAACGATACTTATTGGTTGGTATCTCTATTGTGGCCGACACCAAAATGCACTCAAATAATCTTGATGGGGATCGAGATTAATAAATTTTGTAGCTGCCTCTTGCACTTCTCTTGCAGCGTGTCCCCAAAAAGCAACATGAACTCTGAAGCCATCATTAGTCAAATCATCTATGCAAGGCATATAATCTTTGTCGCCTGCTGCAATAACGATTATGTCATTTTCTTTATCGATTATTTTGCCTGAATCTTTTCCAATTTGGTAAGCAATCGCAGTATCGACTTTTTTCTCTTTACCTTTTGAACGTTCGTAGGTTTGAACATCAAAACCTTTGCTTTTAACGTAATCCCAGAAGGTATCTTTGGGCGGAGGTGATCCCCAAAGTCTAGTTCCGCCAATCTCTGACTTTTCTGTGCCGCATAAAAATTCATGCAAGCGACCGTAGTCCATATACCAGTCGTTATCAAATATTTTCAGATTGATTGCTTCATAGATATTACAAACTCCATCAATTCTCTTGTTTATAGCAGATAGCCGTCGGCCTTCTATAAAAAGGTTAGAATTGTCTACGTAGGTAAAAATTTTCATTTAGTGTCTTTACTCTCTTTGCTAAATGCACACTAACTATGTAATATAAAAAACTTATATTACTGGATTCTACTCTACTACCTGAAAATTGCTGTAAATTTCAATTACTCAAAAAATAATTCTTTACAATTTATTCTAAACCAACGTCATAACTTGCTCATATTCTTCTTTATGGCTTTGCAAAGCATCCCAAAGATCGACTTTTTGCTGAAGATTGAGCCAAAGTCTTGGGCCATTTCCTAAAGCTTTACCAAGACGTATTGCTATATCTACTGTAATTGAGCTTTGACCATTAATAATTTCCTGAATTGTTTGATTAGATACTCCTAAAATTTCTGCAAAATTTGCGGTATTAATATCTAAATCATCTAAAATATCTGCAACTACTTCGCCAGGATGTATTGGTCTTACTAATCTATCATCAGTAATATCTTGCCAATTATCCATAATTAATACTTCTTACTTAATAATTTGGTTAACCTTATTTAGCATGGTCTAGCCAATTAATATCATATTAACACAGAAGTTAATGATAATCTTCCAGATTGACATCATAAGCATCACCATCTTCAAATTTAAAAGTTATACGTCAGTTTGCTGATACCTTTATTGACCAAGTTCCTTTCCTATCTCCTTTTAATTCATGCAAATCATAACCGGGTAATCTAATATCTTCTACAATTATAGCAATCGCCAAAGCCGTTAGGACAGTTTGCGGAAAACGCGTTTTCAACAGCGTACTTTGTGATTTTATTGCTGTCCTAAGCTCACTGTCCGTTGCTATAACGCTGAGTCTATAACTTCAAGTCTGATTCTAATTTTCTTTTCTAAGTTTGCAGGAACTCCTTTATTAAAATTTTCTCTAAACAAATTTTCTAATGCTTTATTTTGAAATGTCTGAATCATTTATATTTCATTTTTTAACCTTATCTCATTGTTAAGGCAGGCATAACGCCTGCCCATGTAATCTTACTCTATCCCTTCAATCCGGTCTTCAACTTCTTGGTACAACTCGCGCAGACGATCTAAATTCTCCTCGCTAGTCTCCCAATAACCGCGTCCATTCACTTCCAACAAAGTTGATACAACCTTGCGGAAAGAATGGGGATTAAGGTTCAGCAACCGTTTTTGCATTTCTTCATCTTTGATGAAGGTTTCGTTAGTATCCTCATAAATCCAGTTATCCACAGCGCCGGCTGTCGCACTCCAACCCATTGTATTTACCAATCGTTTGGAGAGTTCGCGCACACCTTCATAACCGTGATTCAGCATCCCCTCGTACCATTTGGGATTTAATAATTTGGTACGCGCATCTAAGCGCACGGTTTCTGATAACGTCCGCACTTGAGCGTTAGCTGTAGTTGTATCTGCAATATAAGATGCTGGTTTTTTACCATCATTCCGTAGACTTGCCACAAGCTTAGTGGGATCGGAATCAAAGTAGTGGGAAACGTCCGTCAAGCTAATCTCGGAAGAATCCAGATTTTGGAAAGTTGCATCAGCAGTTTTCAATGTACTTTCAAAAATCTGTCGAGATTCGTCCATTATTCCGGGGTTATCGGAATTGAATGAGAAGGATTTCCGGTTGAGATACATGTCCTGTAACTCGGCTTCACTATCCCAAGTGCTGTTTTCTACCGCCAAGTTGATATTTGACGAGTAGGAACCAGAAGCGTTGGAGAAAACGCGAGTCGCTGCTTGACGCAGATTAATCCCCATATCCTCAGCTTGCTGCAAAGCATGTTTGCGAACAAAGTTCATTTCTAAGGGTTCATCTGCCTCAGCTGCCATCTTCACGCCTTGATCTAGGAGGTTCATTTGATTGATGAACAAGTCGCGGAATACACCAGAACAGTTGATTACCACGTCAATTCTAGGGCGTCCCAACTCTTCTAGAGATATCAATTCCAACTTGTTCACCCGTCCCAAGGTATCGGGAACCGGACGCACGCCCACCATCCACATAATTTGCGCTAGGGATTCACCGTAAGTTTTGATGTTATCGGTTCCCCAGAGGACGCAGGCGATAGTTTCTGGCCATTTACCTTCGTTTTCTGCCTTATTACGTGCCAAAAGCCTGTCTACGACAATTTTGGCTGATTGTACTGCTGCTGTTGTGGGGATGGATTGGGGATCAAGAGCATGGATATTTTTACCCGTGGGTAATACATCCGGGTTGCGGATGGGATCACCACCAGGGCCGGGTAGGATGTACTCGCCTTCTAAACCTCTGAGTAATGCTCCTAGTTCGTTATCAGCACAAACTTGCTGGAGGCAGAATTCCAAATACTCAAACAGGGGTTTGAGTGTGGCTGTGTCAACTTTGGGATAACCTGCTTTATGCAATGCTTCTACCCAAGGTTCCTTTTTGCCCATGTTGAAGAAATTCAACCGGGAAACTAGAGAAACTCGTCCTTCTGCGTCGGTTTGCTCTTGGACAAGGGCGGTAACTGCTGCACGGGTTGCTAAGGTGATATCTTGCAGTAATTGGACATCTTCTAAAATGCCTCTGTCGTTACTTTGGTAAATATCGTCAATGTTACGCCCAATGCTGTTGGCGATAATTCGCGGTAAACCAACAATTTCTTCTTCTTGACGATCTAAGCTGGCAATGTTGACCAGAGTTGCGATCGCTTCTTCTGCACTTGGTGGTTTCCCAATCACGTGTAACCCACAAGGCAACAACCGTGACTCAATTTCCATCAACCTGCGGTAGACATTGCCAACAATATTATCCCGCTCATCGCCACTCATCTGTTTGGCATCGGTTTCTGGCAGATTAATATCCTTATCCAGATTCACGATCCGGCATTTATCCATAATGCTGTTAACAATGGAAATGCCGCGTCCACTATCTTTTAAGGTTTGGTAGGAAGCAATTAACTCGCTGAGTTCCTTCAAACCTTTATACAAACCAGCATTTTCTGCCGGAGGTGTCAAGTAGGAAATTGTTTCAGCATAACTCCGACGTTTGGCAATTGTCGCCTCACTCGGATTATTAGCTGCATAGTAATACAAGTTGGGAATTGAGCCAATCAAGTTATCTGGATAACAATCACCAGACATCCCCATCTGTTTACCTGGCATGAATTCCAAGGAACCGTGTGTACCAAAGTGCAGTACAGCATCAGCTTTCCAAACTTGCTCTAGGTAAGTGTAGTAGGCAGCAAAACCGTGGTGAGGACTAGCTGAACGGGAGAACAACAGTCGCATCGGATCGCCTTCATAACCAAATGTGGGTTGGACACCGATGAAGACGTTACCGAATTGCTTACCATAAATCAGCAGGTTTTGCCCATCACTGTTGAGATGTCCGGGAGGTGGGCCCCAGTTTTCTTCTAGACGTTGAGAGTAGGGGGTGAGTGCCTCATACTCAGGAACCGACATTTTGTAAGCAATGTTAAGTTCAGGGCTGTTGTACTGCGCTTGGGCGTCATGGATGACTTCTTGCATCAACGCTTCGGCTGATTCTGGCAATTCGGGTAAGTCGTAGCCATTATTCTTGAGGGCTTTCATCACCTCATAGATGGAACCGAATACATCCAAGTAAGCCGCAGTTCCGACGTTGCCTTTATCTGGTGGGAAGCTAAAAACGGTGATGGCAACTTTCTTATCAAGCTTCGGCTTGCGACGGAGGTTAGCCCATTTTAAGGCGCGTTCAGCTACCGCTTCAACCCGATCGCGCAGGGCGATCGCTTTGCCTGTAGTCCCATCCCTACCCGATAAGATAATCGGCTCAATTGCCCCATCTAATTCCGGAATCGCAATTTGCAAAGCTACTTGAATTGGATGTAACCCTAAATCGCTATCCATCCACTCTTCTGTGGTTTGGAATACTAAGGGTAATGCCACCATGTAAGGACGGTTTAAGCGTTTAAGTGATTCAATTGCTTTGGGATGGTCTTGTCTAGCTGGCCCACCCACTAAAGCAAAACCAGTCAGCGATATCACTGCATCTACCAACTGTGTGTTGGTAGTCGGTTCGTAGAAGTAGGCATCCACAGGCTTGGAGAAATCCAAACCACCAGCAAACACAGGTAGTACTCGTGCGCCTAGTGCTTCCAACTCCTGCACCATTGCTACATAATGGGCATCATCCCCTGTAACTAGGTGAGTGCGTTGCAATACTAACCCGACACAAGGAGCTAGGGGATCTTTGAGATCGCTAGAAATATCCTTACGAGCTGTATACCAATTGAGGTACTCTCTAACATCTTCAAACATACTAGGAGCCAAAGGATGCCAAATCCCTAAATCGGGATAGACCACTGGCTGTTGATATGTCGAAGATGCAAAACTTTGTTTCTCTAAATCTTTTAATACATATTTATCAGCTAGCATCAACAAGAAGTTTTCCAGGTTTTCTGGAGAACCACCTAGCCAATACTGAAAACTGAGCATGAAATTTCGGGCATCCTGTGCCTTGTCCATTGGAAGAAACTTCAGCACTTGTGGTAGAGTACGCAAAAGCTTCAGCATCCCATCTTGGAATCCCGCACCGGATTTTTCTTTGCGTTTCCGCATGAATTGGGCGATCGCACTTTTTGACTGACCCAACTGTGCTAAGGAAAAGCTGCCCATTTTACTTAGGCGCATTACTTCTGGCATGGAGGGAAAGACAACGGAAACGTCTAAGCGATCGCGGTGTGGTTCTACTGCTGCTACTACTTTTTGTGCTAAGTCCTCGATGAAAATGAGGGAAGCGATGAAGATATTCGCACTCTCAATTTCTCGTTTGAACTCTTCGTAGTTCTCTGGGTCGCGGAGTTCCTCAATCAAGTACCCGCTGATTTCAATCGCCAAGTTGGGATTGTTCGCGTTAATCGTGCGAACCGCTTGCGACAATGCACTCTGGTACTGGGACTCAAGCACGACATAGACCACCTTGATTAAATTACGTCCGCGTAAGTTATCAGGCGCAATGTGTCTAATGGTGGACTTGACGTGTGTGAACATGCTTCTTCGGCTCCTTTGATGCGTGTTCTCTACTAGAAGTTCCTCGCGGCATCAGCAGCCCCAGGTAACTTCTTATTTTTCGGCAATATGTGTTTTTTATCAGAAAACACTTACCCATTGGGCATTTTCTCGTGTATCTGACACAAATCGATATAAAAAACAAAATATTTCTTTGTAATTGTTGACTATGGTTAAAAGTATTAGCTCACTTATTTGTAAATTTTTTGTAATATCTATATAGTTTTAATCGTTAAATAGTTATTTAAAGATGTTATCGGGCTAGAAATATTAGACGCTTCCAAAAGAATCGATAATCCACGTTTTCTAGATTATTCGATTTCTACATAATAGAGATTTGAGAGTGTTAGCGCACAGCTTGTCGTATCTTTGAAGCGATCCTGTTTTAATCAAAGACACTAAGAAACAAAGATAAAAATATCTAACCTTCGCGCACCATCCAAACCAATATTCCCAATAGTATTTCCACTGGGGGAACGGTATAATCGTTTAAATCAATACTCAGTGTTTGCCCTTCTAATTTCAAAAATCGCCAAGCCGTGCCACTGCTGACGCTGCCATAAATTGTCTTAATTGGTATATTATTAATTTCATTGAATTTTTGTGCAGCAATCATTTCTGCTGCGCATTGCCCTAAACCCGGTTTTAAATCACCTTTTTTCGCTTCTATAATCACGATGACAGGAGCTTCAATAAATATTTGTTCGGGTGAGCGGCTAATTAAAAAATCACACACTCCACTTAAGCCTAAATCCGATGCAACGGTAAAATCTTCACCCGAAAAAAAGCTGACTTTGCGTTCGAGAATTTTCCGAACTTCTACGAGGATAGGACTAATAATTAACTCTGAACGAGCTTTTTCTGAACCAGTCGCTGTTGCTAGTGGTAGTCCTTCGCTTAACGCTTCTTTGAGATAAAAACTAGGTTCTATGGACTGCGTTTCGGGTAAAAACCGTCCACTTTCAACCATAGTTAAGTTAAAGTCGCGTTTGACTTTTGAGAGCGAGAAGTCGCTATAAGACATTATCAATATGATTAAATATTAATCTATGAGTATTGATCCTATCGCGTTTATAGGTGTTTTGTTGGAAATGGGATCAATAAGAGCGATCGCCAACTTGCGGAATATAGAATTTAGGATAAATCACCGATTCGCGGATGATGTCACTGAGCTTGATTATCGTCTGTATTAGCTTGTAATTGCTGAAGCTGAATAGTTAAAACAGTAACGCGGACAATTAATGCAATGGCGTAACGCCCGCTGTAGGCGATCGCTACTCCTTAATTGAGCATATTTACTGCAATTTCTTGAGCTTTTTGTTCAATACCCTGTTCAAGCCCCTCTTGCAGAATATCTTGATAAATCACAGATTCGCGCATAATATTACTCGGCTTGATTACCAAGAGTTTTAGCCTGTAATTGTTGAACTTGTTCAATAGTTAAACCTGTGACATCTACTATTGTTTCAATATCGATACCTTTGTTAATCATTTTGATGGCAATTTCTTGAGCTTTTTGTTCAATACCTTGTTCTAATCCTTGTGCAAGCCCCTCTTGCAAAATATCTTGATAAATCACAGATTCGCGCATAGTATCACTCCGCAAAATTTTTTTAATCAACTCTTTATCTAATACTAGCCCAGCTAATAGTGCTGTTGATGCAGCAACATTGCTGCGGATTCGAGTGTCGTTTAGTGCTTCAATAACTTGGGCAACTTCTTCTAAAGTTCGTGTTTTATCCTCGGTTTGACTTAAAGCTGCAAACGCTAGCAAACCTGGAGAATTGAAAAATACTTCGGTTGGCTGTTCCCAAAGTCGAATTACTTCAAATCTGTGCAGACTATTTTCTAGAACAAATTCCGTTTGGTAAACTAGCTCAGAATCGCTTGGTTTGAGGTAAATCACTATCTGATGCATTCGTTTATGGGGAAATTTTCGATACACCCGCAAACGATAATCACTCATCCGAAACGGAATATCGGCTTTGGGTACAGTTTGGAATTCAAGATGGAGAACAACCTCATCCGACTGCAATAAAATTAGTGCATCGGCGCGGATGGGTTCGAGGGATAATTCAGATGGACTAAGTTCGGTAAGTGTAATTGGTTTACCGAGTAGCCATGTTGCAAAGTCGGCTGAAAATGACTCTGCGAGAAACTTGCAGACGTTATCGAACATAGCCTGCAATTATATCAGTAATGTTGTGCCTCTAGAATTAGGAACGAATTAGGTAATATTTGCCTCTTGACTAATAGCCCCTAACTCCTGACCATTAACTAATGACTCAAGTAGATATTCTCATCCTATCAAATGGCCCAGGTGAGGTAACAACCTGGGTGCGTCCAGTAGTGAAGGCGTTGCGGCAAGAACTAGGGAATGACCCTTCTGTAGTCAGGATTTCTGTGGTATTATCACCTTGCTCAAATGCCAGTGGTAAAGAAGCAGCGATCGCTCTTTCTTACCCAGAAGTAGATAGAGTTCAGGGAGCAGAGCATTTTTGGCAATTTTTGCTTTCGGGCAAAACATTTGAAAATTGGGACTGGAGAAGTCGAGGTGTAATTGTTTTCCTCGGTGGTGATCAAATTTTCCCCGTAGTCATAGGCAAAAAGCTCGGATATCGTACAGTGGTTTACGCCGAATGGTCAGCCAGGTGGCATAACTGGATTGACCGCTTTGGCGTGATGAAACCCGAAGTTGCTGCCCGTGTCCTTCAAAAATATACTCACAAATTCACCGTTGTCGGTGATTTGATGGTAGAAGCAGCAGGTGAAGTAGGGGAAAGCCTAGATTCCAATTCGCCTCTGCCTATCACTGCGTCACTCAAAACTGAATTGATTGGTTTACTGCCTGGATCAAAAGCGGCAAAATTAGCCCAAGGAGTACCATTAACTGTAGGCATTGCCGAATACGTTCACGCAAAAAGACCCCAAACCAAATTTGTGATTCCTGTAGCCCCAACTTTGGATTTACAAACTTTAGCTACTTTTGCTGATCCCCAAAAGAACTCTATTGCTGAAATCTTTGGCTTTGGCGGTGCTTGCTTAATTGTCCCAGAGGACGGTAAAAGCAAAGCATTGCTCAAAACAACAACGGGCTTAACTGTGGAACTGTGGCAAGAAAACCCTGCCTATGATTTATTATCCCAGTGCTGTATCTGCTTGACTACGGTGGGGGCAAACACTGCCGAACTCGGTGCTTTAGGAGTGCCAATGATTGTTTTGCTGCCAACACAACAACTTGACGCCATGCGTTCTTGGGATGGTTTACCTGGGTTGTTGGCAAACCTGCCAGGGGTAGGTACGCCCTTTGCTAAGGTAATTAATTGGTTATTTCTAAGATTTGTGAGACGCAAAGGTTTATTAGCATGGCCAAATATCTGGGCACAGGAAGAGATAGTGCCAGAACTTATAGGTAAACTTCAACCGCAAGAGGTTGGGGAAATGGTTGTAGACTTATTAGCCCATCCAGAAAAATTGGATGATATCCGCGCTAAACTCCGTAATATTCGTGGCGAAAGCGGTGCAGCTCAGAAGATAGCACAGATTGTTGGTGAGGAAATTGGAAAGTAGGGAGAGCAGAGAAACAATTCAAAATTCAAAATTCACTTTTTCCTCTACCTAATCGGAAGATTCTCCATCCCTGCGCCCAAGTTCATAAATGCCAGCGCCGATACAAGCTAATATGCCTGTACTAATTCCCCAGCTATCACCTAAACTAATTTCCAGACCCCAATTAAATAAAGCGCCGACTACCAAGAAAGGCAGGATGCTAAATAATGAGGCATAGAAAGCGTTTTGGGATTCTCTGGCTTTACGAGTCTTTTCAAATTCTGATTGGCTGGTGTAAAGCGATCGCTCGGCAAAGTTAAACCAGCGGTTGAGTTGCTCAATTACCCATTCACTGACTCTTGAAAAACCTAGATATAGCGCTAATGACCACAAACTCGCTCCAGCGATCGCGATCGTGTCTAACTCAAAGCGGAAAGGCAAAATTTCAGTCAGCATGGCTTATAGGAGTACTGCAAAGGGTTGACTTTAGCTTTCAGTAGATGCTAAATAAACCTCTTGTGCAATTTTAAGCATAAACGTTAACAAGATTTCAACTACTTGGCAACTCTCCAGCTCTTTTAAGCTAGGATACCAACATTGTTAATTCATCGGCTTACAATGTTAATGCATAGGTTTGCATTGTTAATGCATCGGTTTACAATGTTAATGCATAGGTTTGCATTGTTAATGCATCGGCTTACAATGTTAATGCATAGGTTTGCATTGTTAATGCATCGGCTTACAATGTTAATGCATAGGTTTGCATTGTTAATGCATCGGCCGCATTGTGAACACATCAACCTGCAAAATTAATCCAGATTTTGCAGCCCCATCGCAATCTTACTGTGTTTCTCAATTTGTCCCATCACTTGTTTTGCCCGTTGAATCACCACCGCTGGTAAACCCGCCAACCTTCCCGCTTCAATCCCATAAGACTTATCAGCGCCTCCCGGTTGGACTTGGTGCAAAAAGATAATTTGGTCGGGTAATTCCTTTACCGTCACCTGATAGTTAGCCACATTCGGCAGAATACTAGCTAGTTCATTTAACTCGTGATAATGAGTTGCAAAAATCGTTCGCGCCCGAATATCCACTGCTATATATTCTGCCACCGCCCAAGCTATGGAAAGACCATCAAATGTCGCTGTCCCGCGACCAATTTCATCTAACAGTACCAGCGACCTAGATGTAGCATGATTGAGAATATTTGCGGTTTCATTCATTTCCACCATGAACGTAGATTGACCAGTTGCAAGATCATCCATTGCACCTACACGAGTGAAAATGCGATCGCATATTCCCAATCTGGCAAACCTAGCTGGTACAAAACTACCAATTTGTGCCATTAGCTGAATCAATCCCACCTGACGCAAATAACAACTTTTGCCACTCGCATTTGGCCCAGTGAGAATGATTAAATCAGGATTGTCATTTGTCATTTGTCCTTTATCTTTGGTCATTTGTTCTTGGTCATCTGCTAATGACACATGACTAATGACTAATGACTCTTCTCCTAATTGAGTCGAATTTGGCACAAAAAAACCCGCAGGCAAAGACTGTTCCACTACCGGATGACGCCCATCAACAATGTTTATCTCCCTTCCTGGCAACATTTCTGGACGACAGTAACCTTGATGCACCGCCAACTCAGCTAACCCACACAACACATCTGCCGCTGCCACTGCACGAGACAGATTGCGAATTACTTCCGCCTCTTGTGCTACCTCTTCCCGCAACGCCGTAAAAATCTCATATTCCAACTGATTTAAATCATCCCGCGCCGTGAGAATCCGGGCTTCTCGTTCCTTCAAATCAGGGGTGATGTAACGTTCCTCATTGGTCAGGGTTTGCTTGCGGATGTAATTAGCGGGTACTTGGTCAGCTTTGGTGCGGGAAATACTGATATAATAACCAAAAGTTTTGTTAAATCCTACTTTCAGTGTCGAAATTCCCGTCTTAGCCCTCTCATCAACTTCTAAATTGGCAATCCATTGCTGATCCGCTTCTACAGTCGCCTTTCTCTCATCCAACAGGGAATTTACGCTAGGGCGAATTAATCCGCCTTCCTTGATTAGTATGGGTGGCGATTCGACAAGATGCGCGTGTAACTTTTGTGCTAATTCTTCCAACACACTTGGGACTTTCTGCAAAGCTTTCAGGAATGGAGAACGCGCCTCAGTTACTAAGCTGGATAATTCTGGTAAGCGTGAGAGGGAATCTGCCAAAGCTACTAAATCTCTAGCATTAGCTGTACCAGAACCCGCCCTTCCCGTCAAGCGTTCTAGGTCATAAATTTGGCGTAATAGCTGCCGCAAATCTTGACGCAGAGGCGTATTTTCCATCAATTCTTGGACGGTATCTTGTCGCGCCCGAATGCCTTTAATATCGAGTAGCGGTTGCAACAACCACCGCCGCAAAGCCCGCCCACCCATCGCTGTACTAGTTCTATCTAACGCCCAGAGTAGGGAACCGTGATAAGTGCCATCCCGGACGGTTTGGGTAATTTCCAGGTTACGGCGGGTTTGATTGTCAACAATTAGGTAGTCGGTGACAGTGTAGCTGCGAAGTCTTTGAAGGGTAACGGGGTTTTCTTTTTGGGTATCTTCTAAATATTCCAGAAGACCACCAGCTGCACGAACGGCGAGGGGAAGATGATCACAACCGAGTCCTTCGAGCGATCGCACCTTAAATTTCTGCAATAATCTCGGTCTAGCTTCAGCTTGGGAAAAGGGAACTTGCGATCGCAAACTATAGCAAAATGATGCTGGCAAACATTGGGGGAGATGCGGCGAAGTTTCTCCCGGACGTAGCAAACTACCCAAATCAGGCGCATTTGTTGGAACTAACACCTCTGATGGTTGCAAGCGCATTAATTCCTGTGTGAGATGTTCTAAATCACTACCTTGAGTCGTGAGAAATTCACCTGTAGAGATGTCTGCATAGGCTAAACCCCAATGATTTGCGGCAATTACTACTGCTGCTAGATAATTATTGCGACTGGATTTGAGCATTCCCTCTTCCAGTAAAGTGCCAGGGGTAAGAATGCGCGTTACCTCTCGCCGTACCAATCTACCAGCAGCTTCAGAAGCATCTTCTACTTGGTCGCAAATTACCACTGCATAGCCTTTTTCTACTAGCATCGTCGTGTAGCGTTCCCAAGCGTGGTGCGGAACACCAGACATCGCCACTCGTCCCTGTTCTCCAGCTTGCTTGCTAGTGAGGACTAATTCCAATTCTTGCGCTAGTTTTACAGCATCTTGGAAATAGCATTCAAAGAAATCTCCTACCCGATACAGCAATACGGCGTGAGGATATTTATCCTTCGTTTCGACATAGTGCAGATACATTTGACTTAGCTTGCTGCGGTCTACCTGTTGATGGTCGGAAATAAAAGTACTCGCGTCGGGCTTGTTAGATGGAGTTTCAGAGTGAGAAGCGGTCATAGATGCTATTGAGTTACGCACGGAAATTCCACAATATTTGATGATAACGTGATGTGAAAGTTGAGGGGCGATCGCTCAAGAATTTTTTACTCTTCGTTATATTAGCTTGCTGATGCACCCATTATTGCGGCTAGTGTAGGAAAAAGGCGAACGCAGTATGGCGAAGCTTGGCGAACCTTAGTTACATTCAATAACGCTAAAAGCTTCGGAGCGTGTGTCCTTCTAGTTCTTTTTTCATACTTGCCATTTTTTTAATTACGGGTAGTTGTCTTTAACTGGATATACAAAGTTTCTTTAGAAATTTGCTTTACATTCTGATATTGTGCGATCAAACGCTCAATTCCATCTTCCCTAAATTTTTCCCCAGAAAATTCTCTTAAAGCATCAATATCAGCATTTATTATAAGGCAGATCGGTTTTTTTTGTGGTTGTTTTAGTAGACAATTGGTAAGAAAGCGCCTTTAATAAAAGCTGAATTCGGATAGTTGAATGAATGCAGTAATCTTTTCCTTAAATCTGTCAGTGAGTAAGTGTGGAAGAAAGAACACAAAGAACAAAACTAGTAAGTCCCTCATACTGAATTGCTGGAAGTGGTTAGGAGTTGGATTTTTGGTGTTGGTGCTAATGTCGAGTCAGGTGTCAGCCCAGAAACCAACGAAACCTCTACGCGTGGCGACGGGATTTGCCACACCCTTTGTCTTTGAGAAAAACGGTCAAATCACTGGATTCAGCATTGATCTTTGGCGTAGCATCACTGACGAGATGAATGTTAAGTCCGAGATATTTGTCAATCCAACTACTCAGGATTTGCTGTCTGCTGTTAAATCTGGTAAGGCAGATGTGGGAATTGGCAATATATCTATCACTGCCGAGCGAGATAAAGACTTTGATTTCTCTCAACCGATGTTTGAATCGGGACTTCAGATTTTAGTACTAAATCATGAAAATGGTGTCAGATCAGTACCTAGTTTATTAGCAGTGATTTTCTCACCTGCCCTAATCCAGCTTGTTGGCATCATTTTGGTAATTATTCTTGTGCCAGCCCACATTGTCTGGTTTTTTGAGCGTCAGCGGACTGAAGGAATGATCCCAACTTTGTCCTACTTTCCTGGCATTTTCAAAGCTTGCTGGTGGGCAGCTGCAACCCTGGCTACCCAAGCTGACGAAATGCCTAAGAGTGTAATCGGACGGGTAGTAGCCGTAGTCTGGATGTTTACCAGTGTTGTTTTTGTTGCCTACTTCACGGCTACAGTGACTACTTCCCTAACGGTGGATCGACTACAGGGAAATATTAAAGGTCCAGACGACCTAGTATCCAAGCGTGTCGCTACTGTCATCAATAGTACATCGGCAACTTACCTGCATGAACAAAACATTCAGGTTCTAGAGTTCAATAAGGTTGCCCAAGCTTATGATGCACTCTTACAAGAAAAGGCAGATGCAGTTGTTTTTGACGCGCCTGTTCTCCTTTACTACGCGTCTGGTGAAGGCAAAGGAAAAGTGAAAGTTATTGGCAGTGTTTTTCGCAAGGAGAACTACGGCGTTGTCTTTGGGACAAATAGTCCCTATCGAAAGCCTGTTAATAAAGCCCTGCTAACACTACAAGAAAACGGCACTTATCAAAAGCTTTATCAAAAATGGTTCACCACCAATTGAAGAACAGATTCACTTTGGCTTTATGGTGCGATCGCTTCGACGCGTAGGTGCTGGGGTAGCTGGTTCATAAGCCTTGAGTCCCCCATCGCCCGTAAAAATTTCTACTTGAAATGTGCTACTGGTTTTGGCATAATATTCAGCCACAGTCTTAATTGTCGCATCTCCAATGGAAATCTTTCTAGATGCTAGAGTAGGCCATTCAGTAGCTAACTGCTTCAATTGTGTGGAATTCCAAAGTTCACCCACTTGAGTTTCAAAAACTCCCCAAGGTATAACTCCATCCGCTACTTTCACTAAAATATTACCGAAAGCTTGAGCAATTTCATATCGCTTAGAGTTAGCTTGTGCAATGTGATTACCAGTTTCTATAATTGTTGCTATTGGTAGTATAAACTTTGCACCTTGTTTTTCTTCTTCCTGAAAACGGGCTTCAACTCTTTTTTTATTCCATTTATCATTATCAGAGCCACAAGTCTCTTTACCAGGTACACCTAAGTAGACGCAAAGTATGGATGTGTCAATAATCAAAACCTTTCTCATATCTCATTTTACTTATTATCAGAAAGGCTCTTTTCAATTGCGCCTTTAGTTGCTAATCTGCCCAAAGTCCCTGATGCTAGTAAAAGAGGAAGATTTTCAATATCTTCAAGTAGAGTAAGTTTGCTTTCTCCAGTTTCAGTATCGCGGTGTGCAACAACCACAAAAGGCACTATCTCTGGGCCTAAAGCATCAAGTAAAGCTGGATTATGGGTAGTAAGTAAAATATCGATTTTTCTTTTGCTGCCAATTTCCCGTAGTATTCTGACTAGTAATTCTGCACGCGAGGGATGAAGCCCGTTATCTATTTCTTCAATTACCAGTTGACTACCTTCTGGTTGGGTAAGCAGGGCTGTGAGAATTGCTATAAAACGTAAGGTTCCATCAGACATAGTTTTAGCATCTATTAGTATTATTTCCCCAGGTTTCCATTCTTCTTCACAATAAAGCATCGCATCAGTTTTAAGTCTACCAACTGGTTCTGCAAATACTTTTTTAATATCGCCTTCTGGAAAATCTTTGATATATGCTGATAGAGTTGATTCGACTTTGGCTTTTTGTTCAGCATCCAACGCTGCTAATACACCAGCAATATTAGAACCATCACTCTCTATATTTTCAGAAAGACGTGAATAATCACGCATTTTAGAAGGAATAGGATTAAAGATTAGAATATTTTCTAGATGGTGTATTATACAATCTTTAAACTGCTGTCTGATTGGTAAATATTTATTATATATTTTTTCAACTTCTTCACTTTTAATTTCTAATACTGGAAGAATTTCATCTTTATTTAAAAAATTATTAAATTGTCGAAATTCATCTAGATCAATCTGAGAGTCTATTTGTTTTAATCCACTTTTACTAGAGGAAATATAATTTCTTGTAAAAATTTTATTGACATAACTAGAGATACTAGTTTCACTAAGTGATTGAAATTCAATATATTCTTCTCTAACTTGGACTATATGTAATGTACTTATATTAATCACATATAAATAATCTGTTTGTTCATCCTCACCCTGAACTAATATCTTTAATGTAAACTCAGTTTCCTTCTCTTCTGATTTTCTTACAGCCCATTCTACACCACCGCGAAGAGATGGAAGTGTTTTATCTCCTGCTAAAGCTGCTTCAATATTCTCACCTCTAGCAATTCTTTGTAAAAATTCCAAAGCTTCAACCACATTAGATTTACCACTTGCATTTGTACCAATCAAAACAGTCAAAGGGTCAAGTGGAAGCTCTGCATAACGGAAACTTTTCCAATTTTCTAGGATGATTTGCTTAAGCATGACCCACTCCAAAAATGCTAAAAATTTACTTTTACTATTTCGATAGAGTAATACGAAAACTTTGCACTCCTCTGCGTTTAAATTTCAACCTTCAATTCCTTAAGGTTGATACCAGCAATTACGGGAATCGTTAACCCCAAACGTAACCGTAGCGCCAGCCAGTCACTTAAAGCTTCTCTTAATTCCCGCCTACACCCTTCTAGTATTTTATGATTTGCCCAGACTCCTTGTAAGCTTGGAACTTCACCCCAATAAATTTGATCATCTTCAATGATCTCATAAACCGCTAGTTCCATTGCTTGGTCAATATAGCTTGCCAGCATAGCAATTAAAAAATCCAGTACCTATCTAAATTTAGTTCTTACCAGTGGCGATCACACAAGGTTTTTCATCCTTCGACGTCCCAGCAAAAACAGCACAGCCAGCAGACAGAGTAAAAAATTGCGTAATTACTTTATCTAACTGGCTAAATTTCACTGCGCTTTTAGAGAAAACTGCGATCGCCCAAATTTAACTGGATTTTTTCAGCACTGATCTTCCCCGTCTTCATTGTCAGTTTTTTCACTTATATATTGAATTTTAACTATAAGTTCCTGCTCTCTCAGTAATGACTTTTACAGGTTCTGACTCAATATCATCTATCTTATTAAACTCTCCAGCCCGCCAGCTATCTGTTATATCCTTGATAAAACTAGCAATAGGAATCGCAATTAATAAACCCAGCACTCCCCCCAACTTTGCCCCCAACAACAAAGAAATCACCACCCACACGGGATTTAAACCAGTCAAATTGCCGAGAATTCGAGGTGCAATAAAATTAGAATTAACTTGGTCGATCGCAACAGCTACACCTAAGACTTCCACTCCTAACCAAAAATTTTGCAGCGCCACCAACAAACTTACTATGGCGATACCTACTCCCGTACCAAAGGGAAAGAGAGAAAATAAACCAATACCGATGCCAAAAAGTAGAGCCAAGGGAACTTGCAACGCCAAAAACACTAGTGTAATTGTCACCCCTAACACAGCTCCCAATGTTGCTTGACCGATAAAGTAATTGTGGAAATCCTCTTGCAGTAATTCCCGTACTTTAAACCCAATGTTAGGGGGAAACCACTGAAAAATTCCGTCCCAAAGACGTTCGCCGTTTAATATTAAATAGATAGTCAGCACTACCGCCAGCAGAACGTTAAGGACAATACCAATGGTATCGACGGCAAAACTGAGAATTCTACCAGTGAAGGATTGAAGTTGGTTAGATAATCGGTCGAGAACTTGGGTAAATAAACCACTTAAATTAATGGGAAGCTGTTGTTGACTTAATGCCCAATCCTGGAAAGCTTGCAGCTGCTGAGTACCAGAATCAATCCAACTGGGCAAAATATTAGCTAGCTCATTGAGCTGTTGGATAATCAGGGGAACCAAAGTGATGCCTAAACCCACTAAAACCACCACAGTCAAAAGCAACACTCCTGCGATCGCCAGGTTGCGTTTTACCCCTTGTTCCTGGAGAAACTGGATTGGATAGTTCAAGACAAAAGCCAGTAGGATGGCGGCGGCAATAACGCTCACCAAGGGTTGAAAATATTGCACAAGCTGGAGCAATAGCCAACCATTGAGAATGGCAATAGGAAATGCCAATCCTATAGTTAACCATCGCGGGAGTTTGTTTGCTGATTGCATTAGTGGTGACTCCACAAAATCTTGAAGTTTATTTGGGCTTTTAGCTACTAGACTCATAAAAAAGCATATCGCTATCTAAAAGATAGGGCTATCAGTCAACAAACTATAGAATATTAAATTATTTAGTTAGGTAAACTGAGAATCAAACTCTTTTTGTATACGGTGGATGTAGTAGTACGATGGCGTACCCGCTCTTTTTGGTGGCGATAAGCGAAGCTTAAGCCTTCTCCTTTGGAGACGCTAGAGCGAACGGCTATCGCATTGTCTTCTATTATATTGACCTGACACACCTAATCTCATTCCTGCCAAAATAGCAATGACAAAAACCCATAGCCCAGACTAGTACCGCAAGGCAAAAGTCACTCATTCACTCATTCACTTATTCAAAAGTATTATGGAATAAGCTCTTTAGGGATTTTAAATGGTTGCTCGTCTTGGAAAGTGACGCTCCTGCGTCGCTTTAAGCGAAGCTATGCCGTAGGCTTTACGCTGCGCTAACTGATGCCTACCTTGGGCTACGCTACGCCAACCGCCATCGCTTTAGTCGATTTCTTAGCTATAAAAATTAAGCAGACAAATATTTTTGGCAATTAATATCAATTTTCTGCCTGCAATAACCAAAAGCCGCTATAAGTCATCCCAGAATCATCGGGTTGAACTAACAAAAAATGCAATCCTCGGCTTTGCTGCTTGCGTTGTTCAAATGCTTGGGCTGCTGTTGTAACTTCTGAATCTTCAAATGTGGCAACAATCCACCTATCCACCAAGCTAGCTTCTAATATTAAGCCATCCGGTGCGCCAGAAATGTAGTTCAAGCTTACAGGACGGGCTTGCTGCAACCACCGTGCTAGGCGCATTGATTGCCGTCCACCATAAATTACTACACCAGGAACAGGGACTGTTGATGCTAAACCCAAATTGATTGGTTTGAAATGTTCTGGGATGTGCAAAATGGGAATGGGGCGATCGCTAAATCTCGTTTCTACGTCACTAGCAGCCAGAGTCGCAAAACGCCATTGTTCTCCCCAGAGGTTTTCTGGTAATGGTGCTGGGGGTGGTTTATCCAGCGCTGACGGATACTGCTTTTCTTCTAACCACTGCTTTAACGCCAAAGTGTGGCGGGTAGGTTCGACATTAATACTTAAATTGCGTCCAGCCGCTTCAATTAAGCTTAGAGACTGCGGACGAAATACCTGAATTACATCTGGCAATTTTTCACCAGCAGCTAGCTCAAGTTGAGTCGCAACCCAATTAGAGTTTGCTGCTGACTGGAGACAGGTAGCTTCATACTTAAAGCTGCGAGTTGTGTCACAAATCAACAACTCCCAGAAAATTTGTTCAGACGCATTTTGTGAGGGACGACGATAAAAATCAACCTGCCAAATTTTCATAATTATGTGGGCATGGGGCATGGGGCATGGGGGGATGGGAGAAATCGGTGAGAGTTAAAACTGAAAGTTTCATGCTCAGAGGTTCAACGTTAATGTTCAGAGGCTTAACGTTCATGTTCAGAGGTTCAACGTTTATGCTCAGAGGTTCAACGTTGATGCTCAGAGGTTCAACGTTGATGCTCAAAGGTTCAACGTTGATGTTCAGAGGTTCAACGTTGATGTTCAGAGGTTCAACGTTGATGCTCAGAGGTTCAACGTTTATGCTCAGAGGTTCAACGTTGATGCTTAAAGGTTCAACGTTGATGCTAATTCTCCCATGCCCAATGCCCAATGCCCAATGCCCCAAACTTAATTTAAAAAGCCTGAATCCATTCTTTGACTGAATATTCAGTCCATATCCCATTTTTCCAGTAAGGATCATTTTCAATCAACTGGCGCACAGTAGCTTCGTCTTCGGCTTCGTAAATGCCAAAAACTTTTGTGACATCCTTGGTGGGGCCAATAGTAATCAGCACACCGGATTCTTTCTGTTTTGCTAATCCGTCTAAATGAGCTTGACGGTGGGGGGTACGTTTTTCGAGAACGTCTTCGCAGTAACTTCCCCAGAGTACATATTTAGGCATAATTCCTTGTTACTCCTACTGATTAATAAAATATTGTTTGCTTTCACCCCAAATTTTCTCTAGAAAAAAAGAGTTAGTACCATGCCAAACTCAAAGTTTAGACTCACTTTATTGCCTCAATAAATCACGAAAACTAGGATGATAAACACTATAATGGATTTCTGCTCCTATTGATTCTAAATGTAAAAATTCTCGCCACTTGTCTAAAATTACCTTGATTTCATACTCATCTACATCTAATCTTTCTGCTATTATTTCTATTGATATTGATTTCTCGTAAACTAAGATTTTTCTCTGGAATTTGAATACAGGAATTGAGTAATTTAATTATTGGATGTCCTATAACAAATGAGTTCGCCGAAATAACAAATGACTTCGCCAAAATAACAAATGACTTCGCCGAAATAACAAATGACTTCGCCGCAGGTATGCGGCTATAAAGACAAAACCCACCTCCGTGGGTTTCAAATTTCTTGAGTTTGCGTAGTACGGGAAGCGCGATAGGCGGCCTACCCTG
The DNA here is from genome assembly GCF_036916575.1 of Nostoc sp. Classification (GTDB taxonomy): domain Bacteria; phylum Cyanobacteriota; class Cyanobacteriia; order Cyanobacteriales; family Nostocaceae; genus Nostoc. Next base: position 79,893 of record NZ_JBALGC010000128.1, read on the forward strand.
CAGGTTCCCAGGTTGAACCTGGGAACTAGACCAAAAAACAGACGCGATTAATCGCGTCTCTCCTAACTCCTGTACAAACGCGATTAATCGCGTCTCTACTCCTAACTCCTGTACAGACGCGATTAATCGCGTCTCTACTCCTAACTCCTGTACAGACGCGATTAATCGCGTCTCTACTCCTAACTTCTCAGGTTAACGCCGAATTTTTCCACCAAGGCTTCGCGGACTTTATTGTGTACTGGTTCAACTTCGGACTCAGTAAGAGTGCGATCGCTAGCCCGATAAACTAAACGAAACGCCAAACTCCGCTGTCCTTGGGGGACATTTTCGCCCCGATATTCATCAAATAATTCTACCGATTCGAGCAAATCTTTACCCGCTTTGCTAATGACTTTTTGAATTTCCACAACTGAGATTTTCACAGGTGCGAAAAAGGCGATGTCGCGATCGCTAGCTGGGTAAGTAGAATAGGGCTGGAATGTTGGGACAAGCATTTCATCTTGTTCTAGAGAATCTAAAAGCACATCTAGATCCAACTGGAAAACATAAACGGAATCTGGTAAGCCTTTTTCTCGTCGCAATTGGGGATGGAGTTGCCCAAAAATACCCAGCCTGTTACCTCGAATCCACAGGGAAGCGGTGCGTCCTGGATGTAAGCGATCATCCTGGCGATCGGGTTGAAATTCGATTTGCAAGCTAAGTTGCCGAAATACACTTTCTAAAATGCCTTTGGCTTCAAACCAGGTGATGGGTTCTTCGCGTCCACTTTTTGACCATTTGCCAACAGAAATATCGCCTCCCACAATCCCAGCAAGGGCTTCTGTTTCTTGCAAACCGTCTTCTTCTCGCCAGAAAATTTGCCCGATTTCAAAGCCGTTAAGGGCACCATTACCCTGTTCTAAATTGTATTGAAAGGCATCAATTAACCCAGATATCAAATCGGTTCGCAGCGCTGAATATTCGACAAATAAGGGATTTGACAGTACTATCTTTCTGTCTTCTCCTGGTTTGACTAAAGAATAGTGGATTAATTCTGTCAACCCTTCAGCCCGCAGGAAAGCTCGTAACTTGCGAATCAGTTCCTCATCTAAAGGCAGATAGCCAGCTTCTGCTTTTTCTGGTAAGGTATCACAGAATTTGTTGTAGCCATAGAGACGGGCAATTTCTTCAATTAAATCAATTTCTCGCTCTAAGTCGCGGTAACGATATGGTGGTACGGAAACTGACCATGTACGTTGATGTGTAGTATCTTGTTCTGGGACATCGGCTGAAGGAGTTAACTGACATCCCAAGGCAGTCAGGATGCGCTCAACATCTTGTTCTTGGAGTTCTCCTGTGTCCTCTCCCAATTCGATTGGCCCCAGTATCTGATTAACTCGGTCTAAACGCAGTGCGATGGAACGACTCCAGGTAGATGGATGGGGGCGGGTGTCGGCAATTTCCTGATGGATAAGAATTCCACTAGCCAATTCGCTAATTAAGCACAAGGCGCGGCGATTAGCTATTTCCAACTCAGCCCGGTTAACTCCCCGTTCGTATCTACCAGAAGCTTCACTTCTTAATCCTGCACTCCGGGAAGAACGGCGAATTGCTACGGAATCAAACAACGCTGCTTCTAAAACTAAACTTTGAGTCCCTTCATGGACTTCTGTTTCTTGTCCACCCATAACTCCCGCTAATGCAACGGGTCTATCGTTAGCAGTAATTAATAAATTTTGGGTTGATAGGGTACGAGTTTGTCCATCCAGGGTTTTGAGGGATTCTCCAGCAGTAGCAAAGCGGACGCCAATTGTTAAATTTTCGCTACCTGCAACAGATTGTAGGCGACTCAAATCAAAGGCGTGCAGTGGTTGCCCCCATTCCAACAAAACGTAATTAGTAATGTCCACTACATTACTTATGGGACGTACCCCAGCAGACCGCAAACGCTGTTGCAGCCATTCGGGAGATGGAGCAATTTTAACCTGTTCAATTACCGTACCAATGTAGGCAGGACAAGCTTGCGTGTCGGCGATTTTTAAAGCTAAATTTCCGGCATTTTTAGCAATAGAAATTTCACCTGGTTCAGGAATGCTCAACTTTCCACCAGTTAAAGCTGCTACTTCCCGTGCTACGCCTACCATACTCAAAGCATCAGCGCGATTAGCAGTTGCTGTCAGGTCTAAAATTACATCATCTAGACCCAACAACGGACGGACATCACTACCCAATGGTAAATTTTCCTGAGTAAAAATATGAATTCCGTCTACATCGGTGGGCAAACCGAGTTCCTTTAAAGAACAAATCATGCCCTGAGATGCGACACCACGCAGTTTCGCAGGTTTAATTTTTAAATCGATGTTGGGTAAGTAAGTACCCGTAGTTGCCACTGGCACATAAATATCTGCCTTGACATTGGCAGCACCACAGACAATATTTAAAGTCTCATCTGCACCGATATCTACTTGGCAAACACTCAATTTATCGGCGTTGGGGTGGGGTTGACGCTCAAGCACTTTCCCGACAACAACGCCATTTGCCCAAGTGCGGCGGTCTTCAATCTCTTCTACCTCAAACCCCGCCATTGTCAGGGTTTCAGCTAATTCTTCTGGATTAAGTTTTATCTCTACTAGTTCGCGCAGCCAATTTAGAGAAATACGCATGGAATGTGATTGTTTTAGGAATCGTCTTTTGCTCTAATTTTAGGGTGTTTACTAGCGATCGATGGCTACTCGTCCCGCAAGGCGTACCCTTTCACTTGAACAATCCTACTACGTTAGACTAGCAGAACAATCTCTGTTGCTAATCTTTTCTTGGCGTCTTGGCTTCTGTGAATGTGGGAGATATGTTTGAGCCAACTAGATATACTAGCCCGCTTATTCGCCACCAGTTTCTAAATTTTGGAAAGAAGTTAACAGCATTAGCGATCGCAGAACTTGAATCTTTAAAACTCGATAAAACCTCATCATTAATATTTTGTCACTCAAAAGACTACAAAAATCAAGCTTGACTCTTTTTTGTAGTGGAATTGCATTGTATTGTAGTACTCAAAAGAGATAAATTTGCCCTGTTTGAGCCGAAAAAGCACTACTAAAACTGCCTCTAAAGCATTCACCATAAGGATTATCGGGCAATTTTGCTGAAATCTGCCTGAACAATATCAAAAGAATGGCCAATCCCATCTAAATTTTATTCATTTGAAATGTAAATCTGATTTTGTATAGTTTTGCTAGGTGTGATACTTGCTGTTTTTATCAGTATTTCTTTATTGAAGATGAAAGTTAAAAAATGCTTTCATTCTTGTCGTTAATCTTCCTATTGATGGAGGAATTTTAGTTTGAGTAATAAGTAATAGGAGTTTAATTCTAATGGCAACTTCTGACAATAGCAATCAAACTGCCGGGTCACAAGGTAGTAGCAATACTTCAACTGGTAATGGCAATTTTTCTTTCAGTGATGGCAAATGGCAGTCTACCAATGGCAGCAGTTTAGATGGTGGCGGTAGCTTTGGTGGCGCTGCTAGTGGTAGTAATATCTTCGCTTCCTTCATTGGTGGTGGCAACTCATCCACAATCAGTAAAGATGGAAAGTACGCCTACAATTACCAGCGACCACTCGACGAGCGGGCTTTAACTGATACTAATAATCCGTTCAATCAACTGATCAAAGTCCTTGGCGGTGATACCAGCGCATTAGGTGGTAGCAACCCTTTTGCTGGTGTTAGCACATCTGGTAGTGGTAGCAACCCCTTTGCTAGTGGTAACGCATCTGGTGGTAGTGCCTCTAATGCTAACAATACCGCCGCTAGCGGCAACCTTCCTGGTAACTTACCATTTGGCAGCACTCCCCCCTCCAAGGAAAGTGGTAGCAACCTACCTGAAACAGGCAACGGTCTACCTGTACCTTATAACAGCGACAACTGGGTATTTGATATTCAAAACTTAGATGGTGCAAATGCTACTGGTAACAGTGGTCAAGGTAACGGCAACTGGTTATATGGTAGTAACAACACAACCGATGGTAATGGTAACTGGAATTTTGGTAGTAGCAACACAACCAACGGTAACGGTAACTGGAACTACGGTGATGGTGGCAAAACTGAAGGTAATGGCAACTGGAGCTTTGGTAACGATAACACAACCTCCGGTAATGGTAACTGGAATTTAAGCAATAACAACGACATCTTTGGTAATGCCAATATACAGACTAGTAGTAACAATGACATCCTTGGTAATGGCAACACTGCTAGTGTAACTAACAGCAATCTCCTTGGAAATCGGATTGAAGCCAGTGGTGATGGCAAAACACTCGTTGGTAATGAAGGCTGGAATTTTCCTGTTAGTGGCGAACTGATATCGCTAGGTAGTACTACGCCCAACCAAGCTATCGGCACTGATGTCAGCAGTTTACTCAGCAGTCCTGACCTTGTAACATCCGCCATGTCAAATCCAGGCTACAACAACCCAAATTATGATTTCTCTGCCATATCCTAAAACTTTGTAGCAGACAAAAGCCAGTTTTTGCATCGGTTAGCCTGTCTATTGTGCTGCATTTACAAGCTTCCAGGCTATTTGCAATTAATTAATGTGGGTTCAGCCCAATACTACTCGGTTAATAAATTTAATTGATTTATCTTCACTAGCTCAAAATCGTTAGGTTTGGTGGTTGATTTAAGTCAAATGCATAAAGACTATTTTCAATAATTCGGCGCGAGTAAACGGTTTGGTGAGATATCCAGATGCCCCGACCAATTTCGCTTTTACTTTGTCTACAATTCCTTTACTCCCGGTAACAAAAATGATGGGAGTCTTCTGAAAAATTGAATTATTTCGTATAATTCGACACAACTCATAACCATCGATTCCTACCATATTTAAATCCAACAAAATTAAGTCCGGTTTGTGCCTGATAATTGACAAAGCGGCTTTTAGTGGATCGTTGATAGTCACTACAGAAAAATTTTCATTTTCTAAGAAATGGCTAATTTCTTTGAGAATTGTGGGGCTATCATCTACAGAAACGATTTTATGGAATTTTTGTGCTGTTACAGTAGCAGTCGTTACTCTTTGGGAAGCAAGATTTATGTTATTTGATATTGTTGGTTCCTGAAAGTTTTCTTTAGGAGGAGCAGAAATCTGTGGTAATCGTTGAACAGCAGCTATATTCTCTTCATAAATATCTGGGTAAGAGTTGACGGTAGTACTTAGTTTTTCTTTGGTATCAACTAATGTAATTAATTTTGAGAAAAGTGTAGGCGTAGCCCGTCGTAGACATCGCTCTTCAAATATCTTTGGTAATTTATCAAATGGTGGATCAGGTTCATGCAAGATAATCCCGCCATTAACGATGTAAGGGTATAAATTGCGAGCCAGTTGGATTTCATCTTGATTCAAAATCGCAGCTAGATGACACAGGCTGAAACCCTTCATCCAACTAGTTAAATCTGGCTGGATATGTGGTAAATCTTTTTCCTCAAGTTTGCTATTAATCAACAGATATGGACGTTGATATGGAGAGGAAATTTTAGGAACAAAAGTCTGCCAATTCTGTAATCTTACTTGGCAACGTTCTAGAATTTTTTCTACATCTAGCCGACAAATTTTTGGCATTCTATTAAGTGGTTCTGTTAATTCATAAGTCCCTTCTTTGATTAGCAAAAATGATTCAATCACTTCTTTAACTAATTCTTGAATCAGCACTGCTGCTTGTGTAGAATGTAGATGTTGTTCACTAATAAGCCAGGATATAGCCTGATACTCAGGAGGGTGGCTTCTCGAATTCCTGTTATGTTCGATTAACTGACTGTGTGAGTCACGTTCAAACATCAGACGTAATTGAACACGAACCTCGCTGGTAAGTAGTGGAATTTGGTGGCTAAGGCGACGCAAATGACGTTCTAATCGCTCAAAGGGTTCCACTGAATGGGTAGCGTAAGTTATTTTGCCCTGTTCTAGGTAAATTGACCAAGAAACTGAGTTACTTAATGCTTGTAAACAAGTACTGTCGGAGCAATTGGATAACTGTCTTAACAAACTTAGAGGACGTAGTTTGGTGAATGCACCTGAATTATTCATATTTTTCAACTTTTTTGCGGAATCAACAACCGAACATTTGTAAATTGAAAATATCAGCTATGAAATACTCTCTTCTTTGTAATATTTCTCTACTCACAAATTATTTCTTTTAAAATATGTATATATATTAAAAATTATAAGTTTTATAACTAATTCGTTACATTTAGCACATTCTACTTGATTTATCTCAGAAAACAAGTAAGTGGGTATGAATAAAGGTAAATACTTATCATGGCTAGAGTAATAGTAGATGTTGCTTGCTTCAGAATTTTACTCACTACCGACAACTATTGAATGAAGGCTATAATAATGACGTTTATTTATGCCCACTCTTTTAAAGAGACAAATTCGATTCAAAGTTCGCGCAGTTACACTGGTATACTTCTAAAGCTAATGATCTTAATTATGGTTAATCAGTTTTCTATAAAAAAACGATTCTCCTACATAAAATCTTTAAAAACTTATCTAGGAAAGTTTACGTATTTATTGTACTGTAGGTTTAAGGGATATAAATTTTTGGTAGATACATTACAACAGATAATGCTGGGTTTTGATAAACTCTTTTTTGCTAAAGTAAGCTGTACTCAAGTTATTCTTAAATTTATAGTGAACTTCATGAAAATAATTTGTTTAATAAAGATTACAGCATCTACCACTAGATACTATATCCTTTAGTCGCTGAGACCACTAAAATTATATACTCTGAGAAAAGGGAAATAAAGCTTTGGACTTTAACATAACACAAAAAGTTATGCATGATACATTAAGACTTGATGAAGTAGTAGAATTTGCTGAGAACCCAGAACCACGTTGTCCTTGTGTGCTCTTGCTAGACACATCTGGCTCGATGCAAGGAGAGCCGATTGAGGCTTTAAATCAGGGTTTACTAAGTTTAAAGGATGAATTAGTCAAAAATTCCTTGGCCGCAAGACGCGTGGAAGTGGCGATCATAACTTTTGATAGTAATATCAATGTAGTACAAGACTTTGTGACTGCCGATCAATTCAATCCGCCTATTTTGACAGCACAGGGCTTGACTACGATGGGTGCAGGAATTCATAAAGCTTTAGACATAATTCAAGAGCGTAAATCTCAGTATCGTGCTAATGGTATTGCCTACTATCGTCCTTGGGTATTTATGATTACCGATGGAGAACCGCAAGGCGAATTAGATAATGTGGTAGAGCAAGCAGCCCAGCGCCTACAAGGAGATGAAGCAAATAAACGCGTAGCATTTTTTACAGTAGGTGTAGAAAATGCGAATATGACGCGTTTAAATCAAATAACTGTGCGTACCCCCTTGAAGCTCAAAGGATTGAATTTTATCGAGATGTTTGTCTGGCTGTCAACTAGTATGTCAGCTGTTTCCCATTCGCAGGTGGACGAACAGGTAGCACTACCGCCAATTGGTTGGGGGACTGTTTAATTAAAAATCGCAGCTTGATGTTTACACAGCTAGCTGTTGTCAAAAAATCTATGAACATATCAAAACAGATTGCTCAATGGCAGATTGTGGCTGCGTCTGTATGTGGTACAAGTCACTTAAAAAACAAGCAGTTATGTCAGGATGCTCATCACTGGCAGATATTGTCAGATAATGTTTTAGTGGCGGCCGCAGCAGATGGCGCGGGTTCTGCTAGCTTTGGGAAAGTGGGAGCGATGGTTGCTGTGGAGACAGCAATAGAAAACATTTCCACCAAAAAACTCACCCGAAAAATTTTGACTGATGATGCCTATGTGCGATCGCTCTTAAATGATGCCATACTAGCTGCCAAAAAAGCTGTGGAGGGTGAGGCGGCTACTTGTAACAAACAGCCTCAAGATTTAGCAACTACCTTAATTATGATGGTTGCCACACCAGAAGTTGTAGCTGTGGTACAGATAGGTGATGGTTTGGCAGTGGCAAAAGATAGCATGGGCAACCTCCTGGCACTGACTATGCCTGAGAGCGGCGAATACATTAATCAAACCACTTTTTTAACTTCGCCTAATGCCTTAGATACAGCACAGATGAGAGTCTGGCGCACAGACATAGTAAACGTTGGTATAATTACTGACGGATTACAAATGTTGGCTTTGAATATGGTTGTTGGCGAACCTCATAAACCGTTCTTTTTTCCGCTGTTTGAATTTGTCGCCAATACCGAGGACAAGACACTAGCAAAAGAGCAATTGGTAAAATTTTTACGCTCAGAGCGGATTACGCAACGCACCGATGATGATTTAACGCTCATTATAGCCGCATTCAACGACTCATGAGCAATCAATTTACAGGTTTCACATCTTACAATAACTTCCGTTAGCGGTAATTTCATTATGCAGGTACTACGTTGTTCCCCTAGAAAAGAAATCCTCAGTCTCAATGTTAGTTTGGGGCGTGGGGGTGAAGCTTGCGTTTATGCAGTGCCATCCAATAACGACTTAGTGGCAAAGATTTACCACAAGCCAACCGCTGCCCATGCTGATAAACTCCAGGCGATGCTTGCCAACCCGCCAGAAAACCCTACGGCTAGTTTAGGGCATATTTCTATCGCTTGGCCAGAGGATTTATTACGGGCAGCAGATGGCAAAAATAGCATCCTGGGCTTTTTGATGCCACGTATTCAAGGAATGCGTCCAATCATCGACTTTTACAACCCCAGAACCCGTCGCCAACACTGCCCCCTATTCAACTATCAGTACCTGCTCCGCACGGCTCGTAACCTGGCGGCGGCTTTTGCAGCTTTGCACGCTAGTGGATATTGCATTGGTGATGTAAATGAGTCCAATATCCTCGTCAGTGATACAGCACTGGTGACTTTGATAGACACAGACTCTTTCCAAGTAACCAACCCAAAAAACAATGTTGTTTATCGTTGCCCAGTAGGTAAACCAGAGTTTACCCCACCAGAACTACAGAATAAAACTTTTGCCCAGCACGATCGCGAAATCTCTCACGATTTATTTGGGTTAGCGGTGCTAGTATTTCAACTCTTAATGGAAGGCACCCACCCATTTTCGGGGATTTTTCAAGGTGCGATTGAGCCACCACCTTACGAAGCACGCATTGCATCGGGTCATTTCACTTACAGCCAAAAGCGTTACGTACCCTACCTGCCTACACCTATTGCCCCCCCTTGGGAAATTCTCCATCCCAGCTTACAGAAATTATTTGTCCGTTGTTTTGAAGAGGGTCACAATAACCCACTGCTGCGCCCCAGTGCCCAGACTTGGCTCTCAGCAATAGCTGAAGCCGAAGATTCCTTGATTACCTGTACGACAAATCCCCAGCATCGCTACAACAACCACATGCGTAGCTGTCCGTGGTGTGAACGTACCGTGCGATTAGGCGGACGCGACCCCTTTCCATCACATCGGGCTATAGAAGCTAGAGAACATCTACAACCGCGAATCAAACCGAAAAAGCACTACACCCAGACACCGCGTTTGCCACAGCGAGCCATGTCATCGCACCTAGCTAATTATTGGCAGCCAGTAATTACGCCAAGCCGTTCATATTATAAACCTTCCAAAAAGTCAAAATTGTACCCGATTATTTTTTGCTTGCTGGGTTTTGGTTTTTTGGGATATGCAGACGTAATGATTAAATTTACTCAGCCGTTGGTTTCGCAAAATGCTTACACCCAACAGGCATTGAATTCTCGCCAGCCAAATAACAAACTCAGCTTCGCTGATTACTATCAACAGGGTGACGCTGCTTACAAAGAGCGAGACTATGAAAAAGCAATTGTCAACTTTACCCAAGCAATTGAACAAGACCCTACACATGCCAGAGCTATTGTCAATCGTGGCAATGCCCGTTATAACCTGAAAGACTACGAAGGAGCAGTTGTAGATTATAGCCAAGCTCTCAAAATTAACCCCAATCAAATCAAAGCTCTTGTAAATCGGGGCAATGCCCGCTATATGCTCTCTGAATATAGCAACGATCCTGATATAGAGTATAATCTTGCGATCGCCGACTATAATCGAGCCATCGGTCTGGATAATAATGAAATTGAAGCTTATATCAGACGGGGAATTGTCCGCACTCAAATGGCTAAATACAGCGGGGAATCTCAACAAGCTTACAAAAGGGCGATCGCAGATTTTACTCAGGCAATAAAACTTAATGTATCCAAAGCAGAAGCTTTCTTTCAGCGGGGCGTTGTTTATTATCAAATTGCTCAATATAGTAGCAATTATCAGCAAGAATATAATCAAGCGATCGCTGACTTTAACCAAGCATTAACTATTAGTCCCAAACTAGCAAAAGCGTATCTCAAACGAGGTATGGTTCGCTATGAATTGGCACAATATGGCGGTAGTGAATCTAATAAAAACCAGACGAAAGCCATCGAAGATATACAAGCATCTGCTAAAATCTTTCTTGAGCAAGATGATATGGATAATTATCAGCAAGCACTCAGTAACATGTGTGTAGTCGTAGAAAATAAATGTGACCCTTTATTCCAAGGCTCAAGTAATCCAGAAAAAACTAACTAAAAACAAGTAACTTTTATTACTTGTATATTATTGGTTTTGATTTCAGAAATCAAGCCTGACTAGGGTTAGCTGGTGCTAATCCTAGTTATTTTATGGATGACATTTTTATTAAATTGAGTAATTTATTTTCCTATTTATAGATATTCATAGAGCTTTTATATAGAAAAGATTTTAATTTATATTTCCTTCATAATTTTGCCGAAAATTATAGTTAGATTATTGACGGAGAAAAAGAAAACAGAAATCAATTTTTCTCTATCTAAGTGCATCCTCTTCATGTCGAGAAAGTCAAATAATATCCCTACAAATCTCCGAGGTAATTGCATGAAAGCGGTGATTTTGGCTGGAGGGCTTGGTACACGCCTCAGTGAAGAAACTAGTATCAGACCCAAGCCGATGGTTGAGATTGGTGGTAAGCCAATTCTCTGGCACATAATGAAAACTTACTCCGCCCACGGCATTAATGACTTCATCATTTGTTGTGGTTACAAAGGTTACGTAATTAAAGAGTATTTTGCTAACTACTTCTTACACATGTCAGATGTTACCTTTGACATGCGATTTAACCAGATGAACGTGCATTCTGGTTATGCCGAACCCTGGCGTGTCACTTTAATAAATACGGGTGATAATACAATGACAGGCGGACGCTTAAAGCGAATTAGTGAACATCTTGGTAATGAAACTTTTTGCTTCACCTATGGTGATGGTGTAAGTGATATTAATATCACCGAGCTAGTTAACTTTCATAAACAGCAAAATACCTTAGGAACACTCACGGCGGTTCAACCAGCCGGACGTTTTGGAGCTATTTCCTTAGGATATGAGCAAACTAAAATCACCAACTTTCGAGAAAAACCTGAAGGTGATGGAGCTTGGATTAATGGCGGTTATTTTGTGCTAGAACCAGAAGTAATCAATTTGATTGCTGATGACTCTACGGTGTGGGAGCAAGAGCCATTAGAAAAGCTAGCTGATATGGAACAGCTAGCTGCTTTCAAACATGATGGTTTTTGGCAACCGATGGATACTTTACGCGATAAAAACTATCTAGAGGGGCTATGGAATAACAGTCAGGCTCCTTGGAAAGTATGGTAGAAAGAGAGTTATGAGTTATGAGTTATGAGTTTTAACTCCTCACTCCTAACTACTAACTCCTGACTTTATAGATTTACTGTAATTTCAAATACAATAATACTAATGTATGATTTTACAATTATAGGTGGGGGAATAGTTGGACTCTCGACAGCGTTGGCTTTAGGAAAACGCTATCCCAATGCCCGTATTTTAGTACTCGAAAAAGAGAGTCAATGGGCATTTCACCAAACAGGCAATAATAGCGGGGTGATTCATTCTGGTATTTACTACAAGCCAGGGAGTTTCAAAGCTAAATTTTGTCGTGACGGTTCTCGTTCAATGGTAGAATTCTGTAGAGAGCATGGAATTGACTATGAAGTTTGCGGTAAGGTAATTGTTGCAACTGACTCTCAAGAGCTACCACGCTTAGAAAATCTCTACAAACGCGGCTTAGACAATGGCATAGAAGTCCAGAGAATCAGTCCCGAAGAAGTCAAGGAAATTGAGCCTCATGTAAGATGTGTAGGTGGAATTCGGGTATTCTCAACTGGTATTGTTAATTACAAGCAAGTTTGTTTCAAATACGCCCAGCTAATTCAACAGCAGGGTGGGGATTTATACCTGAATACAAAAGTTCTAAAAATCTCCCCAAGTGGTAAAAATCAGGTACTGGAAACAAACAACGGTAGCTTTGAAACACGCTTTGTAATTAATTGTACTGGATTGCATAGCGATCGCACTGCCAAATTAGGTCAAGTTGAACCCCAAGCAAAAATTGTCCCCTTCCGGGGAGAATACTACGAACTCACACCAGAAAAACGCTATCTGGTCAAGACACTAATCTACCCAGTTCCCAATCCAGATTTCCCCTTCCTGGGTGTCCACTTTACCCGGATGATTGATGGTAGCGTCCATGCAGGGCCAAACGCGGTTCTGTCGCTCAAACGCGAAGGTTACAAAAAAACCGACTTTGACCTGCGGGATTTTGTTGAAGTCATCACCTATCCCGGTTTCTGGAAGTTAGCAGCAAAACACGCTGATGAAGGTATTCAAGAAATCATTCGTTCCTTTAGTAAAGCAGCCTTCACTAGAAGTTTGCAAAAACTAATTCCAGAAGTTCAAGCAGAAGATTTAGTTCCCACCCATGCAGGAGTCCGCGCTCAAGCCTTAATGAACGATGGCAAGCTTGTAGACGACTTTTTGATTGTTTCCGGTCAAAACTCCATCCATGTTTGCAATGCTCCTTCTCCTGCTGCCACATCGTCTCTAGAAATTGGCAAAGCGCTTGTGGCAGAAATTCCTCAACTCTCGCATTTAGACAGTGTAGTAACTGCATAGATAGTATAGCTATTACTTCCGGGGCTGCTGAATTAAGGGATGAATCTTGTATGGTGGGCATCTTTGCCTGGAAATACAAGGCAAGATACCCATCCCACAAGAATAAAAGTGTAGTGCATCAATTAAGAACCACTATAGAGTGCTGTAAGCCTGCAAAAGGTTTTAGTAACTACGTAATGACTATTAGCCTAGTCATATACAGCGCTTCTGTGTTGAGTTCAATGACCTAACCCCCAACCCCTTCCCTACAAGGGAAGGGGAGTAAAATTCAAAGCCTCTCTCCTCTTAGGAGAGAGGTTTGGAGAGAGGTTATTGCATACAAACGAAAAATATAGCGGTTCCCTTCTCGATGCACACGCTGTAGGGCGTATATCTGTGCGCCCCTACTAAACGAAGAATTTAACTCATCAATACAAAGGCATTAACTACAATGAAAATATTAGTAACTGGAACAGAAGGCTATCTTGGTTCGTTATTACCTTCTCTGTTAATTGAACGGGGACATGAAGTTATTGGTCTAGATACCGGTTTCTATAAAGTTGGTTGGCTATACAACGCTAATGGGGTCACACCCAAAACCCTCAATAAAGATATCCGCAACATCACCCCTGAAGATTTGGAAGGTGTCGAAGCAATAGTTCACATGGCGGAACTCTCCAACGACCCAGCTGGACAATTGGCACCCAATATTACCTACGAAATTAATCATATAGGTTCACTTCGTCTAGCTAGTCTGGCTAAGGCTATGGGTGTGCGTCGTTTTGTATATATGTCTTCGTGCAGTGTCTACGGTGTTGCTACCGCAGGTGATGTCACAGAAGAATCCCCAATTAATCCTCAAACAGCCTACGCAGAATGCAAAACTCTGGTAGAAAGAGATGTCAGACCACTCGCTGACGATGATTTCTCTCCCACCTTTATGCGGAATGCCACAGCCTTTGGTGCTTCTCCCAGGATGCGCTTTGATATTGTTTTAAACAACTTAGCAGGCTTGGCATGGACTAGCAAAGAAATCAAAATGACCAGTGATGGTACACCTTGGCGTCCATTAGTCCACGCACTGGATATTTGCAAAGCAATAGTCTGCGCTTTAGAAGCACCACGGGACATTGTACACAACCAAATCTTCAACGTGGGAGATACAGCAAACAACTATCGCGTCAAAGAAATCGCTGAAATTATTGCTGATATTTTCCCAGATTGTAAATTGTCCTTTGGTAACAACGGCTCAGATAACCGCAGCTACCGGGTATCCTTCGAGAAAATCAACACAATCCTACCCGGATTTAAGTGTGATTGGAATGCCCAACTTGGTGCCCAGCAGCTATTTGATTTATTTAGTCAAATACATATGGCTGAAGATACATTTTTATTTAGAGGATTTACTCGTTTAAAACAGCTAGAGTATCTAATTCGTACTGAACAAATTGATAAAGATTTCTTCTGGAATAAAAAGTAGCTAGACTTAGCTATTAGTATGTAAATAAATAATCTAATCATAGAAATTATTTGAAATTTTCATATTAATAAAGTGGAAATTACGAAGCGATTAAATCAGGATTTACATATTAATAGCATCAAGTTTTCAAAATTAATAATATTTGAGTCAGACTTTTTTCACCCATCAAATTATTTGCAATCAGTGAGTTGAAATTTATGGCGATCGCAAAATGTCGTTTCAGTGGTCAACCTCTGCACCAAACCTTTATTGATCTAGGAATGTCACCTTTAGCCAATGCTTATCTTAGGGCAGAACAGCTAAATAATGCCGAAAAATTTTATCCTCTCCATGTTTATGTCTCTGAAGACACTCTTTTAGTTCAATTAGAACAGTTTGAAACTCCCGATTACATTTTTAGCGACTATGCTTACTTTTCTTCTTACTCAGTAAGTTGGCTAGAACATGCCAAGGCTTACACTGATATGATGGTAGAAAAGTTTAACTTTAATCATCATACTCAAGTTATTGAAATTGCCAGCAACGACGGCTACTTACTACAATATTTTTTAGAAAAAGGAATCCCAGTTTTAGGAATAGAACCAGCGGCAAATATTGCCAAGGTTGCTGAAGATAGAGGCATTCCTAGTATCAACAAATTTTTTGGAGTTGAAACTGCCAAAGAACTTGTGATCCAAGGAAAACTGGCTGACCTTTTAATAGGCAATAATGTTTTAGCTCATGTACCGGATCTAAACGATTTCATTGCTGGGATGAAACTCATTCTCAAACCCAATGGCATTTTGACAATGGAGTTTCCTCACATTTTACAACTCATTCAAAAAAATCAGTTTGATACGATTTATCATGAGCATTTTTCTTACTTCTCATTCCTGACTATCGAAAAAATTTTTGCAGCACATAACTTGCAACTTTTTGACGTAGAAGAATTACCAACTCATGGCGGTTCACTAAGAATTTATGCCAAACATGATCATGCTGATAATCCCAGTATTAGTGAACGAGTTAGCCATTTAAAAGCAAAAGAAATTGCTGCTGGACTGCATCGGATAGAGACTTACATTACATTTGCTGAAAAAGTCAAAGAAACAAAGCACAAGCTATTAAATTTTCTCTTGACGGCTAAAGCAGAAGGTAAATCAATCGCTGGTTATGGCGCACCAGCTAAAGGCAATACATTGCTCAATTACTGTGGGATTGGTAAAGATTTTATCGATTACACAGTAGATTGCAATCCCTACAAGCAGGATTTATTTCTACCTGGAACTCATATTCCTATCTTTGAACCAGATAAAATCCGCCAAACCAAACCAGATTATGTCCTAATTTTACCTTGGAATCTCAAGGAGGAAATTATGGAACAAATGGCATTTATTAGCGAGTGGGGTGGACAGTTTGTAGTGCCAATTCCTGAAGTAAAAATTTACCCATGTTCTGTTCCGGATAAGCTTTTAATAGCGTCGTAATTACTAAATATAAGTCAGATAACGCCTCTAATTATTAATTTTTATTTGTTTTACTAATAAACAAAATTTAATAAGTAATTAAAAGGCGTATATCCTAAAAAAGTTTTGTTTTCAAAAACAAAAATAAAGACCGGAAAGCATCTCGTTAATTACTCAGTTGCTGTTTTTACTGATTCTTATTAACTAAAGATTTAAACTCAATATGAATAAATTACTTACCATTGGTATTCCTACATTCAATCGTGCCCAGCTTCTAGATCAACAACTTACTTGCATAGCTAAAGCTATTAAAGGATTTGAGTCTGACTGCGAAATCTTTATTTCTGATAACTGTTCTACAGATAATACCCAAGAAGTAATTAAAAAGTGGCAGTTAGCTCTCAATAATGTCACATTTACATCCAATAAAAATAGTGAGAATATAGGCGTAATGGGTAATATTGCCTGTTGCTTAAAAGCCCCAACTAGTAAATATGTTTGGACAATTGGTGATGATGATCCCATTCAGGAAAGAACTCTAAATTATGTGTTAACAACACTGAAAAAACATTCAGATTTAGCACTAATGTTTTTAAACTTCTCTGGTCGCCAAAAACGAACAGGTCAACTTGTTGTAGAACGCTGGTTGAATAGTGATAACGACGAGCTAAGAGTTGATGGTAAAGCTGTATTTCAAGGTTATCTGAAGGAAAATTTTGGTGGTGTACTTTTTATATCAGCAGCAATTTATCGTACAAATATAGTACAACAAGCTTTACAAAAGTGGCCATCTGCTACTAGTAATTGGGCATCTCAAGCATATTGGACTGGGTTTTGTGCTGCTCATGGAAGTGTCATTGTCACTAAAGACACTTATTTAGAATGTACTATGGGGGCTAGTCTTTTGGATCTTGATCCAACATGGAATTTTAGAATGCGATATGCGTATATACCTGAAGTTTATATAAAACTACTAAAAGTAGGATATCCTCAGAAATTTTGTCAGGAAATGATTTGGCAGAATTTCCAGCAAAAAACTGACTTGAAAATCTTATTAGGTGCTTTAAAACGTTGGCCTTTATTGACAATAAAGATATTTATTCCTTACCTGCGTTTGTTAAGCATATCAGCTTGGGCAATTCTTTTTCCACCCAAGCAGCTAAAGACTAGCCAGTAATTTAGTATGTTGATTGCCAAGCTATTGTTAACACTAGTTCTTGGTGATAACTAATCATATACCAATTTAACTACTATTTATTCCCATGCATAAATTACTGACCATTGCCATACCAACTTATAATCGTGCTGAGTTACTTAATAAACAGTTAGCATGGCTGGCTCAAGCTATTAAAGGTTTTGAAGATGACTGTGAAATTTTAGTTTCTGATAATTGTTCAATAGATAATACTCAGGAAGTGATCCAAAAATGGCAACTAACACTTAGCAATATCACATTTAAATCAAATAAAAATTTAAAAAATTTAGGTGTAGTCAAAAATATTATGTATTGCCTAAATTCTACAACAACAAAATATGTTTGGACAATTGGTGATGATGACCCAATTCAAGATAGAGCCATTGCTTATGTAATTAGCAAACTTAAGCAACATGAAGATTTATCATTATTGTTCCTTAACTTTTCCGGTCGTAACCAAATAACTGGTTCACCAGTCCATCCACCAACAATTGTTGGTAATCGCTGGTTTGATGTTGATAGTGAAGATGGTGGTGGTGATGGTAAAACTATATTTGAGCATTGTTTTTCAAAAAGTATCGGCGCAGTCATTTTTCTGACTGCTACAGTTTACCGTACTGACCTAGTAAAGCGTGCTCTACAAAGTTGGCCAGACGCTGAAAATAACTGGATATCTTTAGCATATTTAGCCGGATATTGTGCTGCTAATGGTAGTGTAATTGTCACTCAAGAGACTTATTTAGAATGTATTGTTGGTGTGAGTTATTGGCAGAAAGAACCAAAATCTGCACTGTTAATGCAATACAAACACATACCCGAAGTAATTTTAAAGTTGGAGAAAAGTGGATATTCTAAGCAGTTTTGCAGGCGGATGCTTTTGCAGAACGGCAAAGAAGTTAACGTGAAAGTTTTTTTGGGTGCTTTAAGAAGATGGCCTATGTCCGCCATCAAAACAGTAGTTCCATTTTTGGCTTTAGTCAGCTTGTGTGCTTTTGACGTGATGGTTTCTAAAGAGTTCAGATTAGCAGAATCAAATGAAATATCTACTCAAGAAATGCGGAGTTATGAGCCATAAGCTACTGATTTTGTGAAAAATATACATCAAAAACTAGGAGGAATTTACACCATGTTGAACGCAATTAAACACAAAATATCTATGCTGTCTTCTGATTTTGAATACTACCTAGCCCGTTGGAAGCATAGCAGAAAATTGCCAGTATTAGAAGAAGGCGATCGCTACATTCTCAATACTCTTAAAAAAGATGGCGTTTGTGTCACAACCCTGGCAGATTTAAAGTTCAACTCTAGCTCGGAACTGCTCAAAGCTGCTTACCATGAATTGTCTCAGATGGAAAATTTAAACAACGACCATATAGAGCAAAAGTTGCCACAAATTTACACAGTTACAGGGTTACCAGAATTTTATGCCTGGGGAATCGAGAAAAGGCTACTCAATATTATCGAAAATTATATCGGTCTTCCCATTGCTTTTCACGGTGTACATTTACGTAAAGATTTCAAAAATAAACATCAGTTTGGGACGCTGCTATGGCATAGTGATGCAGAAGACCGTCGGATTATCAAAATTATTATTTACTTGAATGATGTAGAAGAAAAAACTGGGCCTTTTGAATACATTCCCCGCTCTTTAACTCCCTTATTTAGTTGGAATTATTTTCGGCTTTACTACAAACTTTGGAAAGCAGGCTATATGGGTATCGATGATCAAGAAGTAAAACCAGTCATCCCCAAATCAGCTTGGAAATCCTGCCCAGGCCCAGCAGGTACAGTCATTCTTGTAGATACGAAAAATGCTTTGCATCACGGCACAGTCCGCACAGAAGACCGATCAACACTATTCTTGTGTTACACCGCCAATCCCCCCGAACGACCAGACCTCTGCACCCAATACTGGAATGATACTTATCCCAGAGCAGAGTTACGCTCTTCATTAGATGCAGTTAAAGTTTCGACTTAAAAACGTAAATTACTCTTTTCTTACCAGAAGAATATCTAATTTAAGTAACCGCAGAGAGAAGTTGGAGCGGGGGCTTCCGCCGATCTGAACTTCGGTGGGCGCAGAGAACACAGAGGAAGAGAAGGAAAGGGGTTACACCCTATGAAATTTATAGGTTTAGGACTGACATCAAAATATCTCTGAAACTCTCATATCTTTGCGCCGCGCCAGGTGCTACCCTACGGGAACGCTAAGAGCGAACAAGTCGGGGAACCCGCCCAACGCACTGGCTTCTCTGCGCCTCTGTGGTTCGTTTATTTTCTGGCGCAAACACTAAACAGTGAGCAAGTATTTTCTGTACTCAACATTCATCTCCAAGGAATTATATGATTTTTACCGAAACCGCACTCAAAGACGCATTCATTATTGATTTAGAAGAAAAACCAGATCACCGTGGTTTTTTTGCCCGGTCTTTCTGCGCTGAAGAATTTGAAGCACACGGATTAAAGCCAACAGTTGCCCAATGTAACCTGTCTTTTAACTACAAAAAAGGCACTATCCGAGGAATGCACTATCAAATTCTTCCAGCAGCAGAAACGAAATTAATTCGCTGTACTAAAGGTGCTATCTATGACGTAATTATTGATATGCGTCCTGAATCTCCCAGCTTTTTATCACACATCGGTGTAGAACTAACCCCAGAAAACCGCCGCGCCTTGTATGTTCCTGAAATGTTTGCTCACGGCTATCAAGCACTCACAGATGAGACTGAAGTCGTATATCAAGTGGGTGAATTTTACACGCCAGGGTATGAGAGAGGTTTACGCTATGACGACTCATTCTTTAATATTGATTGGCCTCTAGATGTGACTGAAATATCTGAGAAAGATTTAAATTGGCCTTTGTTGAGAATGATGACTGTTGGCGGTACAGCTTCCAGATAACTATAGGCTTTTTGTTTACGCCTCTATGTGAGAGTAAAATAATTAATTTAGGTAGAAATAAATGCCAAATACAATTCTATCTCGTGTCGGTAATACTATTTCTTTTGTCTCCAAAAAAGTCCAAGCACGCATTAATTATGCTAAGACTTTGCAAGTTGTTTCTTTGAAACCCAAACAGCCTTCCAAAGGAAATGTACTTCTTTCTTATCGGATTGAACCATTTCTCATCAAACCAGGTCAACCTATCCCCAATGACCAGAGTTGGAACTGGGAATGTCTACTAATCGCCCAAACTTTTTTAGACCTGGGCTATAACGTTGATGTTATCCAGTTCCACAATGATAAATTCGTTCCTCAAAAAGACTACGCATTTTTCATTGATATCCGTCATCGTCTAGAAGCACTTGCACCAAAACTGAATAAAGATTGCATCAAGATTTTCCACGTTGACATTGCTAATATGGTATTTCGCAATGCAGCTGAATGCAACAGACTTCTAGAACTCCAACAGCGCAGACGAATTACCTTACGTCCCCAGCGATTTGAGACGCCCAACTTGGGAATTGAATATGCCGATTACGCTACCGTATTGGGCAATAATTTCACAGTTGATACATTCAAATATGCAAATAAACCAATGTATCGTATTCCCATTTCTTCGTCACTCGTTTATCCCTCTCCTGACGAGAAAGACTTTGAAGCGGTAAGAAAGCGTTTTCTGTGGTTTGGTGGTAGTGCTTTAGTTCTCAAAGGATTAGACTTAGTTTTAGATGCCTTTGCCCAAATGCCGGAATACCATTTAACAGTTTGTGGCCCGGTAAGTAATGACAAAGAATTTGAGCAAGCTTTCCATAAAGAACTGTATGAAACACCTAACATTCACACCTATGGTTGGATTGATGTTAGCAGCCCTGATTTTTTAAAGGTTACAAAGAATTGTTTGGGACTTGTTTATCCTTCCGTTTCTGAGGGACAGGCAGGAGCAGTAATAACTAGCTTGCAAGCCGGATTAATTCCGATTTTAAGTTACGAATCTGGTGTGGATGTTCATGATTTTGGTGTAATTTTCGATAATCTTTCCCTTGAAGAAATTAAGGCGAAAGTTAGAAGTATTTCTAATTTGCCTGTTGAAGACCTAAAGCTTATGTCTCGGAAGGCTTGGGAATATGCGAGAGCAAATCATACCAAAGAAAAGTTTGCCCAAGCCTACAGAAATGCTGTGGAGCAAATTATCGAAAATCACAGCCAGAAAAAACAGACTTGTTCTATAGCATCTAGCAAACAACCAGTTAGCATTTAGTCCTGGCGATTAGAAATCGCACGCCAGTTGCTCATGGGGGAAACCCCCATCGCCTTTGGCGTCTCCCTTTGGGAGAAGACCGCACTGGCTTGGCTATACAAACCAAGTGCGCTTGCGCGGACTGATGAGAATTAAGAGTTTCAAACCCGCGCAGGCAAGTTTTGCCTGTATAGCCGTGACTTATGGTCACTTGGTGCAAGCTAATCCTAATTCACCATGAAAATGTACTTAATATTTAGCTGTAACAAATTATTAAGTGCAAATTTATAGAGAATTTGTATCACAATAAACAGTTCTATAAAGGAGTTTAGTTCATGATTATTATTGATCGCGCCTTACAAGCCCGTGCAGCAGCAGGCAATCCCATCAAAGTGGGAATGATTGGTGCTGGTTTTATGGGTCGAGGAATTGCCAACCAAATTGTTAATTCAGTGCCAGGAATGGAGTTAGTTGCTATCTCCAATCGTCAAATTGATGCAGCTAAACAAGCTTATTCGGAAGCCGGAATTGAGGATATTCAAGTTGTTGCAACTGTCAGCGAGTTAGAAGATGCGATCGCTAACGGTAAATATGCAGTCACAGAAGACGCTAAGTTACTGTGTCGGGCCCAGGGCATCGATGCATTAATTGAAGTCACAGGTGCAGTGGAATTTGGCGCTCAAATCGTTATGGAAGCGATCGCCCATTGCAAACATGTGATTATGATGAATGCCGAACTCGACGGCACCATTGGCCCGATTCTGAAAGTGTATGCCGATAAAGCAGGCGTCATCCTCAGCGCTTGTGATGGCGATCAGCCAGGGGTACAAATGAACCTCTACCGATTTGTGAAAAGCATTGGTTTAACTCCCTTATTGTGCGGTAACATTAAAGGACTCCAAGACCCCTATCGCAATCCCACCACCCAGGAAGGATTTGCTAAACGTTGGGGTCAAAAGCCCCACATGGTGGCCAGCTTCGCTGACGGAACCAAAATTTCCTTTGAGCAAGCGATCGTTGCCAATGCCACAGGCATGAAAGTTGCCAAACGGGGAATGCTAGGATATGACTTCAGCGGTTATGTCGATGAAATGGCCCAGATATATGATGTTGAACAACTCAAGGAGCTGGGCGGCATTGTCGATTATGTAGTTGGAGCAAAACCAGGCCCAGGCGTATATGTATTTGCCACTCACGATGACCCCAAGCAACGCCACTATCTCAACTTATACAAATTAGGCGAAGGCCCGCTTTACAGCTTCTATACTCCTTATCACCTCTGTCATTTTGAAGTTCCCCTGTCCGTAGCGCGTGCTGTCCTATTCGGTGATGCCGTTATGTCTCCACTCGCAGGCCCGCTAGTAGATGTGATCACTACCGCCAAAATTGACCTGAAAGCAGGAGAAACCTTAGATGGCATCGGCTACTACATGACCTACGGACAATGTGAAAATTCCGATATCGTTCAACAGCAAAATCTCCTACCAATTGGTTTAGCTGAAGGCTGTCGCCTAAAACGAGATATTACTAAGGATCAAGTCCTCACATACGAGGATGTAGAATTGCCTGAAGGCAGACTTTGCGACCAACTACGAACTGAGCAAAACACTTATTTCGCTCCAGAAAAAATCTTGGTAGCAGTTGGGTAATATCGGTTTCAAAAATATTTGCAACAAATAAATTGGCTGTAGGGGCGTACAGCTGTACGCCCCTACATATTTGTCGCAATAATTTCGTAAAGAGGATAGAAGTTATACTGCTGAACACTACTGACTTTTCATGTTATCTGGAACCTAACCCCCTCCCTACTAAGGAAGGGGGAAAATTCAAAGCCTCTCCCTTATTAGGGGAGAGGTTTGGAGAGAGGTCTTCTCTATCCCGTGTAAAGTAAGCTGAACACTAAAGTTGTTGATAGTAACTTGCTGGGGAGCGTTGAAAAAAACCTGATCGAAACTTTAGGTCAAATTCATGAAAATTGCTCTAGTCCATGATTATTTAACCCAGCGAGGTGGGGCAGAGCGTGTGTTTGAACTGCTTTGTAAGCGCTATCCCGAAGCAGATATTTTCACATCTTTGTACGATCCCCAAAAAACTATTGATCTAGGCGATCGCATAGTCAACACAACCTTCTTGCAAAAGATTCCCGGTGCAGCAAAATATTTCAGATCGATGGCTCCTCTATATTTTCCTGCCTTTCGTGCCTTGGATCTGCAAGACTACGATTTAATTATTAGCAGTAGCACCAGCTTCGCCAAAGCAGTGCGAAAAAACCCTAATGCACACCACATTTGTTTTTGCCATAATGTCACCCGTTTCTTATGGGATACAGCAACTTATTTAAGAGAGTATGGAGACTATAGATATTTTGCTCCTTTAATTGAACAAGTATTCCAAGTAATGAGAAAGGTAGACCTAAAATATGCACAGGAACCTGACCTTTACATTGCTAATTCTAGTGTTGTTGCCCGCCGTATTGAAAATATTTATGGCAAAAAGGCAATGATGGTTAACTATCCAATTGATACTAGTAAATTCGTTTTTTCCGATATAAAAGATGAATATTATCTGGCCTCAGCCCGGATGATCAGTTATAAGCGACTTGATATAATAGTCGAAGCTTTTAATTGGCTGGGATGGCGGTTATTAATATCAGGTGACGGGCCAGAACAAGCACACTTAAAATCTAAAGCATTACAAAATATTGTGTTCTTGGGACACGTAAGTGATAGAACCCGCAAAGACTTGTTTTCCAAAGCCAAGTCTATTATTGTCGCAGCCCTAGAAGACTACGGATTAGTTCCAGTAGAGGCTAATGCTAGTGGCACACCAGTCATCGCTTATGGAGCAGGTGGAGTATTAGATACTCAAATCCCAGGTGAAACAGGAGTTTTTTTCAAAAGGCAAACACCCGAATCTTTACAAATTGCATTACTAGAAGCCAAGGGCATTTCTTGGGATTACGATCGCATCCGTAATCATGCAGTAACAAACTTTTCAGAGAATGCATTCTTTAGTAAAGTTGAGCAAATTATTAACCAAGCTTGTGGTATGCATCAATTATTCATTTGATTTCTTAATCTCTTTCCACAAGAAGATTATCTATTTATTTTTCTCTCTCCTCCTTGGCGGTTTAAAAAATAGGTATTCTTCGGAGTATCTCTTAGCGTAAGTCTTAAAGACAAGGATAATAAAAGTGGTTCAAACTAGTCTAAATCCTCATATAGCTCCAGCTTCTGAAAATGAACCAAGTTACGGACAAATGTTTGCCGTATTTGTCCGGAGATTTCCTTGGTTTTTAGCAGTATTTATTAGTTGTATTGCTATTGCAACCATAGTAAATTTTAAGACAAAACCTACTTATAGAAGTTCAATGCAACTGCTAGTAGAACCTAACTATCAAGGTAAGACAGAAGGTGCTGGGTTAGACAACCAGTTTACTGATTCTAATGTGGTCATAGATACTGCCACCCAGCTTAACTTGATGCAGAGTTCGGGACTTATCCAAAAAGCAGTTGATAAACTTCAGTCTGATTATCCAGATATAACTTCAGCTGAAATTAAAGCTTCTTTGGTCTTAACTCAATTAAGGAGCAAAGAAGATAATGTCGCTACTAAAATCTTTCAAGTGGAATACACTGCTGGAGATCCAGTGAAGACACAAAAAGTTCTGGGTGCAATTCGACAAGTTTATGTGGAATATAACAAAGAACAACAGAATTCGCGTTTACAAAAAGGTCTGCAAATTATCAGGGAACAGTTAAGTAAAGCCAGTGAAGAAGTAAACGCAGCTGAGACAAATTTACAAAGGTTTCGCAGAAACCAGAATTTAATTGATCCAGAGTCACAGGCCAAAGCGATTGAGACAGCCTTGAACAATATTGCCCAAGAGCGACAGACAACTCGTTCTCAGTATGGGGAAGCTTTGGCACGCCAAAAATCTTTGGAAGAACAACTTAACCGTTCTCCTCAGAATGCTCTAGTTGCTTCTCGCCTGAGTCAGTCTGTTCGCTACCAAAGCTTACTGAACGAAATCCAAAAAACAGAACTAGCACTAGCACAGGAACGCTTACGCTTTACAGATGAGACTCCGAGTGTGCAAAAACTCAAAGAACAGCTTCAGAGTCAGAAGGAATTATTGCAACAAGAGGTAGGAAGAACTTTAGGTGGAAAGTCTGCTAGTGCATTCACTTCTGGAGATTCTCTTCTCGAAAAAGGACAGCTCGGTGAAATTGATCTCAGCCTTGCTGGTCAGCTAGTGGAAACGCAGACAAATCTAGTTGCTTTAACTGCTCGCGATCAAACTTTGGCTAAGAAAGAGAACGAACTGCGTTTTGAAATCAAACGCTTCCCGCCTCTGTTGGCTTATTACAATCGGATGCTACCACAGTTGCAATTTAGTCGTGAAAGGTTAGAGCAGCTTTTAAGAGCAGAACAGCAATTGCGGCAAGAACTTTCCAAGGGTGGATTTAATTGGGAAGTTGTAGAAGAACCCCAAAAAGGCGCACAATTAGGCCCAAATCTCCAGCAGAATTTGCTCTTAGGTGCTGTGGTTGGGTTTATGTTAGGAGGGATTGCTGCCTTTATTCGGGAATCGGCGGATGATGCAGTTCACACTACTGCTGAAATAGAAAAGCAAATGGCCATGCCGTTGTTGGGAACAACTCCCAAGTTACCGCCAGCTAAACCCCGAGAATCAATGATAAAGTTGCCTTTTGGGAAGCCAGAAGTTCTCGCCCCCTGGACAATTCAGGTATTGCAATCTCCACCGCGTTGGGAATCGCTGGATTTGATTTACAAAAACATTGAGCTTTTAAATACTGTTACTAACTTGAAATCTTTGATGGTCACCTCGGCTTTGCCGGATGAGGGTAAGTCAGCTTTGGCGTTGGGTCTGGCAATGAGTGCTGCCCGTTTACACAAAAGGGTACTACTGATTGATGCCAACTTACGCGATCCCAGTCTGCACCAACAACTGAATCTTCCTAATGAACAGGGGCTTTCAACTCTATTGGCTAGTGATGCAACTCTACCTAACCAGATTAGTCTTCAATACTCAGGCTCCGCTTACATCGATATTTTGACCGCCGGCCCCAAACCTGCTGACCCAGCTAATCTGTTGAGTTCCCCTCGGATGATCCAATTAATGGCAGCATTTGAGGAAAACTATGATTTGGTACTCATAGATGCTCCTCCAGTTCTCGGCTTGGTGGATGCCATGCTTACCGCATCATCTTGTCGTAGCGTGGTCATGGTGGCAAGCATTGGTATTGTAACGCGAAGTCAGCTCACTCAAGCTACAGCTATGTTAAGTAAGTTAAACCTGATTGGAGTTGTAGCTAACGGGGTATCAAACTCTAGCAGTAATTACGTACCTTATACTAAACAACAGCAATTAGCCCTGCGACAAGCTGTAGAAAAGTAGCTAGTACCCTAGATGATAGATCCCCGACTTCTTAGAGAAGTCGGGGATCTTGTATTTCGCATTTATAACCAAAATTTCATTTTGTTGTGATCAGGAAAAATTCAGTATATTTATGCTATCTTTATGGATTATCAGAGAAATCACTGGCTCTTTAAAGAGTAAATAAAGAATTTATTTGAGCGATCGCTATTTCTACATAGTCTTATATTCTAGAGATTAAAGCACCTTAAAAAAGGCTAGAAGACAACAGGGGACTGGTTTTGTTAATATCGACACAAAAAACAACTCAGCGCAATTAAACGTAGATATAGATTCATGGGTAATTTCCCTCTACACTTCTCTACTGTCAGTAGTTCCCGGAAAATCATGATTTACCCATGAATGTTAATAGTAGCGGTGATTGCTACCAATGTAATTAGTATCTGTCTAATTTGTATATCTCTACACCAGCAGAATTCTGCACGATATGTGCTTGGCTGAGTGGCAAAAAATAATAACATATTTTTGCCCTCAATTCTCTCCAACTTTTTGGACTTACAACAAGATGCGGATTTGGGTCAAAGGCATTGATAGCCTTTGATAACTCTTCAGCAATTCACTCCTGTATAAACCCAAAGACATTATGACAACTTCAATAATTCCAACTCTAGAGAATTTATATGATCTAACCCAGGAACACCAAGATAATCGTGGGTACTGCACACTCCAGTGGCGACGGGGTAAACTGTTGGTGAAGCCGCCTGGACGAGTTAAACAACCATATCTACCTTCATTAGATAATAAGCGATCGCTAGTAGAATGCTTACAACATTCTCCTGTAAGTTTGGTAAGCATAGATCCAAAACTGGGTGAGGCTTTGCTCAGGTTTTGGGCAGATGCATGTGAAGAAGCTCAAAAACCAATATTCCTAAGCATACCCGCTGGCAATAAACTGCCTAACCAACCCTTGAGACAATTGCAGCGACTAATTGATTGGATTGCTGCTTTAGTGTTGCTGCTATTAGTAAGTCCAGTCATGTTGGGATTAATTGTATTAATGCAAGTTTACTCGCCAGAGTCACTTTTTTGTCGTGAGTGGCGTGTTGGAGAACGGGGTAAACTCTTTCAAGCGATTAAGTTTTGTACAACTGCAAAGCAGAACATCACACCGCTAGGGCGTTGGATGCGTAAATATGGTCTTGACAATTTGCCCCAGTTATTGAGTGTGCTGCGGGGTGACATGAGTTTGACTCGATCTTATTGTTGGACTTTAGAAGATGCAGTACAGCTAAATAAACTACCAGAAATTAAGGCTTCATGGGAAGTAGAGGCACAGTCTCACCTGTTACATCTGGATAGCCAAACACTGTAATTTATCTGTGCGGTAACTGATAATTTCATCTGCCGCACTGAGGCTACAGCAAAAATTGCTTACCTAGCATCTATAGCGGTCTATCTACCTTGCCAAACTATTATGATAAAATCCATGCATTTTCAACTTCCTCAACAACTCCGTAGTTTGCTCAAAGCTAGCAGCTTTTGGCAGGACAACTATTTGATATTGCGAGAATTTAAACACTTTCGCAAAATTGCAACTTTAGCTCTGATATTCTCGATTTTTGCAGCAACTTTTGAAGGTGTGAGTATTGGTTTTTTACTTTCCTTTTTGCAAAGCTTAACTAGTCCCAACGCTCAACCTGTTCAAACAGGAATACACTGGTTTGATATCTGGATTTTGGGAGCTAAGACATCGGCAATTAATCGTCTGTATCGCGTATCTTTGCTGATTTTATTGAGTACTTGGTTACGTGCAACCTTTAATTACTTTTCCCAAGTATACACTGAATTATCTCAACTACATCTTGCCGATCGCTTACGTAAGCAAATTTTTGAACAGTTACAAGCCTTGTCACTAAGTTACTTTGCCAAAACTCGTTCTGGTGAACTAATTAACACAATTACCACAGA
The DNA here is from genome assembly GCF_036916575.1 of Nostoc sp. Taxonomy (GTDB): domain Bacteria; phylum Cyanobacteriota; class Cyanobacteriia; order Cyanobacteriales; family Nostocaceae; genus Nostoc. Next base: position 108,494 of record NZ_JBALGC010000128.1, read on the forward strand.
AATTGAAAGGATCAGACAGGGTTTCAGTGGTGCAGCCTTTTTAGTAACTAGAGGACTAACAACCTTTGTTTACTTAATATCAATGTTTTTGATATCATGGCAACTGACGCTGATATCAGCATTATTATTTACACTTTTAGGTGTGGGGTTGTCAAATCTGAATGCTAGAGTCAGAGAATCAAGTTTTGGCATGACAACTGCTAATGCTAATTTTACATCAACAGCCATAGAATTTATTAATGGTATTCGCACTGTTCACTCCTGTGGTACTCAAGAATTTGAGCGCCAGCGTTACTACAAAGCTAGCGACAAGGTAATAAGTACTACAACGAAGGTTGTGTTCACCTGGACACTTGTTAAGCCAATTGCCGAAGGGGTAGCGACTACGGTATTAATCGGAATGATTATTTTGGCGTTCACTAGCCTTGTTACCAATGGAACACTACAAGTTGCTTCTTTACTAACCTTTTTCTTTGTGCTATTTCGCTTCATACCATTTGTTCAAGATATTAATGGCACGAGAGCATATCTCAGCACTTTACATGGTTCAGCAGACAACATTAAAAATCTTTTGCAAACTGATGATAAATATTACTTTAAAAATGGCAAAATTGAGTTTAAAGGGTTAAAAAGGTCAATAGATTTAGTATCTGTAGATTTTGGCTACGATGATGAAAATATAGTGCTACATAATATTACCCTAACTATTGAAAAGGGAAAAATGACAGCATTAGTCGGAGCATCTGGTGCTGGTAAAACAACCCTTGCTGATTTAATTCCCAGATTTTATAATGCTACAGATGGATATCTTTTCATCGATGAAGTTGATGTACGACAGTTTGAAATTAACTCCTTACGTCGCAAAATAGCTGTTGTCAGTCAGGATACTTTTATCTTCAATACTAATGTTTGGGAAAATATTTCTTACGGGACTCCAGAAGCTACTAATGATGAAATCGAAGAAGCTGCTAAACTAGCAAATGCACTAGAATTTATTTTGGAAATGCCAGAAGCTTTTAACACCCAATTAGGAGATCGGGGTGTCAGGTTATCTGGAGGACAAAGACAGCGAATTGCTATTGCGCGAGCTTTACTGCGGAACCCAGAAATTTTGATTTTGGATGAGGCAACTAGCGCCTTAGATTCTGTATCTGAGCGCTTAATTCAAGATTCATTGGAAAAGCTATCTATTGGCAAAACAGTGATTGCGATCGCTCACCGTCTTTCTACTATTTCTAAAGCAGATAAAGTTGTAGTTTTAGAACAGGGACGGATAGTAGAGCAAGGTAAGTACCAAGAACTCTTGGAACTCAAAGGCAAGCTTTGGAAATATCATCAAATGCAGTATGAAGTAAGGCAATCAGATTAGAAACAATATTCAAAGGTTTGTCAGATTTAATTAAATCAATTTACCAAAATCCTTGCAACACATGAATCGGCTGTACACCCCTACAGCCGTACACCTCTAACTATATATTTATATCAGTAGTTTGTGAAATAGTAACGCAAAAAAATAATATTATAATGCCTATTGTCTTTACAAATAAGTTATTAATAAATATTAAACTTAGTGCTATATGCTGAACATTAACAGAAAATATGTACCAGAAAATATTTGACAAAGACCTGATTTATCAATGCTCCAATTTTGAGGTAGGTGAAGGCGGAGGTGTTGAAACTTATTTAGCTTCTCTGTTTGAGCATCGACCACCTGATGTTAGCGATCGCGTGATAAAATCGCTTAAGAATGTTGACCAAAGCCAGTTCAAACTCCTGCATATCCACAGCCCAGATTTACTATTGCAGCTTACAGGCGAATGTCCTACCATCTTCAGCGTTCATAATCACTCATTCTACTGTCCTAGTGGCACAAAATATTTAGCAGGGCAGCAGACAATCTGCGATCGGAACTTTTCTTATTTAGGATGTACCTGGGGCAAAATAATAGATAAGTGTGGTAGCCGTAGACCTTTAAGAAGTTTTCAAGAATTTCAAACCACTCATCAGTTTTTAGATGTATTAAAAAAGATAAAAATTACTTTCATTGCTAATAGTGAATATGTGCGGCAACAATTGATTCAAAATGGTGTACCCCCAGAGCAAACTGTAACCCTACACTGTGGAATCTCTGTACCGCAAACAGCAACTGCACCTCTAAGTTTAGAAGTCCACCAAAATCATAGAATTTTGTTTGTGGGACGGATTGTTTCTGATAAAGGTCTAGAATGGTTACTCAAGACCTTAATACATACAGACCCGCAAATTCAACTTGATATCGCCGGTGAAGGCTGGGAACGACTCCGCTTAGAAAAGTTAGCAAACACCCTCAGATTGAATAACCGGATCACTTGGCATGGCTGGTGCGATCACGATAAATTAAATAAACTTTATCAACAGTGTTTTGCAGTCATCTTTCCCAGTGTCTGGCCTGAACCTGCCGGTCTTGTAACTTTAGAAGCCTATGCTCGTTATCGACCTGTAATTGGTAGTGCAGTTGGAGGTATTCCAGAACATTTACAAGATGGAGAAACAGGTATTCTTGTTCCAGGCAATAATATCAAAAAGCTGGCTGATGCCATTAATGAGTTATATCTAGATCATCAAAAAAGCCGATACATGGGTGAACAAGGTCATGCTTTATTGATGAAGGAATTTACAATGGATACTCATCTAAAAAATCTGCGGACAATTTATGCAAAAACAATAGCAGAATTTCCTTCTAGAATTAAAAAATTATATAGTATCCCTCAAGTTAAATAAGTTTAGTTTGGTCAAAACATCAAATGGTGCATCTTTTACCTATGAAATATAAAAGGAGAAAAATATGTCATTGCATCAAGAATACCAACAACCTTTAGTTAGCGTTATTATCCCCACCTATAATCGACCAGAGTATCTCAAGCAAGCGATCGCTAGTGCTATTAAACAAACTTATCAAAATATTGAAATTATTGTTTCAGATAATTATAGTTCAGAAAATCCCCAAGCACTTGTCGCGTCTTTTGGTGATTCACGCATCAGATTTTGGCGGCATCAGCAAAATGTGGGTATGTTAGCTAATCAGCAGCATGGCTTCAAGATGGCGCGAGGTAAATATGTTGCTAGTCTCCATGACGATGATATGTGGAATGAAGACTTTTTAGCAAAGCTTGTACCACCACTAGAAGCAAATTCTGATTTAATTATCGCTTTTTGTGACCAATATATTATAGATGCACATGGGATAATTAATAATATTGGAACTGAAGAAAATACACGCGGTTATAAGCGGGACAAATTAGCACAAGGGATTCATCAACCTTTCTATAAAATTGGGTTGATAGATAAAAGTATACCCACTGCGGCAGCTTGTGTGATTCGGAATAATTTTGTGGATTGGGATAGTATTCCTTCAGAAGTTGGCGGCATGTGGGATTTATATTTAACTTACCTTTGCTGTATATCTGGTCGTGGTGCTTACTACTATCCAGAAAGGCTGACGCGATATCGTGCCCATGAGCAAACTGATACCATGCTCAGTGGTAGTCGAGATGTGCAGGCAAAAATTCGCAAAGCTAAAAGCGAAATAATTTGTTATAAAGTCTTTATGGAAGATACTCGTCTACAGCAATTTAGGACGTACTTTCAACATAAATGGTTAGAAGCTAATACAACTTTGGGAATTGGTTTACTGCGAAGTGAACAGATAGCAGCAGCACGTCATTATTTTTGGCAGGCATTGAAAAAACAAAAATTTAATATGCGAACTTTAGCGGCACTCAGTCTTAGTTTTACTCCGCAATTTTTAGCAAATAAGTTAATAGGAATATCAAAATAATACATCATCATATCTAATTTGTGGAACTTATTTGTTAAAGAACCGCAAAGAGCGCAAAGAACGCCAAGGTAAGAAAAGAAAATTATTCTTTAACTCTTTCTCTGCGCCTCTGTTCATGCGTGAGCTTTTATCATTAAGGAAGATAGTAGATGAAACTTTGTATTGTTACCCATAAAATCAAAAAAGGTGATGGTCAGGGACGGGTAAACTATGAGGTTGCTAATGAAGCAATTCGTCGTGGTCATCAATTGACATTATTGGCTAGTGAAGTCGCACCAGAACTAGAAGACAATAGCCAAGTTAATTGGATTAAAATTCCAGTCAAAGGCTATCCCACAGAATTTGTGCGTAATTTCATATTTGCCCAAAAAAGCGCAGATTGGTTGCGTCAAAATCGCTCTGGCATTGATTTAGTTAAAGTCAATGGAGCAATTAATATGGCTGCGGCTGATGTGAATGCTGTACATTTTGTCCACAGTTCATGGTTGCGATCGCCTGTTCATATTTCCCGCAATCGCCGAGATTTATATGGTTTTTACCAATGGCTGTTTACGGCTTTTAATGCTCGTTCGGAAAAACAGGCTTTCCAAAAAGCGCAGGTTGTGGTGGCTGTATCCGAAAAGGTAGCTCAGGAATTAGTCAATATTGGTGTACCGCGTTCTCGGATTCGCGTAATTGTCAATGGCGTTGACTTAGAAGAATTTGCCCCTAACCAAAGCGTAGGCGTAGCCCACCGTAGGCATCGCCAAAAATTAGGTTTACCGGAGAATGTCACCCTAGCATTGTTCGCCGGAGATATCCGCACACCCAGAAAGAACTTAGATACCGTATTGCACGCCTTGGTGAAAGTTCCCAATTTACATCTGGCGGTGGTAGGACATATCGAAGGTAGCCCTTTCCCACAACTAGCAGCATCATTAGGCTTAAACGAACGCGTGCATTTTGTGGGATATCGACGTGATATCCCCGAAATTATGCGATCGGTAGATTTATTTGTTTTTCCTTCCCGATACGAAGCTTGCACTCTCGTATTGTTAGAAGCACTTTCTTCAGGATTGCCAGTAATTACTGCCACAGCTACCGGAGGTGCAGAGTTGGTGACACTAGAATGTGGCATCGTCTTACCCGACTCAGATGATATCGATGCTTTAGCTGTGGCGTTGATGTCCTTGGTGAGCGATGTCTCGTTGATGCAACAAATGGGTCAAGCCGCTCGCTCTGTAGCAGAACAACATAGCTGGACTACTATGGCACAAACTTATGTGGATCTATTCGAGGAGTTAAGCAAGAATGCGGAACACCGTTCTGATACCGACTTATCGCCGTCCACAAGACCTCTCACGCTGCCTTTTGGCGCTACAGGAGCAAATTAAACCAGTTGATCAGGTGATAGTGGTTGTCCGCGATACGGATGCAGAAACTTGGCAATTTCTTGCCCAATACAAAGCGCACAACTTACCACTGCATATCGTGAAAGTGACACAACCGGGGGTAGTAGCAGCCCTTAACGCTGGACTAGCAGCAGTGGAGGGTGATATTGTTTCCATTACTGATGATGATGCTGCACCCCATGCGGATTGGTTAGAGCGCATCGCCGCTTCCTTTAGCTGTGATAGTCGCCTCGGTGGTCTGGGAGGGCGTGATTGGATATACCACGGCAGCAAACTAGAAGACGAATCCCGCTTAGTAGTCGGACAGTTGCAGTGGTTTGGGCGAGTGATTGGCAACCATCATCTGGGAGTGGGAGAACCCCGCGAAGTCGATATTCTCAAGGGCGTAAACATGAGTTTTCGTACCCATGCAATCGGGCAACTGCGCTTTGATCAGCGGATGCGCGGTACAGGAGCGCAGGTACATTTTGAAATGGCATTCACTCTGGCATTAAAGCGGGCTGGTTGGAAGATAATTTATGATCCTAACGTTGCTGTAGACCACTATCCGGCACAACGTTTTGATGAAGATCAGCGAAACAACTTTAATGAAATTGCCTTTATTAATTTAGTCCATAATGAAACTTTAGTTTTACTAGAGCATCTGTCATTTATCCGCCGGATTGTATTTTTGTTCTGGGCAGTATTCGTGGGTACATGCGATAGTTTGGGCTTTGTACAATGGCTAAGATTTTTGCCTAGCCAAGGGCAGTTGGCGGGTAAAAAATTGCTGGCATCCTGGCGTGGACGTTGGCAGGGATATAAAGAATTCAAAATTCAAAATTCAAAATTCAAAATTAATTCAATTTCTTCTTAGCTCTAGTTCTCAGGTTGTATCTGGAAATTAAGATAGGTGGGCTGCTGCCTCTAGAGAGCCAGTACAAGAGGTAAAACCTCAAATGACTGCATTTCCAGGCTGGAGCCAGGGAACGAGTTGATTTATTTATGTGTACATCTAAAATTGAATGAATTCTAAGCAAATACTTTTCAATAGTTTTTTACAAGAAAACTATTCTCCCGAAGAGCGATCGCTACAGGGTTGGATGGCGATCGCAGGGTTTATATTACTGACTGTAGTTTGCTATTTTGCTGGTGCTACTGCGGCATTACGCCTAATTTTCCCGGTGACAGCTTTAGTAGTAGCCCTATTTTTATACTTGCGGCATCCCATTCTCTATATCAGCTTTACTTGGTGGATCTGGTTTCTCACGCCCTTAGCTACTCGCCTAGTTGACTATCGGGTGGGCTGGGACGCTACCCGTCAAATGCTTATAGCACCCTATTTAGTGGTGTTTGTCACCATAGCAACTTTCTTACGACACTTTCCTAGCACCCTGCATCGGGGAGGTTTGCCATTTATTTTGGCTTTTATCGGAGTATTCTACGGCTTTTTGGTAGGTCTTATTTATAACCAACCGATTCCTGTAGCACGCGGTCTGCTGGATTGGCTTAGTCCAGTGATTTTCGCTTTTCACTTATTTATAAACTGGCGAGATTATCCTAGCTATCGCCAGAACATTCAGCGAACATTCCTCTGGTGTGTTTTGATTTTAGGAGCTTATGGCGTATATCAATTCGTCGTAGCTCCGGAGTGGGATAGGTACTGGCTGATTGAATCAAAACTATTCATGAGTGCTGGAAATCCTGTACCTTTTGGGATGCGTGTCTGGAGTACATTGCACTCAGTCGGCCCCTTTGGTTCAGTCATGCAGGCTGGTTTACTGTTATTATTTACCAGTTCAGGAAACTTAATTTTTCCTGCCTCAGCTGTTGGTTACTTATCCTTCCTGTTGACACAAGCACGTACTAATTGGGGAGGCTGGTTATTTGGAATAATTATGATCATGGGTTCAGTCAAGGCCCGGATTCAAATGCGTTTAATTACCATAATTGTGGTAATGGCAATTTGTGTTGTGCCATTGACAACTATCGAGCCAATTTCTGGGGTTGTCGCAGCCCGTTTGGAAACTTTTTCTAATCTTCAAGAAGATGGCAGCTTTAAAGATAGATCGGGAACTTACGATAAAAACCTTGGTCTAGCTCTTTCTAATGGTCTAGGTAACGGTTTAGGAAATATCTGGAAGGTCAACGAAAAAACCGGTCAAATTGAAGTAGTGGTGATTGATAGTGGCATTTTAGATATGTTTTTCACCCTTGGTTGGTTTGGAGGTATCTTTTATATGGGTGGATTAATCTTCTTGATTATTAGTGTTAGCAGCTATGGTGAAGGTCGTTTCGATAGTTTTATCAGTGCTGCCCGCGCCATTGGTATCAGTTCTGCTGGACAGTTAGTTATCGGTAGCGGTATGTTGAGCGTTGCAGGGATGATTCTTTGGGGATTTTTAGCTATGGCTATGGCAGGACATAAATACTATAGCAATCCAAAGAATTCATAAATATGAATTGATCCGAAATAATTTGACTTAATTAGGGCTAATAGAATAACTCTTTAAAACTCTTATTTCTTTGTGTCCTTTGCGTTCTTTGCGTTCTTTGCGGCAAGCCGCTCCGCGTCTACGTTAAAAAACAAAATCTTACAACTTAAATAGGACTGATATAGATTATGAAAGTAATTATTGTAATGCCACTGGCCGAGCAACGAGGCGGCGGTGAAATGATGCTTTGGGATTTGGTGCAGCAGGGACGTAATGCTGGTGTTGAGTGGCTGGTGATATTTTTAGAAGATGGCCCGATGGTCGAACAAGTAAAGTCTCTCGGTATTGATACGCGAGTTGTAGAAAGTGGACGTTTACGCCAAATCCACCGTTTTATTGGCGCTGTTTTGCGGATAGCTGCGATCGCCCGCCGCGAACGTGCAGATATAATTGTCAATTGGATGTGGATCACACATATATCTGGAGGTTTGGCGGCGATGTTGGCGGGGTTGCCTGCTGTGTGGTATCAACTAGAAGTGCCTAGTGACAAGACTTGGTTGGTGCGAATCGCCACTTTAATCCCAGCCCAGGCAATTATCACCCTCTCCCAAGATGGCAAGCAAGCACAAGCAGAAATTTGGCCCCACAGACCAACACCTTTGGTTTATCCTGGTGTCGCACTAGACCGATTCGAGCCTAATGCTTTGCCATCTCCTAAAGAAGCACGGCGGAAACTGGGCTTACCTTTACACGGACCGTTGATTGGAATTGTTGGACGATTGCAACGATGGAAGGGAATGCATGTATTGGTGCAAGCAATGCCCAAAATTTTACAGAAGTATCCTGATGCTCATTGTGTAGTGGTTGGCGGTAAACACGATTTGGAACCGGATTATCAGGACTTCTTAAAAGCGGAAATTGCAACCTTAGGCTTGAAAGAGCAGGTAATAATGGCTGGGTTACAGCGTAATATCCCGGAGTGGGTGCAGGCGATGGATGTATTTGTCCATGCATCAGATAAAGAGCCGTTTGGGATTGTGATTATTGAGGCGATGGCACTGGGTAAACCTGTGATTGCTGGCAATGCAGGCGGCCCGACAGAGATTATTACCGATGGGATGAATGGACTATTAACACCTTACGGCGATGCAGAGAAATTAGCGATCGCAATTCTCCGTTATCTTGACGAGCAAGAATTTGCCCAGAGTGCGGGAATAGCTGCCAGGCAACGCGCCCTCGATTTCTCAACGCAGAATTATGCCCAAAACTTTATTAGTGCAATTCGTTCTGCGATACCGAGTGTTTCATAAGCTGAATGAAACGGTCAACTTATTGCAAAAGCCAATTTTATGAAAATGAAACCACAGATTTACATGGATTAATTATCTATGTGCATCTGTGATTAAAAACAATAAATCAGATTAAAAGGAATTAAATTAATGTTGATTGATAGCCGAAAACTACCAATAGATGAAGTTATTAATACCGAAGTTTGTATAGTTGGTGCTGGCCCAGCCGGAATTACACTCGCACGAGAATTAATTGGGCAAGACTTTCGAGTTTGCTTACTAGAAAGTGGTGACATTGAATTTAATCAAGAGACTGCATCTCTTGGTGAAGGTGAAACTGTTGGAGATCCTTTTCCACCACTGCAAGATATGCGTCATCGTCAATTTGGTGGATTGGCTAATGTCTGGAATATTGAAATCAATAAAAATCAACTTGGTCTGAGGCATGTACCGTTAGATGAGATAGATTTTGAAAAACGAGATTGGGTGCCATATAGTGGCTGGCCTTTTAGTAAATCTCACCTGAATCCATTTTATCAGCGTGCTCAAGCAGTCTGTAAGCTCGGTTCTTTTGCTTATGAAGCTGAGGCTTGGGAAAATGCTCAATCTCCTCGGACACATTTCACAAGTGACCGAGTTTCTACCAGTATGTTTCAGTTTGGGCCACGCGAGATTTTTACCAATGAATATCGCCACCAAATCAATCAATCTCCTAATATCACCACATTCCTCAACGCCAACGTGGTAGAAATTGAGGCAGACAAAACAGCCCAGACAGTGAAACGCGTGCAAGTAGCTTGTTTATCTGGTAAGAAATTTTGGGTGGCAGCAAAAGTATTTATTTTAGCCACAGGTGGGATTGAAAACGCACGTTTATTGTTACTATCAAACCAAATTCAAAAGAATGGATTAGGCAATCAGCATGATTTAGTGGGTAGATTCTTTATGGATCATCCTTTTATCCGTTGTGGTATGCTTGTTCCGCAAAATCGCAAAATCTTTAATTCGATGGCTTTGTATGACTTACGCCGGGTGAATAATGTCACAGTGATGGGAAAATTTGCCCTGACGGAACAAGTTATGCGCCGCGAAAAATTATTCAATATGACTGCGTTGTTATATCCCAGAGATGAAAGGTTTAGATCGGCAGCAAAGGCTTCTGCAAAAATTTTGTTCTCTTCAATTCGGCATAGACAGTTACCCAAGAATGTTTTTCAACATTTGCAAAATGTAATTACAGATATTGATGATTTAGTAGCTGATTGGTATAAATATAATGTCAAAAAAGAATATTTGTTCCCTGATTTGAGTCATGGTGGATGGTCTGACCATGAAGGTAATGAACAGAAATATACAAAGTTTGAAGTTCTCAGCCAAACTGAACAAACCCCAAATCCAGATAATCGGGTGACACTTAGTAATCAACTAGATAAGCTTGGCTGTCCTCAAGCACAATTAACTAATCATTGGGGCGAAATAGATATTTTTAGTGTGAAGCGATCGCAACTAGTATTTGCAGAAGAGTTTGCTAGTGCAGGTCTGGGTGAGTTGCAGATTGAATTAGATGGAGATCGTCCGGTTGCTTCGCTGAGTACCCATCACAATATGGGAACAACGCGTATGCATTATGACCCAAAACAGGGAGTAGTAGATGCAAATTGTCAAGTTCACGGCATCTCTAATTTATTCATGGCAGGTAGCTCTGTTTTCCCTACAGGAGGCTATGCTAATCCGACGCTCACCATTGTTGCCTTGGCAATTCGATTGGCAGACCATGTGAAAGCACAATTGTGTCACTAAGTACAACTTTGCATAAAATCGTTACGGTTTTAAACGTAGCGATCACCTGAGCGCACATCACCACATTACAGTACCTGCACCGATGCCAAGCCTATTTCTACTGCCTCCAGTCAGCGAAAAGTGACTTTTTACTAGTCTATTGCTGGATTAGAAGATAAAAATTGATTTTTCTTTCACCAAAAGTCCTGCAACTGGGGTTGCAGGACTTTTGGTAGGATACTTACTAGAAAACTTTGTTTCGCTCATTTCGTACATTGCGTTCATTTTGAATAAGAGCTATTATGAGGTGAATGATAATTGCAATCCATATTTTCGTATGGATAAGTGGAGTGCAATCCGGTATTAGACAAAGAGAGGCTGATATCTATGACACTCAGTACATATCAATCTAGCAGGACTGCTGTACCTACGGAAGAAGATGCTACGCTAGCTAAAAAAAGTAGTCAAACTTTGGCATCCTATGTACGGAATAATGATGCATACCGTAATATCAAAGTTGTGCAAGATAACGCTATAAGTGAAACAGTTACCATACCAGCAGCGGCTTTTCATCTGCTTGTTGACATCCTGACACAAATGGCTAAGGGTAATGCTGTTACTCTTATACCCGTACACGCAGAACTGACGACACAAGAAGCAGCTGATATTTTAAATGTTTCTCGTCCTTATTTGGTAGGGTTATTGGAATCTGGAGAGATGCCATACCGTAAAGTAGGAACGCGACGACGGGTGCGTTATCAGGATCTACTCAGTTACAAAAATCAAATTGATACTTTACGAATGCAAGCTCTTGATGAGCTTACTGCTCAAGCTCAAGAACTAGATATGGGGTATGAATAAGAATCCTGATACATAACAGTTTCGCATGATTAGCCAGATGCTCTGCTAAAGGCAACTCTAGGAATAAAAGTACATCTAACAATCAAGTAAACTAAGTCAGGAAGCTCTTTAGTAACCAATTGACTTAGTTTTAACTTTAATGCGATTGAAACTATAAGTTAAGATCAAAAATTTATTCAGTATAAAGGACATTTATAAAGAAAATTTGTTACCACTGTTAAGGGTAATAATTTCAAACTAATAGAGCAATTACAGTGTCTAATTTTACAGTTATTTATGATGCATGTGTGTTATATCCAGCACCATTAAGAGATTTTCTTATGCGACTTGCAGTCACCGACCTATTTAGGGCACGGTGGACGGACGCAATTCACTCAGAATGGATTAGAAACCTTTTAAAGAATCGTCCTGATCTCACGCTTGAGAAGCTTACCAGAACTAAAAATCTGATGAATAGCCATGTCCGAGATTGTCTCGTTACAGGTTATGAAGCACTGATCGCAGGTTTACAACTTCCAGATCCAGATGATCGCCATGTCCTCGCCGCAGCGATTCGTTGTAATGCAAGTATTATAGTCACTTTTGACCTTAAAGATTTTCCTGCTCAAGCTCTTTCACTATATGGTATTGAATCCCAGCATCCAGATGATTTCATTCTGCATCTGATTGACCTTAACTCAACAGAAATTTGCAAAGTGGTAAAGAGGCACAGAAGTAGTCTTAAGAATCCCCCTAAGACATCTGAAGAATACTTAGAATCGCTTTTAAGGCAGGGACTACCACAATCAGTTACTGCTCTGCAAGATTTTTGCTATGACATTTAATAGAAATCTACCGAGATTATTCGGACAGGTCTATTTATCCTTCCTTTTTGAATGCTTGATCTGCCGCCCTACCAATCGCGCTGGCAGAAGTGAAGCAGGAGTTCAAAAACACCGCCCAAAAGCTTACCCCTTAATGACTTTTAACTTCCGCCTTGCAGTACTAACCTCTTACCGAATGTTGCACTAACCAGCAATGTATGCCCACCATTAACAGCGCTAATGGCAGCATCAACATTGGGATGATTTCTAAATTTGCCCAACTTGCAACCCAGCCTGCTCCAGTGGGTATGATCGCTGCCCCCAAACTGGCGGCACTAGTGGCGATGCTAACAGCCGCAGGAACATGGGGGTCAGGCAATCGTTGAGGGATTAACCAAATGGTCGCAGGAAAGATGGCTGCCAACCCAAAGCCAATCAATGGTAAGCTAATCCATTGATCTGGCAGTTGCCACCAAGCAAGCAATCCAATGAGCACAAGACTGAGCGACATACTGATTGTGCGGACTGCCCCAAGCGATCGCAAGAAATAACCTAAGAGGAAACGTCCCAATGTTAATCCCAGCCAGTAGGCACTAACACTATAACCAGCAATCAGCGTGGGAGTGTGACGAGCCACAGATTGCACAGTGTATGCCCAGTTGCCGATGCAGGCTTCAGTGCCAACATAAACCAGCAAAAGTAGCCCAGTTAGTAGTACTATCGGAGTTTGGAGCGCTCTGCCCAGATTTTCTAAGGCAGTTGTATTCGATGGCAATACCCGTAGTGTCATTGGTGTGTAGTTGAAGATGATTACGCCCAGCACGCTCACAATTAATAGGCTAACAATCCCGGCTAATACCCCATAAACCTGTCGCCAGTTCATGCCAATTGCTAACAAAGTAGTAGCGATCGCCGGACCTAAGAGTGCGCCAATACCATAGAAAGCATGGAGCAAACCAATCAAACTGGCACTGCGGGAATCTTGCACAATGTAAGTGTTAATACCTGCATCAATCAACCCAACGCCCAATCCCAACCCCGATCCAGCGGCAACCATGAGAAACCAGAAGGGTGAGATGGCATAGATCGTCAGTGCCATCGTCAGCGCACCCGCAGCAATCAACAGCATTCGGGCTAATCCCAGCCGACTACTCACAAGACTGCTGGTGAATGCTGCCAGAATGTAGCCGCTAATTTCACTGACAAACAGCAGGGTGACGGTTGCTGGAGTCAGGTTATAGGTAGACAGAATCGAGGGCAGAAGAACTCCTAATACTGCTTGAGCGATGCCAATGGTAATAAAGGCATAGAAGGCGATCGCCTCCCCAATCCACACAGGCGGTAGGGTGCGTTGATAGTCTCTCATTGGCTGGAATGCTCCTGGATCAGACAATTTGACTGCTGAGATTTACTCAATTAATCATCCTCAAAAATAACTTTATACTCATCTCCCTGTAATGATGCACTAATACAACCTAAATTATTTTATTAGTGTCCACTACGAATTTAGCTATATAATTCGTTATTATCGTTATTAATTGATGTAAAAATCAACCTATCAAACTGATAGGCCAAACGCATCTAAATATTGACGATCCTGAATAAGAGTGAAATCTACCAAAACTTTAACTAAATAGGGCTTTCAGGAAATTAAATTTGCTGTGCCAAAAAGATAATGATTCAAGTCAAAACACATTTTTTTATCTTGATCTGTCGATTGGCTCAATTAAAAACTGCCCAGAGTATTGCTTGATTTAATTTGATAAAAAATAGCGTAGGCGTTCACGTAGCGTTCCGCAGGAAAGCCCGCCGTACCCCTACGGGGAAGCAAGCTACGCGTAGCGTCTCGTAGAGAAGGCATCGCCTGAATCAATAGTTATGTATTTTTCTGCCCTAAACTATTAGTAACCATCTCAAAACCTCATCACCATGTTGCCAAAAAGCCTACAAGGATTTATCTCAAACCCTTGTAAAAACTGGATTGCAAATTTTCAGACAGGTCTATTTATCCTTCCTTTTTGAATACTTGATCTGCTAGGTACGCTAATGCTAATGTACCAGCGATCGCACCCCACTGGAGAAGCGGATTTTTTTCTAGCCAGTCGGAAACGCTAGGTACAACTAAGTTACCATAATCCCCGTTAACTCTGTCGTCTTCAGCAACAGGTTGGTAAAAATTATTTGGTGCATCTTCAGACTTCGCTTCAGAAGTCCGCTGTAAATCTAAGCCAAGGAGCACTAACAGTGAATCTACTAATGATGGTGAGAGGCGCTGTACCACATCTAATATTTTCGCTACATCCCCAACCAAGTAGTCACGAGTTGGATGTTCGGCTGCATACAGGATAGCATCAGCTACAAGTTTAGGGTCGTAGTAAGGTGGTATCCCGGTAGGTTTTACGCCTAATTTCGTCAGGCCATTGTTCCAGAAAGGGGTGTTGATCACCGCTGGTTTCACACTCGTGACGCTGATCGGCGATTTTTGATATTGCAACTCAACGCGCATAGCTTCGATAAAGCCCTCAACCCCGTGCTTGGCTGCTGAGTAAGCACTTTGGTAGGGGAGCGATCGCCTACCTTCCATTGAAGAGACGTGGATCAGTGCCCCCCGTCCTTCACGCTTGAGATGGGGTAGGGCCGCCATTGCACCATACACTTGTCCCATGAGATTGACATCAATCACATGCTTAAACTCTTCCGGTGTTGTATTGTCAACAGTGGCAAAGATGCCGATCGCGGCGACATGTACCCATGTATCGAGTCGCCCGTATACTTCCACAGTTTTATCTGCGATCGCCTTAACTTGCTCAAATACTTCCACATCAGCTACGCAAAAAGTTGCCTCGCCGCCAAAGCTGCGAATCTCCTCTACTAAAGACTTTAGCTTCGACTCACCACGAGCCGAGACTACCACTTTTGCCCCGCGTCTAGCGAATTCAAGAGCTGTGATCCGTCCGATACCGCTGGAGGCTCCAACGACGGAAACGACTTGCTGATTGATTGGCTTTAATTGCATAAGTGTTACTTTTTAATATAAATTAGTGATTGGAAATTGGCTTCGACACCGTTATAGGACTTACGCAAAAATCGCCAAAAAGCTTAATTTATCGAACCGCCAAGACCGCCAATAACGCCAAGAATCGTAGAGTGTGCGTAAGTCCTACGTTATATACTTTAGCTTCAGTAATTAATTCAATCGTTTTCTTCGTATCAGTTGCTTCTTTGTACAGGTAACCTTGGTAAACCAACTTGAAGGAAAAAGCTTTTCTTGCCTCACAGGTATCACAAGAGTCTGCAATAAAGCCTTGTAAATCCGCGATGGCTACGCCCGCCGCAGGCATCGCGATTTCTTGATCTATGCTGCTTTCCCATTGTTTTCTCTTATACTTTTATCCCTAATCGTATTTCCTCGTAATCTTTTTCAAAAATCAAATAGGAATCCTATAGATGGAATGCTATGAGACTTGTAAAAACTGCTGGTTCGACTTTTTCACTTTGGTGATCCAGCCTTTATAGGAATGCAATATCTCTGAATAGGGTACGGAACTCTCAGATACCAGTTCTAACAACGACGGTGCGAAGTGAGCAGGGAACAGGCGATGCAGCGTTTTAGCAAGCTGCTCTCTAAGTCCAAACTCAAGGAATAGCTTGGGGGAAGATGGCAACGAGTGGTCGCCTAACTCTACTAAGGCATGAGCGTCGGCTTTGCGACGAACGGTGAATTGGGCGATCGCCCCTGCCCAATCATCAACATATTCATTTAACAGATCGTTAACGATGGTGACATCTTCCAGGGCGGCGTTACAACCTTGACCCAAAGAAGGAGATACAGCGTGGGCTGCATCCCCCAGAATGAGGACGCTATCCCCATAGTGATAGCGATTACAGCGAATGGTTAAAGTATGAGAGGGCGGTCGCTTCAAGAACGCCTCTGCTTCTGATGGAGGCATCAGTTGTCCCACTTCTGGGAAATGCTTATGAAAGAATTTCAGCACCGCTTCTGGGGTTGTCAGATCCGTAACCTGAGTGTTCCAACGGGGAAAGTGAATGACACCGCTGATGCTTCCATCCAGTTGATGAAGCAGCAATACCGTTATGGCATCATTGTTCCGCCAGGAATGGATTTTGTCTGACTCCAAGTAAGTATCTGATGGTTGGTCAGAACGAGGTATAAGGATCGACTTATAGTCTATCGGGACATATTTCTGCTCAAGCTCAAACAATTCTGTGTTCAAGAAAGCCGACCGTACGGCTGAACGTGCGCCGTCTGCACCAATCAACAGATCGTAGTTCACCGTCAGATTGGCGTCTGTGGATTCAGCGGATTGGGCTGTGAGTTGAAACGTAATCGTCTTGGCGGCAAAATCGACTTCAGTGCAGGACTGATTAAAATGCAGCTTGAGTCGCTTGGGGTCGTACTGTTCAGTCAACTTTTCCAGCAATGTGATGACTAATTTGGTGCGATCAAGTGTCACCAGCGGTTTTTTGCTAGAGGGATCAAGTGTCACCAGCGATTTTTTGCCAGAGGTGACTCGTGTTTTGCCGTTTTGTTGGTGAAAAATGGTGCCGCTCATCTCCAGGCTGACGGCTCTCACTGCTGCTTCAACTCCCGGAATTTGATTTAGCGCCTTCATCCCCCGCTCGGTTAGGGAGATTGGGTATGTTCTGGCGTTGGAGAATTCGAGGACTCGCGGATCGCTAAGACGATCATAAATATCAATTTGATACTGGTCACCGCGACGCAGTAGATAGTGAGCCAGAAGTACACCGCTCGGTCCAGCACCGACAATCACCACTTTTTTGACCATACTTCTTCTGTAGAGATCGGTTTGAATTAAAATTTCATGTATTTTAACGTTACTTAACCCTCTTTTGTTACTTTTGGCAGAGAATAATCTGGGATGCTTACAGCATAAGACTTTTACCAAAAACCTTGATTTCGGCCATTTTATTAAAAAATAAAGGCTCAAATGCTCGCTGTATCTACAGTTGATATTTTTCTTTTCCCTGAGTGACAAAAGAGGGTTAATCTGCATCCGATCAAGTCAGTCACACCACCACTCTAGCAGTACAAACAATTGGCTATATTAAAGTAAGCTGATTTCGAGCCATTGTAATCCCTTATACTGTAATTTTTGCTCAATATGCTGCATTTCCTGGATGGTTTCTCCAGTAACGATCGCATAAATTTCGGTATAGATTTTTCCGTATTTGACCTTCTCTAAAGCCGACAGAATGATCAAGTCCTTGCGATCTAGTTCTGGTTTTAAGGTCACTAAAATTGAATCCAACGTTCCTTCCATACGGTAGTCGCTGGAATATTTAGCTACTTCCTTTCCCAGTCCCAGTAAGCTATGGCGCTGCAAGCACAACGGAGTTGATCCATTGACTCGGAAATTGGCATCAATCGCATAAAATTGTCCGTCTTGATCTTCTAACACATCGAAGCCAATCACGCCAAAATAACCCTGTTTGTGAGCATACTGACCAATGGCGGCAATCATTTCAAAGAATTTGCTCATGTCAGTATTGCGGTAGTCAATCAGTCCTCCTAAATAGTTCCCTTCCGGAGTGACGAGTTGCCTGGTAGTGCCGATCAGGGTTATCTCTCCCGCCTTGTTGACATAGAACTGTACGCAGTAATTCTGCACCTGATTCTTGATGAACTCCGAGACAATAATTTTATCGAGCAACTTAATACTGAGATATTTCCTGATTTCTTCAAGGCAGTAGTTCAAATCATTGACGCTTTTGATGATATAAGTGCCTTCTCCTGATAGTCCGTGGGACGTTTTAATTAAGTAGGGAAATTGTGGTAACTGAATATCTTCCAGACTACAGGTATGCAGATTGTAGCTCTCATATTTTGGACATTGCACCCCCAATTCGGCTAGTGTTACTTTGCTGAGTAAGCGGTAATGGGTGTCTGAATCAATAGCGTGTTTTTCTTTTTTGAGGTGATCAAAGGGAAATAGAGTGATGAGTTTGTCAAAGCGTTCGCTGTGACTGAGGTCATCCAAATAAGTCAAGCGCTCCATCATTTCAACATTGGAGTAGCTGAAGCCGAAATGCTCTTGCCAGTATGCAAGCAGCGACTTTGGCGGCGGAATAATCACAATTGGTGGAATGCGATCGCCTAACACAGCTAAAATTTTCCAAGGTTCCTTTTGGCAAATCTTGTCAAAGGAAGTTTTGGTGGCTTCACTACTGCCATCTTGAATAAAATATTTTTTCAGGTTGGGATAAGCAGCCCAACTGGCAGTTGCAGGATAATTTAGGATAAACCCATAAGATGCATCTGTGATGTCTTGAGCAAACAGATCACAAAGAGAACTCCCTTGAAAATATTGAAAGTTATATTTTGAGTTCATTTACGCCCTCCTGGAAATCCTATCGCCAAACAGTCAAATTATACCAATTTGAAAAATGATTGCGACAGATGCATTGATACAACCTAGATTTAGAAAGCGATTTCCAATCCCAAATCTCAAATCCAAAATTCAAAATGGTATTACCTCCTTTTCTATGCAGTTTTCTCATTCTTATCTGATGCTTGTTCTGCAAGCTTTTTTAAGCGGCTTGCTCTCATTTTGCGGAGGCGATCGCTATTGCGAACACCACCCGCCATTTCATATTCAGTGCTGTCTTTGCCATACTTGATCGCAACCACCATTAACATTTTTTCAGAAAGCTGCCTCAAGTTTTTTTCCATCTCTTCAACTTCTGTTAAAGAAGAGTCAACTATAGCCAAAGCGCTATTATGAACATCAAGTTTGCTACGTAACTGTTCAATTGACTCAATCATTTTTTCTAAAGTATAATCTTCATCGAATTTAATGCTTGGAACAATCGATTTCATCCCAGATGCTCTTAATTCAGCTTTTTCTAAAATGCGAGATGTACGTTTTTGACGAGACATAAATTTGCTCTTTTAAGATACTCCTAAAGCTAGCTTGCCTCAATTAAACCCGATTCCGGTTCAGCATAAATCGCAATTTCTGATCGTAAAATTTTTAGCTTATACCAGTAATATCTCGGTATATAATCACTCATATTAGGAAGGCAAGAGGCAAAAGATAGAAAACACCAGAGTAGTCGTTACAGACTTGGGAGTAGTCGCTACAGACTTGAGAGTAGTCGCTACAAACTTGAGAGTAGTCGCTACAGACTTGGGAGTAGTCGCTACAGACTTGGGAGTAGTCGCTACAAACTTGAGAGTAGTCGCTACAGACTTGAGAGTAGTCGCTACAAACTTGAGAGTAGTCGCTACAGACTTGAGAGTAGTCGCTACAGACTTGGGAGTAGTCGCTACAGACTTGAGAGTAGTCGCTATCGTCTTGGCTAAAAGGCAATACGCTTGGGTTAAGCATTTTTTCTCTTCTCTCTGTTTCGCGCCAGTTGCTACCCTGCGGGAACGCTAAGAGCGAACAAGTCTCTTAACCCCTCAAGAGTCGATACCCTACTAGTATTCTCAAATTAATTTTTGGTATAACTTACAACTTTACAATAAAGCTGTTTCGGAGATGAAAGTCAGGCTTTACGCCTTGATGAGTTAACGCCCAGTAAGTCACCTGATCATCTTTGTGTTTGATAACGGTAGTAATGCCAACTTCAATAGCTTGTTCTGCCGAGACTATTTTACTCAAATCGACATTCAACGCAAGTGCTAAACTGTCGGCTTTATTCTGAACATTAAATGGTAGCTTTTCAAAGGCTGTTTCCTCTTGCATCCCTTGACGATACCCATCAAAGCGATAGACATTCCAGTGTCCGACGGGGGAGAGGTTGAATTCCCAATACCGTTGAGAATTCTTGATACCAAGAAAGAACTCAAAGCAAGTGTCTTCCCATAATTCCTGCTTGCGTGATGGTGCATTGTATGGTTGAGCAATTACAATTTCTTTTAAGTCGCCTTCAAGGTTGTAGCAAATGGTAAGTTGATTGGCATTTCGAGAGATATTGCCTGTAATTTTCAAATTAGGAAAGGACTCGTTAGAAGGGAAAGGTTGTAGGTAAAATATTTGGTTGCTCATTTCATATCTTTGATAATTTTGCGAATCTGCGTTTCTTGAGATTCAATACTTTCGGTAAGCTTAAACTGGACGATCGCTCTTGCCAAGTTATGTTCTGAGTGCTTAACTTTAAAGTAGATATTCCCTGCTAAATAATCAGCAAAAAATCTCAGTCCTAGTTCAAAAGTAATGAGACGAATTGCATCGTAAATATAGGCATAGTCATTCTCAGAAAGAAATGCCTTTGCCACCGAAAGATAACCTTTGAGAATTCCCTGACACAGATCAGTATCGAAATAAATACTTTCCCAATTCTCGGTTTCTTCTCCAGTAGGATTGCAACCCGATCGCAGGCAATCGCCAATATCGTAATGTACCAAACCGGGCTTAACAGTATCGAGGTCTATGATGCTGACGGCTTGCTGGGTAGCAGTGTCAAACATGACATTGTTAATTTTTGGATCTCCATGCATCAGACGCAGAGGTAGCTTGCCTTCAGCTTTGGCATTTTCTAGAATATGTGCAAAAGTTTGGCGATCGCTAACAAACTGTAAGCAATAATTCACTTCAGCAGATTTACGCACACTAGTTTTCGCCAAAACTTCCTCATAATGCTGGAGATAAAGCGGTGTAATATGGAATCCTTCTAAGGTGTCAGCAAGTTTTTCTGATGGTAAGTCGCTGATCAGATTGTGGAACATCCCCAAGGCATAACCGATTTCTTTAGCATGAGAGCGATCGCGCATAGTATCAAAGGACTGGGAACCTTCAATAAAGCTAATCGCCCGCCAAAAGGAACCATCTGCATCCCTCCAGTGGTCTTGATCATCCTTGGTCAACAGTACGTATGGCACTTCCCAGCGACGATTGAGGGGTATGTGTTGTAAACGTTTGTGAACATGCTCAGTGAAGGTACGCATATTCTGCATAATCAGTTGTGGCTGACGAAACACCTGCGTGTTGATGCGTTGTAGGATAAAATGTTGTTCTTCTGAGGAATCCAGAGTTACTAAGAATGTGTCATTGATATTACCACTTCCAAATGCTTTAACGCCTGTAACCTTCCCCCATTGGGCGAATTGATCAGCGATCGCAACTAGATTTTCTGCGCCCTGTGTATTAAATTCTTCTGTCATGTTGCTGTTTAACCTGCCTTATTCCTCACGTATGTTGCACAAAGGCAATAGGGGATATCGTAGCGCAAGTGTCAAGATAATTCTTATACCAATTTGAAAAAAGAATGCAACAGATGGTAAATGTATAGAAAGGTAGCATTTCTGGTGAGTGATGGCAGGGGTAACAAATCAATACGGTTCAGTTAGCGCCAAAAACCTTTCAGGACTTACGGAAAAACTCTCTGGAACTCTTATTCCTACCCTGCCTTAAGCCGCTGTTGCGTCTATGTGTCCTTTGCTCCCGCAGTCCCTCAT
>NZ_JBALGC010000129.1:0-8403 GCF_036916575.1 Nostoc sp.
TTTCAGCATTATTTTCAAACCATTCTTTACCAGATTTTGTTAAAAATGCTTCAGTTTTCAACTCATAGTCAAACTGCTGTAAGTTGTAGTCAGACTCATTTACTTGATAAAAATTCATTAAATGCTGTTTTAGATTTTTATCAATCCAACCTTGAAAATTCCACTTTTGGGTTCGCAAAAACTCATAAGCTCTCTTGAGTACTGTTCCACTACTGAAGATTTCCGACAGTGCTTTGCCAAATCCAAGACTGAGAGCATAGCCTATCGACATTGCACGCTCATTTAATCGGCGATCGCCTAACTCACAGGTCGCAAAATTTTTTTCCCACCAGTCCAGCATTGCTTGTCACCTTTAGCACCGAATTTTAATTACTGTACCGTATATGCTGCGCTGTTTCTTGAATCCTTTACCAGTAAGCATTTCAAGACTTAACGGGAAAAGTCAGATTTATTTATAAGGTCAAGAAGTAGCTGGAACTACTTCTTGACCAGTTAACCTAATTCACCACTCGGTAAAAGACTAAGTAGTGATGACCAACACTTTACACAAAAACCCAAATTCTAACAACCAAGTAGGGAACAAAGCGATCGCGATAACTGCCGTTATTACGGTTGGTATAGTCGCTCTAGCTTCTGTTTGGGTGATTGGACAATCTGACTGTGGAGCAAGACTCCACTTCAGAATTTGGCCTTCGCCAGATATTCGGTTAGAGAAATTGGCTTGTCCGTCAAGATAACAGGTAATACCTAATAATATCGTGTTCGGTGAAAGACTTATCATTAAGACCGCAGTTCTTGCTGGGGGCTCTTTGCAGGGGGAAAGAGGGTTTTCCGGTTTCTGCATAGATTACGGGAATTATAACTAATTAACCGAACATGATATAACTCGAAGGCGAGCGCAATCTCACTTAACTGCAATCGCCTTTCTTCTGAGAAGAATTTTTAGTTAAGTTTAGTTAAGCGTAGCCGCGATCAAGCGATCGCACCCTCTGCTAGAGCGATCACCTTTTCCTCTAAGAAAATTGTTAGTTGAGAGCAGCCGCGATGTCTACGACGGGCTATGCCTACACATGGGTATATTTTACCGTCCTGTTTCACCTATCTGATCTGCATCGTCTGCTACTCCATTGCGAAAGCGCACTTCTAAGCCGTGTTCTGGCTCCCAGTCACACTCAGCTATCAACTTAAAGGTAGGAATATCCAATTCATACTCAACGTGGGGCGGCACATAGATATATAAGAAAGTCACCTTATCCCAAACCTGAATGGAACTAGCCATCTGCGGCATTTCCTCATCCCCTATCATCTCACGATATACATCATAATTTTGCAGTACCAGAGGCGCACTGATGTTTAACACATCGCTTGGCAAGGTTAGAGCTTGCCGAATAGCTTCACGCTGGAGCGATGAGAGTTCCCCTATCTGCCCCTGCTCAAAATCCACGCAAATTGGTACACAGCGATCGCCCAAAACAGCACATTGTCCTAGAGTCCAATGGTTGGATTCGATTCTTATCTGTCCAAACTCAGCATCGCAGTAACTCGCCCAGAGTTTATTCATCATCTTTAATATATGCGTTCTTAATATATATAGTTAGCAGTTCCACATTTCCTGGATTTTGTGTAATCTGCAATTAAGAGTACTTTACCTCCTAGAGTAGGCGATGGTTTACGACCGACCGTAGGTCATTGCAGCATAGCACTGTATCTGACCCATCTTGTGGCACTGGTACTATGGCGATCGCTTCCCTCACTCTCCTTGTAGTGCTGATGGAATCGCCTATACATCCTACTTTCAAACCTGTTCACAGCAATGGTGAGCAGGAGCAATGTTTAGGCTGTCCGTAAACGTTCAACATCCCGGATAGGTGGTGCACCAAACATGCGAGCATATTCGCGGCTGAACTGTGAAGTACTCTCATACCCGACTTGATAAGCAGCTTGAGCTGCATCAGCGTTTTCAGCAAGCATCATCTGCCGCGCTGCCAGGAGTCTTAATTGTTTTTGATATTGCAGCGGACTCATAGAGGTGACAGCCTTGAAGTGGCGATGGAACGATGCAGCAGACATATTTGCTTGAAGAGCCAACTCCTCAATCCGCAGTGGGTCGGTAAAGTTTATTCTGAGTTGTTTGACGACTTCAGCAATCCGCTGCATATTGCTGCCAGCAGTGGCAATCTGACGCACCGCTTCGCATTGTTCCCCTGTGAGTAAACGGTAATAGATCTCGCGGATGATCATCGGGGCGAGAAACGGAATATCCTGTGGTGTATCTAGCAGCTTTGTTAGTCGAATGGCACAATCGATCAACAATGGATCAGCATTACTGATGAACCAGCCTTTTACTGATTCTTTCTTATATTTGTCCAAATTTGTTTGAGCAATAATCTCACAGAGTTGAGAGGGGTCTAGCTTCAGCTTAAATCCAAGATAAGGCTTATCAGGTGTTGCCCCAATCACACATCCACTCAGCGGCAAGTCTACTGATACAAGCAGATACTGAGCGACGGTGTACTCATAGGTTTCCTCATTCAATAACACTTCTTTTGTGCCCTGCACCATAATGGCGAGCAGCGGTTCGCTGACACTACTTACCGCAGCGGTAGGATCACATTCTCGCATGAAGATTAAAGGATTGATCGCTGTAGCATGGGCACCATTACCTCTGCTGTCTGTGTGCCGAGCGACCAGTGCCGCCAGTTCTGAACATTTCTCGATAGCAAAGCGCTGTTGCGTTGACGAAGCCTCTGTGTGAGGAGAAGCGCAGACCGCTACTTTGTGATTCTGTGTCTTAATCGTCATGCTGAATTTCTGCCTAATGTATCGGTCTCCTACATTCATTATAGGAAGAATTTCTTGTTACCAGGATCCGACTTGAGAGGATTAGGCAATCATCTGCAAGGTTTGTGCATTTAAAACCCTGGTTCTTGCTCATAGGATGAAACTATCCGAGTACGTCAGTAAGAGGATAAGGTCATGACAAATAACAAGAAAATTTGGTTGATTACCGGAGTTTCCCGTGGTCTTGGCAAGGCGCTTGCCCAAGCGGTGCTAGATCGAGGTGACATCGTGATTGGCACGACGCGCAACGGCAAAGCAGATCTCAGTGGCGATGCCGACAGCCTGCATCTGCTTAAACTTGAATTAACCGATCCGGTACAGATTAAGCAAACAATAGAAGTGGCTTATCAGTTACATGGGCGCTTAAATGTTGTGGTCAACAATGCTGGCTATGGCTTGCTGGGCGCACTTGAAGAAGCCAGTGATCAAGACATCCAACGGGTGTTTGATGTAAATTTCTTTGGGGTCGTTCACTTGATTCGGGCGATACTACCGTATTTTCGACAACAGCAAAGCGGACATCTTGTGAATATTTCTTCGATCGCAGGTTTAGCACCAATGGCGGGTTCGAGTCTGTATGCGGCAGCTAAATCTGCTGTAGAAGGAGTTTCACAAGCGCTAGCACAAGAAGTTGAGCCGCTGGGAATTAAAGTGACCTTAGTTGAACCGGGTGCATTCAGAACAGATTTCTTGAGCGACCACTCCATTGTCAACAGCCAAATCAAGATTGCAGACTATCAACTCACCAGCGGCAAGATGGTGCAGCACCTAGCTGATATCGCCGGGAAACAGCTTGGCAACCCGGACTTGGGTGCACAGGCAATCATCCAAGCGGTTGAGGCAAAAGAGCCGCCGTTGCACTTAGTGCTGGGATCAGATGCCCTAAAACGAACCCGTGCCAAACTCGAAGCGATGACAAAGAATGTGAATGCCTGGGAAGTAGTGTCCAAAAGTACAGATTTCCCAGATCAAGTAACGACGTGATTAGCTTCGTCAATTACTTTTTATAAACTCAAAAGCACAGATTTTCAACAGACAGCTAATTATTAATAGTCTCATCAATATTTGTGAAGGAGCACTCATGAAAACATGGTTTATTACCGGCACCTCACGCGGGTTTGGTCGTGTCTGGACTCAGGCAGCACTAGAGCGCGGCGATCAAGTCGCGGCAACGGCACGCAACCTTGACAGCCTCAATGATCTAGTAGCGCAGTTTGGTGATCGTATCTTGCCCCTACAACTCGATGTCACCGATCGAGCGGCGGACTTCGCAGCGGTGAAGGCTGCACACGAGCATTTTAGACAGTTGGATGTGATTGTCAACAATGCAGGTTATGGCTTATTTGGGGTGATCGAAGAAGTCAGTGAAACCGAAGCACGTCAGCAGATTGAAACCAATCTCTTTGGAGCAATGTGGGTGACGCAAGCGGCGTTGCCCTATTTGCGATCGCAAGGCAGTGGACACATCTTGATGGTTTCTAGTCTGGGCGGGATTGGCGCATTTCCACTCCTCGGACTCTACCACGCCAGCAAGTGGGGACTGGAAGGCATGAGTGAAGCACTCAGCCAGGAAGTCGCGCCCTTTGGCATCAAGGTGACTTTGATCGAGCCAGGTGGGTTTAGCACCGATTGGTCGGGTAGTTCAGCCGTTCATGCTGCGCCCATTCCAGCCTATGACGGTTTGCGCTCTGCACGGGCAAAGCAAACTGCGGGTGTGAAAAGAGGCGATCCGATCACCTCCAGCACAGCAATCCTCAAGCTAGTTGATGCCGAGAATCCACCATTGCGCCTGCTTTTGGGGGCGGCTCCAACTCAGATTGTGCCGCAGATCTATGAACAGCGGTTAAAGGTCTGGTCGGAATGGAAAGACGTTTCACGGGCTGCTGATGGTATGCATTAGCTAGCGCAATAATCTAAACCCACCATCGTGAAACTAGGAGATACAATCTCATGACTACTGATGAGAACAAGGAAAACACACAAAAAGTTGTGCTAATTACAGGCGCGAGTAGCGGCATTGGTGAAGCAACCGCCCGTCTCCTCGCTCGTCAGGGCTTACAGGTCGTGTTGGGGGCACGACGTATTGCTCGACTTGAAGCGATCGCCTCCGAAATTCGCGATCAAGGGGGCGTAGCAGAATATCGCGCCCTTGATGTGACCAGCCTCGAAGATATGCAGGCCTTTGTCAAGTTTGCCAAAGATAAGTTTGGTCGCCTTGATGTGTTGGTGAACAATGCAGGCTTGATGCCGCTCTCTAAGCTAGAGGTGTTGAAGGTTGATGAATGGAATCGGATGATCGACGTGAACATTCGCGGCGTACTCCATCCACGGCATCGCAGCGGCCCTGCCCCTCTTCAAGCAGCAGCAATCCGGGCAGTTTGTGAATCTATCCTTGATCGGAGGGCACAACGTGTGATCCGACAGCCGCCGTGTACTGCGCGACCAAATTTGCGGTTTGGGCAATCTCCGAGGGACTGCGGCAGGAATCGCCGGATATTCGGGTGACGATCATCTCGCCTGGAAACACCGAATCTGAACTGCCCAACAGCATCACTGATGCTGAGTCGGCGCAGTGGGTAGAGGAATTTTGAGGGTCAGCCATTCCAGCAGACGCGATCGCACGTGCCATCGCCTTTGCGATTGAGCAACCCGCCGATGTGGATGTGAATGAAATTGTAGTGCGACCGATCGGACAGAGCAGTTAAGTTCAAATACTAGTACCTTGCGTCTTGCCTGGTTGTTTAATCAGAAGAAGCGAAATCGTGAGACTTAGGCAAAAGTAAGGTTCCTCAAGTCAGAAGTCTTAGAAACCTTATAAAACCCATTTAGTATCTTTCTTCACGAAATAGATGGATGGCTTTCAGGCAATCCTTGATCGAGTGATTTTACAACGGAATCAGGATTGTAGAACTATATGCGTCCCAAAGGATAAAACCTAGACACCTGAAATGCTTACGCGACCTAAAAATATCTCAAATGAGTTCTATAAAGGCGATTGCAGTCACACTCATAGTCACAGTGACGAATGGCACTAAGAAAAGGGAAAATCGTTGAGGTAGCAGGGGTGCAGAGGAGCAAAGGAGCAGGGGAGAAAGAAAAAGTTTTAAGCTTGCGTTCGGATATTTAGAAATTCTCCTCTGCGCCCCTGCCCCCCTGCTCCTCTGCAATTCTTACACTGCATACTCTTCAGCTTAACTTAGTGCCATTCGTCACAGTGACCTGATCGCCCTTTTCATCTAAGAAATTTAGTTGAGAGCAGCAGCGATCACACCTTTAGATATTGAACCTTTGAGGAGAGCGGACACAACTGCAACTTATTTAGGTGTAAATTGGCCCATGTGAATCTTGACTACGAATGGGAAATTCTACAAATCCCACTGGATGATGAGTAAAATGCAGTACAGACAAACCGGGATTATCTTCAGTCGCATAGGCATTAGCTGCGTTTATGTATTCACCCTGTAACCGTGCTAGTTCTCCTGCGATGAATGGTACTGGATCTACTAACCCTTCATTATCTCCAAAGCGAATAGCCACAAAAATTTCATTGCTCACTTCCAGTTCTTCTGGAAATCCCTCTGTATGCTCGACCTGAATATTGCTTAAAATTAAATGCTGATGATTCGCACCATGATGATTTTCTGGAGCCGGAAATAATTTTTCAATGTTCCCAACTACTCGAATTAGTGGTGCGCCCAAAGAATGCTTGAAACGATGATGATTTAAGAATCCTGTTGCTTTAGTAAATTTGCTCATAAGTAACGCTACTTTTTAGAGTTGGAAAATTTTATTAGCACTTTCCAGTCAATCATGAAGCAAGCTTTTCAAAAGTATACATTAGATACAAATTTACAAATCTATTAATTGCTGCTAAATATATAGTGATTACTGTAAAAAATCTTTACCTCCTAACAATCCCCCACTACAATCCTCTAGTTAAACTTAGCTTAAACTCAGAATAACCAAATATTAATCTATCTGTTTTTTTTAGATAAACTTCAGATTTATTTAATATCTTTACTTCACTTATTTGTCAAACTACTTCATCAATCTGAAGTACAGTAAAAGCAAACAACTCAAAACAACTGGCTGATGTCGAAAAAAGTTAGTTCAGCAATTAATCCAACTTTTTTAACCGATGTAAATCATGGTGGAAAAAAAGGGCAACCACAGAAGATTGCAGAGCAATTAGCTGAATTTATTGATAGAGCAAAGTCAAATCTACACATTGCAATCTATGATTTTCGTTTAACAGAACCAACCCTTGCAGAACCCGTAATTACAGCACTTAAGAATAAAGCCCAAGCGGGTGTGAAAGTGAGAATTGCTTTTGATCATGGAAAACCTGAAACTAAAACAGTTGACCCCTTCATTGCTAGTGGTAGTGATCCAGCACCCAAAGGAACCAAAGTATTCCTAGAAGGTGTATTTGAGGGAACCCAAGTTGAAATTGAGAGTATTGCTGGCTCAAAATTGATGCATAATAAATATGTCATCCGAGATGTGAATACCAGCGAAGCAACTCTATGGACTGGTTCAGCCAATTTCACAGACGATGCTTGGACTTACCAAGACAACAATATATTGCAAATTTCTTCGCCACAGCTTTGCTCCTACTATGAAACTGACTTTCAGGAATTGTGGGTCAGTGGCAATATCAAAACCACAGGTGTTGGGGATAGTGGTAAAGTTTATATTGCTTCTACAGAAGTTGATTTCGCCTTCTCACCAGGAGAGGGGCAGACTATCGACCACATCATTTCTAGCTTGATTGGTTCAGCAAAAAAGCGAATCAAGATTGCTTCCATGATGATCACTTCTCATGCAATTCTCGCTGCACTTGATGATGCCCTCAGACACAAACAGGTGAAAGATTTTAGTGGAGTGTACGATGCTACACAAATGTCTCATGTGGTGAAACTTTGGCTCAAAGCAGAAACAAGTGTTGGTGTTGCTGAAACTTTTAAAGAGGTATCATCTCATCTCGTTGGTAAGCATTCCGAGCCTTATAAACCAGACAGCAAGCACAACTTCATGCACAATAAGGTTGTAGTATGTGACAATATTGTGGTGAGTGGCAGTTTTAACTTTTCTCGCAGTGCCACACAGAATGCTGAAAATATCGTTGTGTTACATGATCCGAACTTGGCAGAGCAATATAGCGATTACATTGACCAACTGCTGGCGCACTATCGCAAAGTCTAGTCACAGCAGTCACAATTATAGCCGGATCACTATCTATGCCTACACCAAGGCGATCGGGTTCTGTCGCAAAAAGAGAAGGAGATGGTAAGGTAGATAAGCTTTGTCGTTGATGCTCGGCTGACCATGTCCACCCCAAGTCTATTCAAATGGCGTCATTTCCATCCAGACATCATCCTGCTAAATGTGAGATGGTACTGCCGCTATGCCCTTTCTTACCGAGACTTGGAGGAGATGATGCAGGAGCGAGGGATTGAGGTGGATCATTCCACGATTAATCGATGGGTGCTGAAGTACGCCCCAGAACTGGAGTTGCGAATTCGTTCTCATTTGCAACCGACGAATGATTCATGGCGGGTG
>NZ_JBALGC010000130.1:0-13960 GCF_036916575.1 Nostoc sp.
CTGGATGCTCTTCTCACCTATGCCCGCGATGGGGATATGGTGGTGGTCCATAGCATGGATCGGCTCGCCCGCAATCTGGACGATCTGCGCCGCCTAGTGCAGCAGCTCACCCGCCGGCAAATAGGTGTCACTTTCATGAAAGAAAACCTGACCTTCACAGGCTCTGACTCGCCGATGGCTAACCTCCTGCTCTCCGTCATGGGTGCATTCGCCGAGTTCGAGCGGGCACTAATCCATGAGCGCCAGAGGGAGGGCATTGCGCTCGCCAAAAAGCGTGGCGCGTACCGTGGACGCAAGAAGATCCTCTCACCGGATCAAGTGGCAACGCTACGGCAACGTCTGGGAGCAGGCGAGCAAAAAGCGGCGCTCGCCCGTGAATATAACATCAGCCGCGAGACGCTCTATCAGTATCTCCAAGGTGGGTCAAAGCAAGAGTTGCTGCCTCCGAATGTCACTCACTTGCACGACAAATTAATCCTTTGAGCCATTTGTTACACTTTTTAGCCCGAAGGTGGAATGCGGTTTATCCAATGCGACATCGCATTGAATAAATATAACCAACATCTTACAGGTAACTCAGGCTTTCTTCCAAAGTCCTTTGTACGGTTCGGGGGATAGCTGTGTATACCGAGCGGTATGCTGAATATTTTTAGGGTCAGCATTTTCAATTTTACCAACTTTCGATAGTTGGGGATCTTCCTTTACGTTGATTGCAGACATACGTAAAGCTCCCGAAATGTATATCATCCTAAAAAGGAGTTTATCGCAGATTTTGGTTGAAATACCAACATTCGGTTATTTGTTGGGATTTAAGTTGAAACTAGATAAATTAGTAACAACGGTCATCTTAATTTATGTTTCTGAGATAATAAAAATGTAGATGCTCCCTTTCATATTTCCCTTTGTTAATAATAATTTAGGACTTACGCACTGTACAAATTGATTATCTTGTGTATCAACGAAAATGCGTCGTTTCAGGCTTTCATAAATCATTCTTGCATAAATAGCGATCGCCTAAAATGGGTCGAAAAATCAAGGTTTAATCCCTAGAATCCATACCCCATATTTGGGTTTTCTTATCAATGCGTAAGTCCTATAATTATAGATTAGTAAAATTATAATTCTTTTTGTAAATAATTTTTTTTTTTAGAAACAAACAGTCAGATTAAATATTTCATTGATAAAATTCAGAAATGATACCAATTCTTATGTGAGCTTGCACAGAGTTTGTCAGTCTACAATTTTTGTCACGCAGGAGTTTTGAGTTTATCTATTCTACTATGCATATTCATATGAAATTGGTATTAGGGTTTAGAGAATGTCTGAGGAGTCAAAAGTGTTAAACCCAACGGAGCGTCAGCGTCGATTAATACAGTGAATCTTAGCTGATTTTTACTAAAAGTTTCTATTTTTATCTTTGTCTTCATTTTAGAACAGGTATTTCTGTAACTAACAGCTTGAGTTATATATGATTGTTTTAGGTATAAACTCAGTTTATCATGAATCAGCAGCATCTTGTGTCATAGATGGTCGAATTGTATCGGCAGCTGAAGAGGAAAGATTTAATCGCTATAAACACGGCAAAGCCGCACGTATCGATAATCCTCACATTTTACCAATAAATGCCATTAATTTTTGTCTAAAAGATGTTAATTTAGACTCTGAAGATATCGATATAATTGCATTTTCTTTTGACCCTAAGGTACGCGAGAAAAGTTTTGAAATTGACCCAATCACTTTAGCAGGAGATTGGGGCAGTATAGAAGGAGAAAAAATATTCCTTTCGGGGCTAGGGCAGATCAAACATTCTTTGAACCAAGCCTTGGGTGATAAAGCAGCAGAAAAACTCGTCTGGGTTTCCCATCATTTAGCACATGCAGCCTCCGCATTTTTCCCCTCTGGATTAAAGGAAGCAGCGATTTTGGTCATTGATGGTATTGGCGAAAATGCGTCCTCAATGATGGCTTACGGTAATGATAACAGGCTCAGCATATTACACGAAATTCAATATCCCCATTCTTTAGGTTTTCTGTGGGAGAAATTGTCTCGATTCCTCGGTTTTTCTGAATACGATGCTTGCAAAGTCATGGGACTAGCAGCTTATGGGCAAAGTGAAACTCTCCAAGAAGCATTTTCTCAGTTTGCACAGATAACAGATAAAAACTTTACCTTAGAAAAAGAGATTCTTCGCTTTCGCGTTAATGAATTTGAGAAACTAGAAGCGCTACTGGGTAAAAGAAGAAAGAAAAACGAACCGATAGAACAGCGCCACAAAGATATTGCTGCCTCTCTACAAGCATTTACTAGTGAAGTTGTACTGCGCTTAGTCGAAGAACTTTACCACCTCTGTCCCCAGGAGAATTTGTGCTTGGCTGGAGGAGTAGCGCTCAACTGCGCTACTAACTGGCTAATTAAAGAGAAAGGACCGTTCAAAAATATCTTTATTCCGACTGCTCCCCATGATGCAGGAACTGCAATTGGTGCGGCTCTGTATGCTTATCATACTCGATTAGGTGAACAAGCTGCTCGTACAACTCCGCAACTCAGTCCTTATATGGGACCAAAATTTACAACTGAGGAAATCCTGTTGGCAATTGAGGAATCTGGTTTAACTGCCAGACGCTCAGAAGATAGCGCTATCGAAACTGCTGATATGGTTGCAGATGGTAAGGTAGTCACCTGGTTCCAAGGTCGTATGGAGTTTGGTCCTCGTGCTCTGGGTAATCGTTCTTTGTTAGCTGATCCACGCTACGTTACTACTCGGGAATTGCTTAACCAAAAGGTAAAGCACCGAGAAGATTTCCGACCTTTTGGACCTAGCGTTTTAGCTGAAAGAGCCGAACAGTGGTTTGAAATCGGTCGCAAGAGTGAAAGTCTGAAGTATATGCTATTTACATGTCCTGTACGACCTGAAAAAAGAGAAAAAATTCCCGCCGTCATCCACGTCGATGGAACCGCAAGAGTACAACTAGTAGAAAGAGAACTCAACCCGAGTTACCACCGATTAATTTCAAGATTTGAACAGCGCACAGGGGTTCCTGTAATCCTCAATACATCCTTCAATGATAGTGAGCCGATAGTCTGCTCACCTAAGGATGCCATTTCAACCTTTAATCGTATGGCGATTGATGCCTTAGTCATGCAAGATTTTATTATAGAACGTAAAAAATGATGGAAACCTAACCTCATTTCAAAAGTTAACGCTCTTGTCTTGAAAAGAGTATTTAAAAAGGTGGCGCTCAAATTATCGTGAAACACTACTAATAGGTAAAAGCCTTCGACATTAACAACCAGAGATTTTTTTAAAAGTGATTTTTTTGATAAAGATAAAATGAAAAAAGTGTCAGTGCTCAATATCCTTCCCAAGGAAGTTTGTCAAAAATTTGATGAACCTGTATTAATCAAGGAAAACATAACCAATTGGGCTGCTCTAAATAAATGGTCTTGGGACTATTTAAAAAAACTTGCTGGTGAGCGCACCGTAAGATTGGTTCTGGGCAATAGAGAACACAACCTTACTAAATTTAGAGAAATGAAATTGGTAGAATATATAGATAAATATTTGGCTTACGAAAACGAGTGTAAAGAAAAATTATACTTAAAAGAATTCGATTTATTTAAGGAATTTCCACAATTAAAAGCTGATGTAGATTATCAATCGTTTTTCCCCTGGTATGTTAGACCAGATAAATTTGCATGGATTGGAGAGAAAGGTGCTATCACAGGGCTGCACCATGACATATTTGATAACTTTCTCGCCCAAGTATATGGGAGGAAAAAATTATATCTGTTTGCCTACAAGGATATTCCTAAAGACTATAGAAGCGATAAGTTTGACTATGGTGCGAGAGTGTCTCTAATTAATGCTTTTAATCCAGATTATGAAAGATTTCCCTTATTTAAAACTGTAGAACCCTTTGTTGTCGAGCTTGTCCCTGGTGATGTGCTTTACATTCCCAAAGGATGGTGGCATCAAGTAAAATCTTTAGACGCTACGATCAGTATTGCTAGTTTTATGGTGACTGTAAACGACCTTTTTACCACAGAATTGATGGAAAATATGAGGAGATTTATTCATAACCAGGGGTTGTACAATAAAGGCAACTGTACTTGCCACATGAATTAAGTAGCCATCATGAGCTGCGTACACCAGGACATATGAAAGTTTTTCTTTGTTTCTTTTCTTCTAAGTTCTGAGTTCTATTTTCAAGTCAGTTACGCGCTGCAAACTTTACTTAGACGCTCCTTCCTTTGTCGCATCACTCAAAAGTGCTTCTCAAGGATTGAACCAAGGTGTCCAGCCTAAATAGATTGAGGTTTCAAAGGGAAGTGCGGGGCAGCTATGCCCCAATCTTACTCGACATAAGGGCAGCAAAGCATTATTAATTCTCGTGGTTTTGAGCAACGTCACCAACCTTGGGTGTTTTCCCAACTTAGGGTCAGAAGTTGGTAAAACACTCAAGGTTGGCAGCGCCGCTTATAACTACCACGAGATATTAAGACTTTGAGCCACCTATTCCACTTTTTGGCTCAAAAGTGTAATCCTTAGAAGGTCGATCATCAGCAGGGTACAGTCTTCGGCGCTGAGGAAGTTGAGGTAGCGTTGTTGATCATAGTTACTCTCCTGAAGTTATTTATATTGATTCAATCAATTTGCAGTTGGTGGGAACCATCGACCGAGCCATTCTATGAGTGCTGGTAAAGCATTCTGATTGCCAACAAAGCCGAGATATGAGTCGGGTCTCACGAGGAAAAGGCTCTGACTACTGCTAAAGGCGCTGTCAAATTGGATCTTTGCTTCCGGTTGAGTAGAGGCAGGCGCGATCCGTTGCAGTTTCAGAAACCCATGCCAAGATCCGAGCTGCTCTTTCCAGGTAGCAAAGAGGTTGGTTGTACTTTCACCCCCTGCTACCAGCAAAGTAAAGCACGATGGATCGAGGATTTCATAAAGGCGCATTTTGCGAAGCTGAGTATCACTCAATGAATCCAGATTCCACGTCAGTACATCCATGTCTGGCATCCGATCGCCCGCCTGGAGGTTGCCATGAACATGATAGGTTTGGGAAAGTGAGCTTTTGCGATAATTCGCAGCGACCTCGCTGACCATTGCAGTGCTTAACTGCTGCACTAAATGAGTGTTGAGAAAAACTGGTGTGAGGAGCGTGATCAGTTGATGCACAATCATGCTGTCGGAGTTGAGCGTATCTGTGGCGGCTTCTGTGCTTGACACAATACTACGGATAATCGGCAGTCTCTCTTCCTCGTAAGTGTTCAGCAGTTCTCTTGCCGCTTTGCCGTGCCAAACCATAGCTAGCTTCCAACTCAGGTCGATCATGTCCTGAATGCCTGTGTTCATCCCTTGTCCACCTGCCGGGCTATGAATGTGAGCCGCATCGCCGCCAAAGAAGATGCGGCGCTCTCGTAGAGTGTGCAGCATCCAGCTGTTGATCCGAAACCGAGAACTCCAGGTCAGATCTCGCAGTCGTGCAGGAATGTGCGAGTTCTGATCATAGAGCTTTTGCAGCTTTTCCAATGTCGGCTCGTCGTTCGCGTGCTGATCTGGATCGGTAGCCATAAACCGGAAGTGGCGATCGCCCATTGGAAAAACAGCCATGAAGCCATGTGCACAGGTGAATAACAAGAGTTCATCGTCGGGAAGATTGCTGTCAAGATGTAGGTCTGCCAGGGCATAATTCTGGTCGATGGATTTACCCTGAAATTGCAAATTCAGGGTACGGCGAACCAGGCTGTGTGAACCTTCAGCGCTAATCAGATAAGCCGCTTCCAGTTCTTCAAGTTCTCCTTCACGGTTGCGGAGTACAGCCTTCACACCACCCTGTCCAGGCTGAGCGGACGACTCTGATTGAGCAAACGCGATCATCTCTGTACCGTGCTCAATCTCAACATCCTGGCGAACCAGTTGCTCCCGCAGAATGCGTTCTGTTTCCGACTGAGGGATGAGGATAATGAAGTTGTAACGGCTTTTGATCTCTTCAAGGTGTACTTTACCCAAGCGCTTGCCATCTCCATAAATGGTCACTGCGGTGCCTTTGTTGCCAATTCGCAGCATCTCTTGAATCAGCCCGCGCTGCTCGAAGAGTTCCAAAGTGCGCGTCTGCACAGCAAGAGCGCGAGATGTAGTAGAAGGTGACACCAGCTTATCCACAATGCGGACAGAAACGCCGAGGCGAGAGAGTTCCATCGCCGCTGTCATTCCCGTTGGTCCCGCGCCGACAATCAGCACTGGACGAGGACTGCTTGTTGTCCGTTTGTCTTGTTCGTTCATAAAGAGTTCTGTTCTTGGTAGCTAGTACTGCAAATGAGCGATCGCTTTTTGAAGCCAAGCTTCGGCTGATTCAGTGTTAGCGCGACTTAGCTTTTGTAACCTTGCAAGAAGTTGGTTTTCGCCGCAGGATACTTTTGAATGATTTGCTCCATCACTCGTAATGGTTGTTCTTTAGTAGGAGAAGGTCTCGAAGCGGGAGGTAATGTGCGTGCCTTTGCTGGTTCAGTCGTCTTCTATAATCATGTACTCAAACCCTGCGGGCACATAGGTGTTGATTAGTCCTACTATTTCCGAATCGACTTGAAACGCATGTTTAGTGTCCCGTGGAATAACCCTGCCAGTTGCATCCACCCGTACTCGATTACCTGATAATACAGGCTAATCAACACAAATGCGGGACACTGCGACCTTTTGGAAAAGGTGTGGCGATGCTACCGTGCTCGAAGGGTAACGGCTCAAGTTGGCTTTGAAATCTGGACTATTGAACGCTCGCGTAAAATCTTCCACCGATTCCCAAACTGCGTAGTTAATAAAAACACAACTCTCACCGATGCCACGATGAAACTGTGTAGAAATGCAGCCGGGTTGCTCTTGCATATAAAGAGCATCCTCTGTCCAAGCCTTCACAAGCGCATCAGCATCTTCGGGAGCAACATTGAATCTGTTGATTAAAACGATGGGACCAACATTTTCGTTCATTTGTATTTGGAGTGTTACTCGCTCATCCATTTCAGTAAATTGCATAGCTTAAATCTCCTTGGTTAATTGA
This sequence comes from Nostoc sp., assembly GCF_036916575.1. GTDB lineage: Bacteria > Cyanobacteriota > Cyanobacteriia > Cyanobacteriales > Nostocaceae > Nostoc. Next base: position 7,056 of record NZ_JBALGC010000130.1, read on the forward strand.
ACTTGATCGCGTGTTGTACGCTAGCAAGTCAGTACATTGGAATAAAGTAGCCGTCGTTTGCGTAGTCTGTGTTCACGTTGCGGGGCATCTTCAGTCACTAGGGTGCTGGTTAGTTGCCAAAGATTAGCTTCTTCGTACTCTCCGTGATGCCATAGGTATACTCACGCTGGTCTCCCCACGGTTCGACGTGAACCATGCCAGTTGCATCCACCTCAGTATACATAGACTGAGCCTCGATACCTCGCACGCGATCGCTCAGCCAGTCCGCCACCATCGTGTACGCTTCAGGTCCTAGCTGTCCAGCACGGCTGGCGTGCATACCGTGGTCTTCGCCCTCATAGAAGATCAAAGATTTAGCACCCGTCAGGCTGTTGAGGAAGTCGAAGGTATAGTGGGAATCGCTCAACTGGTCGTCCTCACCTGCCGCCACCACGAATGGACACTTGATCTGCGGAGCAAGCTTGAAGACGTCAAGTTTCTGGGCGATCCGGTCAAGCTCCGCTTCGTCTGTTGCCCCAGTCATGTACATAAACCGCAGTTTGAACGTTGGGCTTGCCGTTTCAAACAGCGAGAAGCCGCCAGCTTCAAAGCAGGTCATGGCAACGCCACAGGCGAGAAAACGCGGTTCAGCCGCCGCCAGCGTGGTCGCCCAATAAGAGCCGAAGCTGAGACCATGCACAACAATCCGACTGGGATCGATCTCTGGACGGGCAGCCGCCAAGTCGAACGCAGATGGACCCAATTTGCTGTAAGTGTCCGGGTCGTACCAGACCTCCCGAATCAGTGCCTCGCCCTGCCCCGGACCGTCAATCGCCAGAACCGCAAAGCCTCGCTGCAACCACTTGTCCCCGTCCATCGCCACTGATAGTTCTTTCCAGCCGTCCATACCGGAGATAATCACAACACAGGGAACTCGATCGCCCTGCTGGTAAGTCGGTGGGAGGGAGAGAATCGCTGGTATCGATCGATCCTCAAACGGAATGTCAATCTGCTCAATGTGCCGACCGGCAAGCTGGATGAACTTTGCGTAGCAATCGGTCATCTTCTGATTCAGATCGAGTTTCAGAGGCGTGTTCGCTTCAATCGACCACTGCGCGCCACCATAGAGAATGCTGGCAGTAAAGAAGCTTTCTCTTGCCGTAGCTTCATGACCTTGCTTTAGTTCGGCTTCAGCACGCAGCTCATGTCGGCGCGCCGCCTTCATGATCTCGCGCGCCATATCGTTGTAGGTCTTGATCAGCTGACGAAGTCCAATGAAGTCGCCCTGTGAATCGTGTCCGCACACAGAAGCCCAAACACTGAAGCGACCCTGATCCCACTCGGGTCCCATCAGGCTGATGATTGCATCTAATAGCCAACGTTGTTCTGAGAGCCGTTTCGCGCGGCGGGTAATATTGAGAGGCATTGTAGGCACGAGTTTGCTCCTTTGTTCGAGTATTTTAAAGGCGTAGAGCCTTCGGGGGTCTTTCGTCTGAGCAACTGCGGTCGCAACAGAGTGGATGCTGAGTCCTTTAAACAGGCTACGTGTAGCTTGCTTCCCCGTAGGGGTACGCACCATCGCATTTGCGGTGAACCTGTAATCACCGTAGAGGCGTTCTTGAAACTCAGTGCATAAATTCAGCAGCTGCCCTTATAGCGGCATTCGCCAGTCTACTTCGCGCATACTCTTGGAAGCGATTACTTCCTGGAAGATGCCAGGATGGTACTCGACACCGGGAATGCTTTCTTCACCCGGTTTATAGCCGCCGTGGGTCGCATTCCAGGCGTCTGCACTTTCCCAAAGCGCGATGTTGATGTATTGAAAGGTTCCGTCGCCGACACCCGTGTTTTTGTGCAGGTGGGTTTCAATGAAACCGGGTGTGCTGGAGAAGACTCGCGTGGTCTCGTTCCAGGCTCTCAAGAATTCTTCTTCTTTGTCTGCGGGAACGACAAAGGGATTGATTAAAGCAACTGGCATATTTTAGCTCCGTTGACTGTGGATCGTCGTTAAAACGGCGTTTGGCGATAATGCTCTATACGTTCTCGAAATTGAGATGCTGAAATCATGCAGCTTTTGTAGAATCATGTGAACTCAATCATCGACGGTGTTCAGAGGGGCGTACAGGTAAGAATAAATGGTACTACTCAGTACTATTATGGGGTCAACTTCAAAGATATTTGCAAGCCCGATATGTGAAGAATAATAAAGCAGCCCTCCTGTTAGCGCCTGAATCTAGCAGTAGATATGGCTATAGTTAAGGTTTGGAAGGTTACAAAGTCCGATTCAGAAATGAGCAAACAAGGCTCCAAGGTTAAAAAGCGTGGACCCGGGCGACCCCGTGCAGATGAACGCGATTTGCGGAATGAGGCGATTCTAGAAGCCGCAACTGCGGTATTTCTCGAACAGGGTTTTGCCCGCGCCAGCACAGATGAGATTGCAAACCGAGCGGGTGCGTCTAAGCAGACGCTCTACTCGCTTTATCCCAGCAAGGCGGAACTCTTCGCCGCGCTGATGAAGCGTCGCTCCGAAAAACTGGTCGATCCCGTCGCTTCTGCCATCCTGCGTGATGATGCGCCTGCCCACGACGTTTTGTATCGGTATGGGTTGCAGGTTTTGCGTGCAAATTTGAGCAACGATGGTCAGCGACTACAAAGGCGGTTGATCGCCGAAGCTCCCGTGTTTTCTGATCTCGCCAATGCATTTTGGCAGAACGGACCGGGTTGGGGGCGAGAAATCGTCAAGCAGTATTTAGAGTCGTTAGTGCAGCGCCAAATTCTCTTGATCGAAAACACTGACCTTGCGGCTGACCTCTTTATGAGTATCGTGTTCGGTTGGCCGATGCTCCGCGCCAGTTTTCAGTTGCCGTCATTGTTTGAAACGGACGAAGCGCTAGCAGAGTGGGTTCAGAATGCTGTAGACGTATTTTTGCGGGCACACACGGGCACAGAGTAGACTTGTCCAGAAATCAGCGTTTTCGAGGTATTTGTACAGTGACTTTTTATTTGTCGCTGTGCCAAATTAATGTCATTATTTTTGATTGATGCGACGGCGATTGCTATGTAGATCACCTTTTTAAGCAGTCACAGACTCAGAACCTGGACATTACACGAAAGGGCTATTACGTGTAATCAAGGACGAAAATTATTGATTCTACGTTGTTCTTTTTTGGTGTAATGCCCTGAATGGTGCGAAAAATGAAGGTGAGCGGCAACGGACAAGGCAAAATACTAAGCAAAGAGGAATTACGGCGATTGTTTACCGAGGGATTTCTTAGCCCCGCGATCGCCTACGGCGGGCGGTTACGCCATCGCGCTCTGTTTGGCATCTGCCTGTTTACTGGTTGTCGCGTATCAGAAGCGTTAGCCCTGAAAAAGATTGATATCAAATCAGGAACCATCACTTTCCGAAAATGTACCACGAAAGGTAAGTACAAAACACGGATAACGTGGAATGCAAGAGTCAAACCATTGCTTTGACGTTGGCACAGCCAGTTGTAGCGAAGCTTCAAAAGTTTGTGGTTTACTGATCCTGTACTCAGTAGCGGTATCAGATGAAGCAATGCCGACTTCATTTATGATTGATTCACGGTGCGAGTCCGGCGAAAGGCGAGTAGATGTGGTAGAACTAAGTGACTTTGCAATGATTTACAAAAAACCTTTAGATTTCTTTGTTAATTTTCAGTTTGAACCCGAAAGCATTTCTGATACGCCACACTAATACCAATTCGCAATTCGCAATGACGCTGGCGGACTCGCTCTAAGCGTTCGCGTAGCGTCTCGTAGAGAAGCCATGCCGCAGGCTTTACGCTGCGCTAACGCAATTCGCAGTTGAGAAATTTAGATACAGCAAGGCTTTCCCGGCTTACATCTGTTGCCTTATTTTAGAGAATTAGTATAAGGGAGATCCCAAAATTCAAATTAAGAGCCGTTGCTTTCGCCCTGAGGGCTGTTGCACCAAAATCTCGTGGTTTTGGTAAAAATATCTTTGATACGGCTCTTCATTTTATTACTTGTATATGCCTGAGTATCTCTATTTTCAAGAGGGTTCCATCAGTAACCTCACTGCCATGATTCGATAATTACGTAACGCTTTGCAACCTAGCAATCAGCTGTTGCCGCTCAATTGGTTTTAACTGTATTGCCATGTGTATCAATTCATTCACCCCTAAATTCAACGGCAGACTTTGGCTTTTCTGGTCATAAGGGGCAAATAAGCGCTGGGAGATCGCTTCTTCAATTAGTCGTCGTTTCTCTATAGGAGTACAACGCTCGTACATCAGGCGCAAAGTTTCTACTGAATGACCCATTGCGTAAGCCAGTGATCTCAATTCAGTGTCAGACAAACCAACTTTCAGACCCCAAGTCGCCCAAACATAATGCATCATGTGCGGTGAGATGCGTTTTTTAAGAAAACGGTGGGAGATAGTTTCAAAGATCCTAGCAAAGGAAGAAGCGGTAGCTGGTATCCCGTGTTTTGGCATCACAAACACATATCCCCAAGCCCAAAGTGTTGACTGACTGTTACTTGGTAGGCAACAAGCATCCATTGGATTAAATTCTATCCTTCCACTGCTCAACCACCTGCCGAGACGACCTTGGCTCTCTGGCTGCCACCAATCATATAACAGTTGATTTTTATATCCCTGGACTGTCCAATATCCATATAAAAATCGCTCAATATAATCGTAAAAACAATGGCCATCGTCAAATTGACATTGTCTTCCACAACGACAACTGTCTACTAGCTGTTGAATGTTAACCATTACCTGTTTGACGTTCTGATGATTTGCTTCTGGCATAGTTACAAAGCAGCTAGGTAGTATTGCTTTACAGCAATTTTCAGGTAATTGAACCACAAAATAGGGTAAACTGGGAGTAAAGTAATTGTTAGATTAGATGCCAGTATCTTACTCAGGTGATTTGCGTCGTCGCGTGATTAAAGCGTGTGTTGCAAAGGAAGGGTCTCAACGTCAATTGGCTGAAAGATTCTCTTGTCAGCTTGTCATTTGTGCGAAATCTGTTGCGTGATTATCGTCAAGATGGACAAATTGAAGCGAAACGACGTGGAGGATACCAAAAGCCATGTGATTGGTTCAGGTATTTCTCTAAGAGCTTTTGATAGAATGAGGGCAACATTATTTTGATTCTCCATATCACTTACTAGATATGGAATTGTACTTATACCCACGTTAACACGCATAAAGTAAATCCCATAACTGTTAGTACAGGGGATTTTACAAACATTGTAGATTTAATTTCGTTAGATGTCTTATGTTCCTAAAAGGCCTTTGTTAAGGCTATAAAACAGCAGTTTTGCATTTCGTCTAATCCAGATTCCTTAAGGTAGCTGGGTCAATTTCGGTTGGTCTAGATATGTATACACCAATTGAGAAACTTGACGAACAAAATCCCTACCTCTGATGTCATTGTAAGGTCTTCTGACAAAAATCCCTGCTAAGTAACGCTTGCCATTAGGCATTTCAACAATACCTGCATCCCCAATGACAAATCCAATATCCCCTGTTTTATGAGCAATTAGTGCTCCTGAACCCAAACCAGCAGCCAGCAACTTTTTGTTATGGCAATGACTTAAGATGTCTAAAGCCTGAGAGCGACTCGCATCTGAAATTAACTTATGATACTGAATTAATGCTGATAATTTTACTAAATCGGCGGGACTGGTTGTATTAGTTCCTTTAAAGTCTCCCAGCAAATGACGAATTACAGTATTTTTCAATCCCCAACTGCGAAACCGTTGATTTAATCTTGCTTTACCACCCAAACGGTCAATAATCATATTTGTGGCGCTATTATCGCTGATACTAATCATTTTGTTAATGGTTTGTAGCACAGTCAACTTGGTTCCCACACGTTGATACTGCAAGTCTCCAGAGCCGCTTGCAACTAAGTCTCGCCGCATTACTAAGGTGTCATTTAGCTTGACTTTGCCAGCGTCTATTTTCTCAAATAAAGCAATCAGAATTGGGAACTTAATTGTACTAGCAGCGGGAAATACTCTGTCGCCACTAATATCCAAATAGTTACCCGTCTCTAAATCTACAAAAAACATTCCTGGCTTTAGGAAACTATAACGAGCCATCAACGCATTGATTTGAGATTTTAGTTGTGGTATTTCCTCACCTAAAGGAACTACCCCAGCAAACATAGAAGCATTGATTGGTTTAGTAAGTATATCTGGTGGACTCAGCTTATTAATAGTTGCAATATCTTGAAGAGGCGCTTTAGTTTGGAATAAGAGAACTTGGGATTTTTTCTGGAGATTAGGGGTAATGGAGATTGGTGTTTGAGAGGACTGTTCTCCAGCCTCTATTCCCCATTCTATAACTCCCGTTGCAGGCATTTTTTTAATTGATGATAGTTTTACGACCCAATGAGAATCAGAATCTCCTCTGACTATTACACTTTGAGGAGAAACAGTGTAACCGGGTGCTAATTCAATTACGAGTCGGGTTGTCTGGGGGTCAAGTTGTGCTACCCGAATTTCTCGAATCGCTAAACCAAAGCTTTGCTTGGTTTTAGGATAGCCCAAAATAGTACCTGATAAATCAATGACAAGCCTTTTAGGATTATCAATTAAAAAAACTCTCGGTTGAATACCTGAGTCAGTGGTTAGGTCAAGCTCATTGTGAGTGGGGTCAAAGTGCCAAGATTCTAATCGAGTTGCTCTTACAGGAGAGGATAGCAGCAAAATACTAATTAAACTCAGTAAAAACCAGCGTAATTTCATACAGTATGGTAAGTATCTTGTTGAATTTACTAACAGATATTTCTTAGACAGTAAATCACATCGAACTAATTGAGAATCATAAGAGAACTCTTGCATAAATATTTTGTGGTATAATTATGGGTGATTTTAATTTCAGTTTTTGGCAATTAAGATAGTAAGATTCATCAATTTTTTCGAT
>NZ_JBALGC010000131.1:0-38880 GCF_036916575.1 Nostoc sp.
TTTGCGATTGCTTCTCTACGAGACGCTCCGCGTAGCTTGCTTCTCCGAAGGAGTACGCTCCATTTCATTACGTACCCTGCGGGAACGCCAAGGGCGAACGCAATGACAAAATATGTTTTTACACATTTGGGATGCTCCCACTAGAGAAAGACGAATTTTGAGAGAAAGGATAAGAGCCAGATGACAGCTATCTATCAAAGAATATGGTTTTTCCTTGAAACAAAAAGAATAATTACGTTTGAAATTATCGTCATAAAACACGTTGACTAAAAATTACATTTGGAAGTTTAATTTCATTCAGCTTTGGCATTGTAAAGTTAATAATACAGTCAAATATAAATTATGTAATTATCTTCGATAAAAACCAAGGTAATCTTTATTATGAGCTTGGAAAAATATTTAACCAAGAAATAAGTACAGGTTTTCAAGGGATTGGCATAGCAGAATACCTCATGCCTTCTTTATCTAGAACATTATAAATATAAACTGCTTACAAATGACAAAATAGCACCTTTTCTAAATAAAGCTTGTTTACAATTTAGCACTGATAACTTCGCGCTTTCTACATAAAATAATAGACATCACAGAACATAATCTCAGTGATTTTTCTGTAAATTAAGTCCAATAACCTACACTTTCATCTAAGTATAATCAAATCGAAAAAGTAGTAATCACCCTGATGTTGGAATCTAGAAGCACATCGCACAATGAAGCATGAACACGAAAGATTTTAAAACGAAAATGAAAAGTCTTTTAATTAAGTCCGCGATCGCTTCTGGTGTCGTTTTGTCCTTAGCTACTGTTACCCGTCCTGTAATGGCTGCGTCTTTTGCAGTATCAATAGAAAACCCAGGCGTACAAAATGCACAATTATCAAATCTTGTTAATGCTCATGTACAAAACTTTGATGGACAAACACAAAGTTACAGTGCAACAGGCTTTCAATGGAATGATGGAACAACAAATATTGGTAGCTATCAGAAGACTCTGATCGAGAATGCAGATCAATATGGTGGTGCTGGTGGAACAGGCAAATATTTTGATGTAGATACGAGTAGATCAGGTAATGGTCAAACAGTTTCTACCCTAAATTTGACAACCCCACAAAGTTACTTTGGACTTTGGTGGTCTGCGGGAGATAGTAATAACGTACTTACATTTCTTTCACAAGGTAAGGTTGTACAAACTCTGACCACCGCTGATGTGGTTAGTTATATCGCCAAGCTACCAAATAAAGCCAGCTACTACGGTAATCCTAATTCGACATTCAAAAATCAGGATTCTGGAGAACCCTTTGCTTTCATCAACTTCTACGATGTTGGCGGAACTTTTGATCAGGTTCAATTCACCAATATTGGCGGAAGTGGTTTTGAATCAGATAATCACACCGTCGCCACTAGCTACAAGAGTATCACCGGTAATGTCGTTATAGCAGCAGTTCCTGAGTCTTCTTCTGTATTAGGAGTTTTTGTGATTGGTTTTGTGGGTGCTACTTCAGTTATGACTCGTCGAGTCAAGAAAAAGTCAGTTTTGCAATTGTCATAAGTGTAGCGGCTTGCAAACAAGACGATTTCTGGCTCACATTAAGGGTATTTTGCACTTCTAATGATAATTAAGGGAATATCACTCTTAAGCGATCGCCACTTTCATAGCATCGTCTTAAAGCAATCTTATTAAAGATACCAATTCTATATCAGTAAGATTTGCCTGATTTTCTCTATGCCTTACTCCCAGGCTCCACTTCGCGTAGCGTGCTATAGGCAGGATTTCAGAAGTTCCACTCAAGAGTCAACATTAAATACAAGTTAGGGCGAGCTTACTTAGGTAAACTCGCCCTAATTGTTTTGCCATTTATCTTATGAGCAGCCACTCTACAACACTTAGAGAATGCCTGGATTACCTACTGTTTCAGCTTACAAATGTCGGCATTACCCAGTTCACAGGCTTAACTTGGGATAGAGCTGCTCCTAAAGCCCAGGTCTGAAGAATCGTTATGATATAAAAGTAGATAAAATTTAAAAAATATTTATCGAATGGTGCTTCAATCATCTGGTTTGTCCAAGGTCAAAGACTCATTAACACAAAAAATCTTCTTAGGTAATGAACCTAATGCAGAGTTAATTGCAATTCTCACTGTTTACTTTGTTCAAGGAATTTTAGGGCTATCGCGTCTAGCCGTTAGTTTTTTCCTCAAAGATGAACTGCTGCTGAGTCCAGTCCAGGTGTCGGCGCTATTGGGAATTGTCTTCCTACCTTGGATGATCAAACCGGTGTTTGGTTTTATCTCTGATGGCTTGCCTATTTTTGGCTATCGTCGGCGTCCTTACTTGATTTTATCCGGGATACTGGGAACTGCTTCTTGGGTAAGTCTCGCCACAATAGTTCATACTAGCTGGGCAGCTACATTAGTGATCGCTCTTAGTTCTCTCTCTGTCGCCATGAGTGACGTAATAGTTGACTCGCTGGTTGTTGAACGAGCCAGAGGCGAATCGCAAGCGAAAGCCGGTTCATTACAATCTCTGTGCTGGGGTGCTTCTGCGATCGGAGGTTTGATAACAGCATACTTTAGCGGTCTGCTACTCCAATATTTTACTACCCGTACTGTCTTTGGAATTACCGCCTTATTCCCTCTCATCGTTTCAGGGGTAGCTTGGTTAATTGCTGAGTCCCCCGTTAGCCAAGATGCTCAAGATAGCGAGCAGACTAATTCTTTACCAATCAAACATCAACTGGGGCTGCTACGCCAAGCCATTAGCCAAAAAACAATTTGGCTACCAACGGCATTTATCTTCATCTGGCAAGCTACCCCAAATGCTGACTCAGCCTTTTTCTACTTCACTACCAACGAACTCCACTTTGAACCAGAATTTTTGGGACGGGTGCATTTGGTAACAAGTTTCGCTTCTTTAGCAGGTGTTTGGATTTTTCAACGTTTCCTCAAAAGCATCCCTTTTCGCGTGATTTTTACTTGGAGTACTGTCCTTTCGTCAATATTGGGGATGACGATGCTGTTGTTGGTGACTCACACAAACAGGCTATTGGGTATAGATGACCACTGGTTTAGTTTGGGTGATAGCCTGATTCTGACTGTGATGGGGAAAATTGCCTTTATGCAAGTGATGGTGCTAGCAGCAAGGCTTTGTCCTTCTGGTGTAGAAGCGACATTATTTGCCTTATTAATGTCAGTGTTTAATTCAGCAGGAAGCGTTTCTCATGCATTCGGGGCATTAATCACCTATTGGCTGGGGATCACTGCAACCAACTTTGAGTCACTTTGGCTGTTGGTGGTAATTACTAACCTCAGTACGCTGTTACCCCTACCATTTATCAATTGGCTACCTGCTGAGGAGCAAACTGAGACACCCAAAGATAACGAACAAGCGTTTTTGCCAGATTTGATGTCTGAGTTAGTACTGAGAGAACCAGAGTCGGAAATAGTGGATTAATGTAATAGATTAATGTAATAAATATCACATTTAATGAGTGAGTGCGCTGCCTTATCGTTGTAGTAAAGCTGCAAAGAAATTATTTGGAGCAGCTACATATTTTCGTGCAAAATAACAAGAAAAAACAAAGTATATGCATTTTAAAAGTCAAGAAAGCCCAGTTACAGAAAAATCCTACACTCGTGCAGACTGGCAAGGAGGATATCAATCTCTCACCCAAGAATTTGATTATTGGATTGATGATATAGAAGGACAAATTCCCAGAGAATTACAAGGTACGCTGTTTAGAAATGGCCCTGGTTTGCTAGATGTGAATGGGCAACGTCTTCATCACCCGTTTGATGGGGATGGGATGATTAGCAAAATTACCTTTACGAACGGTCGTGCCCATTTTCGCAATCGCTTTGTCCACACAACTGGCTATTTGGCAGAGCAAAAGGCAGGAAAAATTCTCTATCGCGGTACTTTTGGCACTCAAAAACCCGGCGGTTGGCTAGCTAATATCTTTGACTTCAAACTCAAAAATATTGCCAATACAAATGTTATCTATTGGGGTGGTAAACTGCTAGCACTGTGGGAAGGGGCTGAAGCACATCGCCTCGATCCTTACACTCTTGAAACCTTGGGTAATGAATATTTTAACGGTATTTTGTCAGCAGGTGAAGCTTTCGCTGCACATCCCCGCGTGGAAAAGAATTGTTACCAAGATGGGGGCGCACCTTGCCTGGTAAACTTCTCGATTAAACCAGGATTATCTACCACAATTACTATTTTCGAGCTAAACTCAGCAGGTAAAATTGTTAGACAGCACGCTTATAGTGTGCCAGGTTTCTGTTTCATCCACGATTTTGTCATTACTGCCAATTACTGCATCTTCTTTCAAAATCCTGTCACATTTAATCCCATACCTTTCGTCTTGGGAATACGTGCGGCGGGAGAATGTATCAAATTTCAGCCAAATCAGCCAACTCAAATTATAATTATTCCCCGCTTCCCCAAAGAAGGGCAAGAAAAGATAAAAATTCTGGAAACTCAGTCTGGTTTCGTCTTCCATCACATCAATGCTTTTGAGGTAGGAGAAGAAGTTTTGATTGACTCCATTTGCTACCAACATTTACCAGAAGTGCAACCCGAAAGCGATTTTCGACAAGTTGATTTTGAGACACTTTCACCTGGGAAACTCTGGCGATTTTGTCTAAATCTAAAGAATGGGAAGGTACGGCAGGAATTGATTGATGGGCGTTGTTGTGAATTTCCCAGCATACATCCGGCGAATGTGGGACACTCTTATCGATATCTATATATAGGTGCGGCTCATGCAAACACTGGTAATGCTCCCTTACAAGCATTGCTGAAAATTGATTTAGAGTCTGGAGAAAGACAACTTTGGAGTGCTGCACCCCGTGGTTTTGTAGGTGAACCGATTTTTGTCCCGCGCCCAGATTCCGAAAAGGAAGATGATGGTTGGGTATTAGCTTTGGTTTATGATGCTGCCCATCACCGCTCAGATTTGGTAATTTTGGATGCTAGTGATTTCTCTAAAGGAGCGATCGCTCGCCTACATCTCAAGCATCATATCCCCTATGGTTTGCATGGAAGCTTTACTTCTGAGGTTTTTATGAAAGTTTAATCCCCTATTTGGGTGAAATCATTTTTTCGCTGGCAATGATATGCAAATCGATGTTTTTGAGCAAGCGTACCAATTTTTGCGTCAAAGATCCTTTGAGGAGCATTTGCCAGCGCGATCGCTGACTTTCTCCAATTACAATTTGGGTGATCCGATATTTCTCGGCGACTTGGGCGATCGCATTGCCTACGTTACTGTTGGTAACACGAAGAAAAGTACCTTCAAATTCTTTACAAAGTTTCTCACAAGTGTGGATGTGTAAGCTTTCCTCTTTAGTGAGAAAGCGCTCTGAATCGGCAACAAACAAAGTATAAAGTGGGGCATTCATGTAGTTAGCTAGCCTCGCACCCCGGCGTAACAGCTGCACTGAGTTGGGATAGGTGGATACGCACACCAAAACCCGCTCGTGAATATTACAGAATTGCCCATTGGGGGTAGTAGCGATGGCATTTCCTTCCACGTTGTCTGCTACTTCCCGCAAAGCTAACTCCCGCAAAGCAATCAGGTTACGACGTTGGAAAAAGTTATCGAGGGATTGTTGGATTTTTTGCGGTGCGTAAATCTTGCCTTCTAATAACCGTTCTTGCAGGGTTTCCGGTGTGACATCTACTACTACTATTTCATCTGCTTCATCCATAATCCTGTCAGGAACCCGCTCACGGACTACCACACCTGTAATTCGGGCTACTAAGTCATTGAGACTTTCCAAATGCTGCACATTCATTGTGGAGTAGACATCAATACCTGCTGCCAAAACTATTTCTACATCTTCGTAGCGTTTTTCGCGTGGGGAACCAGGGACGTTGGTATGGGCAAGTTCATCGATTAAGACTAATTGGGGCGATCGCTTTAAAATAGCATCTGTATCCATATCCATTAGCGTCAACTCACCCCGAGGAAATTGCTTACGGGCTAAAATTTCCAGTCTCTCTGCCTTTTGGGCTGTTTCCTTGCGTCCGTGAGTTTCCAAAAGCCCAACGACGACATCAATTCCTTCCTGCTTGAGTGCATGTCCCTCTTCCAGCATTCGGTAGGTTTTGCCTACTCCAGGAGCCATGCCAATAAATATTTTATGCTTGCCCTGCCGTCGTACCGGATACAGCAAGTCACTTGCAGAATTTAAAGGTGCAGTGCCAGGCGAACTAGCATTACTATTATCTGACATTTCATTCTTAGTTTATATAGCAATCCTATTTCATCGTAAAACGGCGCTTTACCCATGCCCAATGCCCCATGACGCCAGTCGCCTCTCCGAAAGGAGACGCTACGCGTAGCTTGGTTCTCCGTAGGAGTACAAGTCGGGAAACCATAAAGGCAGTTCCTCCTGGGGAGACAGTGCGTTGGGCGGCGAGCCACTCTTGTTGCAACTGGCGTGGAAACCCCCTTTGAGCGACTGCCGACGCTCCTACGTCGCTCTCAGCGAACGCAAGAGCGTCTCGTTGGCGCAGCCTCTCGTAGAGAAGAGAAGCTATGCCGCAGGCTTTACGCTGCGCTAACACCACGGCGCTGGCTCCCCAATGCCCCATTTACATTTATTGATTTTGCTGACGATTAATTTCTTGCAAGTCAAGAGCATAATTCAATCGCAGAACATTGACTCCCGGTTCGCCAAAAATCCATAAAAATCTGCCATCAGTATACTTATTAATTAAACGTAGGATTTCATCTTCTTTTACTCCACGCGCACCAGCAACCCGCGTCAATTGTTGCCGTGCTGCTTTGAAAGAAATATGCGGATCTAAACCAGAGCCTGAAGTATAAATTATATCAGCTATCGGTTGAAGATTTTCGTCTCGCAACTGATTTGCCTGTTCTAAAATCCGCTTTAGTAGCTCTGGATTGCTTGCAGCGAGATTGCTGGCTCCAGATATGCCAGTTGGCTTGGCTTTTTTTCCTTGGCTATATCTAACAGTACTGGGACGAGGATGGAAATACCGATCAGATGTGAACACCTGACCAATCAAAGCCGAACCAATTGGTTGATTATTTAGATTCAACGTGATGCTACCGTTAGCTTGATAGGGCAAAAAAACTTGACCCACTACAAGGATTACCAGAGGATAGATGATTGCAGTCAACAACCAAAGCATTAGAGTTATGAAAATTGCTCTGATGGTTTCTCGAATAATAGCCATAAAAAGTTTTCCAATGACTCCTAGAATTTAATTTTTAATTTTTAATTTTTAATGACTTTGCTCACTTAGCAGGACGTTCCAGGGTGCTGTTAGCAACAACATAAACAACTGGGGCAACTGTCACATTCAAGCACAGCAAGATAAAAATAGCGAGTGGTAGGTAGGTGTTTTTACGCCATTGCGACCAAACAAAGGACATTGCCGAAGCAGTGCTGAGTGAAAACGATGTTTATTCATATTCTTCTTGTTCTGTCTCTCAACAGGTAAAAGTAAAAATAAAAAAGCTAAAAATGTTTATTATTTTACTTTGGTCAAGATGCGTTCGTTTCGCAGCGTCTCTATTTTTGCTGTCCTTAAGCCAAGCCTACAACTGTAATCAGCATATCTATTAACTTAATGGCGATAAACGGCGCAATCACCCCACCTAAGCCATAAATTAAGATATTGCGTTGGAGTAGTTGATTAGCTGTCAGCGGTCTAAACCGCACACCCTTTAATGCCAAGGGAATCAAAGCGGGAATAATCAAAGCATTATAAATCAGTGCTGATAGTACAGCAGAATTAGGGCTAGTCAAATTCATAATATTCAAGCTTTGCAGGTTAGCAGCAACAAATATCACTGGGATAATTGCAAAGTATTTAGCAATATCATTAGCGATAGAAAATGTCATCAATGCCCCACGAGTAATCAACAATTGTTTGCTAATGCTAATGATATCGATCAGCTTTGTGGGATCGGAGTCCAAATCGACCATGTTGGCGGCTTCTTTTGCAGCTTGTGTCCCTGTATTCATAGCGACGCCGACATGAGCTTGGGCTAATGCTGGAGCATCGTTAGTCCCATCTCCGGTCATGGCAACCAGTTTACCTGCTGCTTGTTCCTTTTTAATGACGCTGATTTTGTCTTCTGGTGTGGCTTCAGCAATGAAATCATCAACTCCAGCTTCTTTGGCAATGACAGAAGTTGTAATTCGGTTGTCTCCAGTCAACATGATGGTACGCACTCCTATCCGTCGCAGTTGCTCAAAGCGATCGCGGATACCAGGTTTAACAATATCTTTGAGATAAACAATCCCATAGATTTCATTATCTAAGCTGACTGCTAGGGGTGTACCTCCCAGGCGAGAAACTCGTTCGTAGCCAGCATCCAATTCTGGTGTATCGTATCCGTTCAGAGAACGGACAAATTCTTTAATGGCTTCTACTGCTCCCTTCCTGGCCTGATGTCCACCAGGCAAGTTCGTGCCACTCATGCGTGTTTTGGAGTCAAAATCGACTCCTTGTGCCTGACTGGAGTCAAAATCAAACCGTGCGCCTAAGTTTTCTGCCAGTCGGACAATGGATTTACCTTCTGGTGTATTGTCAAAGACACTAGCCGCCCACGCAACATTAGCAAGTTCCGACGTTGAATGACCGTTGATGGGAATAAACTCTTCCGCCAAGCGGTTGCCGAGGGTAATTGTACCTGTCTTGTCGAGAACTAAAATGTTAATATCACCACAGGCTTCAACTGCTTGTCCGGAAGTAGCAATGACGTTAAATTGGGCAACTCGATCCATACCAGCAATGCTGATGGTATTTAGTAAACCGCCAATCGTTGTCGGAATCAACGCCACTAACAGGGCAATCAAGATTGGCACGCTGACTGGACTGTTGACATAGTAGGCAAGGGCAGGCAAGGTTACCACGACTAACAAAAACACTAAGCTCAGAACTGCCAGCAATACTGTCAAGGCAATTTCATTAGGTGTTTTGCTGCGTTCTGCCCCTTCCACCAAGGCAATCATTCGGTGAATAAAGCCTTTGTCTGGGTCAGATGTGATACGGATAATTAGTTCATCTGAGATAATCCGCGTCCCACCTGTGACGGAACTGGCAACGTCGGAGCCTGATTCTTTTAATACTGGTGCAGATTCTCCAGTAATTGCCGATTCATCCACCGAGGCGACACCCATAATTACTTCGCCATCGGCGGGGATAATATCGCCAGCAAGGACGTAGATGGTATCATCTTGCTTGAGGCTGGTGGATGAAACTTCACTAATTGTGCCATCAAGAGCAAGTTTTTTAGCGATCGTCTCTGATTTTGTTGCTCGCAAAGCATCGGCTTGAGCTTTACCCCGCCCTTCTGCCATTGCTTCGGCAAAATTGGCAAACCAAACTGTAAAGAATAAAATCCCTGACAACAAGCCGTTGAAAAGTTGCGGGTTCTTTTGCAGGGCTGGGCCAAATAGGTTGGGATCAATTGTTAGCAATAGGGTGATAATTGTCCCCACCCAAACCACAAACATCACTGGGTTTTTGATTGCGTACTTAGGATTGAGTTTGACAAAAGCATCTTTAATTGCCCTTAAGTACAGCCACTTATTACTTGCCCTGGCCTTTTTACGTGCCTGACGGCGATCGCCAGGACGGAAATTTGGGCGTCTAGCTTTGAAGTTAGTTGCCACTTGATTCATAAATAAAGTTAGGAGTTAAAAGCGGAGCCGGAGACGCTCCGCCTTTGGTTAGGAGTAGTGCTCTCAAGGTTAGTCTTGTATTCATTACTAGCTCAGAACTCGGAAGTTGAGCCTCTGAACTTGGAAATTGAACCTCTGAACTCGGAAGTTGAACCTCTGAACTCGGAAGTTTCAAAATTCTAAAAGAACAAGTGAAGATTTTCTTTGAACGAATATGAAATTAAAGCTACATATCATGTTGACAGGGCTAGAGTTAGGAGTTATTAGGGACATTTCAATAAAAAAATTCCATCCTCTAAGATGCGTTACTAACGCACCCTACGAAACCGGATAATTTATTTTTTAGTATTCTCTTAATTGCAAACTCATAACTCATAACTCTACTAACTGCCAGATGCTAGTTTCAAACCCTCAGCTATGGGGCCTAAAGCTAGAACGGGAAAGAAAGTCAACACTCCCAAAACCAGTGTCACTCCAGCTGTGATACTAGTAAATACCAGAGAATCAGTTTTCAAGGTATCACGGGTTTCTTGTACTTGTTGTTTGCGAGACATTCCCTCAGCTAACAAAAGGATGGCAATCATCGGAATGTAGCGTCCTCCTATTAAACTAACTAAAGTACTCAAATTCCACCACAGGGTGTTATCCCTCAATCCCTCTAAGCCGGAGCCATTATTTGCAGCTGCTGAGACGTATTCATAAACTACTTGAGAAATACCGTGATTGCCAGGGTTACTAATTCCAGATAGGGAAATGGGGTAAGCCAAGGCGATCGCACTAGGAATCAAAACTAGAATTGGGTGAATCAACAGCACCACGCTGGCGAGGACGATTTCCCGCTTTTCAATTTTGCGTCCTAAAAACTCTGGGGTGCGTCCTCCCATTAGTCCAGTTAGGAACACTGTGAGAATTAAGTAAATAAATAAGTAAGCTGTTCCAGTTCCCTGACCACCCCAAATAACCTGAATAAACAAGTTGAAGAGAGTCGAAAATATTCCTTGCGGCATCAAAGAATCGTGCATCCCATTCACTGCACCAGACATAGTAGCAGTAGTCATCACTGCCCAAAACGCCGTTTGTGCCCAGCCAAATCGAACTTCTTTACCCTCTAAATTGGGCTGTTCAAATCCAAAGGCGTTATTAACAAGGGGATTACCTTGCAGTTCTCCCACGGTTGTTACCCCCACTAGAACTACAAAAATCACAAATACCATCCAGAAAAGCAACCAAGCTTGTTTGATATTGTTGACAAATATACCGTAAGTGTAAATCAAGGCTGCTGGTATAGAAATCATGGCGAGCATTTCTATCAAGTTAGAAGCGCCATTGGGATTTTCAAAGGGGTGAGCTGAGTTGACGCCAAAAAAGCCACCGCCGTTGTCGCCCAAAAGTTTAATCATCTCAAAGGATGCCACTGGGCCTCTGGCAAGATATTGCGTCCCGCCTTCTAAGGTTCTTATATCCAGAGTCTCTTTTAATGTTTGTGGTACACCTGTTACAAGTAAGGCGATCGCTCCAATAATCGAAATCGGCAGCAATATTCGCGTAATTCCACGGACAAGATCGACGTAAAAGTTTCCCAATTTTCTACCCGCCAACCCGCGAATAAAGGCAATTCCCACTGCTAACCCGGTGGCTGCGGAGGTGAACATCAAAAAGCCTAAAGCCGCTACCTGGCTAAAATAGCTTAAAGTTGTCTCACCAGCATAGTGTTGCTGGTCGGTATTCGTCACAAATGAAATGGTTGTGTGCAGCAATACATCCCAGGTAGGCGCACCGAAGCCGTTAGGATTCCAGGGTAAGAGTCTCTGAAAATATATCAGAAAATACACTGAAATAGCCATAATTAGGTTGCAACAGAGTACTGCTCGAATATACTGCCAACCCGTCATGTCATCTTTTCTCCGAACACCCGCAAGTATGAACATACTTCGCTCTATGGGGTTCATTAAAAAATCAAGTAGTGTTTTTTCTCCCAAAAAGACACTAGCTATGTATTTTCCGAATAATGGAGTGATTGCTATGACAATACACAGTGTTAAGCCAATTTGCAAAAAACCTTGTCCCATATATTTTGCGTTAAATTAAATTTAAGTGCTAGCAAGCCAATTTTTATAAATAACAGATTTTTAGGAATTTCCTATTTTCACTTATCACTATTTTCCAAATACTTGTTCAAGTTTTTGTTAAGAATATTTAATTTTTACTCTTAATTCATCTATTTCACTAGTTAGGATTATTTGTTTATACAATACATTTTCCAAGTTTGCAGAACTTACGCACTCAGATCCTCCATTGCATTGCTCCCTAACAACATCGACAACGCCGCTGCCGCCCCCAATACCTGATCGTCAGACACTTCTAAGTATCTCTCGAACTGCTCTAAATTCCGATGCCCTGAGATTTCCTGAATTACCCGCAGTGAGATACCAGCGTTACTCATCTGGGTTAAGGCAGTACGCCGAAAGCCTGCGATCTACAGTCTATAACGATTTGACCCCGATTAGTCAGAATTGCTTGAGTGAGATTAGCGTAGCTTGCCGCCGTAGGCATCGCCTCTATATATCTTCAATCACTGCATTAGGGGTGATCGTGGCATTTTGGGAAAATTGTACGTTAACCGCAAAGGCAATGGTCGCAAAATTGATTTAGAAATTGATTTGATTTCGCTTGTACCAGATGGTTTAGAAATTAATTAAAAGTTCTATTTAGTATTAATAAGTATAGAGTTCATTATAATATCTGTGCAAGAATGGCGATCGCTGATCAAAATGACTTGCATTGAGCAAACGAATGCGAGGTGCTGAAAATAACACCTCGCAACACATACTGCTTAGTAATGGTAAAACGCTAAAGACGATTAAACAACCACAAAATTGTTTTCGGTTAGTGACAATCCAGCAGTAACTAAAGCAAATTTTACTTGAGTAAACCCAGATGCGCTACCGTCTTTGTCAAAGAACAATGCACCTGTAATGTCGTTGTAGATAAATCGTTGAACGCTAGTGGTTGCAGATGTTCCGATAGTAAACTGATCCGCTTTGAGTGAAGGTGTTGACAGCTTGCCATCAAAACCATCAGCCGATACCTGAATCAGGTCATCAGTGGCATTGAAGTCATAAAGACTATCAATGCCTTCGTTGTAACTATTGAAAGCAAAGGTATCAGTACCATCCCCTCCATAGAGGGTATCATTGCCATCGCCCCCAGAGAGGAAGTTATTGCCTCTTGAACCGCTAGCAGTCAAGGTATCGTTACCTGTACCACCTTTGAGGGTATTATTGCCTGATGATTGACTGGTGTACTCAGTGTAATTACCTTCTTGTGAGAGAGAGAGAGAAATGTCTAGATAATCATCGCCATCGCCCCCAGAGAGCAGGTTATTGCCTGTTGAACCACTAGCATTCAAGGTATCGTTACCTGCACCACCTTTGAGGGTATTATTGCCAGATGAGAAATTGTAGTAGTAGAAGGGGCCGTCGCTGTAAAAGTAGGTTCTCAGGTAGCCAGACGCGGAAAGAGAATCATTGCCATCGCCTCCAGAGAGCAGATTATTGCCTGATGAAGAGTCAACATTTAAGCTATCGTCACCAGTACCACCATTGAGGGTATTTTTGCCAGATGAGCTACTGAGGTCAAAAGAATCATTGCCACCGTCCCCAGAGAGTAGATTATTGCCTGTTGAACTGCTAGCACTCAAGTTATCGTCACCAGTACCACCATTGAGGGTATTATTGCCCATACCACCAATGAGAGTATCATTCCCCGTACCACCCCTTAAAAGGTCGTTGCCATCGTCCCCAGAGAGCAGATTATTGCCTGTTGAACTGCTAGCACTCAAGTCATCGTCGCCAGTACCACCATTGAGAGTATTATTGCCCATACCACCAATGAGAGTATCATTCCCCATACCACCCCTTAAAAGGTCGTTGCCACTTTTGCCGTCAATGATGTCATTACCCCCCTGACCATTTATGACATCATCTGAGTTGTCAAAGCCGTTAACATTATTGTTGAGGTCGTTAAGGAAGGTGACTGTGTTCTTGTTGAAAATAATATTTTGCGTAGAGTTGGCATTGAAGACATCAAAGCTGTCCGTGATGCTAGTTTGCTCATAAAACAGAATATTGCCCAAATCTACACTGGCTCCTGTAGATAAGCTTAGGTTATCTAGGTTTTCTAAGGCAAAGTTTTGCAGGGTAACTAGGCCACCATCTACCCCTGCAAAGGTGATTTCTAGATCGTTGCCATTCTGGGTCAGCAGCAGATTTTGGGCAGTCAAGCCATAGCCCTGGAATGTTAAGGTGTCCACTTCGGCAATCACTGCTGCTGTGGGATTTGTTCCTTTACCTACTCCACCGAAATCGGTGATAGTATCACTCGTGTAGTGGTCTGAATCTTTGTATTGTTTGTAAATAAATTTATCCTTGCCACCGCCACCTGTGAGGATATTATCGCCATAGCCAGATGTGAGGATATCATTGCCATTACCACCGTTGAGGGTGTTATGGCCATATGAGTCAGATATGTCAAGAGAATCATTGCCATCGCCCCCAAAAAGCAGGTTATCGCTTTCGCTTTGTGAATTGTAACCACTCAAGGTATCGTCACCAGCGCCACCGTTAAGGGTGTTATCGCCATATGAGTAACTGAGGTCAAGAAAATCATTGCCATCGCCCCCAAAAAGCAGGTTATTGCCTGATGAATTGTAAACACTCAAGGTATCGTTGCCTGCAAGACCTTTAATAGTGTCATCGTCGCTGCCCACTAGAGTATCATTAGCGTTGGTTCCAATGATATCTGCCATAATTTTTACCTACCTAAATCGATTTTTTCAGTAACTTCAGTTG
This sequence comes from Nostoc sp., assembly GCF_036916575.1. Classification (GTDB taxonomy): domain Bacteria; phylum Cyanobacteriota; class Cyanobacteriia; order Cyanobacteriales; family Nostocaceae; genus Nostoc. The sequence goes on from NZ_JBALGC010000131.1 coordinate 14,518, forward strand.
TCAATTTGTAGTTTGTGCTGTTTGAAGGCACAAATAACTTGGTTCAAAATTGACGTTTTCGGCATACTTCATCCGTTACCCTTAAGGAAAAGTAATATTTCTCGAAGATTCACCCAATACTGACTTGTATGTAGCACTGAATTTAACCTGTTAATATTTCTGTGATTCGGTTACAAAAATTGCCGTCATGAGGTTAAGTGCTGCATATTACGCGTTAGATATTATCATTTACCGTGTTCGTGCAAGAACGCCTTTACAACAAATTTATGTTTTCTTCATCGGAATGAAATATTTTGATGGGACTCAACAGAGTTCAAATTAATCTCATTAATCCCTATTTATTGAGCGGTAGGCGCGATCGCGCTGACAGCAGTATGCCCCAAATATATTTCAGGACTAGCCCTTTCAAGGTGGTGAAATTTGGACCGAAGGTTGGTTATTTCAACTTTCAAAAAGCCCAAAATCTGAGCGGAGGATTCAAGATGGTAGCGCTGAAACAACGTATCTTCGTTAGTCACCTTGAAAGGGCTAGTACAGCACGGCGCAAGTAAACCACCCATTCCAAATCAATGAAACGCTTATGCTGTATTAATTTTGAATTTTGAATTTTGAATTCCGCCTTGCGGTACTAGTCCTATAGTTATACAGATTTTTAGTAAATCATAAATGACGATGTTAAGTCGATTATTGACTATGAAAGAAGCTATAAATGAGCGTAGAAAGACATATGGGCTAATAGCGATCGCCTTTGCGATCGTGATAATACTGGAATATATAACACCACCTGAGTACGTATTTGGCTACCTCTACACAGGGACAATTTTGTTAGCAGATTCTCGACTGAATCGGGCAGCAGTATTGGGGATCACTCTGGCAGCTACAGGATTAACATTGTTGAATTTGTTTGTCCCAGGAGGAGAAATAATTCATTCCCCAACGTTGGCAAACAGGTTGATTGCAGTATTGGCGTTGTTGGTAACAGGTTGGTTAAGTGACCGCAACCACCGCAATGAAGAAGCGATCGCTTATACGCAAGCACAATTACGCTCCCAAGAACAACTAGCTATAATGCGTGAAGATTTTGTTTCTACCCTAACGCATGATTTGAAAACACCTCTATTAGGAGCAATTGAAACACTGAAATATTTACAAAATGAACAATTTGGTGAAATCACGCCAATGCAAGCAAAAGTCCTCCAAACAATGGCTCGTAGTCATCGGAGTACACTGCAATTAGTCCAAACTCTTTTAGATGTGTACCGCAATGATGCCGAAGGGCTGAAACTACAGATATCACCTGTTAACTTGGTAACTGTGGCGGAGGAGATCATCGCTACTTTAACTGAACTAGCGAGAACACGTCAGGTTTATATTTCTCTGCACTATGGCGAATCAGATTTTCGGAGCTTTCTTTGGGTAAATGGCGATTCTTTGCAACTTGGGCGAGTCTTTACTAATCTCCTGAGTAATGGCATTAACCATACCCCGCGTGGCGGTAAAGTGGAAGTAGTACTTGAAGGTTATTCTAGCGATCAAGTAGTAAAAATACTCGATACTGGTTCCGGCTTTACTGAAGAAGAGTTACCCCACTTATTTGAGAGGTTTTATCAAGGACATAGCGATCGCGACGTCTCAGGATCTGGACTAGGGCTTTATTTAACCAGGCAAATTATTGCTGCTCATAGGGGTACAATTTGGGCAGAGAATCGCTCACCACGAGGCGCACTGTTTGGTTTCCGACTCCCAGCTTGTCCACCACCGGGGAGTTGAAGAGTGGAGATAAGGGAGCAGGGAAGGCAGGGGGAGCAGAGGAGGCAGGGGAGAAATAGCCAATGACAAATGACCAATGACAAAAATCTTACTCGTTGAAGATGATGAATTGTTTCGGCTTGGTCTGCGGATGCGGTTACAACAAGAAACCAGTTTGGAGATTGTCGCAGAAGCAGAAGATGGGGAACAAGCTGTAGAATTAGCAAATCGCTATCCTCTGGATTTGGTCTTGTTGGATATAGGTTTACCGGGGATTGGCGGGATTGAGGCTTGTCGCCAAATCAAGCAAAAGCACCCAACTTTACCAATTCTAGTTTTAACGTCTCGTTCTGAAAAACCCTTGATTTCACGGTTAATTGCGGCTGGAGCGCAAGGTTACTGTCTCAAAGGTATTCCTGCTGAATCTCTAATATTGGCAGTGCGATCGGTTGCAGCAGGGGCTTCTTGGTGGGATCAAACAGCAACAACAGAAATTCGAGCCGCTTTTGAAGGCAATTCTATGGCGGTGCAGCCCGCAAAAACTGAGGAATCCTCAGAAAATCCCCTAACGAAGCGGGAGCAAGAAATTTTGGCACTGGTAGCAGCTGGCAAAAGCAATCAAGAAATTGCTGAGATTCTCTACATTGCCCCTGGTACAGTGCGGGTTCATGTCCATGCTATTTTGCAGAAACTAGAAGTACGCGATCGCACTCAAGCCGCAGTTTTAGCTATCCAAAAAGGATTGGTAGCACCAGAACTATTAATAAATTAATAAAGGAAGCGAGATTTCGTGTCTTTTTCAGGAACTGAAACTACTCTGAATATTGCTGCTAATGATTCAATTCAAGATTCAATTTCCACTAAGACCCCAACTTTAACTGAAGGTAATAGCGACGGGTCAAAGGTGATAGAAAAGTTGAAGCTAGCGAGACATTTTTTGTCAATCTCTATGGTGCAGCAAACTCCATATTTCCTGATAGACAATGAGTTGCTACTATCAGGAATGATGACTTTTAAAGGAGCGAAATTTTGTGTCTCTACATAATATTTAATGGGTCTACATCTATTGTCAAGCTAACAGACGGTGGACAAAGCGATCGCACTTCTTCCCAATCTGGCAATTGTGGCAATGCATCCGGGGCAAATTTAATCAATATTTGCCAGCGATAACGATTAGCTACTCGTAAAATACTCGCCGGTGCTGGCCCCAATATCTCGAATTCTTCTTGGGTACTCAAAGCTGTGGCGATAATTTGTGCCGTATTCTGCACTTGAATGGGATCGAGACTACTTAAGCGCAACAAAATTAACCGCCCATATGGGGGATAATTGAGTGCTTGGCGTTGTTCTAATTCAGTTTGAGAGAAAGACTGATAATCGTGCGATCGCACTGCTTCAATAACCTGATGCTCTGAGGTATAAGTCTGCACAATCACTCTACCCGGATCATCACCTCTACCAGCACGTCCAGCTACTTGAGTCAAGGTTTGAAATGCTCGTTCACTGGCGCGATAATCTGATAGATGCAGCAATCCATCGGCAGCAACGACGCCTACAAGTGTCACCTGGGGTAAATCCAAACCTTTGGTGAGCATTTGCGTACCTACTAATAAATGCGCTTCGCCGTTGGCAAACTGGGTGAGTAGGGTACGGTGTGAGCCTTTGTTGCGGGTAGTATCGCTATCAAAGCGAATCAAGCGCAACTCTGGGAATTGTCGCGCTAATTCTTGCGCCACTCGTTGAGTACCACTACCGAAAAATTTTAGGTAAGGGGAACTACAATCGGGGCAGAATTTGGGATGCGATCGCGCATAGTTACAATAATGACAGCGCAATAATTCTGGGGCTTTTTCTTCGGTGTGGTGATATGCCAGCGACACGTCACAGTGCGGACATTCCAACACATATCCACAACTGCGGCAAGATACAAAGGTACTGTGTCCCCGGCGATGGATAAATAAAATCCCCTGTTGTTTTCTCTCTTGCAACTGTTGCAAAGCTTCTTGCAGCGATCTACTAAATATAGAACGATTTCCCTGCTGCAACTCTTGTCGCATATCGACTATTTCCACTGGTGGTAGAGGGCGGGAATTGATGCGTTCGGGCAAACTTAAGTAATAACTCCTAGCTCCTTCCTCCTTGCTCTTTATACTTACCCAACTTTCTAACGAAGGGGTAGCGGAACCTAACACCAAAGGACAATTTTCTAACTCTGCTCGCCACTGGGCGACGGTGCGAGCGTGGTAGGTGGGGATGGGGGAGTCTTGCTTAAAGCTGCTGTCGTGTTCTTCATCTAAAATAATTAAACCCAAGTTGGGCAAAGGGGCAAAAACGGCGCTGCGAGTACCAATCACAACTTGGGGTTCTCCAGTGAGCATTTGTCGCCAAGTGTCGTAACGTTCACCATCAGAAAGGGCGCTGTGATAAACGCTGACTTTATTGCCAAAGCGGGCGCGAAAACGGTCAGTTAACTGGGGTGTGAGTCCAATTTCTGGGACTAAGACAAGGGCGGATTTGCCTTGATTGAGGAGGGGTGCGATCGCTTGCAAATATACTTCGGTTTTTCCCGAACCTGTCACCCCATGCAACAAAACTTGAGCAAATCCATCTAGTGTCTGGATTGTTTCTAAGGCGCTAGTTTGGGCAGCAGTTAAGGATTTAGCACCATCGCCTACTAATGCTGGGCCTTGTTCTGTTCGCAATACTTCCCGTTCTTCGATGACGATGTAACCCTTTTGTGCCAACGTCTTGAGGATAGAGGAACTAGCATTGCAAATTTGCAGTAATTCATTTTGCCACAACTCCCCACTACGCCGCCGTAGTACTTCCAAAATCTCTCTTTGGCGAGTAGTTAAGTCGTGGTCGATTGTACCTATGAGTGTGACTGCTTTTTGCAGCTTTGGTCGAGTCAGTCGTGGCGGTTCTAAGTAGCTTTCTACTAAACCGAATCGCAACAACTCGCGAATTCCCCGATAAGCAGATTTGACTTTTTGTTGGAGGTAGACGAAACTATAGTCTCCCGCCGGCTGCGCTTGTAAAAGTTCCCAAATTTGCCGCGCAGTTGGAGTTAGGAAAGCTGAAGGATTGACAGATGCAAGTAAATAATTACTCCCCTCTGCCTCCCTGCCTTTTATGATCCGGATACGACGCTGCGATCGCCCCAGCAACCCTGGTGGGAGAGCAACCCGGATTACTTGAATCAGGGGCGTATAGTAATATGCAGCAACTCGATTGAGTAATTCCCAATAAGCACTTGGGAAAAATCCAACGCTGACTATATCTTCTACTTCCCGGATTTTTTCTGGTGGTAAATCGACATTTGGTTTTGCCAGTAACCGAATAGCGATCGCTCCTAATTGTTGTGCCCCAAATGGCACGCTCAAAATATCCCCTGGTTTTATTTCTAACTGGGCTGGCAATCGATAAATAAATAGTCCTGTACTTCCTGGACAGTCTACCAATACTTCAACCCACCTATTAAGAGTTGCACCTGACTGGTATGATTCACTAGCTTGGGCCACCACTAAAGGAGATAAATTTACGTCATTAATAATATACATAGTTACTGACTTTATCGTTAGAGATTTTCTTCACATTGCTGGTCAAAATTAAATTAACTAAATAAACTCTAATTTTTTGCTTTCTTCAATTTAAATAGTATTTCTCAATACTGTTATCATTCATAATACTTGATAAGTTTCCTCTTATGTAATCTACTAGACAAATTCGTATCAACTATACATGCAATAAATATTTGGTGCCCACTATACAAATAAAAGCATGTCGGCTCTTGCTGCAATAGTTGCTCTATCTACTAAATAGGGAGTAGCCTTTTTCCGCCTATCGGTAGATATTCAACCCTTTCTGCATATGAGATGCTTTTATACAAGTAAGATCATGCCGAAATTAAGCTGCCATTATTGTAATTTATCTTATCTGGGGAACTTTAAATCGGGAATGCATAACCCCAGCACCAGGTTTTCAATTTATCCAGTGATTTCCAACGCCTAAACATTAAAACTATTTAGAAAAATATATGAAAGTTTAAGAAATTTGGATAGTTAGCTAAGATTTTTAAATTTGTTAAGTTTGAGAAAGTTTGAGGGGGTTTGACATATTTGATAATTCCGAAAAAAATAAAGAATATATCTCTTGTGAACCTGAGAAGAGAGTTTTGTTGGGTGCTAAGGTCAGTTTTGTTATAGGTTGTATATAACCGTAACCCATAGATGTTAGGTAGATGCCAATTTTTATTACTGTAGAAAAATTAGCATCAGCCTGTATTTTACTATATAAACGGGTGCATTCATCCCTTAGGGAAAACTACCAAGCCTCAAATGAGTAGCTGTAACTAAATTATGTACCAAACAAAGCAACAATCCCTAAAGGAAACTATGAATATTGCTGAATTGGGAAAAATGGAAATACTGGAGAATACTGCTGATAGCGAAGAACCATCACTTGATAGTTTAGATGCAGTGGCGGAGGAAGAGTCTCCAATTGTAGTAGAAAATCTGGAATCAGACGAACGGGATGGAGATGAGATGGCGGCGGCTCGTCCTTCGGGATACAATAAAACCGAACATGATGATGCTGTAGGCGCGTTTTTTAAAGAAATGGCGCGTTATCCGCTGTTAAAAGCTGATGAAGAGGTAGAGTTAGCGCGGCGAGTCAGGTTTATAGAGGAAATTAGGGAATTACAAGCTGCCTTACACTTAAAACTTGGACAAGAACCTAGCAAACTAGAAGTGGCTTCTGAGCTAGAAATGACGGAAAAGCAATTAGAAAGTCGCTTGTATCAAGGTAGAGTAGCGAAACGCAAAATGATTCGCTCGAACCTGAGATTGGTAGTTTCTATTGCGAAGCGATATCTGAATCGGGGAGTGCCTTTTCTGGATTTAATTCAGGAAGGAGCAATGGGTTTAAATCGCGCTACAGAAAAGTTTGATCCAGATAAAGGATATAAGTTTTCTACTTACGCCTATTGGTGGATTAGACAAGCGATTACCAGAGCTATAGCTAACGATGCGCGGACAATTCGGCTACCTATTCATATTGTTGAAAAGCTTAACAAGCTGAAAAAAGCTCAACGGGAACTCAAGCAAAAACTCTGCCGTAATCCCACCGAAGGTGAAATGGCAGAAACTTTGGAAATTAGTGTGCAACAACTGCGCCAACTACAACAACTAAGGCGTCAAGCACTTTCTCTCAATCACCGCGTTGGTAAAGAAGAAGACACGGAATTGATGGATTTGCTAGAAGATGAAGATAACCTGTCTCCAGAAGCAAAAATGAATGAAAACATGATGCGTCAGGAGATTTGGGAAGTCTTGGGTGACGTGTTAACTCCACGCGAGAAAGATGTGATTTCTCTGCGTTATGGATTGACAACTAGCGAACCCTGTACCTTAGAAGAAGTTGGCAACATGTTCAATCTTTCTCGTGAGCGAGTGCGACAAATTCAAAGCAAAGCCATGCGGAAATTGCGGCGTCCCCACATAGCCAAACGTTTAAAAGGTTGGTTGATTTAATTACATTGATGAAGATAGAGATGCAATACCTGACCTAATTAGCTCCATTAACGAACATCGATAAAATAAAGTGCAAAACTTAAATTTCGTAGGGGAGCCAGTGCGTTGCAGAGGTTTCCTTCTGTAGGCGACTGGTGTTAGCGTCAACGTTAACGACAATAGGAGCGTCACCCGTACCCTTAGAGGAAAGCAAGCTACGCGCAGCGTCTCTGACAGGAGAAGGGTATTGTGTTACGGACATATGTCCTAACGCACCTAAAATTCAGGATGGTGCGTTACGCTACGCGATAATATACCCTACAAAAATTGGTCTTTGTTAAATCCACATTCCTAACGAATTTAGAAAGCTTCATCTACTGCTAGTTGCAAAAACTGGGCGTTTTGTACCTTCTTTCGGCTTGCGTTTAGTCATTAATCAAAAAAACTTGCACAGTTGCCTATAGACTATGGACTATGAACTATGGACTATAGACTAATGACTTCGCCTAGCAATTTGATTGTACGTTTTGCCCAACCAGCTGATTGCAGTATATTGTTTAAATTAATTCAGGGGCTTGCAGAGTATGAAAAATTATCTCACGCTATTACTGGTAATGCTCTGTCACTTAAGGAGCATTTATTTGGTTCACGGACGTATGTAGAGGCAATCTTAGCTGAATCTGCGGGTCAAGCTGTTGGTTTTGCCCTATTTTTTCATAATTATTCAACATTTCTAACTAAGCCAGGAATTTATCTGGAAGATTTATTTGTTTTACCAGAATATCGTAGGCAAGGTATTGGTAAAGCTCTGCTTACTAAAGTAGCCCAGATAGCTGTAGAACGTAATTGTGGACGATTAGAGTGGAGTGTGTTGGATTGGAACGAATCAGCCCAAGCATTCCACCTTAGTATGGGAGCATCTATATTAGATGATTGGCGAATTTGTCGTGTTACAGAAGATGCGCTTATTCAGTTAGGGACTGTCAACTAAATAACAAAGATGAAGTATAAAGGATGAAACAAGACAATTTTTATCTTTAATATTTCATCCTTAAATTATTCTCATTTATTGGTTATAAATTATTCAACCCGACTTAAATTTTTATTTTAATCATCAGTGTAGATGCATACTCCTGCAAAGAAACAAGCTACGCGTAGTGTCTCGACATCGCTCCGTACTCACAACTCTAAATCTCCAAATCTGAACATTCAAAATTAAAAAAAGTTTAGGGTTAAGTTTGACAGCTTGTCATTTGACTATGGCAGCGGCTCAACTGACAATTATGGAGGATATTGCACCGAATAAGCCGTTCAGAGAAAACACGAAATGAAAAAAATTATTACAATAATGCTGTTAGGCATAGCAATTTTCACCTTTGCCTTCAGTAGTACAGCATTGGCAGCAGATGCTGTTAGTGGAGCTAAAGTATTTAGTGCCAATTGTGCCTCTTGTCATGCGGGAGGTAAGAATTTGGTTCAAGCGCAAAAAAACCTGAAGAAAGATGCTTTGGAAAAGTATGGTTTGTACTCAGCAGAGGCGATTATTGCCCAAGTTACAAAAGGTAAAAATGCCATGCCTGCCTTCGGCAAACGTTTGAAACCTAACCAAATTGAAGATGTAGCAGATTATGTGCTTTCACAAGCAGATAAGGACTGGAAGTAGACTAAAATCTCACTTCAAGAATTAACAATTTGCGGGGCTTTTTGTCCCGCTAATTTTAGGGTTGCCAAAATTGTCAAGTAGGATGGTTAGAGAGCATCACAATTTTGCCAAAAGACACAGGATACAAAAAAACTTTAGATTTACTGAAGAGTTTGCGACAACAAATTTCATTTGCAACTGAAATCGCTCTTTTTTAATACTGTAAGGGTTATGCAGGCTATTCACCAGCTTTAAAAATCTGTTCGGCGGTTAAATTTAACTCTGGTAAAGTAGGTGAGATAATGCGATCGCTACCTTGAAACTGGCTAACTTGGTATTCTCCCTCAATTAAAGTGTAGAGCGAGACAGTTGGTTGTTTGGGATTGCCAATAAACCGTCTACCGCCGAAAGCAGCATAGTCTACAATCCAGTATTCTGGGATGCCTACGGCCTCATAGTCAGCAGCTTTTTTTAAATAATCATCACGCCAATTGCTACTCACTACCTCAACTACTAAGGGGATTGATTCTGCTTGGCTTACAGTAGATTCTTTTTTCCACAGAGGTTCGTTTACTAAATTAAGAAGATTTAATATCAGCACATCTGGTGAGTAAGCCGATTCACTTTCAAGCGGTTTTACTAATACTGTTTTCGGGATGCCATAGGGTAGGCTGATGCGACTATATTCTAGAATAAATTTTTGGACTAAAAATAAGATAATCTGTTCATGATCGCCTGTTGGTTGGGACATTTCGACTATTATTCCATCATGCAATTCATAACGTTTTCCTGTGTTGTCAGGATATTTAGCAACGAATTCATCGAATGTAACTAGTTTGCGTAAGGTTTGAATCATAAATTATTGCCTTATATTCTGCCTGTGAAGCTTCCAGTTTTATCAATGCTAACGTAATTGTAATTCCTACATATAGCGCTTCTCAGTTGATTTCAATACAAACCTAACAAGAACAGCCCCTTTCCTGCAAAGGAAGGAGAGTAAGCCTCAAAGCCTCTCTCCTTTTAAGAGAGAGGTCAGATCATATTACCAGTAGAACCGAGATCACACTTCAATAAGTTTATCTCGGCTAAACTGAATACTTATACTTAAATCTAACAAATGCTTACATAGGAATAGAAATTATGACAATGAGGAGAGCAGATCGCAGAGATTCTAATCATGACAACGCTGTCAATAATCCTCGCTCACGGCAGAAAGAACCAGCTTCTTATCATGAGCTTAAACTTTCATTGATGACTGTTCGCGCCAATCTTGAGGAGGCGCGAAAACTTGCGAAAGAAAATGAGGAAGCTGCATCTGAACGCGATGAATGGCAACAACGTGCCAAAGAATATCAAGAAGCTGCATCCCAACTAGTTCATGTTCAGCAAGAGATTCAAACTTATCAAATCGAGGCTAATGAGCTAAAAGAGCGTATTACTCAAAATTATCGCTTCTATGTTGATGAGCAAGAAAATCATCAAAAGACGCTCTACCTTTACAACGAAGAAAAAGCGAAAATATCCCAGCTAGTTCATGTTCACCAGCAAGAGATTCAAACTTATCAAATCGAAGCTAATGAGCTAAAAGAGCGAGTCACTCAAAATTATCAGTTTTATGTTAATGAACAACAAAGTCATCAACAAACACTTTGCCTTTACAACGAAGAAAAAGTGAGAGCAACTGAATTGCTTACCAAATATGATGCAGCCAACTCTGAACGAGAAATGTATTTGACTTTATACAATGAGGCTAAAGCAGAACTCAAATATGAGCGTCGTTCCAAAGCTAGTATTAAGGGATGGGAAACTCGTCGGAAAGCCGAGAATGAAAAACTAAAACGAGAAATTGCTCAGATGGTTGTGCTACTGCATGACTCTTTAGCAAGTAAGGATGAAGCAGTAAATAATCTTTACGTTGTAGCAGAGCGTATGGATCGGATTCAATCTCTAGTTGATTCGGTGGAAGAAGAAACAACTAATAATCCTATGGGTTTAGTACAAAAATTTAAACGCATCTGGCTGGCAATTAAAGATATACTTTCTGAATAAACAAGCATATCCATGAACAAAAAATCACTACCAACCACGCAAAAAAAAGGTAAAGCGAGGTTGGGAGATCAAATTCGCAGTATTGCCGATCGCCTTAAACAAGAGACTGATGTACAGATACAAGCAACTTCTCGGATTTTAGGGGCTGCTGCTCAAATTGCCGAAAATCATGACCGACTTATTAATGAAGTAGTTGATCTGGTTGAGTCAGACCTTAATTTAGAGAAACAGGTATCTCAGAAGCATATTTATAATGTTGATATTTTGAAGCAACAGTTTAAAACATTACGGGATGCAAAGGTTCACTTTAACCTGAAAGTTAGTAGTTGGGAATCACTAGTTAATAAATTAAATGCTGCATATTCCCAAACAACCATAATACAGAATAAACCTCAATCAAATCAGGTTTTGACAGACAATCATGTCAAAAAAAGTGAAGTCCCTTACAAGAATATTGAAAAATTGACAGTTTTTTTAGAACCTGATGTTGCAGAAATGTTTCCCAATTCGGAAGCAGTAAATGAAGGTCTGCGTTTTCTAATTAGAGTTACGAGTAAAAATCATTCCGCGTCTCTGTAGGTGCAGCAAAAATTTAAGTATTTTTTCTGCTCGCATTGCTAACTAATAAGGCGTAACACCATCAGAGAACGATTTGTTACTGGTACAGTTTGAGAGTCTGAAACTAATTTTCCCCGGTCTAAAAATCGAGGTTCATTAGTGTCAATTACTATCTCCCATACTTTTTCTTTAAATTCATTAGGTAAAGCAAACTCGATTAACTCGTAGTGAGCGTTAAAAAATAGCAGAAAACTTTCATCAATAATCCGCTCACCACGATCCCCTGGAGTAGCAATTCCCTGTCCATTAAAAAAAATCTCCATTACTTTGGCATAGCTAATAAGCCACTGCTTCTCAGTCATTTCACTGCCATCAGAATTAAACCAAGCAATATCATTAATGCCTAAACCGTGAATGGGGCGACCTTGAAACCACTTACGTCGTCGGAATACTGGATGCTGATGGCGAAAATTAATCAGTTCACGTGTGAAGTCTAATAAATCTGCGTTCGCTTTATGCAAATCCCAATGTCGCCAGGAAATTTCATTGTCTTGGCAGTAGACATTATTATTTCCCTTTTGACTACAGCCAATTTCATCCCCCTCTAATAGCATTGGGACACCTTGAGATAGCATTAGGGTTGCTAAAAAGTTTCGTCGTTGCCGTTCGCGCAAACGTATTACTTCTGGATCGTCGGTTTCGCCTTCTGCACCACAATTCCAGGATCTATTATGGCTTTCACCATCTCTACTGTCTTCCCCGTTTGCCTCGTTATGCTTTTCGTTGTAGCTGACCAAATCATTTAACGTGAAACCATCATGAGCAGTTATGAAATTAACACTTGCATTTGGGTTACGCCCATTTGTTTGATACAGGTCAGGGCTACCTGTAAAACAGTAAGCAAATTGTCCTAAACTATCATCTACACCACGCCAAAAATCTCTGACTGTATCCCGATATCTACCATTCCACTCAGACCAACGCAGTGGAAAGTTCCCGACTTGATAGCCGCCTTCTCCTAAGTCCCAAGGTTCAGCAATCAGCTTCACATCTGCCAAGATTGGGTCTTGATGAATAATATCAAAGAAAGCTGATAGGTTATCTACTTCATATAATTCCCGCGCCAGCGCCGAGGCCAAATCAAAGCGGAAGCCATCTACATGCATTTCTATTACCCAATAGCGCAGGCTATCCATGATTAACTTCAGAACTTGAGCATGACGCACATTCAGAGAGTTACCGCAGCCTGTAAAGTCCATGTAGTAACGAGGGTCATCCTTTACCAAACGGTAATATACAGAATTATCAATACCTCGTAAAGATAGGGTTGGCCCTAAATGATTTCCTTCGCCAGTGTGGTTGTAGACCACATCTAAAATCACTTCAATTCCGGCAAAATGTAGTGCCTTGACCATTTGCTTGAATTCGGTGACTTGTTCTCCCCCAGTTCCACTAGCACTGTAACTAGAATAAGGGGCAAAATAATTAATGGAATCGTAGCCCCAGTAATTGCTTAACCCTTTGTCTTCTAAATGTCCTGGATGAGATAGAAAATGATGTACTGGCATCAACTCGACTGCTGTAATTCCTAATTGCAGTAAGTGTTGAATTGCAGCAGGATGCGCTAAACCAGCATAAGTGCCGCGCAACTCTTCTGGAATAGCTGGGTGTAGTTTAGTAAAACCTTTGACGTGAGTTTCATAAATAACAGTTCTATACCAAGGTGTCGCAAGCAGTTTATCGCCTTCCCAATCAAAAGATTGATCGACCACAACACATTTGGGCATTAATTTGGCATCATCTAGTTCAGAAAAAACTAAGTCTTTTTCCTCAGCGTCTAGAGAGTAGCCAAAGACAGCTGGATCATTACTAAACTCACCGTCAATTGCCTTGGCGTAGGGGTCAATCAATAGTTTATTAGGATTAAATCGATGACCTGCTTCCGGTGCCCACATCCCATGTACTCTAAACCCATACTTTTGACCTGGACCGACTCCCGGTAAGTAACCATGCCAAACAAAATTGTTTTTTTCTGTCAAAGGCAAACGAATTTCTTCGCCGTCATTATCAAATAAACAAAGCTCTACCCCTGTTGCATTTTCCGAAAATAAAGCAAAGTTTGTCCCTTTCCCATCCCAAGTTGCGCCTAAAGGATATACATTCCCTGGCCATATAGCTACATACATAAGTAAATTTTCAGTAATTAGTTTTTCGGCAAATAATTAGCTTTCGGTTTTTTTGAAAAATTAATAAATAGTTATAAATTAAAATTATTAAAAACTTGTTACAATTTTCAACATTTAAATTTAACTTAGAAAATCATATCATTTACTCTATCAGTAGTGATAGAAATCTCTATTCCTTAAGTTAGAAAATTATCGGGTTTCTTGCTCCCATGCTTGCTCCAATTCATCTCACTGTTCTGCAACGCCATTCATTTATAGCTTTTCGTTTATTGCAATACACTTTGACCTCTCTCCTAAAAGGAGGAGCCACTGCGTTGAGCGGCTCTGCCGACTTGTCCTTGCGCGTCTTTCAAGAAAGAAGCACGTGGCGTCAGAAGCTTTGAATATACTCCCCTTGCCTTGTAGAGAGGGGGCTATTCTTGTTAGGTCTGTATCTATATATGCGATCGCTCTGGTGTTTAACCGATAGTGAATTGCTCAACAGTCTTATCTGAACTGTAGAAATATGACAGCGTGTCTTTTGACATGATTTTACCATTACAGCCACAATACTACGTGGTAACAGTTTTTACTTAGTGTGAAAGAGAACGTGAAAAAGGATTTTTTGTTGCTAAAAGTTGCTTTACCGAGTTTACTAATAGCGTTTCCTAGCTTAGCTGCTGAGAGTGAAATTAAACAGAGAAATAGTGATAAATCAACCGAAGTCATTTCAGATATTCCGAGTTTGAGTGAAATCGAGCTACCCACCACTAATGCCGAATTATTAACTCAACAATCTGCACCGAATGAAATTGACCCAGAGAATCAGCCAGAAACAAAGTCTGATACCACCGATGATGCAGTCATTTATCTAGAAGTGATCGGAGAAAAAGATAACCTACCTCAATCTACTCCAACTTACGTAATTGATAAAGAAGAAATTCAAAAGCAAGGTGCTACAAGTTTAGCTGATATTTTGAAAAGAATGCCTGGTTTTGCAATCAATGATGTCGGTCATGGTGCGGATACTCACACAGGTACATACTACCGGGGAGCCTCAATTAATCAGTCTGTATTTTTGATTAATGGTAGACCAATTAACAATAATGTCAATACTTATCATGGTGGAACTGACTTAAATAGTATTCCTGTAGAGGCTATTGAACGAGTGGAATTATACAGCGGTACAGCCTCCGCATTGTATGGTTCCTCAGCTTTTGGAGGAGTTGTGAATATTATAACCAAGGAAGGTTATGGCAAACCTAAATTGAGTGGTAGTGCAGAATTTGGCTCATTGAGTTTAAATAATCAACAAGTGAGCTATGGTGGTTCATCTAATAATATCAAGTACAACTTCAGCTTTGAAAGATTCTTTACAGATAACCGTTACCGCGTCCCTGTAGGTGCAGCAAATCGTGATAGTCAGGGGTTTTTCTCAAATGCAGACACAGCTACAAGTACCTACTTTGGTAGTATTGGACTAGATTTAGATCAGAAAAATTCTTTGAATTTAGATGTTACTAAACTCAGCAGTCGTCGCGGCTTAATTTATTTCGGTTTTCCTCTCCAAAAAGATAGATTAGACCACGATGGTTTAAACGTTGGCTTATCCTGGAAAACTCGGCTAGGTAATGGGGAAAGCTCTAACCTGACAACCTCAATTGGTTATAACCAAGATTATTTCAGCACCTATGGCCCTACAGGAGCATTTTACCGTACAGGAGCTTTAGATACACAACAACTCACAGCCAGGGTAGATCATGAGTGGAAAGTTACTTCCAATAATAAATTGCGCTGGGGATTAGATTTGAAAAACACTGACTTAATCGGTGATGTTTTGAGTACAAATCCTAGTAGTATTGCCAAAAATGAAACTGAAGATCGGAGTTTGTTGAATACAGCTTTATTTGCTGTCAATACTTGGAATATTGGCGAGAATTTTCTGATAGATTTAGGGCTAAGGCAAAGCTTTGACAGCCAATTTGGTAATTATCTCAATCCTAGTGTTGGGTTACGTTATGCTGTCACACCAATAGTAGCTGTGCGTGGAAGTTGGGCAAGGGGACAACGCAATCCTGGATTAGATCAGTTGTATGTTTATGATACGGTTCATGGTTGGGAACCTAATCCTGATTTAAGACCGGAAACTGGCTCGACTTGGAGTGCAGGAGTGGATATAAATTTTTCAGAAAATCTGATTGGACAGTTTACTTACTTTGGTAGTAGTATAGGCGATCGCTTGGGAGTCATAGATGGAAAATGGGCAAACATTGGACTAGTAGATACCAATGGTTTAGAGGCAGCTTTGCAATTAAGAATTGCCGCTGGCTGGTCAACTTTCCTCAACTATACTTATACAGATTCCCAAATAAAAACAGGTTTAGAGAAAGGTTTACAGTTAGGTTTGATTCCCTACTCTGTACTTCAAACTGGCGTAGGTTATGAAAATTCAGGTTGGCAGGCTAACTTGTATGTTACTTACAATAGTGGCGCTCGTAGAGCCTTCTTTACAAACCCTGGTGACAAGACTACAGATTTTGCACCATCTTTTGTGAATTTAGATTTGAGCGGTCGTATACCTTTAACTAGCAATTTAGGACTGACAGTTTATTTAGAAAATCTACTCGGTGAGCAATATGAGCGAGTTAATCGCATATATAGCCCTGGATTCACTTTTCGTGTGGGTTTAAGCGCCAATTTTTAGGGATTAGTGTAGAAATTTTGTGATTGCAAAGTCTCTATATAATTGATAAAAATAGTATTATTTGAGATTATTTAAACAGATTTTTATTAATAATTTTAATCCAAAATATAAGAGAACATTTATCAAGTAAAAATAAAGTTACTGTAGGCAAGGCAGAAGTAAATGAGGCTTCCCTAGTTCATAACTGCCGTTTGTTAGGCGTATATTTCGATATAATTTGTAAGCAAAATATGACACGAGCGCCTGACGCACCGCAACACAACATGGTACGTTAGGCTAAAGCCGTAACACACCCTACTTAAGATTGACTTTTAATCCAAAATCTAAAATCTAAAATTTAAAATTGCTATGAGAACCAGAATTGATAATAAAATACTTTTTATCCACCACGAAGATTTGCCAGAGTTTAAGAAGGGCGGTTCTGTGGTGCGGAACTCTTATTTCTGGGCGCTACGTTCAATTGCTGGTCAAGCTTCGCGTTATCGTGATTGGGAATATGAACCGGAGGTTTGGCTAGCGCTTTCGCGAATGCTTTTGTCGTTTGCTGAATCTGGGTATTTAGGTATTAGAGAAACTTTGCTGGAGTTTCCTTTATCTCAAGGGGAAATTCCGAATGTGCTGCGAGATGTGTCCACTTTTGAGTAGGGATGCATAGCTGTCATTGGTGTTAACAGGACTTATGCAAAAAGATAGTAAAAGCCTTGATTTACCGTAGGGGCAATTCATGTAGACGCATACTCCTTTTAAAATCTCGTTTCCAGCTTCTGTCTAGAAATGCTCCTTATTGGGCTGTTTTGCGAGTAAGGGAGGCAGAGCCTCAAAATAGGCATTTCCAGTCGGAGACTAGGAACGAGGTAATGAATGCGTGATATACCGAAATCAAAAAGTCAAATGCTTTTTTGAGAAAGCATTTAAGTATTTTGATAAAGTAATCAGCAAATATACCTGGCGATTAAAAATTGCGATCGCATATTGCTGTAATTAATATGACATTACCAAAATAATGCTTGTACTCATCGGGCACTCAAATGATGTTCAATCCGTCACAATTATCGATCATGGACAAACCCTAGTTAACAGTAGTGCTGAAGCAAGGGTAGTTGTGAGAAAACAATTAAGATGCAGCAGTTAGTGGAGGAGAACAATGTGAAAATAGCGATTATTGCTAGAACATTAATTACATTTATAGGTTTGTTAGCTTTATTTGCCCCAAGTCAAGCATCGGCTCAACTTATACCGCAACCTTGGGTTTCAGTCGGTGGAAAAGATGGTGATATAACTTATGCTGTAGGAACTAGGGCTTTGAATTTTGGGGTCGAGCTAGGAATTGGCCCGGATGGTGCTACGGGAGTAGATGTTTTGAAATTTATCAGTTTGCCTGTTATTTCACCCTATGTAGGAGTTGGACTTTATTCAGAGGATAAAGGTGTTGCAGTTTCAGGTGGCGTTCAGGTAGGTGCTACTAATAACGTTTTTGTTGGTGCTGGTTACAATTCTATTCGTGGCTTTAACGGGCAACTGGGAATAAGATTTTAACGATTAATTATGAATTAGTATTATGCAGGCGGAGTAATTGAAGTTGAGATTAACTCTCTGACATGAACTGCGGAATCCTGTTGTAATGCTGATGCCACGATCGCCTCACATTCAACTATACTTAACCGAGCGATCGCCTGCTTCAATCTAGGTATACTTTGGGGATTCACGCTCAACTCATCCAGCCCCAAACCTAGTAAAATTGGTGTTGCTAAAGTATCTGCTGCCAATTCTCCACATAATCCTACCGAAATCCCCGCCGCATGGGCAGTTTGGATAGTTTGCTGCACCATTCGCAACACTGCTGGGTGTAGCGCATCAACCAAATTTGCCACGCGTGGATTAGTGCGATCGCTAGCCATGGTATACTGACTCAGATCATTAGTACCTATACTAAAGAAGTCTACTTCAGTTGCTAGCTGATCAGCGATCGCTACTGCTGACGGTACCTCCACCATAATGCCTACTTTCATCGCTGCATCAAAGGAAATACCAGCTTGATTTAATTCCGCCTGCACTTCACCCAAAATTACCTTAGCTGCACGTACCTCAGTTACAGTCGCAATCATCGGCAACATGATCTTAATTTGGTGTCCCACACTGGCTCTCAAAATTGCCCGTAACTGAGTTTTGAACAAATCTAAATGATCTAAACAGAAACGAATTCCCCGCCAGCCTAAGAAAGGGTTAGCTTCTCTTAACCCTACTTTCAAATAAGGAAGTGGCTTATCACCACCTACATCTAAAGTACGAATAATTAGCGGACGATTATCTAAAACTTGGGCGATCGCCTGATACACTGCTAGTTGTTCTTGTTCAGTGGGGGCGTTTGTCCGATCTAGATAGAGAAACTCAGTGCGGAGTAGCCCCACGCCTTGGGCACCGCTAGCCACAGCAACTTGGACATCACTTATACTACCAATATTGGCGAAAACGCTAACTTGCCGACCATCACGAGTAATTGCTGGCTGATGTGCCGTAGCTCGTGCTTCCTGTTGGGCGGTTTGCCAAGCTGACTGCTTTGCTGCCAGTAGATCCAGGATATGTGATTCTGGTTCTACCCAAGCTTTGCCGCTTTCACCATCAAGTGCCATAAGTGTACCATCTGCCAAGTGCAACACCTGGGCATCTACTCCCAAGACTGCGGGAATACCCAATGTCCGGGCGATAATTGCACTGTGGGAAGTGGCGCTACCAGAAGTAGTACAAATACCCACCACTTTTGTCGGATCTAGTCCAGCGGTATCTGAGGGGGTTAAATCAGTCGCCACCAAAATCGCAGGTTCCTGAAGATGCACTTTTGCAGGGGCATTGCCAGCTAGTAATCGTAGTACCCTTTGCCCAACATCTACAACATCGTCAACTCGCTCTTGCAGGTAAGAATCCTCAAGTGTGTGGTAGGAAGTTGCTACTTCATCTACTACAGCTTGCCAAGCGGCTTCAGCATTTAGATGATGTTCTAAGATGCGCTCTTTAACCGCTTCCAACAATACTGGATCTTCTAAAAATAGTAATTGGGCATCGAAAATGGCGGCTTCAGCGTCACCAATTTGAATCGATGCTTGTGAGAAAACTGCTTGGATTTCTTGTCGGGCAATGTGAATTACTGCTTGTACTCGTTGCCACTCTGCCTCAACATCCTCTACGTGGTGTTGCGTAATATGAATCTGGGTGGGTTGATAATGAACAACGGGTGCGATCGCTACTCCACTAGAAGCTGCAATTCCCAAAAGTTCGCCGTGAGTTGCTGGAGTAATTTCATGGTGAAATGCTGGTGGAGAATTCAAGGCAACATTATCTTCACCAAAATTATTTGCGAATAATGCCTGTAATGCCGCCAGCGCTTCATTTGCATCAGAACCAGTAGCAGTAATCACCAGTTCGTGTCCTTGACGCACCCCTAAAGTTGTAACTTGGTTAATACTGTCACCCCTGACTAGCTCAGTATTTCTCGTTAAATTCTGCACCAGAATTTGGGATTTAAATCGGGCTACGGTTGCCACAAACTGTGCGGCGGGACGGGCATGTAATCCTAAGCGATTGCTCATAATCAGCCGGATTTCTGGCGTTGGTGATTCTATATTAGTTGTTGTTGAGGTGACAACTGACAACGGCTTACTAACTACACCCAATTGAGTTGCTTTTGCTTGGAGTGCGCCGCGTGCTTCCGCCATAACTTGGTGAATATCCCTACCAGATGCCGCAGCCACGACAGCAGCGATCGCCCCTTCTACTAGAGGTGCTTCACACAAATGCACTTTTTGCTGTTGTGCTTCTGAGAGAAACTCTATTGCCATTTCTGCACTCAGCAAAGCACTACCCAAATCCATTAACACCAAGACACCATCATCAGAGAAAACAGAAGCGATCGCCTCATAAACCTGGATGGGATCTGTACCCAGTGGGTTTTCCGGATCTTCAATACCTGCTGCAACAGCCATAGGAACTTGATCCTGAACCATCTGCGCGGCGAGTTCGCGCACACCCAAAGCTAGTTGTTTACTGTGAGAAACGATGACAATTCCGATCACTGCCACACCGCCAAACTTGTTGAGAGGTTTGCGTTTAGCTAGTTATCCCTTTCATTTTTCCATTCCGCACCGCTAAAAACAGCGCTTATCTTGATTACAATTGCAACTGCCCAAAAATATTCCGGTTTTTCCAGCTAGAAATACGAATAAAATAGCCTTCTTTTACGGGAATACGTGGTGTCCACTCATAAACTCCATCGCTAGCGGTACGGGAAGAAATGTTTTGGATAAGTTTGTTTCCATCGTACAACTTAATCGAGACATCGCCGTCAAAATTATCCCGCCACAATATTAAATAAGGCTGATCTTTCTTTGGAAGTACTTTCTTCACTGGCTGACTAATCAAGATTTTTGGCGCAACCTGATTTTTGCTTTTCTTACGGAATCCCAGATAATGAGGTAGGTGTCGGAAAGCAGGATTTTCTTGCAGATTAGACAGTTGTGGAACAATAATATTTCCGTTCTGGGAATTAAATAAATAAGTTGACCTGCCGCCGTCAACGGTAATGATATCGCCTTTGACTCCTAATTTACGTAATAAATCGGCTGCCTCATCTAGAGTTGTTTGGTTCACCGTCATAATCAACAATAACTCATCACCCTTAACACTATCTTTGTCCAGAGTACCGATAACTTGATACTTATTCGCTTGGTTTTGGGCTAATACTTTCGCCGGATGATCGCTGTATCGGTAAGTGACAATGGCATTGTTCACTGCTTTTTGGTTGACAGGCGCACCACTAACTTGGTCGTAATCGGTAATGTATGCCTGATTACTATTCCAGACTAGGGCTTTGAGGTGAATATTACTATAGTATTTCTCTTTTGGCTGCTTGATTGGCCCATAAGGGCTAGTACCACCACTGATGACTACACCATTGAGTTTAATTGGAAAGGATAATTGAGAACTAGATTGGTATTGCTCAAAAAAAGAACAATTAATCATCGAAAAAACGTTGTTTGCGTAAAGTTTCTTATATTCGTCTGCAACTTCAGAGAATAATTTGGTTTTGAAAAAAGGGCTGTAATATCCACCTTCTCTTTTATAATACTTCCCTTCATTTAGACCCATGTTATCTACCTCTCCGGTAATTTGGTCTATGTGCATTTTGCGAAGGTCAATAACTTGTAAATAGGCTTCGTTACCATTAGTTAATTGTTTTTTATATAAAGTTGCACCGTTTATAGCTTGGAGAGGCTGATAAGAAGATAAAGGGTTGAAAGTTTGGGCAATCAAAAGGCTACTCAGAATCGGCAGCAAAAAAAGCAATAAATTGATGACAACATTCATTGGTATTTTGTTGAGGCAAAAATATTTCTTAGGAATTATAATCTAGATTTTGATATTACCCAGGTTTTGAAGTCCAAGTTTGAGCCTCAGAAGGTGAAAGTTGAGCTTCAGAAGGTGAAAGTTGAGCTTCAGAAGGTGAAAGTTGAGCTTCAGAAGGTGAAAGTTGAGCCTCAGAAGGTCAACCTTGAGCCTCAGAAGGTCAACCTTGAGCCTCAGAAGGTGAAAGTTGAGCCTCAGAAGGTGAAAGTTGAGCCTCAGAAGGTCAAATTTTAAGCAAACTTAGTTGTAGTATAATTTTGCTTTTGTATTATTAATGGTATAAGAGATGACGCCTAAATTTGAATACAGCACTCTTGCCCATCCCCAGGATATTCAGCAGCTGGGGTATATCCTCAATCAGTGTTATTTTAGCTCACCTGGTAATGAGGAAGTCTACATCAACCTTATTGGTGTAGAAAATTTCCGCATTATTCGGGGATTGCAGCAAGTAATTGGTGGATTGGCAACTCTCGATATGGGTCAGTGGTGGGGTGGTCAACGTGTACCCATGACAGGAATTGCCGCAGTAGGTATTGCTCCAGAGTATCGTGGTTCGGGAGCTGCGATCGCTCTCATGCAGCACACCCTCAAAGAACTTTATGCTAGAGGTATACCGCTCTCCGCTCTTTATCCCTCTATTCAAGGCTTGTACCGAAAAGTAGGCTATGAGCAGGGGGGTCACTGGTGTAATTGGGAAGTTCCTGCTAAAAGTATCCAACTGCGGGAGCAACTCCTACCTTTGCAACCAATAGTGCCAATCAATCATCAAGTCTTTCATGAACTATATCAGCAGCAGGCCAGATTAACGCATGGATATTTAGACCGACATCGAGCAATCTGGGAGCGCTTAATCCAGCCAGATGACAAAGAAACATTTTACGCATATTTTATCGGTACAAAAGAAAAACCCGAAGGCTATATCCTCTTCAGCCAACATCCAGCAGAAGATGGTGCAATCCTGCGAATCAAAGATTGGGTAATTCTCAGTGCTGCGGCTGCACAAACATTCTGGTCTTTTCTTGCCAGTCATCGCTCTCAAATTGACCGGGTGCGATGGAGGAGTTCTGCAATTGATTCCTTAACATTGCTGCTACCAGAGCAAACTGCCAAGCTTAAGAATACGATGCGTTGGCTGCTGCGGGTAGTAGATGTAGTCAAGGCGCTAGAGATGCGGGGTTATCCGTCTGGAATTCAAGCTGAACTGCACTTAGATATTCAAGATAATTTGCTTGATGCAAACAATGGTAAATTCATCCTTTCTGTTGCCAATGGACGCGGTGAAGTTACAAAAGGTGGAAAGGGTGAGTTGCAGCTAGATGTCCGAGAACTAGCACCACTATATACAAGTTTGTTCGCTCCCTACCATTTGCAAATAGCCGGAAAACTGCATGGGATAAAAACAGCTATTTCAGCAGCTACGCAAATATTTGCAGGTGCCTCGCCTTGGGTGGCTGATTTCTTTTAAAGGACTGACAAATAAAAAAATACTCAACTACTTCTTGTGGGCTGGGCGTCTGGTCCACCCGCAGCCAAAGGTGGGCAAGAAGATGCCCACCTCAGAAGATTGGATAATTTATTTGTTGGAAATCCTAACGCTTTTCCATCACTCTCTCTAGAAAAATAGGTCGCTCTGCGTCGCCTAGCTTGCTTCTTGGAGTTGAGTACGCTCCGTTCGTCGCAACTAATCATTTGACGCAATGCGTTTCTGACTGCATAATTATCCTGTGACAAAAGTGGGATGAATAAAAAGTTTATTCAAAACGAATATATAAAGTATGAACCGTTAAATTAACGGTTCATACTTAGCTCGCAACAAAGATCAACAAAATCAAGGACAAAGCAATGAAAAAAATACAAAACCTGCAAGACGGTCCAGATTTGTTCGAGGAACTATCAGACGGAGAAGCATATCTCATCGGGGGAGGAAATCCAGCAGCAGCGCTCGTTATTATAACTATTGCTACCATCTTGGCAAGACTCGGCGCTCCAGCCACGGGGGGAGTTAAGAAACCGCATTAAGAAACCGCATCGCTAATCTTTGCTTCTGGGTACATAGGGAAATAAGAGGCACGGCAATGCTAGTGGAGGGGGCGGTAGCTTGCACAACAGTCACAGGGCTGGGGGGTTAAAACATAATACCTCACACCCGGACATCAAACCTACAACCTCAAGAAAGCTTGGACGAATTTCTGTACCAATAAGTGCTAGTTCGGGGCTTTCCGTTACCTGGCACTGCCCGAATTTCCAGTAGGCTATCTGTAGCTTTGCCCGTACCATCGTTGGTAACGGATCTCTCATTACCCGGATGTCCATTGGGAACGAACAGTTGCGGGTGGTCAAAAGGTGTAGGTTGGGTTTCCTTACGTCAACCCAACCTACATTTTTTTGCAACATTTGAGTAATGACACGCCAGTAGAGTGCATTCTAAACACGCCAAAATAACAAATGCGTTCGCCGAAATAACAAATGCGTTCGCCGAAATAACAAATGAGTACGCCGAAATAACAAATGAGTACGCCGAAATAACAAATGAGTACGCCGAAATAACAAATGAGTACGCCGAAATAACAAATGAGTACGCCGAAATAA
>NZ_JBALGC010000132.1:0-29308 GCF_036916575.1 Nostoc sp.
CGAGCGATAGAGAAGTAATCCGCCCTGACGCTCTTATTGCTTCCCTACACTCCGTTTCGGTCGCAATGACAATATCAGCGTTGCGTAAGTCCTACAGTAGTGCCTATCATCGGCATCTTTAATAATATTTACTAATAAATAAACAGTAACGATTATCTGCCGTCCGCTCATAACTCAACTTGTCAGCAATGGCGGACATGATTTTTAAGCCACGCCCGCGCTCTTGATCATTCTCCTCAAATTTAAATGTTTGCCGTAATTGCTGCTCTAAGTCAAAGGGTTCGCCTTGAGACCAGATGCGAATTTCTATGTATTCATCTAACCGCACAGCTTCCATCTCAATAGGAGTTTCAACAGATAAATTTTTGTGAGCATGTTCAACAATGTTAGTAAAGCCTTCTATCATCAGTGTTTGACATTGCCACCAAGTTTGCTTATCGGGAATAGGTGGTTGATTTATCTGCTCAAACCAAGACAAAACTTGAGGTGAAGCTGTCAGGTCTGTGTTAACTTTTAAATAAATTTTATTATTCACTTCTTAACTAATAAAATATTTTAAAATCATCATATTCGTTAATTATTTATTTAATTTGAGTATTATTACTATACATTAAAAACTAAATTGCATATAAGTTAAATTAAAGCAACTATTTACTTATGATTTTACTTAGTAAACTGTAATTTATGTTTAAAATTCTGGTTATTGATGATGACCCTACAGTGCGAGCAGTACTGAAAAATACACTCCAAAAGCAGGGTTATGAGACTACTGTAGCCAGCAATGGCGAAGAAGGAATTATACAAGCACAACTGCTACGTCCTGCTCTGATTATCTGTGACTGGATGATGTCCCACATAGATGGGCTAGAAGTGTGTCGTCGAATTAGAACAGATCCAGAGTTGGCAACTACTTTTTTTATTTTATTGACAGCTAGGGGAGCAGCTCCAGGAGAGGAGGAAGATAGAGTTAGGGGACTTGACGCTGGAGCAGATGAGTTTATCTCTAAACCAATAGAGATGAATGAATTGAAAGCACGGGTAAGAGCAGGACTAAGGTTACACCAGCTAAATCAGGATTTACAAAGTCAAAAGCAAGCTTTGGAGACACTCAATCAGGACTTGCAAACCCAAAAGCAAATTTTGGAAGCAGAATTGTCTGAGGCAGCTGCTTATGTGCGATCGCTTTTACCCTCACCGCTTGTAGGATCAGTAACTACAGAAAATCTGTTTATTCCCTCAGCGCAGCTAGGAGGTGATTGCTTCGACCATCATTGGATTGACGAGAATAATTTGGCAATTTATTTGTTAGATGTATCAGGTCATGGGGTGGGTTCAGCCCTCCTATCTGTATCCGTGCTGAATGTTTTGCGATCGCAATCTTTACCAAACACTAACTTTTGTCAACCAAGTAAAGTCCTGAAAGCCCTTAATCACGCCTTTCAAATGAGCAAGCACGGTGATAAATACTTCACAATCTGGTATGGAGTTTATCACCGCCTTAAACGTCAACTCATTTATGCCAACGCCGGACATCCGCCAGCTTTACTGTTATCTAATACCTCTACGAACAGTATTCAAGTTAAACAGCTAACTTCTTTAGATTTACCAATTGGCTTTTTACCTGAAGTCCAATTTGAGGATGCTGTTTTTGAGGTCGAAGAAAATAGCACTTTGTACATTTTTAGTGATGGTGCTTATGAAATTAATCAGTCAGATGGTAAAATTTGGGGTATTGATGCTTTCATTGACTTACTAACCAAATATAGCCAGAAAGATAGCTGTAACCTCAATCAACTACTAGCAAACATTCTCACTTTAAATTATCAAGATAATCTTGATGATGATTTATCTTTGGTAAAAGTTAATTTTGGTTAGTATAGTCAAATATGCACATTCAAGTTTTGTTTTGTCTAACAGCTTGCTTACTGTGTTGCTAATACTTGGCGATTGAATTCATCTTGGTCAGCAAAGGTTTTAAAAATTCTATCCATTTTAGTCAGTTCAAACAACATCTTAACTTGATCGCTGATAGAACAGACAAAAAGTTTACTATTAGCATTTCGTACTATTTGCATTGCTGATACTAAAGCACCTAAACCTGAACTATCAATAAACTTTACTTCTTTCATATCAAGCAACAAAATATCGGCTCCATTATCTACGATATTGCTAACTTCACGACGCAGTTCATTACCTCTAATTCCATCTAAAATTCCAGATAGTTCTAGCACTTTTACACTCAAACTCATGGTTTTATTTTCCTGTGATTTGCTTTGATAATATGTATTTATATTTTGGCATCGACCTAAGTAAACCGCAAGAGATAAAGCGATAATTTTGTATTTTGTATGCAATTAGCTATTTTTTAGTGATTCGTAATTATTATTTGATATCGCAGTAAAGAAGCTAGCATTTACACATTGACGAGAAATTTCAAAAGCTTCAAAATAACCATCTTTTTGACCTAACTCTCGTGCCCAAAAACGAGATAAAACTAGTATGGCATCAAGTTGCATGAATGCTTTATTTGCTTCTGATTCATAACAACCGATAGCTGCAACTTTTTCCTCAATTACAGAGGTAATATCCACAAAAAAGTTAGGTTCAAAACCACGCAAAAAAACAGGCGGTGCTGAATACCATAAAGATATGTTTTTGCGCGTAGCAACATTAGAAACTGCGATCGCACACACTTCATGATCTCTATGTCCATATTTTTCAGGTTGTGGTGCGTGAGTAATAATTAGATCAGGTTGCCAACGCCCTAGAGCTTCTTCAGTAACTTTAATCACTGCTTGTGTTGAGAAATTGCACTCCTCAAATGCATGAAATTCGTAAGTTGCACCGATGATTTTACCAGCTGCGTCTGCTTCTTGATGACGTGTACCCTTAATAAGCGAACTGGAAAGACTGCCTTCAGTCAAAATTAAGCAACGAACATTCCATCCTGCCTTAGACATCAGACTGAGAGTGCCAGCAGCAGGTAGAACTTCATCATCAGCATGAGCATAAATTGTTAAGACAGTTCGCTGACTAAATTTGTTTGAGTCTAAATAAGTGTTCATAGCTGTTTTCTTTCTAAATTGGATTTGCAAGTCAGCAGTCATGAGTTATTTATTCACCTGCTCTTCCCCAGCTTTCTCTGCTAGCCTCTTAGGGTTCTTTTGAAGGCTGCCAAACAGATGCGCGGATAATAGCCCACAAAAGTAATAAGTTATAGATAGCCCATGCACCATTGAGTAGGTGAACCAAAGGATAATTTAAATGACCAATTGTAAAGCGGTAAAGACTCCACAATATTCCTAGAATAGTGAGGGCAAAGACAACCAACTGTGGCCAAACGAGCCCGAGATAAATTCCGGATTGGCGTTGCTTAGGTGTTACTTGGAAATTGAGCTTTTGTCCTATGAACACACTCCATACGGCTTGGATCAATAAGGGGAATAAAGCGATCGCATATTGTTCAGAACGCCAAACTTCTCTAGCTGGAATGCCCCAGGTAGCTGCTAGGAAGGTGAGACGGTTGATAATAAAAGCTGGGAAAAAGTGTACGGCAAAGTCAGGCCCGTAAGTTTTAACTGGAACAATGTCCGTAAAAAAATAGATAATTGGACAAGAAATAAAAACCAGAGTTGCAAAACCAGAGAAATAACTATACATCGTCTTAAAATATTGCAACCTTTGCCAAAAGGTTAGCCCTGATTTTGTCAGTGGATTTTCCCTCACTAGCACTTGGATAGTTCCTTGTGCCCAGCGTAGCCGCTGTTTAAGAGTAGAACTCAGATCATCTGGCGCTAAACCTTCTGCCAAAAGTTCATTGTGATAAACAGATTTCCAGCCAGCACTATGCAGACGCATGGCTGTATTCATATCTTCGGTAATACTATTACTCGATACCCCACCAACTAAATCAAATTCATCTAAACGTTTTTCATCTTTGACAAATTCATCAGCAAAATTTTGCAGTCCTACACTAACTAATGCCTCACGCCTCAGTATCGCATTTGTGCCTGTATAGAACGCAGCATTCATGCCATCTTTACCTTGTTGAAGTGGGCCATAAAATAAATTTGCTCGATGTCCAAAAGGATCGCCTGGAGGAATATTGTAAAAATCTTGGCGGGTCTGTACAAAAGCAATTTGATTCTGGTCATATTTTCCTGTTGAAAGATTGTAGGTGTAGAAATAAGGCAGAACTCGCTTGAGAAAATTTGGCTTGGGAATGTGGTCGGCATCTAGAGTGACAATAAAGTTTCCTGCCGTTTCTCCAGAAAAAATTGCGTAATTGATGTTTCCTGCTTTAGCATGATGCGCTACGCCAGGCGTTTTGGGACGAGCAATGTAGCGAAACCGGGAGAGTTCCACCAGTTCCAGTTCTTTTTTGCGAATAGCTTCTTCTAAGGCTTTTTGTTCGGTAGTTAAGCGTTCGCGTAGCGTCTTTGGAGGAGAATCGCTAATACTTTGATGCTGTGGAGGTAACCAAAGAATAAACTGTCGCAGACTTTGCACAAATTCGGTAGCAAATTGATTAACCACCGATTCTGATGATTGCAACCATTTTTCAGCAGCTTGAGTATTAGGTGTGAGATTTTTCAGTTGCTTCAAGCGCTCCAACAAACAAGAGTGTTCTGCATCAATCCGATTCGCTTCTTGTTGTAGTTGTGCTGACTGCAAATCCTCAATAGACAATCTTTCTGTCATAGCCCGCATATCAGCCGAGTTGCCATCATCCAGCACATAAACGCGTAATTTTGTTGCCGGGTAATCCATTGCCAGAGCAGCTTTGGCAGTTTTTTCGACAATTTCCGGCGGCTCATTGTAGCAAGTGACAAACACATCCACTGATGGCCAGTCGGATCTGGGTATAGGTGGGGTCATCTGGTCGAGAGACTTAATCTGTCGCACTAAAGGACGCCATAACCCAATTACAAACATCACGCCGCCGAAATAGCTATAAATCTCTGCGATTAGCAAAGGAATAGAAAGCCAGAGCGCATCAAAATTGATGGAATGGGTGATGCGCCATTGCAAATACCAGATCCCAAAAATTAAATTTATTTCTGCCAGGTAGCGAAATAACAGCGTTCTTTTTTTGAGTAATGAGCGACTGTTGCCAGAAAAGTTTGAAGAATTATCACTAATAGAAACTGAAGTCATGTTAGTACCAGTAATTAAAACAATTAAAATTTGATGATTAAAAATTAAAACTTGAATTGCTTGAAGTTTTAATTTTTAATTTTTGAAAGGCCAAGCACTAGTGCAACACGGCGGAAATAAACATACCCTTCGGGTTCACCAGTCGCCTGCGGAGGGAAACCCTCCCGCAGCGCTGGTTCACCATTTCAAATGGCGCAAAAGCCCAAAATGCAATTATGCGTGACTTTTGACTTTTGACTTCCGCCTTGCGGTACTAGTGGATGTCTGCCTCTAGCTTGGTAAAGCAGACTTTCTAAAATGATCGCATTCGTATTAATGTCAACTGAAGCATTAACACCTAGTTTGGAATTTTCATATCGACCTGAGAGATAGCCGCGATTTTTATCGGCTAAATTTTGAGCAAAGTCTCGCAACATTTTTGTGTAAGGCTCATCTGGCATGAGAGCAAACCAAGAAAATGCCGCTTTCGTACTGACAAACCGCAATTGGGGATAGGCTTTTCCTGCGGTGTTCACGGCTTGCCAAGATTGGCCATTGGAGTAGACGCTATAATACAGAAAGTAAGGAAGACGATCCAAGGAGTCTTCATTTACAGCAGTTAAAATCCCAGTACGCTTAAACCGTTGTTGTTGCACTTTAAAAAGATTTTGCACTTGAGGTTTAACAACATCATTCCAACCCATTTCTAAACCCCAGAGTAAATAAGGATCATTCGTTAGGTAGTTAGTAGCCCCAGAGTTTTTGAAATTACGCTCGTCGATTTGCAGTTTAATTCCATCTATTTCAACCGTTTTTACTGGTGGATTGGAAAGAGCATTTGAAGCTTGAATATTCCACAGCTTTAAACTGTGAGCAGTGTATTGCTCGTAGCCTAATCGCCCTTCCTGTACTTCGAGAAGTTTGCCTGCTCTAGGAATGGCACCATTTAACCAACCATCTTTGACAAGTTTCGATATATGCCAACGAGCGACAATGCGATTGATGCGATCGCTATATTCTGGATAATGCGATCGCATAACATGCAATCCTAATAAAAATCGCCCCATATCCAAAGCTGACCAACCACTTGTACCCTTGGGATCGGGTGTGTCATTGAGATGTCGCATCTGGGCAGTACGGGTGCTATAAGCTTTGTTGGGCAAACCAGTTGCAGGTAACGGCAGTTTTTCCAACGTCTGTAGCAATGTCTTCATCCGCTTTTGGAAAACATCTTGCGGCAATAACCCTAACTGGTAAGCGGCATGAATTCCCAATAAGGCGCTACCCTGATCCCACCAAGTTGTCCAAGGCAAGTTGTCTCCTGAATTTACTAAACCTGTTTGAGGATTCCAGTTACGTTCAAAATATTTCCAAGCCCGCTCGGCGGCAATTTGATCCGCTTCTTGAGTCAATCGTGATAAAGAAGTTGTTGGCGAAACAGTAGTAGGTTTTTCTGGCGTAGCTGTTGGTTTCGGTGGTGTCGGTTTTGGTTTTAGTGGTAGTGGCGTGACTATAGGAGCAGTCGGTTCTGGAACGGTTTGTGGCAGTGGTGTTTGGACATCAGAGTTAAAGTTATCAGGGACAGCAATGATTGTAGATGGGGTAGCAGAGCATTGCCACGTCGCAGGACTGGGACAAAGCAGGGGTTGTTGATTTGTCGTTGCGTACAAAACTGATTGCAAAATCATGCTTTTGATGCCGCTTGTTGCCATTTATATCTTCTTTGCCAACTCAACAGGCGATAAATAGCCGAAAGCCGGATTATTTACCGCGTCTTTATAACTAGCAGATTTGCCGCTATTACTGTTAATTGCCCAATCACATTTTTTATTAATGTTTTGGAAACTGTTTGGTTGCGAATTTGGTTTAATTTACGGTTTTCGAGTTGCCTTGAGGCATCAGCGATCGCCATTAGATTTTTACTCGCAAAGATGCTTCCTAGTAAAATTAGCATCATCAGCGCCAGTCGTACCTTGTTCATAGATTTGAAGGAATAAACAGGGATTTTGAATCGAGATGCCTGTTGCTCGTGTAAGCTACCGACTGCATTGACTCATGTACAAGTATTCCCAAATACAACTGATTATTAACAAACACAGCTTTATAATTACAGTGAGTTGCATTTCAACTTATTTAGGACTTACACAAAAACCCTCTCAAACTCTCATTCCTCCGTGACCTCTGCGTCCTCTGTGGTTCGTTTTCCGTTACTTGTGCCTAAGTTCTATTATTCTGTGACTTTTGTGCCAGTTACTAGTACCGCTGCCCGGAAGTCAAAAGTCAAAAGTCACGCATAGTTGTATTCTGGGCTTTTGCGCCATTTTGAATCGTATGTTGATTTACGCCATGATGTACTAGTGGAGTCTTTTCGCTACCTGAAACCCAGTAACTTCCAGAACTATCAGAAATTAACCTGGTTCGTTGTATTGCAGTGTTGGGTAAACCTCGCCCAGAATTTCCCTTAGTAACTTCTTGCCACCAAGGAGATTTCATGGTGGTAGTCGGACGAATTAGGGGTTGTTGATTCATCACTTTATACAGCAAGGATTGCAAAATCATACTGTTAGTGCTACTGGTGAAACCAACTGCTGTTTTACCTGTGGTTTCATAGAAGCCCTCATAAAATCCGGCTAATGGATTGTATAAGTCAGTCGTTCCTTGCAGTAACTCTTGACTGTACTTGTTTTCTGGAAGCAAAGCATGAAAAGCAAAAGCGACTGCTGTACTTACCAATCGCCCCTTTGGTACAGGTTGACCATCATCTCCTAAAGCTACCCAAGGATCGCCCTGCCCAATTATTGAACTGTGAACAATGTAAGGTTTACGATCAATCAAGGTGGTAGCTGAGGCTGTGAGGGTACCAGTGCGACGGTAACGTTCAGCTTGCGCCTGAAAAATTGGTTCAAAGAGCGATCGCATTTTCGGATCTAGTCCAAACTCCAGTGCATAGAGTAAGAAAGGATTGCTAACTGTGTATTGGTTAACTTTGGAGTTAGTATCTGTGCGACGGCGTTGGACTGGTACCTTCACTCCCTCTACTGAGGCAGTTTGATATTCACCCCCAACAGCAGAACCATCAACATTAAATCCCCATAATTGAAAAGCACGAGCGGCATATTCTTCATAACCCAAGCGGGTTTCGGGGTTGACACGGGTAAGCGATCGCCCATCTTGCTCTTTAGTGACAGTAGCACTGGAGAGAATACCTTCACGCACCACACGCAAGTATGACCAATCCAGCACAATTTTATCTACAGCAGCCGTGTATTCTGGATGACAGGTTTTTAAGTTGTAAAGCGCTGCCAGTATCCTGCCTAAATCTAAAGCTGACCAGCCGTTGCCTTCTGGAACTGGATTTCCACCATAATCTATTAATTGCAGCGTTCTAGTATCGTAACCCCGGCCTGGCAATTCTTCAGCAAACAACGGTAACTTTGTCAAGGCTGCTAAAAGATGTCGGGTGCGCTGGTCAAATTCTTTGGGTGAAATTATATCGAGCGATCGCGCTGCATGGAGTGCTGCCAGATAATCTCCCAATCCCCAAAGGGTTACACCTTTGAAATCACTGCGATCGTCTATCAACCCACTTTTGGAGTGATAATTCGCTTGGAAGTATCGCCAAGCCGCCTCTGCATAGCGCTGTTCAATTACTGACAGTGGTCGATCTATTTTGAGGTTAGATGATGACTTGGGACTATCCACTGGTGGAATCGGTGCAACGGTCACTTCTGTAGGTTTAGAAGTATCCGCAGGGGTTGGGGTGGGAACTGTAACAATAGAATTTGGTTGATTTGCGATCGGAATCGTAACAGTAGAATTCGGTTGATTTGAGGGTATTGCAAGAGAAACGTTTTCACTGGGATTGCCAGTAGACACACTCACAGAAGTGGAAGCAATTAAAGGGCGATTTCCCCTAGCTTTGTAATATAAAATCTCCAAAATCAGCCCATTAGTATTACCTGTCAAAGCTTTATTGGGTTGTTTTGATTCTTCATAGATACCAGCATAGTAACCGCTATCATCAGGACTGCGAAGATCCTTAACGACATCAAAAACTTTTTGGGCATAAGCATTATCTGGAAAAAGATAGCGCCAGCCAAAAGCAGCTTTTGTACTGATGCTGCGAAACTGTGGATAAGGCTGGTTGGCATCCGTAATAGTTGCCCAGTTTGCACCATTGGCGTAGACGGTGTTGTAGAGAAAATAAGGTGCTTGGTCGATATTATCTTCTGTGACAGCAGTCAACTGACCTGTAGTATCGTAACGCCGTTTTTGCACGTCTAAAACCCTGGCAGCAAAATCAGCTAACTCACCTTGCAAGCCAAATTCAATCCCATCAAGGATATAAGATTCACTAACAACATAATTATTAGCGTTAGTGCTTTTAAAGTCACGGGTATCAACGGGAATTTGCACACCATTAATTTCAACTAACTTAAACGGTTCCAGGGAAATAGCTTTAGGTGCAGAGAAACCCCAAAGTTGATAACCCCTGGCGCCGTATTCTTCGTAGCCTAGTCGTCCTTCTTGCACCAGTAAAGTTTTGTTGTCTGGGAGAACAGTAGCGCCAAAAAGTTGTCCATCTTTGAGCGATCGCGCAATCTGCCACTTTGCTACAATTCCTTTGAGCCAATCATTATATTGAGGATGACAGGTACGGATGACATCAAACGCCGCCAGTATTCGCCCGACATCCAAAGCAGACCAACCAATACCCCGTTCAAGTGGATTGTTGCCATAATCAACCATCTGTGCGGTGGCTGCGTTATAGACTTTATTGGGCAAGGTATCTTCAAATAACTTCAGGCTACTGAGAGTCGTCAAAAACTTATTGAGGCGGGAATCAAAGTCTGCTTGGTCAGTAAGATTCAACCATCGTGCAGCATTCAATGCCATCAGGTAGTTACCCATATCCCAAAGTGTACCAGAAGGATAACCCCCAGTAGAATTGGTAAATCCCGTTGCTGGCTGATAATTTTTCACAAAATACTGCCAAGCCGCACGGGCGTAAGTTTGTTCTTCAGGTGTGAGCGGGGCTGTAATATTGCTACAGCTACTGGAATTTTGGGATAAGACTGGTGTTGGTATGTAAAACAACAATTGCAGAAATGTTCCCACTAGGAACAATGCAATCCATCTTAATAGCTTTTGTTGATGGTGCTTGTATATCATATACAAAAAAGGAATTAGGAGTTAGGAGCGCATAGCGTGTCTGTACAGTTATATTCCTAAATCGAGATTTATGAGGTCTATTCTTTTTGTAATGGCTTTATCGATTCAGTCGAGTAGCATCAGCGAACAATATCAAATCGCGTACTCATGATGGATTTTGAGTTGACGCAGTGACGTTTTCTTTAACAGCTAAATGTGTTAGAAATGCTTCTATTTCTGCACTTTCCATATCTTTAGAATGGCGCTTATCATCAAAAAAGATGTAACGCCTAATCCAGTCAATGTAGCTTTTTTCTATTTTGTAAGAATAATCCTTAAGCCGAATTGTATCCTGAACCTGTTCTAGCAGCTTGTTTGGGCATTCTTGCATAAAGTGATATCTAGAAAATTTCCGTATAATGTCATGAATTGGATGTTATCTGGAAAAGTTTTGGATATCACCAAGGAATATACTGAAAATCAGGTGTTTAAAACCAAAATAGAGTATTTATACGGAAAGGAAATTTTTAGTCTAATATCTAAAATAGGGTATTAGATGTAAAAAGTCTGCATAACATGAAAATAAATACCTGTAAGTATCAAATATGGTATTCAAAGGGAGTATGCCCATAGATGACAGTCAGTGTATTTCTTAGCCACAACAAGGAAGACAAACCTTTTGTTAGGCAGCTTGCAAGAGATTTGGACAATCACGGCGTTAAATTTTGGCTTGATGAAGCTGAAATAAACGTTGGAGACTCTTTAATAGAGAAAATCAGAAGTGGTTTGGATAAAGTAGACTATGTTGCTGTTATTCTATCTCCGAATTCAATTGTCTCATCTTGGGTACAGCGAGAAATGGATGTAGCCATGAATCAAGAGATTAAGGGGAGAAGAGTTAAGGTACTTCCGATTATGTATCGTAACTGTGAATTACCGGGGTTTTTACTTGGTAAGTCTTATGCTGACTTTACCGAAGAATCTCGGTATGAAGATGCCTTTGCAAAACTTGTGCGTAGTATTGGGGTTGTATTCAATAAAAACGCTCTTGAAAGCAATCTTACTGGTGCCACTTTAGGTCAAGCATTGGACAAAGCAGCGATAATAAATCTTCCTTTATTTAGTAAGCCATTTCACAGACCATTCCAATATATAGGCATGAGCATTGCCTCTGCCTCAACTGCCGTAGGGCAGGAACCGAATGAAGTCGGCAATATAATTATTGATAATGATGATTGTCATATGCTCCTTGAGTCCGAGGGTAATCTCATCAATTATGTTGAAGTTGATCTGAAGAAAACCGCACCTCATTTGCAAACACAAGAGTTTGACTCAGTACCAATACTTGGATCGCTTAGTATAAATCCATCGGAAATAGAACTTTCACGAAGGCAGACACACTTCCACACTTATTATGACCACAGGAAAAAACTAAAGATAAGTGTTTCTTGTTTATATGATGGAGCTCCTTTAACAGTAGGCTTTAGTGCAAAATACTATGGAATGTAAAATAAAGAAAAGTCTCAATTTAACGCTGCTAGAATACCTAACAAGCGGCTGCACGCGGAACGGAGGCTAACGCAGTTGGTTTTGATGCAAAATGCAACGTCGTCCGGTGAACCGTAAGCAGTTAACATATATGTGATTTTATTGACCATATTTTTTGCCATTTTTGCGGTTAATTGATGCACATCTTTCATGTTTCTTGTTGCTTATACAATCTTTTAGCTTAAGGGTTCTTAAATTCTCGCAGGGCTATTTGGGCAACGAGATTTTGTTGTTATGCTTAAATCATGAGGGCAAGTAGCTAAATTTAGATTGGCGGTTTGTAACGTGGATGTTCTAATTGAGTCAACAAGACGCTTTGAGAAGGATCTTGCTAAGTTAAGCGAAGATAACAAAGCAACAGCGATTCAAAAAATTAACGATTGCGCTAGCCTCTTCCCAATTCAAAAAGCTGATGTTTATCGTAAGTTGCGTCGTCTTCCTCTACTGTCATATCTTAATGGTTACGAATCTTCGCTGTATACGCTACGGATTTCTCAAAAACTAAGGGTGATTTTGGCAGTTGACGAAGATCCAATTTTTGGGCAAGTTATTTTTACTCTTTTTCGAGTAGTCAAACACGATGACCTCGATAAAGCATATAAAGATGTAGCAGAATCTTTGTATCAAGAGCTACTCCATGACAATCGAGAAATTGCCCAGATCCCGTAAGCTTGTTTATGGTGCAAACCCTTACTCTGTGTGATGAATACGGCATTATTTACGAAGCTATGAAGATTTTGCCAGATGACGACCTAAAGATTTGTTTTCTAGAAGCATTGGCAGAACTTGAAGATAACGAGTGTCACAGAACAAGAAAATTTCCAAAAACGAGACTGCACAAAGTAAAGGGTGTAAAGCAAGCAATTTATCGTGCTGATATCGATAAAGTCTCAGGCTGGCGTATCCACGTTCAATACATTAGTGGGCAAATTCATCTCAAGGATGTTATTGAAGGGCAAAGGCACGATGATGTAATTGAGGTGATTAAATCGAAAAAAGGGCGCTACGAGTAATTCTCAAGCCTATTTACCGTCGCACCCTAACAAGTCACAGCTTGGACTACTGAAACAAAGAAACAACGAGACGAAGTTCAGGACGGTAAAATTGAACTAGGTCTATCACAAGAATGTGAGCAGTTCTGTTATGAAGACGTTGGCTAAATGGTCTGTAGACGACTATCATCGCATGGTTGAGGCGGGCATTCTGCGTGGTCGTCATCTGGAATTGTTAGCAGGCGAAATTGTTGAGATGAGTCCAGAAACCCCAATTCATTACACCACAGCAAAACGAGGTGCAAAATATTTAGAAGAGTTGCTCTTAGGTAAAGCTGATGTTCGTTTGAATGGGCCCATTACACTATCCGACTCGGAACCCGAACCTGATATTGCAATTGTTCGACTTCCAGAATCATCCTACAACGATCGCCATCCTGCTCCTCAAGATATCTTCTGGATTGTGGAAGTTGCCAAGACAAGCTTAAAGAAAGACTTGGATATCAAGGCTGCGATTTATGCAACGGCTGCGATTCAGGAATATTGGGTTCTAGACTTATCTACTAAGCAGATGATTGTGTTAAGGAACCCTCAAGATGGTAAGTACGTTGAAGAACATACTATTGGGGAAGGAATGATTACACCACTAGTATTCGCAGACGTTTCAGTTTCTGTTAAGAGGCTTTTATCATGAGGCGATTACTATATATGTGATTTTGTTTACCATATTTTCTGCCATTCTTACGATTATGAATTGATGCACACCTTGGACATTGCTCCCGCAATGTTTCCGACGGGCTATGACGCTCGTTCACGCAGCGTGCCGTAGGCAAGACTCGCTAACGTTTCGCTATCGGCGTCGCTCGAATTCATACTTCTATGCAAGGCCAGTTTTTTCATTGCCTGAAAATCTTAGCTGTAAGTTATGGTGTTCTGATACCCCTTTCGGTTGACTTCTGACTTTTAACTCCTGCCCACACAGTAAGTGGTTGTCCCACCTGTTTATACAGCAAGCTTTCTAAAATCACGCCATTATTGTTGGCAGTGAGAGTTTTATTCGGCTGATGCAAAGACTCATAGAAACCGTTGTACCAGCCATCTTTTGACTTGAGGTTAGCTTGGACAAAATCAAATAACTGCTGCGTGTAGGCAGTGTTATAAAGTACATACCAGCCGATCGCAGCTTTGGCACTGAGGAATCGCAAATCGTTGTGCTGTTCTCTGGTATCTGCGATGGTTGCCCAAGGTTCTCCATTGACAAACAAACTGCTGTAAACGAAGTATGGAGGGCGATCTAAGTTGTCTTCGGTGACGGCGGTTAATTGTTTTGTAGCTTTATAACGCGCTGCTTGAGCAGCTAAAATCCGATCAGCATAGGCTTTAGGCAAAGCTTGAAACCCAGTTTCGATGCCATCTAAAATATAGGGTTCGCTAAGAACGTAGTTATTCGCTCCAGAGTTTTTATAGTCACGTTGGTCATAAGGAATTCCCTGTCCGTAAAGATCAACAAAGGCAGCATGGGACTGATAATCTAAGGCTTGCTTAACATTCAATCCCCAAAGCTTCAGACCATAGGCAGCATAATTCTCATAGCCCAAGCGACCTTCTTGGTTGTACTGTTCTTCACCTTTGATAACGGCAGTACCGTACATTTGTCCATTTTTGGTCAGACGCTTGACTTGCCAATGTTTCCAAACGTCTGTGGAAAGCGATCGCATCTGTGGATACTTTGCCTCGACAATTTTCAGCCAGATTGCCATCCGCCCTAAATCGATGGCTGACCAACCAATTTCTTCGCGTTTTTCTAGTTGACCATAATTAACAGGTACAAGGGTTTTTGCATTGTAGACCTTGTTGGGTAGCTCCCCTTTGTATAAGGGCATAGATGCCAGTGTTTTCAACATTTTGGTCATTTTTGCTTCAAACTCAGCCACAGGCACAATATTAAGTTCTCTAGCACTAATTAAAGCTGCGATCGCAGCTGTCTGATCCCATATACTTACAGAGGCAAAGCCATCAACAGAATTGACTAAGCCAGTTTCATCGTTCCAGTTGCGTTGGAAGTATGACCAAGCTTGACGGGCAGTTGTCGTTTCCTCTGGGGTCAGTTTTCCAACTCCAGGAGCAACATAGGGAATGATCGCTACTGTTAGTTGGTTCTTAAGAATAGGTTGACCTGGCAAAACTACAGATTTTGCATCAAGGCTGGCAACTATTTCAGCTTCTTGAGCACCAGAGACAGGGGCTTGGAGTTTGTGCGGTTGTACCAACTGCCGTGCAGCAGTTTCGGATTTTGATATTTCAGGTTTTTCTATAAAAGTCTTGGAAAGTTGCTTAGACCAAAGATTTAAAATTGCGATCGCTATTACAGCGGTAACGACTCCTCCTACAGTAGCTAGTATGGACAAGCTCTTAGGTGGCGGTTGAAAATCAGAACTCATGCAGATTAAAGCCTCATTTTATAAATCAGTGTTGAAAAGCGTAGTTTCACCAAATACATTCTTCCCAACTTTGAAATCTAACTAACACCCAGAAGTTCACCTGACTTTTCACGGGATGCAAAAGTGAGTGATTCTTATCCAAGCAACGCCTGTTTACCGCATGGCAGGTATCGCAAATTGCCAGCAGTCGAGACTCTCAACGCTGTTATAGTTATCTGCTCTGACAAAACGGGCACGATACAGATGAGTGTAACAATCTGAAGGTAAAAATTATTATGACGAGAACTATTAAAATTTAAATTCTACCCACGATGATTATTACTACAATAAAATAGTCACGCACCCGATCTCTGGAGTTCTAGCAGTGGGCTTATTTGATGATTTGAGTCGGTTTCTAGAAAACCGTTTAGAAGAATTCTTGCGTAACAATCCACATTTGGAGTTAGAGGCGCTGCTAGAACAGCTGCGTGAGCAAGAGGAAGATACATTAAAGCTAATCGCAGATTTACAATTACAAGAGAAGCGATCGCAAGAAGAAATTCTGTCCACTGCTCAAGAAATTCAGCGTTGGCATATCCGTGTTCAAAAAGCCAAAAACGCTGGCAGAGAGGATTTAGCGACTGCTGCGGGTGAGCGAGAAGCAGCCCTGTTGCGGGAAGGAAATCAGCGCTGGGGACAGATGCAAGGGCTGAAAGAACGCATTAACCAATCTCAGGAACTACTGCGAAAAATTCAGCAGCGGCGACAGGAGGTACAAGCTAAAGCAGCCGTTGCACAGACTAACCGTGCTAAAGCGCAAACTCAGCAGCGTTTTGAAACCAGTGGCTGGTCGAATCAAACTAGTAGTTATTCTAGTGGGTTTGATGACTTAGAAGAGAAGTTCCGTAGCTGGGAAACCCAAGATGAGTTAGAACAAATGAAGCGGAATCTGGGGAAATAAACCAACGAAAGAATCAGATTTATCATTTAATTTTTGTTTTAAGGATGAAAGTAATCGCCTAATATAGCACAAATATTGGCGTCAGGAGCAAAGCCAAAGACGCTCTGCGGCTTGGCGTCAGAAATCATATCATCATCGGTAAATTACTTATGATATGACTTCAACACTAGGAACTTTTGCAAGGCACTGAGGCTAAATTTGTGCATTAGATTTATAGTTTTTTGGGGCTAAAGCGCTACTACGAGCTTTTAGCTATTACACCATTTTAGTCTTGCCACGCCACTACGTTATATTAAGTCTGGCTAATCACTTGTGATTAAAATCTCCCTGCGTTTCCTGTACCCCTTCCCCACGGAACGCTGCACGAACGTGGAAGCAAGCTACGCGCAGCATCTCCCTATGAACTCTAATAGACATCTCGACAATGAATAATCAATTGTAATGCTATCACCTTCTTGTATAAGAGCGATCGCACCCCCAACTACTGCTTCTGGTGCAACATGACCAACAACCGCACCATAAGTACTGCCAGAAAAGCGCCCGTCGGTAATTAATCCTACAGCATCTACTCTCGCAATTTTGGAATTAACTTCAGTGTTGTAGCAGTGTTATTTGCAACAGTATTCTGTTCCCAAAGCATCTGGTGATATTCAATTTTGCGCCAGAAGTCAACCATATCGTTGTAGTGCCTATGAAAAGCATGACCTGATTGTCCAGGAGTATGAATCGCTACTGAGTTATCCAAATTTCCCAAATCTATAATCATCCGCAGTGAAGGAATATCACTTACTTCAAAGGATTTGTTTGCTCTCCAGCGATTAGCATTCACTGTTTCGCCGTTACCAGCCGTGGCAAATGCACCACGATTAAATAAAGCTTCAATAGGTGCAACCCCAGATTTACCCAAAGTTGCATTACGAAAAGTAACAGTATGTAGTTTGCCCCAATTCCAGTTTTTTGGGTCTTTACTTTGAATACGTTCTAGTTCATCCACGGCTTCTGTAAAAGACTGCCGCAGGATTTGGTCGCAGTTCTCAACTTTTGGGGTGTTGCGGTTGTCCCACCAAGAACTATTAGGCTGTTTTACCAGATTTGCTACCACAGCATACCAGCGATCGCCTCCATCAGGAAAGTATCTTTCAGGCAACTGATCGTCAAACGTATCTGCTAGCAAGTGTTTCCAGAATACTTCAAACAAAGCAGCAGCAGATGATGTCATTCCCAACTGCAAATTCCAATCTCGCAGCAATTTTTGGGCTGCTTGTAAACGGGGGGTATCAACAGTGATAGATTGTAATAGTGGCACTAGTGTTTGTGCATTCAGATTGCGATCGTCACCTTGTATCCGCTGCACATCCTTCAGGGAAATTGGCTGGATTTGTTGTGAAATCATCTCAACGATGCGCTTTGCTCGGTAGCCATAAACCCAATCTGCGGTAATTAGGTAAGGATATTCACGCA
This sequence comes from Nostoc sp., assembly GCF_036916575.1. Lineage (GTDB taxonomy): Bacteria > Cyanobacteriota > Cyanobacteriia > Cyanobacteriales > Nostocaceae > Nostoc. Next base: position 17,670 of record NZ_JBALGC010000132.1, read on the forward strand.
TAACTAAATTATTGGCAGTAGCAATATAACCTTGAGGTGGATTGAAACTTTTGGGTAACTGCTCAAAGTCGATATAGCCTTGCCACTCATATTCATCCGTCCAACCAGGAACGGGATAACGCCCATTTCCCTTGGCGCGGATGGGGAATTTACCAGGCATTTGGTAGCCAATATTGCCATCAATGTCAGCATAGACCAAGTTTTGAGCCGGGACATCATAGTTACTGGCAGCAGTACGGAATTCCTGCCAGTTTTGGGCGCGATTGATCTGGGGAATGGCATACCCTAGTTTGGAAGGGGCTAGGGCTGTCCAGCGCAGGGCTACGGCGTAGTTTTGCGGTAATTCTAGGGGCTGACCTGGCTTGAGCTGCTTGAGATTGGATGAAACATCAGAGAGAATCGGCCCATGTCGGGTATAGCGTACCGTTTGCACAATCGGCTGACTTCCGGCTACTTGAATCGTCTCTTGCAGGAGTTGCATATCAAGCCATTGGCCATTTACCTGATACTGATTGGGGTTATTTGGGTTGATTTTCTCGATGTATAAATCCATTACATCAGATTGTACATTGGTGACACCCCAGGCAATGCGATCGCTATGACCGATAATTACCCCAATCATTCCCGCAAAGGAAAAGCCAGTAACGTTGTAGGGACATTCTGTACTCTTGGGTATGCAATGCAAACCAACCTCATACCAGATAGAAGGTATTTGCACACCTAAATGCGGGTCATTCGCCAAAATTGGCTTACCTGTAGCCGTGTGTTCACCAGATATCACCCAGTTGTTTGAACCAATGCCTATTCCTGTAGGCCCTATTGTTTGTTCCAAAGCCATCATCGGCAAAGTAATTGACTCTAAAGCAGGGAAGACATCTGGAGAATCGAGAAGTGCTTCAACATCATTGTCCCCCCCTCTCCCTGCCTCCCCTGCTGCCGCTGCTTGCTGAAACTTAGGCAAAATCACTGGCAGGTCTTTAGGGTATGGTGGAAAAAGTTCCTCTACTTGAGTGAGAGTAAGGCTTTTGAGCAGGATTGCACGTTCAATTTCGCTCTGGAAATTTCTACCTAAATTGTAAGCCATTACCTTCCCCCAAGTCAGGGAATGCAGTATTTGCCAAGGTTCTGGCTTATACCCAGGATTGAGAAATTTTAGCACAGCGTATTCTAAACTTAGAGCGTTGTTTTGATGCTTTGCCAGATAGGCATTGACACCATCTGCATAAGCTTCCAGATATGCCTTCATCTCTGCATTAATTTCCGGAATTTCTTGCTGTGCCACCCTTGCCCAACCCATTGTCCGCAGATATCTGTCAGTGTCAATCTGAGAGGAACCAAACATTTCTGAGAGTCGCCCAGAACCAATGTGTCGCCAAAAGTCCATTTGCCAAAAGCGGTCTTGGGCGTGGATATAACCTTGCGCCATAAATAAATCGTGGGAGTTGACAGCATAAATGTGGGGAATTCCCCATTTATCGCGCTGGACGGTTACTTCAGCTTTGAGTTCAGGTAGTTGAATTGTGCCACTCTCTTGAGGAAAGGATTGGCGCACAGTGTAAGTGGCAAATCCCACTAATAATAGCCCCAGCACTAACAGCACAATCAAAGTTCTTTTGAGAATCTGAGGAAACCAACGTTTCCTGAAGCTTTTTATTTGGGCTTGGCGTGGCATTGTTTAGTGAAATAACGCGATGTTACAAAGTTGATATTACAGTAGAATGAGCAATATTGATTTGATGCTTGTTCTACCACCTTTACAATAAGGAAAAGGACACACTTCAGGAAACCGCACCATGTCGAAAATCAGCCTGGAAGTATCAGAGGAACTATCTCACAACCAGCACAAGTAGGCGATGCCTTGCGGCAAGCCACTTCGTGTCTACGCTTACCTGAATTACTTACTCTGAGCCTCCAACAACCAGCTGTACCAGCACAAGTTTACCGATATATCCTCGATTTTTTGGCTAGCAACCCCACTCCTGAACAAATTGCTGAATTTAAACCCACTCTCGAAATGCAAGAACGGTTGCGTACCTTGCTAGCACGTAGTAACGCAGGTGAACTCACACCCACGGAGTTGAAAGAACTAGATAAGTATGAACGTATTGAACACTTAGTTGTGATGATTAAAGCAGGTAACTTATCTTATTTGACTTAGGATCGTTTTCTCCACAAACAGGGGCTTTTAGTTTTCTCTTCAACCCACGCACCCAGAAATGGGCTGAATACTTCACCTTTTTAGAACTAAATCTGGTGGGATTAACGCCTTCAGGACGTACAACAATTAGATTGCTACAAATAAATAGCGTGAACTGTTCAGACCTGACGCAGGCATTCACTTACACAGCTAAAATGATTTCAAGGAAACTCTTCAGCAGAACCACAACGCTGAGAATTAGCCTATAAGTATTATCTGGTACAATCGCAGGAGGCAAGAAATGGGCTTGGCTGGATTAAGAATTGTGTTGGTAGAGCCAGCTGGACCGATAAATGTCGGAGCGATCGCCAGGGTAATGAAAAATTTTGGGCTATATCATTTAGTATTAGTAAATCCCCAATGCGATCCGCTGTCGGCGGAAGCTTTAATGATGGCTGTTCATGCTAGAGAAATTTTAGAATCTGCGGTATTAGTGGCGACCTTACCAGAAGCATTGCATGGATGTGTAAGGGCGATCGCTACCACTGGTCGTGTTCGGAGTTGGGAAACACCCTTAGAAAAACCCCGCACTGCACTACCTTGGTTATTGGAGGAACCAGAAAAACCCGCAGCATTGATTTTTGGCAGAGAAGACCGGGGATTAAGCAATGAAGAATTAAATTATGCACAGCGGTTTGTTGGCATTCCTACAAGTCAAGATTATGTAGCACTGAATTTAGCTACTGCCGTAGCAATCTGCTGTTATGAACTGTCGCAATGTGCAGAGCAAGCTGAAACTCCTACCTTACCCCAAACTGAACTTGCACCAATAGATGTTGTGGAAGCATACTATCGGCAATTAGAATCACTATTACTGAAAATTGGTTATCTGTATCCGCATACGGCAGCTAGTCGCATGGAAAAATTTCGCCAACTGTATAATCGTGCTAACCTGAAAACTGGGGAGGTAGCCATGCTGCGAGGAATTTTGCAGCAGGTAGAATGGGGACTTAAAAACTACAGGGATGGTGAAAACTTGTAATTATTCGTTTAATATGTACGCAATCATCCCCCCAAAATAATTAATATGACTTAAACTAAACACAAAAATGCTACTTAGTGGCAAAGTGGAATTTGAATATTAATATTGCTTAAAGATTAAGTTTTGGGTCAGGAGTCTGCAATAAAAAAGCCAAGTGGGTCACAAGGAGTAACGGTGTCAGAGTCAAGTGACGAACGGAAAGCTTTCTCGCGGCGTCAACCCTTAAATGGCCGCCAGCGTCCACAAAAGGTTCAAAAAGTGGCACAGAAGAAAGTGAAAGCTAAGAGCCAGCAGCAAGCTGCGAATGGACGAAAAGCGGCGCTAACAGTCCAAAAAAATCAGATCAGTCCTCCCCCAGTCCCTGGTGCTACATGCAGGGTAAAATCGGGGTTAGTCATGCCAGCGGCAGTAAAACCAATACCTAATGTGAAGGGGAAAATTCCTCCCTTTCGACCAGGTGCTGTGATGGTTAAAACAGTGCGGATGGAAAAGCCAAAAAGAGGCCGGCGCTCATCGCGCAAGACGCAGTTAAAGCCAATGGCCAAAACTATATTGTATGTTGTGCGGTTGTTGATTGTGGGTGTTGGGATGGGTGCAATTGTGGGCACGGTGTTGTCAGTATTAGACCCGGCTAATCGGATCAGCACAACTTCTGTGCCGCAATCTAATAGTAATGTGGTGCGATCGCAGCCACAACCTACTCAAACTCCCCCAGATGGATCTTCGAGCCTATACCTATCCCAAGAAATTCTCCCCTTAAAAAATGCTGTGCAAAATTTGGCGGCGACTAACCCAAATCTTACACCCGGAGTTTTCTTCGTAGATTTAGATACTGGTAATTATGTAGATGTCAATGGCTCAAACAGTTTTCCGGCGGCTAGCACAATTAAGCTGCCAATTTTAATTGCCTTTTTCCAGGATGTGGATGCAGGGAAAATTCGTCTAGATGAAATGCTGACCATGCAACAGGATGTGGTAGCTGGCGGTTCTGGAACTCTGCAATATAAACCAGCCGGAACCCAGTACGCCGCTCTGGAAGTCGCTAGTAAAATGATTACAATTAGCGACAACACAGCGACAAATATGCTAATTGCCCGACTGGGAGGCATAGACGCTTTAAACCAGCGTTTCCGGAACTGGGGATTGACAAACACAATAATTCGTAATCAACTCCCAGATTTGCAAGGGACAAACACCACTAGTCCAAGGGAATTGGCAAATTTGATGGCGATTATGAGTCAGGGAAATTTGGTGAGTATGCCATCACGCGATCTCATGCTTGATATCTTGCGTCGTACTCAGAAAGACACTCTGCTACCGTCGGGTTTGGGAACAGGCGCAAGAATATATCACAAAACAGGTGATATTGGCACAATGTTGGCAGATACAGGTTTAGTTGCTCTGCCAACTGGTAAGCGCTACATAGCTGCTGTCATGGTACAACGTCCTAATAACGACCCTCGCGCCGAAAAACTGATTAGCTCAATTTCTCGTGCTGCCTACCAAGAGTTTAGCCAAAATGCTGTTACACCCAACAGTACCACAAGCACTATACCCGCAAATGGTTATCAGCCCCCTGTTGTGAATCCTGCTTTACCCAACGGTACGACAGGCACTGTACCCATGAGCGTTTATCAGCCTCCTGTTGTGAATCCTGTACCCAACAGTATGGGAGGTACTGTGCCGGCAAATGGTTATCAATCTCCAGTTATGAATCCCCAGTATTATCCCCAAAGATAATTTGGGATTTTTGAATTTTGCATTGTTTATGACATCCACCCCCCCTCATAAATGAGCGGCAAACTAGAGCTGATTGCCTGCCAACCTCACCCGATTGAGAGTAACGGTTTTAATCCTAACGCGACAAAGTAAGATGCTTCCAGTTTTTGAGCAATTACAACAAAGAATACTGTTGGTGTGAGGGTGTAGGGGAGGGAAACCTTACACCCTTATACTTAGTCTCAACAGACAATCTTTGTGCGTAAGTTCTGTTATTTAACTAAGTCTTTAACCTTGTTTATTATACTTACTGGATCGATGCCTTGATGTGGATACTGTTCCCATAAACCGCCGCAACCTTCTTTATGAGTACCAAGGTGAGCGTATTTAGGAGTAAACCCGCGCTCTAACAGCCAGGAACCAAAACGGCTACCTAATCCGGTTCGACGATTGAATGCTTCTACCACAAGGACGAAAGGAGCTTTACCGATTTTTGCGATCGCTTCTTCATCAATAGCATTCAAGGTTGGTTTATTAATCAAACCTACATCCAGCCCTTCCTGTTTGAGACGTTCCACTGCATCGACGGCACGGTATAGAGCATCACCAAAACTGATGATATAACCTTGCGTCCCTTCTCGAATCACCTCATCTTTCCCAGGAACAAATTTATAGTCACCACCAAAGAAGTCGTTACCGTTGCTGTCAAGAATATTCGGCACTTTAGAACGAGTGGAGAAAATGAACCGCAGTCCCGGCTCAAAAAACACAGCTTCTACACAAGCTTTCATCTGATTAGTATCTGCGGGAAAGAACAGCTGTGTTGCTTGGCCATCATCCAAGCCGTTGTCAGCAAACATGTTATTTATACCAAAATGACAGGTGTTATCTGCCATGTCATCGATACCTGCGTGGGAAAAGTGGCAAAGAACATTCGAGTAGTTCAGCCGTGCCATTGTGATTTCTGAGATGCACATTTCTAAGAAAGCGCTGAAAGTTGCAAAAATCCCTTGCTTTCCTTCCTCCATGCCAAACCCAGCAGCAGCAGAAAAGTTGCCCCGCTCCATAATTCCAGAGGAAATAAAAATTTCCGGGTATGTATCGTGAATTTTCTTGAGTCCGCAGGAACCTTCTAAATCGCTGTCGATGACCTTGACGCTTTGCTTGCGGTCTTCTTCACTCATCCGGCTTAAGACATCAACCACTGCTTCACCAAATACATTGCGGTTAGCGCCCCATTTATCGCCAGAACCAACAAAAGTATAGCTTTGTTTGGGTTTTTCAATGTTTTTCAGACATTCAACAGCAGCTGTATGTCCGCGCGATTCGAGATATTTAATCGCCAAATCTACCGAGATGACATCGTGACCGTGAATTGAGCCTTCTAATCCTTCAATACCAGGACACATGGGGCGTTTGTTGACCAGAGCAATCGGCCCAGGGGTATTTACTGCTTCGCTCATGCGACGGTATAAATCGTCTAAGTCTTCCCCGTCTCCTTCTAGTATTTTTAATCCATGACCTTCTAAGGTTTTGGCGACTGTGAAACCAGGTAGATATTTGGATGGATGTCCGGCGATGGTGACATCGTTATCATCAATAATTAACTTGACATTGAGATGTTGAGCAACAGCCAAGCGGGCAGCTTCCGCGTCGTTGCCTTCTTGCTGCGAGCCATCAGAACCAAGACAGAAAACTACCTTGCCGGGATTTGCTAAGACCACACCATTAACGTAAGGCCATATATGCCCCAGTCGTCCAGTACTAAACTTCACACCAGGAGTTAGTTTTAGTTCGGGATGTCCTGGTAAGGCAAAGTGTGCCTCACGATAGTGTAGGAGTTGCTCGGCATCTAACTCACCTTGTAGGGTTGCCATCAAGTACTGGGTTGCAGCTCTATGTCCCGCTTCATCAAAGAAGATCGGCACAAATTTATCGGCTGCTCCCCGGAAAAATGCGTCGAGAATCATCACTTCTGGTACTGTGTCGTAAGGGCCACCAGTGTGACCGCCTACTCCTCTGGCAGCACCAGTGGCTGTAAACAGGATGATCGCATCGCGGCACAGTTGAATGTTTCCTCTGAGAATTTCTTTTTGTTCATCTGTAAGAGTTGCATTTGTGGGATTGAGAGCCAGAGGTTTATAAGCACCGAGATTAATGGGAAATTGCGTATTAGTAAGTGTCATGTTTTATGCCTTTAATTGGAAATGTTGATTGATAAATGATCACGGATGATTGATGACTATCAACAATCTTCGTCAGCGTTCGTGCAAATGAAATGTGTTTTTGCCTAAGTTGTTCCATCCTTTTTATTAGCGAGTGGTCTACGAGGAATTATGTAGCTTAGAGGCTTCCGTTACTACGAGGGATCGGCTAAAATTGTTGAACTCTCCTGATGCACAAATATGCTTGAATTTATTTGAACCCAAGGAAAAATATGTAACAATCCGCATGGCTATAAGTATAAACTCACAAACGTGCAATTTCAAGGGCAAATATGCAATTTCCAGAAAAATTTTCTATGCTAACGGCAGAGCGACGACAATTCATCTTAGAAATTCTGCGTCGTGATAAAAAGGTGCTGTCATCGGAACTCAGTGCTGTGCTAAAGGTTTCTGAGGATACGATTCGTCGGGATTTGCGGGAATTAGCCGAATCTGGTTTTTTGCAGCGCGTTCATGGAGGAGCGCTTTTGGCTTCCCCGGCGATCGCCAGTTATGCAGATCGGCAAAAACAAGCACCAAAAGAGAAAGAAGCGATCGCTCGTGCAGCTGCAAAATTGATTTGTACCGGGCAAGTAGTAATTTTAAATGGCGGTACGACAACTCTCCAAGTAGCCCATCATTTACCCTTGGATTTACAAGCGACAATCGTCACAAATAGTCCTCCAATTGCCATTGCCTTAGCAGAGCATCCTCACATTCAAGTTGTGATGTTGGGCGGACAACTCTACAAAAAAGCTTTGGTAAACGTCGGTGCAGCCACAATTGAGGCATTACGGATGATTCGTGCAGATTTGTGCATGTTGGGCGTATGTAGTCTGCATCCAGAAGTTGGTATTAGCGTGCCGAATTTAGAAGAAGCCTATGTTAAACGAGCAATGATTGCTGGAGCAGCGGAAGTAGTTGGATTAGCGACAGCAGAAAAGTTAGACACAGCTGCTCCTTATGTAGTCGAGTCGATTCATGCATTAACTTATCTGGTAACTGCACCAACAGTATCCAATAAGATATTAACTGCTTATAAAGCTTTGGGTTTAACGATCGTCCAGGATGAATCCAGTGATAGTACTTATCCTGGTTGTGTCACTCTCCGGGAGGGGAATCTCTAGAAGCTTTATCAGTCAATCAATACAAGCTATCCTATTACAAAAACTTGGCTAATCCCATAAATCTCAGGGTTAAATCGCTAAAAACAAAGTGAAAAAGCTCAATTATGCTCTTCTATTTTAACTCTTAACTTTTTTGATACCGCATTCCTGGCAGCTGCGAAACGAAACCCATAAGTTCCAACTCTAACAAGGCACCGGAAACTGAGCCAGCAGTCATGCCGGTTTGTTGGACAACAAAATCGAAGGGTAAAGCATCACTAGCGATCGCTTCCGGTACGCCTGCGGCGAACGCATTCATTACCGTTTGCAATTCTGGCGACAAAGTTGGCATTAACTGTTCTAGTGCTGTGGAAGCCTCGACTCGATCAATTTGTGGTATTGCTCCCAGCATTGTTAACAGTTCATCTAATTCCTTAAGAATGAAAGTTGCTCCCTGACTTAGTAACTTTAAACACCCTTGGGATGGATGATCGTCCAGTCTCCCAGGTAATGCATAGACATCTCTGCCAAATTCATTTGCGTAGGTAGCAGTAATTAAGGCACCGGATTTTATCGGCGCTTCCATTACGAGGATGGCGCGGCTTAAACCTGCAATAATTCGGTTACGGCGGGGAAAGTGGGTGCGATCAGGTGGGGTTTTTGTAGGGTACTCACTCATGACTAACCCAGCCGTCAAAATTTGCTTGTACAAATCCCGATTTTTATGTGGATAGATGACATCTACACCAGTCCCCAAAACTGCGATCGTGCGTCCACCTGCTTTCATCGCAGCGATGTGGCTTTCTGTGTCAATTCCCTCTGCCATACCAGAAACAACTGTAAAACCATTTTTAGCCAAAGCTGTACTAATTTGGCGAGTCCAACGGATACCGTATTCTGAGGGTTGGCGTGTTCCGACAATCCCAACCAGCGGTTTTTGTCCGAGATTTTCTTGGAGTTCGACTTCACCGCGATAGTATAAAATCGGCGGCGGACTTGGAGTTTCCAGCAGTAACCGGGGATAATCTGCATCTGCTGGTGTCCAGAAATGGGAATTTTCCTGCTGGTGCTTGGTGAATAGTTGTTCTGGGTGCAAACGCGATCGCTGTTGTACTACTTTTTCTAATGTCTGAAAACCAAAACCCTCTACTTCTGCCAACTGTACCTTAGTAGCGTTCCAAGCTGTTGCCAACGTGCCAAAATGCTGTTGCAGTCGTCGCAGTAATACTGGGCCAATCCCAGAAATTTGTGTCCAAGCTAGCCAATATGCACCTTCTTCTACCACGGTTCCATCCTCATACCTACTGGATTGAGTATTCCCAAATTAGGTTTGGCTGTTGATATAAAAGGGGAGTGAGGACAATACCGTTCGGTTAATATGTTTGTCTGTTGCAGATTCCCCCAACCCCAATACGCTTGGGTTAAGAATTTCTTCCTTCTCTTTGCGTCCTTTGCGTCCTTGGCGGTTCGTTATAAAAATTGACTTGAAGAAAGAGTTTTAGCCTTAACCCAAGCGTATTGCCCCCAATCCCCCTTAAAAAGGCTTGCTTCCTGTTTACCCCCTTTTTAAGTGGATCGCCACAGGCGGAGGGATCTTAACCGAATCGTATTGGGGAGTGAGGGAGATGGGGAAGATTAGGAAGATAAAGGAGTTTCTTGAAATATAAAGGTTGAGTCTTTGAGGGTGGAAGTTGAGCCTTTGAAGGTAGAAGTTGAGCCTTTGAGGGTGGAAGTTGAGCCTTTGAGGGTGGAAGTTGAGCCTTTAACTATTAAATATTGACTCTTGACTCTTGACTCTTGACTCTTGACCATTGACTATTGACTATTGACTATTTCACTATCTTCCGTGATGAAATATTTCTACCGTCTTTTAATATGCCTATCTGGGTGCTTAATATTTTTACTGCTGCATAGTGGCTTTGGTTTGTTGCCGAGTTTGGCCGCCGAAAAGATTGTTGTCAGGTACGGATTGTTTGAGCAATCGCTCCCGGTGGCAGATATACGCAATTATGCCGAGACGCAAAAGGTTTCTACCGATTTGCAATCTTTCTTAGGTTACCTCAGCGCTAAGGATAAACAGAAGTTCCAAGATGCTCTTCAGGTGAAAATGTCTCTTGATATTGCGGCTTTAGATAAACTGATAAATACAGGAATAGGCAAGCAAATTTTATCTTTTGCTTCCCAAGCAACAGTCTTTCCGACACGCTCTGCGATCGCCCGTCGTAATCAAGGCAGTATACAAGCCCTACGAGCTGCCATTATCTTAGGAGCAAAATCACCAGAAGGTTTAGGAATAACCAGCTTTCTAGAAGCGTATCCCAGTAATCAACTAGTCTTTGACGTATCAAAAATTTCCAAGCTAGTCAGCATGGCCAATTTTTCTTCTGGTTCTGCTAATGCGCTGCCGAAAGACGACGTAAGTTCTTCACCTTTAGGAAAAATTGCACTGCAATATCAGATACTCGCCGCCCAAGATAAACAATTCTCAGGTTGCTTATTTGGCGATTCTATTTCGGCTGAACTTGGTAATACTCTTGGGAATGGTACTTTTAATTTTGGGTTAAATGGTCTGAGTACAATCTCATTAGTGGAACAACTTAAAAGTTTAATTCCTACTAAGGTAAAATGCGAAAAAGCGATTATTGCCATAGGTGGAAATGATGCTTGGTATGGAATTAGTGATGAGTTATTTACTAAAAATCTGCAAGAGGCGATCGCACTTGTCCGCACAATCGGAACTAAAGAGCTTTTTCTAATTCCGGCTTTTTATTCAACAGTTGCAGCAAGCTTAGATCCAACTGTAGCAGCCCCACTTTCTAGAGTTGAACAAGTTAATGCTCTGATTAATCAAGTTGCTGAAACAGAAAAAGTGCCAGTTGCAGCAGCAGGATTAGCACCTTTGTATGAGAATAATGTTCTTAAACAGAATTTAACGAGTGATGGTGACCATTTAAATGCAGAGGGTCTAAAAATTTATCGAGAAGCATTATTACAAATTCTGGGTAAGTAATATGATGTCCATTAAATTGCCCATAGTAAAAGCACCCCAAAAAGGCAAAGCTAAACTTTTGCTTCCCTTAGAGCAAGCTGTTAGGGGGTGGGGTTTTTCTTAATTATGGTTAATTGAACGGACATCATACTAATACAATACCTTTTTACAAAAATAGCGCTTCTCGTACCCTGTCTTAAACCGCTACGTGTCTAGGAATAAGGTACAAGCTAGGGGTGCATAGCTGTAATTGGTGTCAACTTAAGGTATTTAGATAAGCATAAAATTGAGTTAGCTCAAATGGTAGAAAAATATCCAGATGCAACTTTATCTGAACCCAAGTGAATATTCAGGGTTAGCGCATCTCAAAGCCTATTGACAAGCGGACTTGCCTGATCAGCAATAAGGTTTGAAACAAAGTGGCGCTATCAGAGCTAGGGTA
>NZ_JBALGC010000133.1:0-117299 GCF_036916575.1 Nostoc sp.
TGGAAACTTGATAATGTTCCTCAAGTCTTAGCTCATCGTTGTGCTTATCTTAATGGATTAATCTTTGCCCACTAAATAAAAACTGGGATGCTCCCGAATAAGAATCCATTTCAACTCTCAGAAATAATTTAGCTAAAATCCACTGTAAAAGAGAGGAAATTGAGCTTCCAACAAATAGAGTTAGGAGTTAAAAACTCTTAACCCCTGTACAGACGCGATTAATCGCGTCTCTACTCCTAACTCCTGTACAGACGCGATTAATCGCATCTTTTTTTTACAACTTAAAATTCCAAGCGGCAAAAGCTAAAGCACCCCAACCAGCAATCAAGGCTGCGCCGCCTAGTGGTGCAATCGCTCCTAAGGATTTAATATTGGTTAAGCTAAGGGCGTACAAACTTCCTGAGAAAATAGCGATGCCAATGATAAACAGCCATCCACTGGCTACGAGGGTGGGTTGAGGAAATTCGGTACGACTAATTAGTATTGCTACTAGAAAAAGTGCCAGAGCATGATACATTTGGTAACGAGCGCCAGTTTCAAAAATTTCTAGCGCTCGCTCACTAATTTTTTCTCGCAAGGCATGGGAAGCAAAAGCACCAGCAGCAACTGACAAACCGCCTAAAATGGCAGCTACGGTCAAAAAAATCTGCGTCATTAGAACTAGCCGGAAGTTGGTGTCGAATTTAACGAGCCATTAGATATCAATTAGACATCAAAATGATATGATATAGCCCCTTCTTCGTTCACCCTAAAGTTTGCATTGAATTCTTTAGCTTTTTCATCTAAATATTGCCTAGCATGGGCTGCGGGTAGTTGTGACTGCATGGCAAAGCCTAAAACAGTTACGCGCCCATGATTTTCTTGTAGCATCTCATAAAAAATCGATTGCAGGCGATCGCTAACTTGTTGATTAAGCGCTTTTTTCTCCTGTCGGCTTTGACGGTACAATCCCAATGCTAACCATGTGCCCAGTGTTAGGGTAGGAACGCCAAAAATTAGACCACCAACAGCAGCATTATCATCTTCATAAGTAGCATTTGGTGCGGTAAAATCATACTCATCTTTCACTGGTATGTACACCTTACGTGTAGCAAATTTCTCCAATGCCGCTGTTGCTGATAGCGTTAAAAACATGAATCCGAGTGTCAATAGCCAACCAGCAGCCAATTTTTCAGCAGTTTTCATAGTTCCACTTCAAATTTGAACTTTGCTAGCGATTTTAACCTGACTTTCCCAAAGGTTCTAGTATATCAATGTCTCCTGACGAGAGTTTTGTAAGTCTTCTCCTACTTCAACGCTCTCTCGATAGTATCCAGGCGCTTACGGTTCTCCACTTATCCAATTTTACGCCCATCAAAACGACTTTCTCTTCCCCTGCCCCCTGCTCTCAAAGCGTACCCCTACGAGGAAGCAAGCTACGCGTAGCGTCCCGCAGGGATGGGATATTTTTTTATTTGGAAGTCCCTTGTCGAATCGCAGCAAAGGTATAGTATTCATCTTGCTGCGATTTTAATTTCACTTACGTGTAGCTTCTAGTAGGCGGGAAAAATAAAAACGAGTCCGAGTCATAGACTGTCGTTGCAATGAAAAGCCATTACTTTCTAAAATTTTCACCACATCAGCGTGACGATGCAAATATGCACGAGTGGCTTTACTTGGCCCAGGAAAGAAACTGCCAATTTTCTTGAGTATACTCAGGGCGCAGGTCTTCGGCGCAAAACTGAGAATTATCCGCGACTGTGCCAAAGAACAGAGGTGAGAAATCATCTCATCGGCTTTTTCTTGGGGGTAGTGGATGAGAACATCCAAGCAAATAACGGTATGGTAACTACCACTCAACGATTCCAAATCCTGCACGGCAAAAGTGGGATTTTCGGTATTTGGCAAAGTTTGCTTGGCTCTATGCTTGCCTTCTTCCACCATTTTTTCTGAAATATCGGTGGCATAGACTTTCGCACCATCTACCGCTAGGGGGATGCTAAGACTACCTACACCACAGCCTGCATCGCAAATTGATAAATCTGGCAAATTGTTATCAGCCTTCAGCCAGCCGAGAACTGTATCTACGGTTTGCTGGTGTCCATTGCGGATGTCTAGTTGGATTTTGTTGACTTCGCCATCGCCGTAGATTCGCTTCCAACGGTCAAACCCTGTGGAATTGAAATACTCGCGAACAATCATTTTCTCGTCGGCTGCGTTCATAAACTTTGATTTTTAAGGGTTCCCAATGCTTAAAATTATCATTGATAGGAACCCATAAGAGCGGTTTTCCAGATTTTTCTAGATATGATGCACAGATGTGCGTCTCTAATTATTCAAACGAAAAGCGCTATATTTAAGAAAATATTGTCGTTCTATGAGTTTTTAAGACTATTTACTACTATTTAAACATCCATTATTTACGTTACTATAACTTTCATTCTTATTTCACCGTGTAGATGTAGATAACCCTTTCTTAAGGTAAAATCATGATTGCGATCGCAACATTTATACTGTTAAAGATTTAATTTTATGTAAACAATATAAATTAAAAATATAAAAGTTTTAAGAAACATTTTTTATATTTAGTGTACATTTACTATTTAAATTTATTTATTACACATGTCATTTTGGGTCAGTCGATGAATGTATCATTGATAGGAATCGACAACAGCGATCGCATGGTTTCCATGTCATGTTCTCTACGAGTTTTACAAAGGTAAATATTGAACACGATTGCTTAATTCTTCAAGATAGGCTGTTTTAGCAATAATTTCTAAATCACGAACACAATCGCCAACAGTAACTCTGATTTTATGAGCATAAATAACACCAGCAAAATTTATTTGTTTGTCTTGACGATGGTTGGCTTCAGCTAGAAAATCGTCATCTTGGGAAAACAAAACACGCTCAAGTTCTGTTGCACGGTCAAGTATAAGAGGATCAGAAAAGTTAGTCCGCCCATCTTCTTGTACTGTTAATACATCTACACCCCGAATCCGTAATCCATCTGTAATTCCTCGATGCACATTCTCATCAATATAAAGAGCAACGCTCATTTAATTAATCCTTCTGCACGGAGTCTTTTTGCTAATGAAGATTCTCCTGTTTCTAAACGTAATCTTTCCGCATACTCAAAACGTTGCTGCATATCAGCATCAATTTCTTCTTTATGTTCCCAATAATAAGCTAAAGCAGAATAAATCTGGCTCATGCTCAAATGTGGATATTGAAAATGTAATTCTTCTGGACTCCAACCATAAGCATGAATGGAAGTAATTAATTCTACAACTTTCATTGATGTTCCTTTAATGAAAGGAATATTGTCTTCATTAACTAAAATATGTTTATACTCAGTAGTTGTTGCTTGAGCCATGATTTTTGTTTATTAATTTATCTATAGCGCTTCTGGGTTGAGTGCGATATTAGACCGAACAATAACAGCCCCTTTCCTACTATCGTTGGGGAGTAAGATTCAAAGCCTCTCTCCTTTTAGGAGAGAGGTTTGGAGAGAGGTCAAAGTGTACTGTACCCAAGTGAGAACCGCTATAATTTTCATAACTTTTAGAAAACTATAGCTTGAATTTGGTTCATCTTACTACAAAACACATCTTATTACTTGATGTTTATGAATTAACTCATATCTTCGATAGGATCTTCTGGTGGAGGATGACGGTTAACTGCTTTGTCAGCAGCACGAATATTTACAATTCTTTCTCGATTTAAATTTAGCGCAGCTATTGTTGCTTGACCAGTTTGTGTTAACCCATTAATTTTAAGTTTATCAGCAGACCAAATAAAATGTTCACTCCAGAGACTTTCTCTTGGATTAAATAAAGCAACCTCTAAACCAGATTCAGGATCTACGGCTGTGGTTTTGGCTGATTTTTTGCGGTTACAATGGAAACAAGCTAAAGCCAAATTATCTATAGTATCTTTGCCATTTTGGCTTAAGGGAATAACATGATCTACTGTGAATAATACATACTGCCACTTTTCTGAAGCGTGGCAATATTCACACAATTCAGAGGCTCGCTGACGTACTTGTTGCTGAATTGCATTAGGAATTTTACGACTAGCCACTTTTACACGGTCTGATTATTGGGATTTTGTAAAATATTTCTAGCTATACGATTGAGAAAACTTAGGTAATCGTCAATTTCTTCGTAGCTATCTAGTTCTTGTTCTTCTTCGGAGTTGAGTGGAGAAATTTGTTGTTTAGCTAGTAAAGCTGCAATGCGATTCTGGACAATGCTAGAAGCTCTAAATATGGGTATTCCCTCTTGCAACTCAATGCTGATTACACCTTCTAAAGATAAGCTAGCGGGTAGATTTTGAAGCGTTGGTAGCAATGGAGTTGTCATAGTTAATTCTATGAAATCTTGTGATTGATTATAGCGTATCTCTTTTTCACCGCCGAAACCAAGCGCGAACCCAACGCCACAACCGACGCAACCACGCTCAAAACCCACGGCGAGAAACTACTGTGTACTATGCTGATGCTCTGACGGTTTGTTGAACTTGCGATCGCACTATATTCCAATGATTATAATAAATTAAGAAGTTGGTAACTAAGGAGCAATGCCAAAGAAAGTAAGAGAATTGAAAGCAATGGTAGCAAAAGTTGGGTATATCCTTCAGCCAGGACGAGGCAAAGGAAGCCATACATTTTGGAAACATCCAATGCTACCGGAAGAACCCCTTACTATTCCTGGTAAAGATGGTGATGATGCTCCGCTATATTTAGAAAGAAGCATTCAACGGGTGCTGAAAAAGCTGGAAGAACTCGAAAAACTTGTAAACGAGGAAGGTGAAGAATGATCTATCACTACAGTATGGTGATTCAATGGTCGCAAGAGGATCAACTTTTCTTAGTTCACTTGCCTGAGTTCCCTTGGCAACAATTTCATACACATGGTAGAACTTACGAGGAAGCTGCCAAAAATGGTCAGGAAGTAATCGAGGCTTTTGTGGAAATGCTTTCTGAAGAGAATAAACCATTACCAGAACCTAGAATGCTACCTACAAAGCCTCTGCAAGTAGCTTAGTTGTGGGTTGGTAGAGATTTAGGTGTGGTTAGTGCGTTACATTTCATTAACATATTCTGCAATATCGCACTTTATAAAGCCTCTTCTCTGCGTAAGACAAAATTACCGCCGGAACCAAGCGCGTAGCCAACGCCACAACCGACGCAACCATGCCCAAAACTCACGACGGGAGACTATAGGCGTCTTTGGTTGAGAAAGACGCTCAATTGCATTGTTGCAAAGTTGCACTTTAGCATCAAGTTCTATTGCCTGAAACAGCTCACGAGCATTGCGATAAGCACCCAGCGCGTCTAATTCCCGATTGACATTTTTTAACACTGTAGCCAGATTCAACCAGGCATCAGCTTCTTCCCTGCGGTCGCCTATTTCTCTAGCTATATCTAACCGCTGCTGACAGAACTCAATTGCCCGTTGGTAATGTCCTAGCGAGTTGTAAGCAAGTCCCAAACCACCTAAGCAAACGCCTTCACCCTCATAATCGCCTATCTCCCTGGCTATCTCCAAAGCTTGCTGATGGAAATTAATGGCTTGGTGGTATTGTCCCAGTAAGTTGTAAGCAAGCCCCAAATCATTTAAGGAAGAACCTTCCCAATTACGAGTGCCTATCTCTCTGGTTATTTCTAATTCCTGCTGGTAGAACTCAATTGCCTGTTGGTAATGCCCTAGAGAGCGGTAAGCATTGCCCAAATTACTTAAGCAAGAACTTTCACCATTACGATCGCCTATCTGTCTGGTTATTTCCAATCTCTGCTGATAGAACTCAATCGCCTGTTGGTATTGCTCTATAAATTGGTAAACATTGCCCAAATTGCCCAAGGAATAAGCTTCGCCATTGCGATCGCCTATCTCTTTGGTGATCTTCAATTGCTGCTGGTAGAACTCAATCGCCTGCTGGTATTGCTCTATAAATTGGTAAACATTGCCCAAATTGCCTAAGGATCTGCCTTCCCCATTGCGATCGCCTATCTCCCTAGTAATCTTCAATTGCTGCTGGTAGAATTTAATCGCTTGCTGGTATTGCCCTATAAATTGGTAAGCATTGCCCAAATTACCCAAGGAAGAACCTTCGCGATTGTGATCGCCTATCTCTTGGGTGATTTTCAATTGCTGCTGGTAGAATTTAATCGCTTGCTGGTATTGCCCTAGAGAACGGTAGGCAAGACCCAAATCACCCAAAGAATTGATTTCTACATCGGCAGCGCCTGTCTTTCTAGCTATTTCCAAAGACTTTTGATGGAATTCAACAGCTTGCTGATACTGTCCTATTGAGTTGTAAATAAGACCCAAATTGCCCAGGGAAATTGCTTCCTCAAAGCGATCATGAGCGCCTATTTCCCTAGCTATCTCTAAAGACTGCTGTTGGAATTCAATCGCCTGTTGGTACTGGCCCAAATAATTGTAAGCATGACCCAATGAAGTGAGAGCAACCCAATACTTCGAGTTTTCTCTCTCACCAGTTTTTTCCCAAGCTGCTATCAACTGTCCCCATAAGTCAACTTGCTCAGTATAAAAGCCCCGCAATCTCAAAAAATCATTGTAAGTGTTTAATATATCAAATGCCGAGTCATAATTTTCTAGTTGAAACCAGTGATAAAAAATTTCTAAATATTCTTTAATATCTTCTTTAGTCCGCCAAGGTTTTTGTTTAACATTCAAAAGATAGTAATTAATAGCTCGTTGATGTGCCTGTATCTGATCACCAGCCTGATACCGCACATACTCCAAAATCACGGGCTGAAAATCAAATCGCCGCTTCCCATTAAGTTTTTCTACCAACAAAGAACGCTTAACCAGATTCCTTAATTCTCCCTCAATCTCTGGTTCTGAACTTCCTGGCAACACTGCCACGGCTGCTGCACTATCAACCGCACCACGATAAACACTAATATTCAGCAATAACGCCTTTTGTAACTCATTCAACCGCTTAAAACTGGCATCCAACACCAACACCATCACCACATTTTCCCGGCGATGGATACCTACCACTTGGGAATCTGTCAAAAACTGCCGCAAATTCCCTAAGCCTAAATCTGCTAACCTCCTTAAATCCGGGTCTTGTGAATATTCTTCTTTTAATAAATCTGCTACCAATCTCAACAGTAGGGGATGCCCATCTACTAATTCCACAAACTGCGTTAAATCTCCGCGAATGCTTAATACAGTTAACAGTGCTACCCCTTCATCTACTTGCAAACCTTTCAGGGTTAGCCACTCAAAGCCTTTTAATTCTGGTCTTTCCCTGGTGGTGACTATTACCTTACTATTACCGCCATGTTCCACCCACGCTTGGAAAAAGTCGCCGTAAAATAGACTTCCCCACTGTCTATCAGGTTGTAATAAACTCTCCAGGTTGTCAATGATCAGTAAAAATTGCCCAGAACGTAAACACCTAACTAGCGCCTCTACTAACTGCGCTTCTTGTTCTGGAACCCGAAAGCCAAATTCACTGAGGACTTGGCGGGCTAAATCACTAAAACCTGCCCCATTACTGACATCAGCCCAAAATTTCTTAGGGAAACCCTCAATTTCATCATAAATTTTCGTAGCCAGCATCGATTTACCTGTGCCACCGATGCCTTCTATGCCAATTAGGAAAGTATTTTTATCAGTTAACCATTGCTGTATCTGAGCAATTTCTGTTTTCCGTCCCTGCCAGTAAGCCAAACTTTTGTTAGGGTTGCCTGCTTTGAGAACCCCTGGCGATTCTATTTTGGTACTGCGTTCTAGCAACTCTAATATTTCTTGCTGTTCAGCACCAAAAACAGCAATATTGGTTACTTTGGGTTATCGTACCTCCTAAAGTCATAGGTTGGGTTATTAACGTTACCTGCTGTATTTATTTGTGTACTGTCATCGTAAGACTGAGCATTGACATTAGAAGCGCTATTATTTGAACTTGTTTTTTCCCAAATCTTAGCTATTTCCTCTGCAAGTGCTGTATCCGCTTCTAAAATCTTCTTGAGTTGTACTCGCAAACTTGCTTGTAAATCTTCATCTTCTGGCTTTTGTGCCACATCCGTTGCTGCTTCTTTCGCTGCTTCCTTAGCCTCTACTTTGGGGTGTAACTTAGCCCAAATAGCTTTGGCTTTATTCCAAACATCCTCACCTACTTTTTTAGATGCCTTTTCTACAGCTTTATTTCCCACATTCAACAGAAATGGCAAACAGGGAGCGAGAAATTTAACGAGTAGAGCTATATCCATTGGTTTATGATATCTATCTCAGAAATGTACATACATTTTTACTAAGTATACTAACGCTTCTTCCCCTATCACCTTGATTCTTTTACCTTGAGGCGAAATTTAGCCCAATCATCTCAATACTGCGTAAGTTTTGAAGATTTGTAACGACTGTTTTAAAAGTCAAGTGTAGGCTACGCCTACGCACCTATATACTTGATTGCGGTGCGACAAAGTTTGAATTACTCCAACACGACTTTCAAGTACCTCAAAACGACTTTGAAGTACCTCAACACGACTTTGGAGTACCTCAAAACGACTTTGGAGTACCTCAAAACGACTTTGAAGTACCTCAAAACGACTTTGGAGTACCTCAAAACGACTTTTAAGTACCTCAAAACGACTTTTAAGTACCTCAAAACGACTTTTAAGTACCTCAACACGATTTTTAAACCGCGTCTATTTTGAAACCTGTAGTTCTTCGGTGATGAAAAGGATTTGCCCTCATCCCCTAACCCCTTCTCCCAAGTTGGGAGAAGGAGAACTAGAGAATTTGCCCCCCTCTCCCAATTTTGGGAGAGGGTTAGGGGTGAGGGTCAAACCTGGAAAGTTCGCCAAATCTAGCTTATACGTTAAGTTGACACTTATGGGCAATGCGTTACCCAACATTTTGTATGGTTTGTTAGGTTTCGTTCCTCAACCCAACCTACATTAGAGTCATTAGAGTGATTCTTTAGGCAAAACCTACGCAGTATTGCCACTCTTCTATAAATGTTTTTCTCTCAGATAAGAGGCAGAAATAACAACAAACCTCCACATAAGTTTTATTTTTCTCCAAAGACAGCAAAACTTTTTCATGCAACAAGAAAAATTTGCTGATTTTATTGTTAAATTTTGTAAAATTGATGTCTTCAAGACTAGAAACCTGATATCTAGATAGCTAAACTAACAAACAGTGCATCTGTACTGTTATTTATTAAAAGTAGATGTGGCGCTATAGCGTGAATGATCCCAGTACAACTTATCCTCAAAAATTTTCTTAGTTACCGTGATGCAACTTTAGATTTTGGCGGTTTGCATACGGCTTGTATTTCGGGTTCCAATGGTGCGGGTAAATCTTCACTTTTGGAAGCAATCACTTGGGCAATTTGGGGCGAAAGCCGTGCCACTACTGAAGATGATGTCATCTATTCTGGCGCAAAAGAAGTTCGAGTTGATTTTACTTTCAAAAGCAACCAGCAAAAATATCGGGTGATTCGTACCCGAATTCGGGGAGCTAGTAGCGTCCTGGAATTTCAAATAGAAATACCATCTGGGTTTCGCTCACTGACTGGCAAAGGGGTAAGAGCAACCCAAGATTTGATTTTAGAACACATCAAGCTCGATTACGATACTTTTATTAATTCTGCTTACTTACGTCAAGGTCGTGCCGATGAGTTCATGCTCAAGCGCCCGACGGAACGCAAAGAAATTTTAGCGGAGTTGTTGAAACTCAATCAGTACGATGATTTGGAAGAACGGGCAAAGGAATCTTCTCGTCAGTTCAAAGCACAGGCAGTAGAGTTAGAGCGTTCTTTGGAGTCGATCAAAATTCAGCTGCAACAACGCCAGACAACCGAAGCGCAAAGAGTGGAGTTAGAAGCCGAACTCAACCAACTGCAACAGGTGCAAGCTTTTGATAATATTCAATTACAAAGTTTGCAAGTTGTCCAGCACCAGCGCCAAAATTGGGAACAACAACTCAGTTTTGTGAAGCAGCAATACCAAAATCTTAGCCAAGATTGCGATCGCCTCCAACAAGAACAATCAGCTATTGGCTCTCAGCTATCAGATTTAGAGAAAATATTACACCAAGAAGCTGAAATTAAAGCTGGATATGCCGAATATCAAAGTCTCCAATCTCAAGAAGAAGCCTTTGCTACCAAATTTGAAGAATACACTCGCGCTGGGCAGACTCGCCAACAAAAGCAACAACAGCTTACCAAACAAATTCACGAAATCGAACGACAACTGCAACAAGCCCAAGCCCAAATCGAAGCTTTGCAGCAACAAGAGCGAGAAATTCAGCAAACTCTGACTAAATCAGGTGAAGTAGAAGCTGCTTTGTCACAACTAGCCGCAGCACGTCACCATGTTGCTCGTCTAGATCAATTGCAAATGCAAGTTACTCCTTTGTTGCAACAACGAGCAACTTTACAAAGCCAACTTGATCGCACTCATGCTGGTTTAGTAGCGCGACTCGAACAACTCCAAAGCACTGAGAACCAATTGCAACGCCAGCACCGCCGCCAACCGCAACTGCAACAAGCGGTGATGGATGTGGCAATCCAGATTGAGGAATTGGAGAAAAAGCGGGTTTATCTGCAACGAGTCCAAGAAAAAGGCCAAGAAAGGCGTCATTTTATCGAACGCCTGCAAGCTCACCAACGCGATTATGAAAAACTGCTAGGAGAATTAGAGCAGAAATTGCAAATGCTCCAAAATCCTGAAGCACTTTGTCCATTATGTGAGCGTCCTTTAGACGAACATCACTGGAGTCGGGTGGTGGAAAAAACCCAAACTGAGATAGAGGATACCCAAGGGCAGTTTTGGGTAGTGCGGGAACAAATGGCCGTGTCTGATAGAGAAATTCAGGTATTGAGGCAAGAATATCGGGAAATTTCTCAACAATTGGCGAGTTACGATGGTTTACGTGAACAACGGGGACAGTTGGCAGCACAGTTGGAAGCTACAACTGATGTCCAACAACAGTTACAACAAATTACTGGCGAAAAACAGCATTTAGAGCGATCGCTCCAAGCTGGTGATTACGCTCCCGATAA
This sequence comes from Nostoc sp., assembly GCF_036916575.1. Classification (GTDB taxonomy): domain Bacteria; phylum Cyanobacteriota; class Cyanobacteriia; order Cyanobacteriales; family Nostocaceae; genus Nostoc. Next base: position 11,029 of record NZ_JBALGC010000133.1, read on the forward strand.
ACAAGCCGAACTCCGGCAGCTAGATCAATATCTGCAACAAGTTAATTATAATGAACAAGACCACGCCCTCGCCCGGAGCGAAGTTGAGCGGTGGCGATGGGCAGAAATTAAACTCCAGCAGATTAAAGATGCGACTAAGCGACAAGCGCAACTATTAGCCCGAAAACCAGAATTACAATCCCAAATTGCTCAATTACAAACCCGAATCCAGCAAGATAAGACTGATTCTGAATGTGCTAAACAAATCGCGGCTCTTGAGCGTCACATTACCGAAATTGGCTATAGTTCCGAACAGCACAACAATCTGCGTATAGCTGTCCGACAAGCTCAATCTTGGCATTTGCGCTATCAACAACTGCTATCAGCCCAGCAGCAGTATCCCCAACTCCAGACGAGATTACAAGAGTTAGAGGAATCCAGAAGCGCCAGATTAACCGAGCGGCAAAAACTCGGCGGACAAATCGAAAGCATTATCCAGCAACTACAAGCCACAGCTAACCCATCTGCTCAAATTCCAGCTCTAGAGCAGCAGTTAGCAATACGCAGACGGCAACTTGATGAGCAAATAGCCAAGTTGGGGCGTTTAGAACAGCTGGCGCATCAACTGGAAACGCTGCAAATTCAGTATGAACAACAGCAGCAGCAACTACAATCTTGCAAGCAAGAATATCGTGTTTATCAGGAATTAGCGCAAGCTTTTGGTAAAAATGGTATCCAAGCATTGATGATTGAGAATGTGTTGCCCCAACTGGAAGCTGAGACAAATCAACTACTTTCGCGGCTGAGTGGTAATCAGTTTCATGTACAATTTATTACTCAAAAAGCTGGACGCAGTGCTAAATCAACCAAGAAAAATGCCAAGCTGATAGATACCTTAGATATCTTAATCGCCGATTCTAGAGGAACGCGAGCTTATGAAACTTACTCTGGTGGAGAAGCCTTTAGAATTAACTTTGCCATCCGTCTAGCCCTGGCGAAATTATTAGCGCAACGGGCGGGGGCGGCGTTGCAATTGCTAATTGTGGATGAAGGTTTTGGTACACAGGATGCTGAAGGATGCGATCGCTTGATTGCAGCGATTAATGCGATCGCCTCTGATTTTGCCTGCATCCTCACTGTCACTCATATGCCCCACCTCAAAGAAGCTTTCCAAGCCAGAATTGAAGTTAATAAAACCCAGGAAGGTTCGCAGTTGAGTTTGTCAATTTAATTGTATTTCACCCGTGCATCAAGACCATAGGAGCGGAGCTTTTTTGATAACGTTTCTGCTTGTGTGCGATCGCTAAATGCTCCAGCATTCACATAATCCCCTAGATTGGATTGCTCTGCGACAGCTCCAGGTATATACTGTTGCACTTTACTTAAAGTATCATTACTGGAAATTGGCACTATTACTCTATAAGGATTATTAGCAACTAATGTGTTGCGATTAGTCTCAGGTGCTACATAGTCATTAGTAGGAGGTAATACATAGCGATTAGTCTCAGGTGCTACATAGTCATTAGTAGGAGGTAATACATAACTATTAGTCTCAGCATAATTGCCCATAGCCGAGCTATTCAACCCTAATGCTTGCCAAGTTTGCCAATCTACATTTCCAGTAGAATTAAGTCGCGAAGATTGCTGGAATGCAATCACAGATTGTCTGGTGTAATCGTTGAAAAAGCCATCAGGACTGGTATTAGAGAAACCCAACTGCCCCAAACGCTCTTGAACTAATCTGACATTTTCTCCCTGATCGCCTATAGTCAGATAATTTCTGCCTTGTTGTTGAGTAGCATATCCACCTGTGGAGGTTCTACGCACTGACTCCAAGACTTGGGCATTGGCAATGCCATTAACAGGTAGGCGATAATTTCGCTGGTATTGAATGATAGCTTTTCTAGTAATTGGGCCAATATTCCCAGTGGGATTAGTCTTAAAATAACCTAGCTGCCGCAAACGCACTTGTAGTTCTCTCACTTGTTGAGTAGAGAGACTTGATCTGGTTGGAGTCGGAGAGGAACCCAGTAGTGTGTTCCAAGTTTGTCGATTTACAATCCCGTTAGCAGCTATGCGATAATTTCGCTGGAATCTAATTACAGCATTTCTGGTCATTGGGCCAAAATTCCCATTGGGATTAGCATTCAAATAGCCTAATTGTCGTAGACGCTGTTGCAACCTGGTCACGGCTGCACCAGTTTTGCCTTGAGAGAGAACAGGATATTGACCACTTGGCGAGCGCAATGTGCCACTGGTATTCCTACTAGAAGTTCTACTTTGACAGGCTCGTTGCAAGGCTCGTTGAGTATTACCACCCACAACTCCATCAGCAGGTATTCTATTGGCTTGCTGGAATTTGATCACAGCATTCTGAGTCAAGCCAGCAAACTTACCTGTTACTGGGCCGTTAAAGTAGCCTAACTTTTTTAAACACCTCTGGCTATTGGTAACTTCAGGCCGATTACTTCCTATTTTCTGAAGTGCTAAAGCTTGCCCAGCTATACTCAAAAGCCCCATAATCAGTGCCACAGACAAAAGACGCATCGCCGCACCGCTAGATAAATTTTTCCAATTCAAAAATTTGAAATTAGCTACGGTAGGAACAACCTTGACGCTTTCGGATGCCTCATAGACTAAGGCAAGCTTGGTTAAATAGCTATCTACCCCTGTTTTCACTTGCTTTTTTCAAGTTACGGCTACACCGGATTATACCACTTTCTCTGTATTATATTTTTTTTAGTATGATTATTTACAAGAAATCCCCGACGCTGATATGATACACAAGCTTTTGTAGGGGGGAATAATAAGCAATGTAAAGCTTTGGAGGCTTGTTTTTCATTTGCCTGACAAAATTTTTGCTATACCCATTTGGGTTTAGAGCATGAAGAATGCAGACAAAGAGTGGGTCTAGTCTTCCATTGAATTGCGGATAATATTCAACCTAATGCTCCACGGGATCTACGATATTCGTTTAACTTTATTCTCCGTTGCCATTGCCATACTTACGGCTTACACCACACTTGATCTAGCTATAAGAGTCACAGACGCTAAATCGCAGCAAAGGTGGTTGTGGCTGCTAGGGGGAGCGATCGCTATGGGAATCGGCATTTGGGCAATGCATTTTATTGCTATGCTGGCATTGAGTCTGCCGATTCCGATTGACTATGACTGGTTAACAGTTTTGATTTCGGTGCTACCTGCAATTTTCGCCTCTGGATTAGCCCTGCACCTAGTTAGCCAGCCAGAATTTGGTATTTTGCGGTTGTTGAGTGGTAGCCTCCTGATGGGCATAGGGATTAGTGCAATGCACTACATCGGTATGGCTGCGATTCGTTTACCAGCCAAAATGTCTTATGACTTGAGTGTGGTTGCACTCTCGATTGCGATCGCCATTCTCATCTCACTGGTTGCCCTCTGGCTGGGATTTAACCTCAGAGCTAATAGTACAGTAACAGGACGCTTTTTGAGGATTTGCAGTGCAATTCTCATGGGTGCTGCCATTCCGTCAATGCACTACACAGGGATGATGGCTACCCATTTTTCAGTCGTCGAATTGGTCGATTTTTCAGCAGTTGATAGCGCTGCAACCTATTGGATGGCTGCGATTATTGGCTTATTCACATTACTGCTTCTAGGATGGACGCTGATCACATCTTTTTTCAACGAACAATTGAGTGTTCAACTAGTCAAAACAGCTGATCTTAAAGAAAACGAAGAACGTCTCAAACAAGCCTTACAAAACCAAGAAGCGCTAGCTGCTCTAGCTGAGTCTCGGTCTGAAGAATTAGAGACAGCCATGTTGGCACTTCAGAAAGCTCAATTGCAATTTCTTCAAGCAGAAAAAATGTCGTCTTTGGGACAAATGGTAGCGGGAGTTGCTCATGAGATTAACAATCCTGCTAACTTCATTTATGGAAACCTGTTTCATATGGAAATTTATCTGCGACAACTCTTAGAATTAATCAATACCTATCAGCAACATTATCCGAAACCAGAGCTTGCGGTTCAAGCGAAATTAGAGTCTATTGATTTACCATTTTTGCTAGAAGATTTACCTAAACTGCTCAACTCAATGCAAGCTGGAGCCAAACGTATTAAACATATTGTGGAATCCCTGCGTAACTTCTCTCGTCTAGACGAGGCACAATTGAAAGCTGTGGACATCCACGAAGGGCTTAATTCGACACTGCTTATTCTTCAGAATCGTATTAGTTATCCGCCGAACAATCGCCCAGAAATTATTGTAATTAAAGAATATGGTAATTTACCCTTAGTAAATTGCTATCCTGGACAGTTAAACCAAGTATTTTTTAACATCCTTGCAAATGCTATTGATGTGTTAGAAGAAAAGCTGAGTAGCTTAAAATCAAAGTCCAGTTTTACACCTTTAATTCGGATTAAAACAACCATTAATCAAGTCGGTTGGGTCAAAATTCAAATTTTCGACAATGGATCTGGCATTAATGAAAACGTACAAAATAAAATCTATGATCCCTTTTTCACAACTAAACCAGTTGGACAAGGAACTGGATTAGGATTATCAATTAGCTATCAGATTGTCGTTCAAACGCATGGTGGTAGGCTCAACTGTATTTCTGCCAAGGGGCAAGGAACTACTTTTCAAATTGAGCTTCCAATTGATACATTGATACATACTTCCTGTTTTCTAGGAAAGCAATCTCAAGTAGTTCCAGATGAAGCTATTGAGTAAACACATCTTATTTTTGGTCTTGTTTTCTTGTTTGTGATAGTTGTGGTTCTTCTATTTGCTCTGATTTTTTAGGCTATTGTTGATCAACTTTTTCAGTATTACCTGCTTTTACCCAACCTTCTTGTTCGCTACCTTCCAAACGGATCTTTTGCCAGGCTTTATCCTCGCTTTCTGACAAAACAATAATTTTTTGATTAAAACCAACCCCACCAATCTTTTCAGCTTCTTGATTTGGTTGCGATCGCAAACTCAAACCTTCAGCCCAACTAACACGCCCTCGGTAAGCTCCCGATGGCAATGGTTTTGGTGATGGGGTAGCCTTTGGTGATTGTGTAGGAGTAGAAGTTGAGCTTGAAGACGATTGAGTCTGAGTCCCACGTTTAAGAGTGGGTTTACCTTGTCCAGGCTCAGTTGCTTTTGGAGCTTGGGCTTTCACCGAGGGGCTATCATTAGAAAAAACGGGTTTGGCAGGGGGTATGCCGGTGCGATTCACGAAATATAATGCAATTGCAACACCGCCACCTACTAACACAGCGATCGCTAAGAAAAACCCAAGTAGAAATTTTGTTACGCTAGACAACATAGTTAAAACCCTGATTATTAAGAATCAAGTGGCGTTCAAGGGAAACAACGGAAGCCAGCCATGTGCGTATTTCCCCCGTTGAGGAGCCACCCCTGTCGGGAGGTTTGCTCCATTGAAGGGAGTGGCGTTGAACTGGCTCTCAAAGGTTACAAGTAGAGAAGCAATGTAACCCATCCATACAAGAATCAATAGTCCATAATAATTGATCATTAACTATTGACTATGATCTTTTGACTAACTCTTTATTGTAGCTACTACGAATGCGTTCACGTAGTGCGCCGGAGGCGTTCGCTTAAAGGGTTGTGTTTAGATGCTAAACGCGCTCTCCCAGCAGCAGCCCATTCTTGGAGTTGCTGAATTTGCTCTACAGCAGTTCGCGCCAAGGGTATGATCTGACTAGCTGCTTCTAAAATGTCATCGGTAGCAAAGTCGCGATTTTGGCTAAATCCAATATGCATCGCTTCAATTAAAGTTTGCTCAATTTCTGCCCCAGAAAAATCCGGCGTTTCATAAGCTAACCTGTCGATGTCATAACTTTTTAAGTTATGCGGGCGCAATCGGGATAAATGAACATCATAAATTGCTTTTCTCTCTTCTTGGGTGGGCAAACCCACAAAGAAAATTTCATCAAATCGCCCCTTACGGAGCATTTCCGGCGGTAAAGCTTGAATATCGTTGGCGGTGGCGACGACAAAAACGGGTGAGGTTTTTTCAGCTAGCCAGGTAATAAAAGTACCAAATACACGACTGGCTGTTCCGGCATCACCTTTGCTACCAAGTCCAGCAAAAGCTTTATCTATTTCATCAATCCATAAAATACAGGGAGCAAGGGCTTCAGCTACTTGGATCATTTGGCGAGTCCGAGATTCTGATTCACCCACTAAACCACCAAATAACCTTCCCACATCCAGACGTAGTAAGGGTAAATGCCAGTGATGAGCGATCGCTTTTGCTGTTAACGATTTACCAGTTCCCTGAATACCTACCAACATTAAACCACGGGGGTGCGGTAATCCGTACTGTCGCGCTCGATCAGTAAATGAACCTCCCCGCCGAATCAACCAATCTTTCAAGTTATCCAGTCCGCCAATATCAGAAATTTGCTCAGTGGCAGGGTAGAAGTCCAGGATTTGGGTTTGGCGGATAGTTTGGCGCTTTTCTTCCAAAACCAGATCCACGTCTTCTGGTCGCAATTCGCCGTGGGTAGCGATCGCCTTTGCCAAAACCCGGCGAATCCGTTCCATCGAAAGTCCTTGACAAGAGCGCACCAAATCATCTAAAACTTTGCCAGAAAGGGAGTTACCAGTGCTTTGTAGTAAGCGTTCTACCTCAGTTTTAATTTCTGGGGCGGCGGGTAAGGGAAACTCGACGACTGTCAGCACTTCGGTTAAGTCGTCAGGGATGGCGATGCGCGGCGACAGTAGGACAATATTTTTTGGTTGCGACTTCAGGAGTCGGGACAGATTGCGGAGTTTGCGGGCGATCGCTACATCATCTAAAAAGCGATGATAATCTCGGAGAATCAATACTGCAGGTGCGGAAGCTGGTAATTTTTCGATAAATTCTAAAGCTTGCAACGGGTTACGTCGCCCAAACCCTACATCATTGGGGTTTCCTTGGTAGCCATCGACAAAATCCCAAGTATACACTGGGCGATTACCCTGTTTGGTTGCTTCTTCTCGGATAGCTGCTTCTACCCGCTCCTCCTCATAAGTAGGAATATAAATTAAAGGGTAGCGGGCGCGTAGCAGCAGTTTAAACTCTTCACGGAAGTTCATATTTGGCTATCGTTATTAGTTCTTCTCTCATTGTTCAGGTTTGTATCACCTCTAACAACTAAAAAACCAACATTTAGCAATTCATTGCGGTTGCGAGTGCGATCGCTTGTTCTACGTGAGATATTCCTCAAGGGTGAGTATAGTTGAATCATTTGTCAGGATAATCAGGTACTTAAAACTACTCAATTCAATAGGAGGCAGGCTCAAATCATCATCTTTAATTTGCAACAAATGTGCTCCGCACTTTGATAGCATAGATGCTGCTCTTGGTAAGCAGCTAAATACTATAGGTTTAGTTCTTGATATCAAACGCGATAGATATAAGAACCCATACACTAAAGCAAAAATAGTTAGCACAGGTGAAGAGGTATCTTTAATTTGTGGTGGCAAAATAGCATGAATTAAACCAACTCATGAATTAAACCAACTATTGATGTGAGATACGATGGAGATAATGTCTACCTTTCTGTCTCTACTAGGATGAAAATCAGATGAGAAAGGGAAAAAATATCAAACAATTCTATTCTTTTGATGTTATAGGTCAAAAAACTATAGATAAATCTATTGATATAATCTCTCTAGAGATGAAATTTTGAAGATTATACAACTTCGAGAGAATAACTTACCGCAAATTCATAATTATTTCAATTGCCTATTTCAGGTCATAAATAATAAGCAAATTTATGAAAGCTTTAGCAAGCAAGTTGAAAACGTTGTGGAAAATTACTTCAAAGATATTCCACAAGATACAGTTTTTACTAAATAAATGTCATCAGAATTAGCTATAGAATGTACTGATAAAATTGCTGCTTTGCTGCACGAAAAAGGATTTTTTAATCAGGAGTAAAGTTTATCAGGCGCATTTGTAGTCTAGGCAATTTCTACTTACAAATAGATAATTAATTGCGCCGTAATACAGCAAACGGCGCATGAAATATCTATCCCGGAAGTTGCTTTTTCAGTGCTTCTAAAGAAGCCCAACGATGATCGACTGGAGTTTCAGGACTATCAGAAGTATCAGCTGTAGTACTTACAGGAATACCTGGACAATTGCGATCGCATAGCTGGCGTTGGGGAATTGCCAAGCACATCTGCTCATACAACCATTCGTTGGGATAAAAATAACCATCGGGTGGTAGGGTTTCCACCAAATCTTCCATAGTCACTTCCCGCTCTAGGGGCAAGTCATTTGTCTGATTTGCAGTTTCGTCTAACCAGATGATTTCTTTCGTATCAAGCCCTAAACGTCGATTGTATTGCTGCAAACAGCGGTTGCAGGTACAAGTGATAATTGTTTCTGCCTGACCGGACACTTCCAAGTAATTGCCATGATGCTGCACGCGCACATGACCGCGAACTGGTGTCAACGTTTCCAGACCAGGTAGAAATTCCTTAACCTGAACTTCCTCTGTCCGCTCCGGGGCTTTAGTTAGCTGCGGAATATAAATTGCGTCCATAGGATTTGTGAGACATCCTCACGAAAATTTATCTTGATTATCAACAATTAGGCTGATAATACATTTTTATTTTATCTGTTAGGGATAATAGAAATTTTGAAATTATATGGTTATGAGTTTTCAATTAACTCCTAACTCCTAACTCCTAACTTCTAACTCCTTCCAACGAAGCTAGACGGACAACCAGATGACGATGCGGCTCTTTACCACGACTGAAGGTTTCCAAATCTCCAAATTCCTTCAAGAAGGTATGGACTTGACGCCGTTCAGCAGAACTAAGGGATTTGATTTCCACTTCTCTACCAGAAAAGCGCACTTCATCGGCTGCTGCTTCTGCTAATGCGCGAATTTCGGCTTCTCTTTTGACCCGGTAGTCATTCAACTCAATGGTGTAAGAGGCTTGGTCTTCCGGGGGTTGGCTTAGGTTTAAAACCGAATTTGCTAGATACTGAATCGCATCTAGCACAGAACCATCGGCACCAATTAATACCTGGATTTGTTCTAACGTCAAGTTGGTTTGGTCAATTGTCAACCAGTAGTTATCTGGTTCTGGGGAATCGCTGTCTTGAGATTGGGCAGTTTCTAGATGACCTTCAATCTCAGAAGGTATTCCAGTGAGTTCCAGCAGTGTTTTTAACCACTGCTGACCTCGCTGCATGGGAATATTACTCATGATCCCCCTGTAGCCTTTTTCTTAGAACTTTTTGGTTCAAATGGCAATGCCTTTTGTTCTGTGACTACTGCTTCTTTCTCCTGAGTTTCTACGATTTTTTGCAGTTCTTCTGGTAGAGGTTCGCGGGAGAGAAGATAAGTTTGTGCAGTTTGGAAAATATTACCAATCACCATATACATCAGCACCCCAGCTGGTAGGGGGAAGAACAAAAACATCCCAGAAAAGATGACTGGGGTGATTTTGTTAACTGTATCCTGCTGCGGATTGCCACCGCTGGAATTTTGCCCAGAAAGCATTTGGCTAACATAAAGGCTAATTCCAAAGAAGACGATCATGGCGACAATATCCCAGTGGATTGTCCCATCTGGATCAGTTGCGCCAACCCTGCCTAAGGCATCAATGAATAGAAAGCCTTTTTCTGCTGCTAGTCCAGGAATTGTTCCTTGAATGGTAACTTCTCCCGGTTGCAAAGCTTCTACATTGCCCTGAGCATCAATTTTTATCCTATCTTCACCTTTAGTCACTTTCCAATCAGGAATCAGCTTATTTTCTGGGTGTTCTGCTAAGAGCACCTGAAATGGTTTGCCCTCAATCGTTTGATACTGTATCTTGGTTTGTTCTCCCACCGCTAGCTTGTTACCGCTGGGAAGGATTGCAGCTACTTTAACATGTTCTCCATCTGCAACGTAAATATTTTGAGGAGCAGTGGCAAAGGCTTGCGGTTGAATTTGTTCGATTTGTTCTGCGGGAAAGATTTGCAGGTTAACGCTGTAGTTCGCACTTGCAAAAGGTGAACCCCGTAAAGTGGCGAACAGCGCTAACAAGACTGGCATTTGCACTAGTAATGGAAAACAGCCTGCCAAAGGGTTGCCAAATTCTTTTTGGACATTGACCATTTCCTCCTGCTGCTTTTGCGGATCATCCTTATAGCGCTCTTTGATTTCTGCCATCCGCTTTTGCATTAGAGGTTGTACAATTCGCATTTTCCGCATATTGCGAATTGAGCCAGCACTCAGGGGATAGAGCGCGAAGCGGACTATCAGTGTCAAAGCAACGATCGCTAATCCGTAGCTAGGCACAATACCATAGAAAAAATCTATGATTGGCAGCATCACGTTGTTCGAGAGAAAGCCGATACCAAAATCCATTATTCTGAATTCAACCTGAGGTACTGTAAACTGACTGAATCTAATTTATCTAAATGATCATTTGTCGGCGACTATCCTTCGCTACGGATAGCCGCACCCTCAAATGGCGCATTGGGCACTTGTACTGAGCGAACGCAAGAGCGTCTCTAAGAGTTGCCGTAAAGCCTGCGGCATAGCTACGCTTAGGGCGCAGCCCAAGGTAGAGAAGTATTGGACATTGGGGAGCCAGCGCCGTGGTGTTAGCGCAGCGTTAGCGACGTTGGAGCGTCGGCAGTCGCTTAGAGGGGGTTTCCCCCAGGAGGAACTGCCTTTATGGTTTCCCGACTTGTTCGCGTAGCGTCTCCCTTCAAAGAGGCGACTGGCATCATTGGGCATTGTGGTTCTTCTCCCTCATCTCCCTCATCTCCCCTTGCTCCCATCACTTGTTGGCAGCGGCGCTATATTCGGGATTTTTCGCAGCAATTCTTTCATTAATATAGTCATAGACTTCCCGAAATTTGGGAATTGCACGCAATTCGAGACGACTGCCGTTTCTTAGGGTTAGCACCATATCTCCCCATAAGCCAATGCCACGGGGGACTTTGACGATTTTGACAATTTCTGAGTAAATTACGTCAGTGCGATCGCGCCCTTGCCAACCTCCCGTCACCGTAATTCGGCGATCGGTGATGCGGAAACGCAGCCACAATGCCCTGACAATTGCCCCGACTGTTAATGGTATCCCGACAATGGTTAGCCCAATCAGCAGGTTGATTATTAAATCCCCAAGATGGGGGCCACCTTCATAATAAACATCTTCACGAATTCCCATCGAACACCTCGGCTTGTGCCAACAACTGCTCTAATTCTTGCAGAAATTGTGGGCTTACGCACTTAGATTCTGCTGCTGTGGGTTTGACAATCACCACTAGCCGCCATCCTGGTAATAATTTGGGCAGCAAGTTGTGTAAAGCAGCAGTAATTTGCCGTTTGATTCGGTTGCGAACCACTGCCCTTTTGCTAACTTTTGTACTTATGGAAATGCCAACCCGCGTGCTGGCAAGATGTGCTGAGTCAATTGCTTGTGTAATCTGGGTGGCAGTGTCCAAAGAAGATTTTGCTGAACCTAACGGCTTTAAGGCTCTCAATGTAAAATAAGAGCCATGATGCCGAATCCCTTCCCGGAAAACTGCCTGGAAATCCTTTCGGGATTTTAGCCGATTTGCTTTGGGCAAAGCCACAGATGCTCTTTTAGCTTGATATACTCTAAACGCTCAGACGATGACGTCCCTTTTTTCTCCTAGCGCTAATCACGTTTCTGCCGTCTGGTGTCCGCATTCTGGCGCGAAAACCAGAGGTTCTTTTTCTCTTACGGCTAGTGCCACCCAGTGTTCTTTTCATACTGTTCTCCTCTTAGGTGATTTTTATAAAAACTCACAATCTCTAATTGTATCACTTTATTAGGAAATTGGGCATTGGGCAATTCAATTTTGGATTTTGAATTGACGATAGCGCAGCGTTAGCGAGTCTGCGAACGTCTGACTCGCTAACGCTGCGCTATCGAGGTCTTTTGGATTAAATTTCAATTCTTTAATCCGTCTTGGAAAGTTCTGATGCCTACGGTGGGCTGCGCCAACGGATAGCGCAGCGTAAAGCCTTCTCTTCTCTTTCAGAGACGAAGACAGCGAACGAGAGGCTTGTCTGCGACACGCTCCGCGAACGCCAACGGCATAGCTTCTCTTCGAGAGGCTGCGCCAACGCTTAGAGCGAGTCTGCAAGCGTCGGAAACCTCCGCTCAGACTTTCCGCAAAATCTAAAATTTAAAATTCTTATTCCCCACTTCCTAGCTTAATTGATGCTCAAAATCCATGTTCCCATATAGCGCAGTAGTGGCACATCGCCAGGAGAGAGCACTTGACAGTTAAAATAGTAAACTCCGCCGAAGGCTGGGTTTTTCACGTTAGATAAGACTACCTCAACTGGGCTACCTGCTGGCACCGGATCTTGGGGAAAAATATTAATCAGCTTACCTTCTTTGTCCCACTTCACCTCAGAAAGCGGAACTGCTTTGCCTTTGACTCGGACTTCAATTTTTTTCTGGTCAAAAGTTCCTTTGTAATAATCAGGGTAGGTAATGGCAAATTGACCAACTGCCAATTTCATCCTTTTGGCTGGAATCCTCAATATGTAACGATCCCAACCATTAGCTTGTCCACCAAAATCTAACCGAAAGGGCAGCTGATTTTCTTGTTTGATGCCGCTAAACAGCGTAAATCCAGGTAAACTTTGCGCCCAAGTCAGGGCTGGGAATCCAGTAACCAAAAAGCCAGTCACGGCTAAAGCAGAAACTAAACGTCGCATAATTAGGCTTCCTCTACCAAAATATAAATCTGTTATCTAAATAACTATGTGTTAGTATTCGTTACTAAAGTTTACTACTCACTTCCTGACAATTGACGTTCAGTAACAACAAAAAGTGCCATCCTCTCTAAGGTTTGGGCGACAGTAAAATCACTTAGTTAGAAATTTAACGTTTAATCAATTTACTTCATTACCCTTATAGAGTGCTGATTTGATGACTAGTACAGGTCGGCGGAAATAAACCTACCATTTCATTACAGCCAGAAAGCCCAAAATTAAAACATGAGTGACTTTTGACTTTTGACTTCCGCCTTGCAGTACTAGGTTGGTCAAATTTTGAACTAGATAGAAACACAGTTAGGATTAGATTGTGTTTCCAAATATGTATAAGTGTATCTAAATTTGAGAATTTTGTTATAAAAATTGAGCCGCGCCATTAGCGATCGCCAGTTAACTTGGGCTAAATTGATTAAAATGAGTTTGAATCAAAGTCGTAATCATTAAAATTTGATTTGGAAATTATAAAGCTTTCAAAATTGGGTCAATATTACTCTATAAGAAAGGAATACCAAAATTTCTCAATCCCGAAAATAAGCTGAAGATAAAGATGCAAAATTTGGGAATCAATTTAGGATGTGCAATATGTAACCCTGTTTGCAACTATCTGAAAATATGACATCTGCAAGCGGCAAAGTCAGGCTTTGCCTGGAAAGCTAAGAGTGGGAGAGGAAAGATTCAAAGTTCAATCTACTAGTAAAAGTCATGGCTGATGTTCCTGCCTAAGTACTATAGAGTGCGGGACACGCCTCATCTAAACAATCGCTTACTTAGCACAGATTAGGTATTTATCTTCAGGAGATTTCATGAGAATAGCAGTTGCTAAAGAAATTGAAGTTTGTGAACGTCGTGTGGCATTAATTCCTGACACCGTTGCCCGACTGGTAAAACAAGGTTTGGAAGTGTGGGTAGAAACAGGTGCAGGAGAGCGAGCTTTTTTCAACGATACTGACTATGAAGCAGCAGGAGCCACAATAATCAGCGATACTGCCAAACTATGGGGCGAAACAGATATTCTGTTGAAAGTCAGCCCACCACAAGAACGAGAAGATGGACGCTCAGAAATTGATTTGTTAAAGGAAGGGGCTGTATTAGTCAGTTTCCTCAATCCTTTGGGAAATCCTGTTGTGGCAGAGCAACTAGCAAATCGGAAAGTTACAGCCTTGAGTATGGAAATGATTCCCCGTACCACCAGGGCGCAAAGTATGGATGCTTTATCCTCGCAAGCTTCACTAGCAGGTTACAAGGCAGTATTAATTGCGGCAGCTGCATTACCGAAATATTTCCCGATGTTAACCACAGCCGCAGGTACGATCGCTCCAGCGAAAGTATTTATTATGGGCGCTGGTGTAGCCGGATTGCAAGCGATCGCCACCGCTAGACGTTTGGGAGCAGTGGTAGAAGCCTTTGATATTCGTCCCGCCGTCAAAGAAGAAGTGCAAAGCTTAGGGGCAAAATTCGTTGAAGTCAAATTAGACGAAGAAACTGTCGCCGCAGGTGGTTACGCCAAGGAAATCTCTGAGGCTAGCAAACAACGTACCCAAGAAGTTGTCGCCGAACACGTCAAAAATTCTGATGTTGTAATTACCACTGCCCAAGTACCTGGGAAACAAGCACCACGGCTTGTTACAGAAGAAATGGTGGCACAAATGAAACCAGGTTCAGTGATTGTGGATTTGGCCGCTGATCAGGGTGGTAACTGCGCCTGCACCGAACCCGGTAAAGATATTGTGTGGAACGGCGTGACAATTATCGGCCCCATCAATCTCCCATCATCGATGCCAATTCATGCCAGTCAATTGTATGCCAAGAACGTAACATCGTTGATTCAACTGCTAATTAAAGACAAAGCTTTGCAGGTTGACTTTAACGACGACATCGTTGATGCAGCTTGCGTTACCCACGCAGGTGAAATTCGCAATCAACGAGTGCGGGATGCATTACAAGCATCGAATACTCAACAACCGGCGGTTAATTAGGGACTGGGGATTAGGGACTAGGGAAGAGTTTTCCCAATGCCCAATACCTATTTATACAAGGAGTTTTGATTTCATGACAGAGGCATTACTTGCTGCTTTGTTTGTATTTGTTTTGGCATCTTTTATCGGTTTTGAAGTCATCAACAAAATACCACCGACTTTACACACGCCCTTAATGTCAGGCTCAAACGCAATTTCTGGCATTTCGGTACTTGGGGCAATAGTGGCCTCAGGTGCTAGAGAAACAAGTGTCTCAGTGATTCTCGGTTTAATTGCTGTAGTACTAGCTACAGTCAACGTTGTAGGTGGCTTTTTAGTCACAGATAGAATGCTGCAAATGTTCAAAAAAAAGGAGATTAAGGCGTGAGCGACTTTTTACCAACTGGCATTCAGCTGACATATTTAGTCGCTGCATCCTTATTCATTTTTGGTTTAAAAAAGCTGGGATCACCTGCTACAGCGCGAAACGGTAATGTGATCGCATCTGTGGGAATGCTGCTGGCAATTGTGGCGACATTGCTAGATCAGCATGTATTGAACTACGAGATGATATTGTTGGGCTTGGCAATTGGATCGGGAATTGGGGCGATCGTTGCCTATAAAGTCCAAATGACGGAAATGCCCCAAATGGTGGGTTTACTCAACGGTTTAGGTGGTGCAGCTTCAGCATTAGTCGCCGTTGCCGAATTCTGGCGATTATTGGATTCTGGCGCACCCGTACCCCTAGATGTGAACATTTCCATGCTATTGGACGTGTTAATTGGTGGCGTTACCTTCACAGGTAGTTTTTTAGCCTTTGCTAAATTGCAAGGTTTAGTTAGCGGTTCCCCGATTACATTTCCTTTCCAGCAACCATTTAACCTGTTGCTTCTGGGTGCTTATTTGGTAGGTAGTGCCTATTTAATCATCACACCAGATAGCTTACCTGTATTCTTGGGAGTGGTAGCTGTTTCCTTAGTGCTGGGTGTGATGTTCGTCATCCCCATTGGTGGCGGCGATATGCCAGTGGTAATTTCGCTGTTGAACTCGTTGTCAGGTGTGGCGGCATCTGCTGCTGGTTTCGTGGTGATGAACAATATGTTAATCATCGCTGGGGCTTTGGTGGGAGCATCTGGCTTAATTCTTACCGAGATTATGTGTAAGGCAATGAACCGCTCTCTCTTCAGTGTGCTGTTCAGTGCTTTTGGTACAGGAGCTACTTCTGGTGATGGTGCTGCTAGTGGTGGTGCAACCGATCAAACTGTCCGCAGTATCGATCCCGAAGAAGGAGCGATGATGTTGGGTTATGCCCGTTCTGTGGTAATTGTGCCTGGTTATGGTATGGCAGTTGCCCAAGCGCAACATAGCGTCCGGGAATTGTCAGATCAGTTAGAAAAAATGGGCGTTGATGTCAAGTATGCCATTCACCCTGTTGCTGGGAGAATGCCGGGACACATGAATGTGTTGCTAGCAGAGGCAAATGTGGCTTATACCCAGTTGTACGACATGGATGATATTAATCCCCAGTTTGAACAAGCGGATGTGGCTTTGGTAATTGGGGCAAATGATGTGGTAAATCCGGCGGCGCGGAGTGATGCAAATAGCCCAATTTATGGTATGCCGATTTTGGAAGTAGATCGGGCGAAGCAGACGATTGTAATTAAGCGCGGGATGAGTACGGGTTTTGCCGGTGTAGATAATGAGTTGTTCTACAAGGATAAAACTACGATGCTTTTTGGTAGTGCGAAGGATATGGTGGCGAAGTTGGTTTCGGAAGTGAAGCAACTTTAACGAACCGCGTTCACAACGCTTTTTGCACACAAGGTGCGAAGAAAAAAAGAATTAGTAATTGGGCTTGCTTTGGGAATTTGTTATTTCCAAGGCAAGTTTTTTAGTCATAAATAATTCTTATATTTGCTATTTTATAGTACAGATGTTTTATATTGTCCATTAGGAGGTTTAATATGGATAAAAACTCTATTCGCTTTACCTCGTTACAATACCCAGGAAAAATAATGAACAAACAATATTATTCACTATTTAGCCCAACTTTTTGGGCTACACCAGCAAATCAACAAAAACTAGAGGAAGAAACTCAAACAAGAAGTAACGAGTTAGCAAAAGAGCATGAAAGGAAACTGCACGATTATGAAATGACACTGAATGCTATTCATTTGGCAGTATTATACACACGAAGAAGAATGGAGCAACCACACAATTCACTATTTGGTTCATCTAATTCCCTATTTGGATGATAAAATCTAGCTACGCCAACACAAAAATCAGAACAATAAACTCAAAGAAGAACCCAAGAATTAAACAAGAAGTTTTGGTTTGTGAAAAAAAGCGAAGCGATCGCTCCCCTTCTTCGTCTATGTCTTCTGCGCCTCTGCGGTTAGTTAAAAAAAGCGAAGCGATCGCTCCCCTTCTTCGTCTATGTCTTCTGCGCCTCTGCGGTTAGTTAAAAAAAGCGATCGCCTGCTAAATACCACAGTGCGATCGCTCCTCCTCTTCCTCTGTGCCCTCTGCGCCTCTGTGGTTCGTTAAAAAGAGCGATCGCACCTCCAAACTTCCATTAAGTGGTTCTGAGTTGACAATCAACAAGTTTGAAGATATTATAGTGATTAGGCACAGCCTGGGGGTAGTCGTATGACTGCCGCATCACAAACCGCTAACAAGGCGGTTTTGTTGTTTTTAGGGGTTGTCAAAGCAATAGTACTTAATTCCTAATGTATTAATCTGATTCTGGGTCAAGTGACAATCGACAAGGAGATCAGCATTCTTGAGGGACAAAAATGCTTGGTTCTCAGGATTATCTTTGCTACGAACAATGGGATACAAACACAAATCAGCAATCTGCATAATTGCGTTTGCCTTCGTCTTACTGTCTATTCCACGTAATGTGTTTGATAAATCTTCAGCAGATAAAGGTGAATATTTATCCGATCTATTAGCATCAAAAGGATGTCCTTTTGCTCTTAAATCATAAAAGTATTGCTTGAGTAAAGTATCTTCGTTTCTTCCTGCGGCTTCAAAATAAACCATTAGACTACTATTATTCATTCCAGCATACTTGGCACTACGTTCAACTACAATAGAGAATGCACTTTTCATCATTTCCCAGGTTTCCTCGCCATACTTTTCAAGATAACGATTGAGATATCCTTGACGAGACACTACGCAGGCATGAACAATTATTGGACAATTAATAATAGTAAATGTCAAGTCTTCCAAAAATCTATCTTGCTCTGGTTTTTGAAGCTTACCTAACCAAGCAAAGCCTTTTTTTCGAGAGCGTATTTCATTACCGTGCAAGGGTTGTTCTAGAGGAATAAACCAGCGACTTTTAAACTCTGATACTAATTGTTTAATTATTTGTTCATCGTTTCTTTTGATTAAGACACCACCCATCGCAAAGAAGGGATATTGGTCTTTAGGGTCTGGCTTTGGACTTCCAGAATCATCAATATATATAGCAAATTCACATATATATTTTTCATTCATTGGTATAATATTTGTTGCAAAATAATTAAATTAACTAACCATATTATATTTTTTTCTTGCTATATATCAACAAGCGATCGCCACTCACCCACCAAAATGCGATCGCTCCTTTTCTTCCTCAGTGTTCTCTGTGTCTCTGTGGTTCGTTAAAAAAAGCGTAGGCGTTCGCCTAGCGTCTCGTAGAGAAGGCATCGCCTGCAAAATCTCCACAGTGCGATCGCTACGATAAGCTACACTAGCAATTAATCAACTTTACTTATATCGGTAATCGCCTTATCCGGAAAGTTTCGTTACTAACAGAAATAATCGCCCCTAGTTCTAAATCTGCCTAACATTCCCTTAAAACTTCTGTCAAACGCTCATTAATTGCGTTGTAATTTTCATTTCCTAATCTAAACAAAATTACACTGGGTAAATTATCCCCATTAGTGGCTAAAAGTTGGGCAAAATCCAAGTCTACAGTTAATAAAATCCTCTCTTCTGTACGAGCTTTCACTAAAATCTGATCATCTGGTAGTCTTTGCAATCCTTGATCGCGCAAATGTACCACATCATAACCAGAACTACGCAACCAAGACACAGTGCGTAGAGAAATTCCCATATCAGCTAAAAATTTCATTTTATTGAAATTAAGCGGTTTTGAAGGGATAAACCCGTTCTTGAGTTAACCAAGCTGCGTAAAGTAAAGATTGACGAATATCCTCTGGTTCTAAATCAGGATATTCTTCTAAAATCTCTTCTACAGATTTGCCATTAGCTACCAAATTAACCACCAATGAAACTGGAATCCGCTTAACGTTTTTGATCATCTTTAGCTTGAAGAACCAATTGCAAGGCTGATTCAGCTATCTTCAGGCGATCGCTTATGCTCAGGCTTGGAAGTGCTTGAAGAATTTCTTTAGTTTCCATATTTATTCAGAGAGCAACTTATATTACTAATGGTAGTGAAATTATGATCAGCGATCGCCTGTAAAAATCTCCACAGTGCGTAGGCGTTCGCGTAGCGTTCCGCAGGAAAGCCCGCCAAAGGCATCGCTCTCTTCTTACTCTGTATCCTGTGCACTTGTGTGGTTGGTTAAAAAGAGCGATCGCTCTCTTCTTCCTTTGCGCCTTTGCGTGAGATAAAAAAGCGTTCGCCTAATTTCATCTCTATGACAAATGTGATCGCATTAATCTTTCAGTTGAAAACTGAGCCGTATTCGTTCGTCAAGTCAATTAGCGATAAAATTTGAATACAGTGAAGTTAGTAGGGTTATTTGCAATGAATATTTCCCTCAAACCTGAGCATGAGCAGTTTATTCAATCCCAAATTCAAAGTGGGAGATATGCTAATGCCGAAGAAGTAATGAACGAAGCATTCAAATTGCTACAAGCACGAGAACAACGTTTAAAATAACTTCGGCAAAAAATAGTGGTTGGGAAAGAACAAATTGATAGAAGAGAAGTTACAGATGGTGAGATAGTATTTGCTAAACTACAAGAAAAAATCAATAAAATTGCTGAGTCTAAAAAATGAGTAACTACTCTTTTTCTGATGAAGCAGTCAAAGATTTAAATACTATTTGTGAATATATTGCCCAGAATAGTCTCAGTGCTGCTAGTAAACTTTTTGATGCAATTCGCTAGAAATGCAAATTAGTTGCTGGATTTCCCAACATGGGGAAGAGTTATGAGCAATTATCTGCGAATCTACGGGGATTTAACATTGAAGAATATATCATCTTCTACTATCCCAGAGAAGATGGAATTGATATTGCCCGTGTCATCAGTGGATATAGAGATTTAGAGTCACTGTTTTTAGAATTAGAGTGAAATAGTCATAGTCTAATTGCACCTTCATAATAAACGCGATCGCTTAATTCCATTTTCACAACAAATGCGTTCACGAAGTGACTCTGAAAGAGTATCGCCACTCACCCACCAAAATGCGATCGCTCTCTTCTTCCTTTGTGTTTTCTGCGCCTAGAAAGGTTCGTTAAAAAAAGCGTAGGCGTAAAGCCTGCGGCATAGCTTCGCTTAAGGCGTAGCCTTTCGTAGAGAAGCCCGCCGTACTCCTACGGAGAAGCAAGCTACGCCTTGCGTCTCGTAGAGAAGGCATTACCTGCAAAATCTCCACTATGCGTAGGCGTTCGCGTAGCGTTCCGCAGGAAAGCCTGCCAAAGGCATCGCCTCTTCTTCCTTTGTGTCTTAGTGTCTTTGTGGTTCATTAACAAATAATTTGGTAACTGAGATAAACCAGTTGTAAAACACGAAAACGTAGTGATGTGATTATATAAAACACCCCACTCCACATTAGCCTCAGCCAAAGTGAAATGAGGTGCTTTTATTATCGGTAATTAAACAGACTTTAAAATTAATCCAATGACTTGCCAGCTTTACTTAAAAGCTTACCCAATCTTTGAATTGGCCCCTTAAATCCCCTTGGGGCTTCAGTTGCAGCTTGTTGAGTTTGTTCGCCCAGTTTCGTCAGCACCTCGGCAAAGTCAGCACCTTTGGCAGTTTTGCGCTTCAAGAGTTGCTTAAGTTCTTTAAGTCCATTAGCAACTTCTTGGAGATTCTCGTTTTCAGACTTATGCAATAAGGTGTACCACGTATCAATCGCACCTTGCGCCGCCTCAGGTTCAATTTTAGTCAAGTCTCCTTCAAGGGTTTCTATTACTGATTCTATGTGTTCAATCTGTTCGCGGTCTTCCGCTTTACCCAGTGAAACACCTATATTACGAAGTTGCTTACCCAACTTCTGTAACGGAGTTTTTAGTTCTTTATCAGTATCAGAAGCAACATTACCTGTTTGCTCACCAATTTCAGTTAGCACTTCACCAATTTCATGACCTGTGGCCTTACCACTTTTCACCAGTTGCTTGAGTTGCTTGAGGCTATCAGCAATTTCTTTGATTTCTGGCTCTTTAGCTTTGTGTAAATAAGTATACCACTCATCGATTAAGCCAGTAGCAGTTTCGCTATCAAGAGCAGTCAAGTCTCCTTCTAGTGCAGAAACAAGTGAATCTAAATCCAAGTTATCAGCTTTATCAGCTTTTTTAGCTGCTGTGCTTTCTTTCTTGGCAGCAGTCTCCCCTTGTTTACTATTGGATTTTTGTTGAGAACTCATGGTGTAATTTCC
The DNA here is from genome assembly GCF_036916575.1 of Nostoc sp. Classification (GTDB taxonomy): domain Bacteria; phylum Cyanobacteriota; class Cyanobacteriia; order Cyanobacteriales; family Nostocaceae; genus Nostoc. The sequence goes on from NZ_JBALGC010000133.1 coordinate 32,341, forward strand.
GTAACAAAATTAAATAAATGTACAGGTATCACTTTATAAAGACTCTACGGAATTGCCCTCATTCTTAGGTAAGACTTACGCACTATATAAATCTATAATTATGTATATTAATAGGAATCAAACTTTTCAGGTCTTTAGTGAAAGCCCAACAACAAGTATTCACTTTTTCTGTAGGCTTTCCTACAGAGTAGCTGTTCTCGAAGCTAGGGGCTGATTGTAGCATAGATGTAAAAGTGTTAATAAATATTTCTACCTTTAAGCGAAATATAAAAAATTATCATCGTCTGATAGTGCTGTGTTAGGCTTGGAGTTTTTCTAGCTAACTTACCGTTTCATCGGAATTGCTATCCAGAATTCACAGCCGTTACCAGGTTCAGAAACACATTTGATATTACCGCCGTGTTTTTCCACAATAATTTGGTAGCTAATAGATAAACCCAAACCAGTACCTTGTCCAGGTTGTTTGGTGGTAAAGAAAGGTTCAAAAATACGCGATCGCATCATCTCTGGAATCCCGCAACCATTGTCAGCAATCCAAATCAGAATAGTATTCTCTTCTATGACTTCTGTACGAATCCAAATTTTGGGATTGTCAATTATTTTTCCAGCTTTCTGTGAGTTTTCCAGTGCATCGATCGCATTGTTGAGAATATTCATAAACACTTGATTTATCTGGGCTGGATAGCAGACTAATGGGGGCAATTCACCATATTGCTTAACTACCTCAATAGCAAAAGAATTAATCTGTGATTGCAGTCGATGTTGTAAAATTAGCAAAGTACTGTCGATGCCTTCATGAAGGTCAACTGTCTTCATTCCTGCTTCGTCAAGTCGAGAAAAACTTCGTAACGACAAGACTAATTGAGAGATCCGATCTGCTCCCATCTTCATTGAAGTAAGAATTTTGGGCAAGTCATCACTAATGAAATCTAAATCCAGTGCTGCTGCTTGCTTTTGAATTTCTCCTGTTGCCTTAGGATACTGTTTCTGATAGAGGCGCAGTAATTTAAATAAATTTTCGGCATGTTCAGTAACATAAGTGATGTTGCCATAAATGAAACTAATCGGGTTGTTAATTTCATGTGATACACCAGCAACTAACTGCCCTAAGCCTGCCATTTTTTCACTTTGAATTAACTGGCTCTGAGTGTGCTGTAATTCTTTAATAGTCTGGGTGAGTTCTTCTTTTTGATGTTGAGTTTGTTTAAGTAATTCCGCTTGCTGAAGTCCTACCCCTAACTGAGTACCAATCTGCATCAGCAAATCTACTTCATCTTCTTGCCAATCACGGGGTTTAATATTTTGATACGCTGCTAATAATCCCCAAAGTTTCTCGCCTTGAAAAATCGGCACAATCATATATGCCCTAGCCTCAATTAGTTCGAGCAGGGCAATATGACAAATAGAATAATTGGCGCTATAAATATCTTTAATGACAAGAATTTTACCATTAACAAAATCTCCGCCTTGGGTTTCTTGCAAGTAATCATCTGCAACTATAGGTATAATTTCCCTTACTGGTGTCCAACCTTGGGCTAAAGACTCAGCAACAAATTCGCCACTCCAATCAGGTCGAAATCGATAGATTGTCACTCGATCAACTTCCAATAGCCGTCGAACTTCTTCTGTACTGGTGGCAAAGATGGTGTCAATATCAAGAGACTGGCGAATTTTCTCCACCGTTGCGGCTAAGGCCTTCTCCCTTTCGGCTGCTTTCCGTTCTCGTGCAGCAGCTTGAGCCAGTTTTTGGGCTTGTACCTGCACCTGTTTCAGGGACTCAGCTTGCTGTAATGCTACCCCCAATTGGACGCCAACTTGTGCTAGCAAGTTGATTTCCTCATCTTGCCAATAACGGGGCTGGGAGTTTTGATAAGCTACTAGCAATCCCCACAGCTTTTCGCCCTGAGAAATTGGGACAAAAACTTCATTACGTGCATACTTACCCGCTTGCTTTCCTTGCACAAGAACGCCTTCTGTCACAGGCTGCGGCTTAACCATTGGCGTCCAGCCATCAACAATGGAATCGGCGACAAATTCGCCACTCCAATCAGGATAGAAGCGATAAATTGCGACTCGTTCTACTTCTAATAGGCGACGGACTTCTTGAGTAGTGGTTTTAAAAATTGCTTCAATTTCAAGTGACTGACGAATTTTTTCTACGGTGTTCGCCAACGCCCTTTGCCTTTCAGCAGCTTTGCTGATCTCTGCTGCTTGGATCTGCATTTGTTGGATAAATTCCGCTTGCTGCAAAGCCACACCTAGTTGAGTGCCCACTTGGGTAAGCAAGTAAACCTCATCTTTTTGCCAATCACGGGTTTGGGCGTTCTGGTACACCGCTAACATGCCCCAGAGCTTCTGACCGTGATAAATGGCAATGATCACATAAGCTCTTGCTTGATATATTTCTAAGATTTTAATATAGCAGTCGCTAAAGCCTGCACTGTAAATATCATTACAAATACGGTAAACTTCACACTCACTGAAGCTACCACCTTCGGTATCTTGTAAGTAAGTGTCAGCAATTGGAGGTTTAGCTAAATCTTTGGTGCTACATTCGCTGACGTTTTCTTTCAATTCCGGGCGCTGCAACTGCTGCTCCATGAGGGAGATCCAACCCTCTGCCACTGATTCAAACACGAATTCACCGCTCCAATCAGGATTGAAGCGATAAATAGCCACGCGATCAGCATTTAGCAGCTGCCTAAGTTCTGCAGTGCTTGTGCGGAAAATGCTTTCCAAGTCTAGAAATTGACGAATTTTCTCAACGGTTATGGCTATGGTTTTCTGCCATTGAGCTGCTTTTTCTCTGGCTTTTGCTTGTGCTAGTTGTGCCGATTGTAGTTTTACTTGTTCGAGGTAATCTGCTTGCTGCAAGGCAACTCCCAGATGTTCGGCAATTAATTGCACAAACTCAATTTCTGATGCTTCCCATTCGCGAGGACTACTACACTGATGAATACACAACAATCCCCATAAATCTTGACCTTTTATTAAAGGAGCAGCTATATTGGCACGGACTTGGAATCTTTCTAGCATCTGGACGTGACAATCACTGACACTAGCTTGATAGATATCAGCCATTGCTTTAATCCGACCTTGCTGATATAGTCCTGCAAACTCCGCAGCAAAGCAGTGGTCTCGCAATTTGGCTGCTAGTGCCGAACCCCATTCTGCTCCCACATCTTCATAGAGAAATTCTCCTTCCCATCCCAATTCGGGATAAAAACGAAACACACTAACCCGATCGGTTTTCAGAAGCTGACGTACTTCAGTGACTGTAATTTTGAAGATGGCGTCTATGTCTAGAGACTCGCGAATGCGGGCAATAACTCCAGACAAGGCTTTTTGTTGCTCATTCTGACGCAGGGAGAATGTCACATCTGAATGAGATTCTTGCTGTTCTGAATTTGGTTGTATGGGTTGAATAGTAGAGGAGTTTTCCATTCCCAGTGGGACTTTAAATATTGAAAATCTTCTATCTTATGATTCCCGTGGCGATCGCAAAGGTAACAGTTCTTTCCTGGGAATAGCAGATAAAATAGTGTAGGGACATGATATTATCGTGTCCCTACAAAAACATTTTTCAACCACTAGTGAATTATCGCCGTTTGGGAGTGGCGCTGCGGGTGGTGCGTTTCTCTTCATCTTGGCGACGGCGATCGCGCCAATCTGCCAAGGTCAAATAACCAATACCACCAGTGACTACTACGAGCAGCACTACAGCAAATAAAGCCAAAATACTCAAAAATGGACTTTCCACCATGCCTTTACAGTCCGTTACGTCCCCAGACTACCATTGCAATTGACCAAGTGAACACAACTAACAGTGATACCCAACCTAGTGTCAAAATCTCCATAGTCCCAGTTTTCAAATAATTACAAAAGGTTTCTAATATTTATCATACAGGGATTGAGCAGGCTGAAATTTTTTTATCAATGACATTGTAAGTTTTGCGGGCGATGTTTGTCTTGAAAAGTTCAGATCGGCAAAAGCCGCCGCTCCGACTTTTCGCTACAACGGGCGTAGCTGCCTCAAACCAGACACCATCTTTTCTTGATACGCTACTACTTTACGTAATCATGAAAACGAATGTAAAAAAGTAGCGATCGCGCTTTTCGACTTGATAGTTTGGGAATACTAAGGTTATGGGTATATATTTCAAATCCAGCAACCCCTAATATCATGCCGACATTTTTCAACTATCCTTTCCACTCCAACGGTTTTATTCCCCACGGACATTGTTATCTCTGGCAAACTGGATTAGTTTGGCTCCACATTATTTCTGATGCGACGATTGCTCTTGCCTATTATTCTATTCCCTTTTTACTGATTTACTTTATTTCCAAGCGCCAAGACGTTCCTTTCAATGGAGTCTTTCTATTATTTGGTGCTTTTATCATTGCCTGCGGTACTGGACACTTGATGGATATTTGGACACTTTGGCATCCAGACTATTGGATTGCAGGTGGTTTAAAAGCTTTAACTGCTATTATTTCGATATATACGGCATTTGCGCTATTTTATCTCATACCTCAAGCTCTGACACTACCCAGCCCAGCCCAGTTAGAAGCTATCAATCGAGTGCTTTCAACTGAAATTGTCGAGCGCAAGCGTATCGAGAAACAACTACGCCTTGCAGAAGAAGTCGCTCAAAACTCCAGCCAAGCCAAGAGTGAATTTCTTGCAAATATGAGTCATGAACTACGCACACCCCTGAATGGCATCCTGGGCTATACACAAATCCTCCAACGCACAGAATCTTTGACCGAGAAAGGACGCAAAGGAGTTGGCATTATTTATCAATGTGGTTCCCACCTACTAACTCTAATTAATGATGTCTTGGATCTCTCTAAGATAGAAGCCCGGAAATTGGAATTGCATCCTGTTGATTTTTATTTGCCTGCCTTTATAGATAGTGTGACTGAAATTTGCCGCATCCGTGCAGAACAAAAGGCGATCACATTTCATGTCCTACTCGATCCTGATTTGCCAACGGGCATTCATGCTGATGAAAAACGCTTGCGGCAAGTACTGATTAACTTGCTTGGTAATGCGATTAAATTTACTCATCAAGGCAGTGTCACCTTCAAAGTTCAGGTGATTGCTCAAGAATCAAATGCTAATGGACAGACTAACTACAAAATTCGCTTTGAGGTAATAGATACTGGCACAGGTATAATCCCTGAACAAGCCGAGAAAATCTTCCAGCCTTTTGAGCAAGTGGGAAATCAGAAACGACAATCTGAAGGTACAGGCTTGGGATTAGCAATCAGCCAAAAAATTGTTTTGTTGATGGGTGGTCAAATTCAGGTGCAAAGTACCTTATGCAAAGGTAGCACTTTCTGGTTTGAGGTGCAATTGCCAGAATCTCAAGACTGGGCAAAGGTTTCTAGAGTAGTTGAACAAGGAACCATTATTGGTTATCAAGGACAAAGGCGCACTATTTTAATTGCGGATGACAAATGGGAAAACCGATCGGTAATTGTAAATTTACTAGAACCAGTTGGGTTTACTGTTGTAGAAGCTAGTCACGGTCAGGAAGGATGGGAACAGGCTCTAGTGCACAAACCAGACTTGATTATCACTGATTTAGTGATGCCTATATTGAATGGATTTGAGTTGATCAGTCGTTTGCGTCAGTCTGAGCAATTTAAAGAGATTGCTGTCATCGCTTCCTCAGCCAGTGTGTTTGCAATCGACCAGCACAAGAGTATTGATGTAGGTGCAGATGCATTTCTACCAAAGCCTATAGAAGCTGAAACACTGCTGGAAATGCTACGACAATTTTTGCTCCTAGAATGGATTTTTGATGGGAAGGTAGACGCAATCAAAAAAACCTATACAGGTGATTTGGATCAACCAAATGAGATGATTTATCCCGCCAAAGAGGTTTTACAAGAGTTACTCGATCTGACACAAGACGGTGATATTCAAAAAATTTTGGAACTGGCTGGGCAACTTTCTGCATCTGAGGAACGGCTAAAAGTTTTTACCCAGCAAATTGTGCAGCTTGCTAGTAATTTTCAACTCAAACGTTTAGAAACTTTTATTCAACAATACATCAATTAATTTGAGTACAATTGTAATTTTTAATTCATCATGAGCAAAACTCAAAATAACGGATTTATTTTGATTGTGGATGATAATCCAACAAATTTATCTCTCCTGTGTGAAGCGCTCAATAGTGAGGGTTTTCGTTTCCGTGTTGCAGTCGATGGAGAAAGCGCGATCGCTCAAGTCGAACGCAATCAACCAGAGTTGATTTTACTGGATGTACAAATGCCAGGTATTGACGGATTTGAAACTTGTCGTCGCTTCAAAGCCAATCCAGTTACCCAAAACATTCCAATTATTTTCACCACTGCTTTAGCAGATACAGAAAGCAAAACCAAGGGATTTTCCCTTGGTGCAGTAGATTATATCCCTAAACCGTTTGCACAAGAGGAAGTTATTGCTAGAGTGCGCGTACATTTACAACTCAAACAATTGACTGAATCTTTGGAACAACAAGTTAGCGATCGCACCAAGGCTTTGAAACAAGCCAAAGTCAAATTGGTGAAGCAAGAGAAACTATCAACACTGGGAGAGTTAATCGCTGGTATTGCCCATGAAATGAACAATCCCATTAGCTTTCTTTACAACAATATTCCGCCTTTAAAGGATTACATTGCCGGAATAACTAAGCTTCTTCTAATCTATGAACAAGAGTATCCAAACCCAACAGCCAAAATCACTACTGCTATTGAGGATTTGGATCTGAAATTCGTTCTCGAAGATTTGGCAAAAATCCTGAGTTCATTCCAGCTAGGATCGGAACGAATTCAGAAGCTTTCTAATTCACTTCGCAGCTTCTCTCGCTTGGATAGTGATGCAAAAATACTTGCAGATTTGCATTTAGGATTGGATAGTACACTGATGATTTTACAACACCGCCTCAAGGCTAATGGCGATCGTCCCGGCATTGAAGTTATTAAGAGTTATGCAACATTACCACTGGTAAATTGCTATGTCGGGGAGATGAATCAAGTATTTATGAACATTCTGGCAAACGCAATTGACGCCCTTGATGAAGCTATTATGCAAGGCAAAATGAGCAATAAAATTCCTCAAATTCAGATTGTAACAGAAATAGATTCTGAACAATCGCTTGTAATTCGGATTGCTGACAATGGGATTGGTATTCCTGAACGGGTTAAACAACGCTTGTTTGAGCCGTTATTTACCACAAAAATTGTTGGGAAAGGCACTGGACTTGGCTTGTCGATAGCTTATGAAATAGTTGTAGAGAAACACGAAGGTGTATTAGATGTGAATTCTCAACCAGGTATAGGAACCGAGTTTATAATCAAAATTCCTACAGAATAGCAACATTTAATTAATTACAAAACTGCTCTAGCATTTATCATACTAAAGACTGGGGAAGAAATTTCCCAATACCCAATCCCTAATTTCTATATAGAGTGAACGCAACTTTAGATCCTCAATTAATGGCAGAACGCATAGAATCCCTCAAAGCTGGAATAATTGGGGGATTATCTGTGTGTTTCGCTTTTGCAATCGCTAGTCTGTTGAATACTTTAGTACTGGCAAAGTATTTTCAGACACTCGCATGTCTGCAAAGTGATGTTAACTGGCACTTGTGGGTGAGTGGTGCAGTTGCAAGTTTTACTGGTTTCCTATTTGGTGTCACTTACCGCTATATCATCCGCTCAGATCAAAATCCCCAGCTCAAAGCCGGTGGTGTGCTGGCCTTTAGCTTGGTGCGAGGATTAACTCAAATAGAACTTGGCTGGAATTCTCATCGCACAATTTGGCCTTTTTTGGTGTTGGCTTTTGAAAGTGTATTGTGGTTTGGAATAGCTGCTATCGCTCTTAATATTGCTATTCAACTCCGTTGGGTTAAACCTTTTTCATCAATTTAAATTCACTTTCCTTAAGAGGATGTTTGAAAAGATATATTTGTTACCAAAAGTATCTAATACCCCCCAACCCCCCCTTTTTAAAGCAGGGCTGTTTCATTCCACAAGGATAAGAGTTTGTCAATATCATTAGAGGTAAATCTCTGGGCTGAGGTGAGCCAGGAATAACCATTTCGGCTGATAAATACACAGCAAGTGCAACAACTAGGAGAAACCGTCAAAATTGGCGATCGCCTGCAAATTAGAGTCAATCGTAACGGCAAAAGACAAGCGATCGCTCAAGAAATTAACCAAACTTTTGGTAACTTATTACCTAAAATATCGCAACCGTCGTGCTGAGTATTTGAATAATTGGTGAAATGGTAGCAAACTGAATTATGTGATGCAATCGCAAAAATTGGGTATCATAACTTTCTCTGCTTGATCGGTTGAGCCGGATTCCCAGCATAAATAGTCATCGGCTCTAATGATCTGCCGGTAACGCCACCTAAAGTCAGTATTGCTCCCCGACCAACAGTGACTCCTGGGCCAATTAAGGATTTGGCAGCAATCCAACTACTCTCTTGAATATGGATTGGAGCATCAATCAATTTAAAATCGGGATGATTCCAATCATGATTTCCTGTGCAGAGATAGACTCCTTGAGATAGACAAACATGGCTTTCGATGGTGACAGGAGCAAGGTTATCTATCCACGCATCTTCTCCAATCCAAACAAAATCACCAATGTTTAACCGCCAGGGAAACTTGATCCGCACTCCAGGTTTAATGCGGACACCTTGACCGATTTTAGCTCCAAAACTGCGGAGTACCGAAAGCTTAAAAGCTGAAAGTGGTAGCCAATAACTTTCAACTAAGGGTGACCCAACGAAATACCAAAGAAGTTGCTTCCAGTATGGTGCGCCTGGAGTGTAATTGCCGACTGTGTATTGATCTAGACGCATGGGGTGGGTAAACAAGAGTAGGTTCAAATAATTCGTAATTGATAATACTCGCCTCCGGCGAGAAGCAAGCTACGTAATTCGTAATTGAATTCTTAACTACGAATTACGAATTACGAATTAGTAATTAGTTAAAGGCTCGCTCCTGTATGACCTGTGACGATCCAAAGTAAAGAGCGAACAATATCACGAATAATATGCAAGAGGGATTCTTGAGTTCGGTTCGATGGTACAGACACAGGAGTAAAGGCAATGCCTTGACTACCAAGTACAAGGGTAGCGATCGCCTTGGCTCTGGGCATATGATAATCTGAAGTAATTAGAAATAAGTGTTGTATCTGCTGTTGCTGAAAAACCCTTACTAAGGTAGTAAAGTTAGTCACAGTATCTCTAGCACGGGAATCGAGGAAAACGCGGCTATCCGCAATACCTGCGTCTTGGAAAATTGCCCGTGATTTGTTGGGAGGGCTGCCAGAAGAAACCCAAATTTTTAGGGCTGGATGAAATTCGGCAAACTGGGCAGCGAATTCTTCTCTGTCTTCGCCACCACCAAGCACCAGGATAGCTTGGGGTTGGGGTGCTTGGTGATCGGCGATCGCTAACCGTACTGGAATGAACAGTAGCATTACCAGAATCAATGCTGCTAGAGCTAAAAGACCATTTTTTTTACATTTGCGACGATCAGAATATTTCACCAAATATACTGATTTATCCTGTCGTTTAGCCCTCAGTGTTGTCAAACTGTAAAAAATACTTAGTTGCTTATGAAAGTAGCAAATCTTGGTATAAAGTATACAACTTTAATAATTCAAGTTTAGATGAAAATATGTATAAGTGTGAACGAATATTTTAACTTTATTTTTTATAAATAGAGGGCTTTTTAATTCCATGTTTAACAATTTTACGAATTCCATTAGGTAGGGCAGGATCACCTTGTAATATGATATCTTTCAACTTTTGTTCTGGTTGTACTCGGAATGAGGTAACGTCAAAGTAATCACATAACGCAATAATTAGGTTTTAAATTTCTCAGCTTCTATAAGTCGAATGCTCAAGAGTATTTCTGCTAGAACACGCTGAAAGGCATAGTACCAACCATGCCAACCATCTAGAATACCGCCTTTGATAATCAAGCAATAAAATAAAATTATAAAAGGAGCAAGAATTTTTTGTCTGCGGATGCGATCGCCTAAACTAAGTTCACTAGTAGGAGTCTCTAGTAATTTTTTTACTTCCAACACCGTATAACGATCCTGTGCCCATAACCAACGGTTTAGGGGTTTGCGATCATCGTGGTGAATATAGGCAGAAAGTGTTGCAGAGTTACCAAACAGTTGCAAAAGTTGTGTGTGTCCATCATCAATATACGTAACTTTGCTTTTACGAAAAAGCACTTGACGGGGTGGAAGTATACTACTACGCATTGGTTTACCAAACACACAATACTTGAATCTTGCGAAATAGCCATCAATCTTTCCATCAACTGGCAAAGCAGCAATTTCAGAAATTAACTCATTAGTGACTATATAGTCTGCATCTAGAGATAGCACCCACGGCGACTGAACTTGCTCTAAACCATAATTCCACTGCCTAGTATGGGTATCAAATTCCCGTTGCAATAAGTGAACTTGTGGATAGGAGTTAAGAATTTCTAGAGTTTTATCAGTACTATAGCTATCAATAACTATAATTTTCTCTGCCCAAGTGAGTTGCTGAAGTGTGCGTTTAATATTTGGGGCTTCATTATAAATGAGAATAAGAGGAGTAATTTGCTTTAGCATATAAAAAGTAAATATATCAAAATAAAATCAATTCCCTACTAAAGTACTACAACAAAGCATAGACTTCCAAAGATAGGGAAATCTGCCTACAAAACTAAACTTGATATTTGTATAATTCTCTGTTTCGAGTAAAGTAGTCATAGTTGCTACAGAAAAAAACTTTATGTGACCGCCATCCCAGAGAGTAGTGAAGTGCTTATCCATTTTTCCTGAAACAGCAAGCATGATATTTTTGAGATAGCCATGATAAGGGGTAGTAATAATTAAATGACCATTTTGCTTCAGGCATTGTTTGGCATTTCTAACTAATTCTTTAGGATAAAATAAATGTTCAATTACCTCAGCAGCAATAACAATATCAAACTTTTCTCCTATTTCTGTATAGGGTAGATTGTAGATAGTGCCTTGAATAAAGTGGCAGTCTGGAAAAGTTTGGCTAGCAAATTTAACACCAGACTCTGATTCTTCAATACCAACAACTTCATAGCCATGCTGTGCAATTAAGTTACTCAAACTGCCATTACCACAGCCAATATCTAAAATACGAAGCTTTTGTTGAGTTTCCAGACGATCAGTATATTCTGATATTATCTCTATAAGAGGCTTTATGAGATAAATATGATGGTGTGAATGATTGGCAGATTGGTATTGGTATTCGTATTGGTTAGTAATCTTTGAATCCATATGTTTAATCACTTATTATTTATTATTTATCTTGGCTGATAGCAGGAACAGTCTGATTTTCAAGAATGTCTGTATAAACTGAGATCAGTTTTGATGCAATCCGATCCCATGTGTAATTTTCACAGATCAATTTACGAGCGCGATCGCCCATATTTTTCGCTTGTATGGGATCTTGCAAAAGTCCAATTAAGGCATTAGCTATTTGAGTGACATTAATGTCAACTACACTAGCTGCTTTAGCCTCCGCAGCTTCCGGAAAATTACAGCCAGTCGTGATCAAACAGGGTAAACCCGCAGCCATACCCTCCAATACAGACATACTAAATCCTTCAGAATAGGAAGGAGCAACATAGATGTTTGCGGCTGCTAAAACTGCATATTTAATAGCACCTGTGAGCATTCCAGTAAAAGTGACAGCATCCTTACAGCCTGCTTCGCTAAAATAACTTTCAGCAGTGGGTAAAAATCCTGTATTGTCTGGCCCAGCAACAATTAGGTGAGTTTCAGGAAATTTTTCGTGTGCTTTAGCAAAAGCAGTGGCTAATAAATCTAATCCTTTTTTTGGATCAATGCGACCTAGAAATATAATTAGTGTTTTATTGCGAGTATTGGGAAACTGTTCATAAAAAAGCTCCGCGCTAGGTAGAGATTCAAAATCTGTGCTATTGATACCATTAGGAACAAAAACTAAAGGCGTTTTTAAATTAAGTGTATTTATGTGTCTAGCTTCAGTAGAAGCTGTCATTTGAATAGCATTAGCTTTTTGTAATAATGGGTTTTCAAACAAAGTAAAGTAAAATTTTTTCTTCCAACCTTTATAAGCTAATGCCCAAGGCTCCATCATTCCGTGGGGAGTTGCAATATATGGAACTATCCGAAATTGACAAGCCAGATGAGCAGCTAGAACCGGATAAGAAAAGATGGCATTAGTATGTACTATGTCATAGTCAGATACATTGTGAAATAACCATTTGGTCATTGACCAAGTAAACTTGTAATCTAAAAAAATCAAATAGGAAAAATACTGGACTCTATAATTTTTTTTCGCAATCCATTTATTTAAAGGTACATCTAGAGTTGTAAAGCCATTAGCATTAGTAGCTATGATATCAACGCTGACACCTAATTTACCAACTGATTCTGCTAAATCAATAACAATTTTTGTCGGACCACCATAGATATTTCCTAATGCAGGGATAACCATTAAAATTTTCATTGTTATTTTTTGCTATTTTTATGAACTACTAAAGCATATTCAACTGCTTGCATTAGTCCTTGAGCAAAATAGTCAGGAGAGAATTTTTGAATATGTTCTAAAGCAGCTTCGCCTATTTTCTGTAAGTCAATATCTGCTGAACTCATTTTCAGCATTAACTCAGTTAACTGTTGAGGATTCTCAGGATCAAAGCCAAAACCATTGACTCCTTCAATGATTAAATCTTCATAACAGCCACATCTATTGGAAACTAATACTGGTAAAGCTGCTGCCATTGCTTCATTGACTACTAAACCCCATTGTTCTTGAATACTGGCATGGATAAAGCAACCTGCATGGGCAAAGTAAAGCAGCATTTCATCTTGTTGAAGAAAGCCAGGAAGATGAATATGCTTTTTTAAGCCAACTTCGAGAATTTGTTGTTCAATATTTAGCCGCATCTGTCCTTCACCACATATAACCAAATCCCAAGCACTCTCCCCCATTATCTGATGATAAATTGCATAAGATGAGATCAAAAATGAAAGATTTTTTTTGGGAATGAAGCGATTAACCGCTAAAAAGTAAGGATTATTGACTGGTTTAGGAAGAGATTTAATTCTATTCGGATGAAAGGCATCATTTTCTACTACATCATATCCTACAAATGTTGCTTCTCTGGGCATACCTAATTTAACTAAATATCTTTTATGTGGTTGTCCTCCTACCAAAGCAGATTTATATTTTGTAACAATAATACTTTTTAATGCCTCTCGCCACCAGGAACGAGGGGAATCATTTTCAGTAGTTTCTGACAGTAAAATAGCAGGCTTACGATGCCATAAGCACCAAGCTAGAGTGAAAAGCATTGCAGGTTGAAAATAACCCGCAATTGCTATAACACTGGGATTTACTTTTTTAAGAATAGAATTCAGCTTTTGCACTAATTTAAAAATACTAGTTTTTTCAAGAGCTTGTTCTTGAATCACTGAAATTAATGACAAATGTAAATTATCAACTTTTATCTGCCAGGGATATTCGTCTTGATAACGTGCTAATTCTATAGCCACTACCTGATTTTGCAGGTTTTGATTGCAATTGGCTAATCCCTCTATTCTAGCAATATGATAAGGTCCATAATTAGAAAATAAAATTCCAATGGTAAGATTCATAGATTTTCAAGTATTGTCTCTTAATCCTGAATTAATCGCAGAATATTTATACTTAGCTCTAGAATAGTGAACTGTTAAACTTACAAAAAAAACTTGAAATATTGCTTCTTGCCAAAATCTTCCTATGCCGTGCGTTAATCCTACCATTGCTGGACTAACTAAACCCATATAAAGTAGGCTGCTAAAAATACTTTTTTGATAAACAGCAGATATCCAAATATTTTTAAAAAAATATGCAGTTAGAGCAAAATAAAAACAGCCTAAGTAGCCAAATTCTGAAAAGGAATCTCCAATACCAGTCTTCGTACTCCCAGTAGGAATTATATAACCATACAAATTATTTAGTGTATCTTTTGTTATTAGATTGAATTGTAAAGATTTTTTTAAGTCATAACCTACGAGTTGTCCAGGAACATATTGAAATACGATGCTATCCCACCAACCACTTCCATATCCATATCTACCTGTCTTCTCGGTTGCATCTGCTATTAATGCAGCATTTCTCAATTCCAATATGTCACCTTTTTGCTGTGTTTCAAATGCTTTTTGAGAGGCGGATAATACTTCCTGCCACTTACTGCTAAAAACCAAATCCCAAAAATGGCTACGTAACTCCCCAACTACAGGAATCATAAAAACTAGAAGCACTACAGCTGTGATAATTGCCGCTCTTGGGGGTACATAGCGCAAAACTAGCCAGAATGAAAGACCTATAATAATTATGAATGTCATCGTGGATTGCCGTCGTCCCACAAAAATTGGTTGTACTACAGGCCAACCAGTAACAATTGTTAAAATGATATTAATAACTTTGGGACGCTTTAATGTCTGTAAAAGAAAAATCCCAAAAGCTATGTTGATAACTTGAGCTAGAAAGACATATATAGTAGCAGGTCCTGTCCATGTCCCACTATCACTTCTTTGGATAGTTGTAATAGACAGTAAAAAATTAAACAAGTAGCCCTGAAACATCAGGGCTATTCCTGCTCTAAATAACTTACGTTCGTCGATAATTATGTTGAATTTTTTCAATAATTTTGTATTGGGTTTCATTGTATAGCCTATCCAACAGGCAGCAGCACAGAGACATGACATCAATAAAACCCTTTCTAATGCGTCTTGAGTCACTAGACCAGGATTGTTAATTAATGCAAATACTTGTGGCAGAAGAAACGAAATAAACATACTACCCATGAAGAATGGATATTGATAAATTCGCTCTATGCGAATTACTCCCCAACCAAATAAGCATATGCAAATAATAATTAGTAAATCTCGATATATTTCAACCATAAAATATAAACTTAAGAGCTTATAGCAATTTTAGTTAATTTGTAAAAATTGGGAGATGTAAAAACCTCTTCAAAAAATCGGATTTCTGAGTGCTTGCAAAATACTTATTAATTAAGTAAAAATCAATTCAAGCTTGCTTATGCATTAGTATCGTGTGCAAGACAGTCACGAAACATTTGTAAGTAACTTGGAGCAAGACTTTGCCAAGAAAAATTTATACGTACAAACTCTTTGCGCTGAATTCTGTCTTCCACTAGTTGCGGTCGCTCCAATAGATCAATTAAAGCTGTACTCATAGCACCAGGCTTTGAAAAGTCGGCAAACACTCCCTGCTCCCCCAAAACATACCTCATGACTGGGTGATCGTTAACAATACAGGGAAGTCCGTGAATCATAGCCTCTAGATAGACTCTCCCAAATCCTTCTTTCAGGGAACCAAGTACAAATATATCAGCCGCTTGGTAATATTTAGCAACTTGCTCATAAGGTACTGAGCGAGCAGTAAACCCATCTTTGCCTAACTTTTGAGATGCTAAATCAATAATGGGAGGGCTATTAGCGTCCATGTATCCTAACATGACTAAGTACGGTCTAGGTTCTGGTAAAGCAGCTACTTCATCAACTACATAGTCCATGCGCTTATGTATAGCACTAATCCAGCCTACACTGATAACAATTGGGCGATCGCTAGGTAAGCCTAGCTGTTGTTTAATATTTTGTCGTCCTTCATGATTGAGCAAAGGATCTCCATCTGGTACGTTAATGCCGTAGGGAACAAGAAAATGCTTTGAGGGTGGTTCTCCAGCTTTTAATGCCAGTTCTCTGTAAAATGGTGCTACTTGTTGAACATAGTCAGTTCTAGTAAAAGGTGGATTACAAGGGCCTCCATTAGAAAAGAGTAACTGATAAGGTATACCAATTTGCTTACGCCACCAGTAGAGTTGAAAACCAAGGTTAGAATCGCTATAGAAGATGATATCTGGCTTGCCCTTTTTAATATGGTAGACAAAAGGAAGAAAAGAAGATAATTGTTCAACTACATAGCCATTGCGTCGGATAAACTTCCCCAAAAAAGGTGCTAGTTTTCCATTGCGAGGCAAATTCCACAATCGATGTTCATCTAATTTTTCATCTCCTGCACCCTTAAATAGTTCAATTTGTAATCCTTTACTACTTTGTAGCCCATTAAAACATTCACTGGCAAAGGTTTCGATACCTCTGTTGATGATACCTACACCTGTGCAGGCAAGATAAACTTTTATTATTTTGTTCATATAAATCTAACTTATATATAATTTATGTGTATTCAAAACTCTTTTTAAAATTCAAAAATAGTTTTTCATATTTTTCATAAATAATATATGCAACTAAATAAGTTAAGCTAAAAGAAATTAATAATTTATTAATGGGATGAATATAGTCGTTTGTCTCTGTAAAGCTATAAATTAAGGGATGAAAAACGTAAAGTCCATAACTTATTTTTCCTGTAAATACTAAAAAACGATTTTTTACAATTCGAGACATTAAATTCTGAGGATTTTGGATTGATAAATAGGCGACAACACAAAAATAAAATACAGCTATAATGGTAGGTTTTATAATCTGTACTGAATCCCTATGTTGACCACCAGTAAATAGCCAGCTAATCAACAGTAAAACAAAAGAATAAATTCCAATATTTAAAAAATATTTTCTGTACACAAAAAGCTTATTCGTACATTCAAGATAAGCAAGTAATGAACCAATAGCTAGGGTATCAAATCTACATAGAGTGAAGTAAAA
The DNA here is from genome assembly GCF_036916575.1 of Nostoc sp. Taxonomy (GTDB): domain Bacteria; phylum Cyanobacteriota; class Cyanobacteriia; order Cyanobacteriales; family Nostocaceae; genus Nostoc. The sequence goes on from NZ_JBALGC010000133.1 coordinate 49,109, forward strand.
CACGCCTATATCAAAATTAAGTAAGATGATGCGAAGGACTATTGATAATAAAATAATTCCAAGGCAGGCCCATATTAAATGCTTTCTTGGTAAAAAATATACCAACAATGGCCAAAAAAGATAAAAGTGTTCTTCAACTGCTAGCGACCAAAAATGACCAGGGCCACTACTATGTAAAGTCGGAAATGTATCTGGAATATTTTGCATATATAGGTAATACCATATCTGATGACTAAACGGTGGTGTCTCACCTATTTTAAACAGTGGCAAAATAAAATACGTTGCTATCAAGAATCCATAATATAAAGGAAAAATCCTCAATGCCCGTCTGATATAAAAATTAGTAAAATAATTTTTTTGACTTTTTGTAGATATTAGAATTCTAGTAATCAAGAAACCAGAAAGCACAAAAAAAAGATCTACACCTGTTTGCCCAAAAACTACAACTTTATTTATCAATAAAATACCTAGAGGTAGCCAGTTAAAATGAAAAAACATCACCATTAATGCAGCAATTCCTCTGAGACCATCTAGTCCAGGAATATGACTTAATTTTTGTATAGTTGTGTTCATTTGATTATTTTTATTTTAAAGGTTCCATCCAAAACCAGGACATCTGCTCTGGTCGCCATTCACTAACTGCCCAGTCAATGTATGAATTAGGTAAAAGTTGAGTGTAAAAGGTATGGTAAGGAAAATCGTTTTTATATCGATCTTTTTGCCATATTCGCTTTATGTAATGAGTGGATTCAAATCTAGAGTAGATTTCTTCAGCCAAACCTCTGGTAATAAAATCGTGTAACTCAACCAAAATGCAGGTATTTTTAAAAGATGGTACTTTATCAGGATTAAGCAGATTTAGCTCATAGCCTTCAACATCACAAATAACTAACTTTTTAGTGTTTCCCAAAAGCTCTTGTTTTAAGTCTTCTAATTCACATTTTCCACAGATTTTAATTTGGTCAAATACAGAGTTTAGTTTTGCCATTTGAGCGATCGCATCCTGTCCCTTGGCTTCCATTTCGTAAACAATAATTTGTGTTGATGGATTTTTCAAGGCCATTCCTACTGCATAGTAACCTTCTCCCCCACCAATATCGATTATCTTTTGAATATCTAACTGGCAAGCCTTTTCTATAAAGGGGTTGAGTTCTCTTTCATAGATGCCAAGTAACTTAGGGATATAAGCACTCCCAATAGATTTTTCAATGTATCGCATACCAGCAAAGGGACCAGCTTGCACTTTATAAGTAGTCTTAGCTTGGGTTAAATGGGTTAAATAACCAATTGGACGCCAGTTCTCTGGAACAATTTTTCTCACAAGCTTGGCTAGCATAATTTATATTCGATAAAGAACAAGAAATTCAACTATACTAATGTCAATTATCGATAAAGATATACTTAATTTAAAAAAGCGTAGACACATATCGGCTTCCCGTAGGCTACCGTCAATAACGCCCAGGAAAATAGGGCTACTTATTAAGTGCTTAAGTGCAAGTTTATAGAGAATTGGTATAACTAAGCTGTTCCACATTTAAATTGCATAATTAGGGCGCTCATGTTGCCCACCCCACAAAAGTTATGTTTTATTCGGTTATGCAAATTAGATGTTTTTCAGCTTAGTTAATTGCTTGGGCGGCAAAGTAACCAGAAGGTATGAATTTGATCGTTGAACCAAGACGCGCTGCGTTGCTCACCTCCCAAACTCCAGAATTTGTAGTCGAGTCCGCGCAGATAAGTTGTGATATCATCTAATCGGTATCCGAGCGGTTCGATCAACTCTGGGTGAATCTCCAAAAAGAACTCTGTTCTTTGGTGTCGCAGAATCTTATCCATGCCCTGTAGGCAAGCTAACTCATGTCCTTCAACGTCAACCTTGATTAGGTCGGGATGAAAGTTCAATTCTTCACATAAACTATCTACGGTGCGAACGGGCACTATCTTCACCTGCTCCGATTCTGCGGCGGTTTGATCGGCGATAACTTCTAAATGATGCCAGTTCAGCTTCATTCTTAAGTCGCCAGGAGCACTGCCTGCGGCAATCTGTAAAGGAGTAATATCGCACTCCGGGTTCAACTGAATATTACGCTGGAGTATAGGAAAAGCCAATGGCGACGGATCGAGTGCCAATGCTTTCGTGCCGGGGCGACCGAAAGTAAAAGCCAAGGAATAAACTCCATGGTTCGCGCCAATGTCGATGAAGCGACTCCGGCTGACACGGAGTTTAAGGAAAAGGTCCAGTTCACCAACCATTTCTGGAGAGCGGTAGCAGAACCAACTAAAGGGGTCTTTTGATTGAGGATCAACAGTCCAAATCAAGTCTGGGCGCATGGCGATTTGCTCGGCGCGTAAATCACGGTTAAGAGCCTCGAAATCATCCTTAGCTTTTAGCACGAGCGGATTAGGGGAGTGGCGGTGGGCACGCGCAGACTGCACGATATCAACCAGAGGAGCGGGCAGAATGCGCTTGAGAGTCTTCTTGAGTTGGTTTGCTGATAGCATAGCTTTGATTTACCTTGATATGTTGAGATGATTGGGCAATTATTAAATTGAAAAAAATAAAGCACATAATCAAAAGTTTTTGGCTTTATGTTTTCTCAAAAGTATTGGTAATTTCGATTGATATTTTTTTTAAACCACAAAAGTTAAATTTTGCTATTTTTGCTTTCGTTTTCTGTCGATTTGTTTACTTTCATTTTAAACGGTTTCTCTTATATCAAAACCACATCCTCCATGAGGTAAAACACGTTGTACAAGTTTTTGCTAACGCGCCCAATTCATCCTGTTTATGTTATTTTTAACTCAATTCCTTGATAAGTAGTTTATTAATATCTTCTGAAATTGGTTGTGGTTGAGTATCTTCAGAAAAAGCAGAACGAGTACGGTCTAGAATTGGCAGTAAGGAAGCATGAATTAATCGCTGTACAAACCGAATATGTGGCGGTCTTAAGTGATTTGTGAACTGGTAGCGTGGTAAATTTGTACCTGGTTTCCAGTATTGCAATTCAGGTTTGTCGTTACTCACAACAAACTTATGCCAATCTGCTTCTGACCATCTTCTGACCAATGGTTCTGACCAATTTTTGCGATTAGTTGAATCAGCCACCATGATTGCTCGTAATCGATTGCGACGAATTAGTTGAACCGGATCGCGGTGAGGATAGTGTCGAATTGGTAGTCTTTCCCTTGCCATCAAACCTGCATTAATAGGAAAAGAGCAGGTTTCAGGCCATTTCATAGTGCTGCGATAGCGACATAAGCGGGGTTCGCTATAATAGCTAGCCGTAAAATAACGCCGACGTTCCGCAATTGGGCGTTGGCGATCATTAATAGTTTCTTCATCTCGTTCCCATGCTGCTACTTCTGCTTCGGTTAATTGGAAGTCATAGTACTGGTGATAAACAATAGTTTCAGAGGGGCGCAGATATGTTTTCACAAATTCAGGTGGTGGAATGTGGTGAAATTCATCAGCATCAACTCTTAGAAACCAATCACCATCTCGCATTTGCTCACGGGCAATATGAAACATATAGCCACGCAATTTATTTTCAGAGAAATATACTGGTTCTTTACGAATTGGCTTAACGCGCTGGTCATGGGAGGCAACATCTAAAACAATTTCCCATGTATTATCAACACTACCAGTGTCAAAAACGTATACAGCATCAACCCATTGGAGGAGATGTTCTAAACACTGCTTAATAATATCTGCTTCGTCACGTACAGGAAGTAAAGCATGAAATTTCATAATTTATTGAAAATAATGTTCGACTTCTACTAAAGGTACACATTCTCTTTGTTTAAGCATCCGATAAAGTTGGAAGCAGTCTGAATTGACAGGAGAGCGCATAGTAGAATCAGTCAAAGCTAATTTAAAGCCTTGCACCAATCCCTTGAGCATATTTATTGGACGCTTAACCTTTATACCGTAAAGTATTCCTTTGACCGATGTACCCAGCAGATAGGGTAAAAGATACTGTGATGATGCGTTGCAATAAAGGAAAAGAATATCGTTTTGTCGGCCAAATACATCGGCTTTAACCGAAACTCTATTAGGATGTTGAAAATGATGAATAGGGTCAGATGTTCCTAAGCGAACAAAGAAATTATTTTGCATAAGGCGAATACATAAATCTCCCTCTTCTCCCATATAGAAGAAAAACTCTTGGTATCCCCCAGCTTTTAAGAAAGCTGATTTCAGTACAGCATGAGCAGCTGCAACAAAAGCATGAGTCAGATACACCTGAGACTTATCTGGAGCTTGAGTATTTACTTTTTCAGTTTGAAGAATGTTACAAAAGGGAATAGCAACCGCTCCAATACGACTATGATCAAATTCTGCTAGGGTTTGCTCAACAGTGTAGGGAGATTGAAGAATAGAATCATCATCTAGGGGAAAAACTACTTCAGTGTTAGCTAGTTCTACTCCTCGGTTACGGTGATAACAAGGACCTCTATTTTCAGAGGAACGATGATATTCAATTTTAGGAAATTCTTTAGACATCATTTTCTGAGTACCATCATTAGAAGCATCATCCATAATTAAAATCTTCACCGTGACACTTTGATTCTGAGCTGCATGGATTGCCTGATACAAAAACTCACGTCGATTATGAGTTGTAAACACAATTGTGGCTTTTGGTAGCATACAATTTACTTCACTTGGTAAGGTACATCATAAAGATGCGAGTCCTGATGTTGAAGACCATTATGAGTTTTTTAAGCAATTTAAAGTAATCGCTGTCTATACTGCAATACGCTTGGGATAAGCCTTTTTCTCTCCCCCGCTTCCCTGCTTCCCCTGCTCAAGAACAACCTGCCTAAACAGATAAATTTCCTTAATCCAAGCGTATTGATCTATACTAAATGAAGTGACTCAATATGGATTTTTCTAAAGCCATTTTGCTCATTGTTACTAGTAATTCAGGTTGAGTACAAAGTGACTCTAATTTCGTAACAATGGCATCTACATCGCGTATTGGTACGATAAATCCATTAATGCCATCTTCTACGATGGAGCCAGTGTTTGGTGTTGCGATCACAGGTAAGCTGCAAGCTAAAGCCTCATAGGTTGCAGTAGCAGAACCTTCGCAAATGGAGGGGAGTAAAAACACGTCTGCCCAATTATAATGAGCGATAATTTGGGAGCGGGGAACTTGCCCTACCAATTCCAGGTTCTCCTGCAAAGCTGCTACTGCATCAGGCAAAACTTGAACTGGACCCACCACACGAAATATGGCTTTCCCTTTCAATTGTTTAGCAGCTTCCAGTACGTAAGGTATTCCCTTACGCAATCCTACAGAACCTACAGTTAATACTCGCAACGGTCCTTGGTGTGGGGTTTTAGCAGAAAGCTGAAAACTGGCATCAATATCATAGGGAACAACGACACAGCGCTCTTTTGGTCCTTGGCATTGTTGAATAGTATCACGCACAAAGTCTGAACCGCATAGAATTACATCAGCCAGTGACCACTCTTGTTGTTCTCGTTCAATGTACTCTGCTAGATATTCATTTTTCTGTAAGGGTTCTTCCCAACCAGGATGCAAAGCTTGTTCTTCTTGCAGAAGCTGCTTCTCTATTTGGTAAGGAGCGATAGTTTGTTCCATCACTGTTTTCAATCCGGCTTGTTTTGCCGCCTGTAGAAGTTCCAGCCCTGCTGTATTGAAAACATACACGCCATTGCCACGTAATCCTTGACGCAGAACAAGCTGCCCAAAAGTTTTTCCTGCCCAAAGAAATGTTTTTGTAGTCTCAAAGGCAGAACTAGCTTTGCGTAAGCGAGAAATATATTCAAAGCCAAAACCAGAAAAAGCTGTGATTAGGTTGGGGTTAATTCCATAGGGAATTCGACTGGTAAGCCTTGTTAAAGACTTACTCTGAAATTTTGGGGGAATCAAACGCAAATATTTAGGAAAACCTTTAACAGCACATATATCAGTATAAAAGTGTTCTAACTGTCCGGCTTGATGTAAAATACGTGGAATAGCGTAATGCCTTCTAGCACCTAGTTGAGCTACTGTGATCTTATCTTTATTTTGCCCAACGTTAGATTGATAAATAGATTGTATTACTGCTTGCATAAGTAAGAGATCCAAACCTTTTTTAATACTGAATAAGAATATCGTTCTAAATAAAACTGTTGTAACTGAGCTTGATCAATTTCACGTTGAGCTAGTTTATATACCATCTGTTTAATAGCAGAGACGAATACGGGCGTTTTGCCAGAAGATTGATTTCCCTGTTCAAATGATTTGTCTTTATTTTCAACATCTGCATAAACTCTTGCCTGATCTGTCCTCCAACGTTCAGGCGCAACTATTAAAACATTCAAATTATTAACTCCATAATCAGGTATTCCACCAACTCCATAGGCTACAAAAGGCACTCCACAAGCCATTGATTCTAGCAGTACTAAAGGCGCTCCCTCAGACCCGACGGTAGGCAGTAAGGTCAAGTCATAAGTGCTGATTAGGTCAACATAGGCTTGTCCATCAGGATATCTCCCAAAACATTTAACGCGATCGCCAATACCTTGAGATGCAATATATTCTCTAATTAATTCTTCCTCTGGCCCGCTACCGTGAATGTGCAACTCATCCAGTACATCTTTGAGGTATTCCCATTGCTGCACTAGCCAGAAAGCTTGCTTATGTGGTACTAAACGACTGAAAAGAGCCGCTTTAGCTTTTCCTAATTCAACAGTTCTTGAGATAGGCTGAGGCAAACAAGCAGTCAACTCTAAAGGTTCTGGTATCGCTGGAATAGCTGTAATTTGTTTTTCCCAGCCAAAACTCTCTGCAAAATTTTCTGCCACAATCGGAGACTGTCCTATTACTTCATGAAAACACCACCGTACTATCCATCGAGAATGACGCCAGCTACGGACAAAACCCGACATCACTTCATGAAAAATCCGCTTAGTCTGGGAACCTGAAAAGAGAGGCGGGAGAAATAAGTTCCAACCTGTACCAACTGCGAGATATATATCTGGAAAAAACTCTCTAACATGTGTTGTAATTTTTGCTAAATATTGAATATTAGATACCAAATCTTTTTTTATTTCTTGAGTGTGACAAAAAATAAAATTGACCTGCTCACTCTGAAAATGTTGTATATCTTGTAAATCTAAAGGCGAAGGTAGTTGATTTGCAATTGAAATAACAAGAACTTCAAATCCCTCCTCTCCTAATGCTCTAGCTAGCCATCTCAAATGAGTCTGGATACCACCTTGTCCTAAAATGTTTCCTGCAAGTAAAATTTTCATTTTTTCTAGAATAATTAAATATGTCAATAATATATTTAAAATTAATAAGATTTTAGGAGATTCAGTACTAGGCCTGCTGACTTAATCTGTAAAAAAGCTACAAATATTGCAGTAAAACAAAAACAGTGATTATTTTTTTGGGCAGCTTTAGGGATTTATGTGTTCTCAGCTTGATTTTAAAGTCCAACTTTGATGTTTAACTAATAGTTTTATATAACAGGTACTGAAGATATACATTTTTATATCTTACTTATCCAATCGGTTTTAAAGTTCTTTTTTCAACTAAGGTAAAAAAAAGCCATGCCACTAATACTGCTAGTGAAGATGCAATTAGTGCAGGAATCAAAGTTATAAATCTTTCTCCCAAAGGAACTACAGAGGTTTTAATAAATAATAAAATAGGTCGATGTATCGCGTATAGAGAGTAAGAAAAAAAACCAACTTTAGTAAATAAACTTCCTAGTTTACAACCCCAAAATTTATTTCCTTGAGGTTTTATGCTCCAATACAATAATGGGTATATTCTCCAGATACGTCGGATTGCATACTGTTTGAGATTTAGGCTGGCTTTGGAGTCAGAGATTAACTGCTGTGCGCCTCGTCGGTGGATGCAGTAACCACTAATTATAAAAAATAGATTTACAGCTAGACCACCGAAGTATAAAGGGGCTGTAGCATAGCCTAACCAAGAATTAATATCTATACTCAAACCATATTGCTTCCATATCTCCCCTAAACCAACCCAAAACATAGGTCGAGCATGGTAGAAAACAACTGTGAGGGCAGCTAAACCTCTTAAAGCATCAATGGAGTTTAAGCGTGCTTGGTAAGACAGGCTAGTAGATGTCATAGAAATTTTTGATTTCAAGTTGATTGAATAATTTGCCCTTTAACAGATACTTGAGATTTATACAAAGACCAATACTCACCCTGAAGTGCTAGTAGTTCTTCATGCGTTCCTTGCTCTGCAACTCTACCGTTATACATAACAATAATCTTGTCCGCTTTCTCAATTGTAGAAAGGCGGTGAGCAATTACAATTACAGTGCGATCGCGGCTTACTTCTTCAATTGCTCTTTGAACAATCCTCTCAGAATTTGAATCTAATGCACTAGTTGCTTCATCCAGAATTAAGATGTCTGGATCGCGCAAAATTGCCCTAGCGATCGCTATTCTCTGCCTTTGTCCACCAGATAGCCTTGCACCACGATCTCCTACAACAGTATCAAAACTTTCTGGCAATTCTCGAATAAACTCATAAGCATAAGCTTTTTTAGCAGCTTCGATAATTTCTAGTTCCGTCGCATCTGGACGACCATAGGCAATATTTTCCCGAATTGAACTATGGAACAAGAATGTTTCCTGACTAACCATTGCAATAGAGTTTCGCCAAGAAGCAATTTGATATTCTCGTAAGTCAATTCCATCAATTTTGATACTGCCGCAATCAGGATCATTAAATCTCATCACTAAATCGACTAGGGTTGATTTGCCACTACCTGATGGTCCAACAATGGCAGTTATCGCGCCTTTTTTCAATTTAAAACTTATATTTTTCAGTGTAGGTTCGGAATTAGCAGTGAAAGTAAAATTAACATTTTTAAAAATTATCCCTGATGCCAAACTTATATAGGGCTTATGACCATCTGGTAAATGTAGTTCATCTGTAGATGACAAAAAATCATGAATTACTTCTAAACTACCTGATAGTAATGCTAGTTGAGAGCGTAAACCATTAAGATGATTCATTCGCGGTATAATTCGTAATAATGTATACGTATAGGCTAACAATAAGGGTAACCCTCCACCTCCTGTGGCAGAAACTACGCTTGAACCTACACCAAGAAGCAACAACAGTAGGGTAATTCCTGCTGTTTCAGTCAGGGGAACTATTGCTGAATTATATTTAAAAGCTCCTAGTTCTGCCACATAGCGGTTTGTTAGATATTTATCAGCACGCTTTAGCTCCCTGAATTCGGACTTAAACGATTTAATCACTCGAATTCCACTCAGTAACTCTGTAATCAATGAAGAAAATTCGTCGATAGAGTTAGCCGCTTTGCGTCCATAAATTCTAACAGAATTTAGCAATGCTTTTAACATAAAAGATACTACTAATAAACTTATTACACTAATTATTGTTAATATAGGTGATAACCCAATAAGTACAATTAAAAGTATAAAAACCATCAGAAGTTCTCTAATGATTTCTATCACTTGAGAAGATAAAATTTCACTACGTTGAGCTTGTTCATTTACGAAACTTAATAGCTTACCTATATTTGAGCGATTATAAAATGATACTTCTAGTTTTAAAAAGCGTTCAATGCAAACTTTACGAAGTAAAAATCCAACTTTGAGTTGTAAATTATTAATATTAATATTTGAGAAATATAAAAATATGTTTTTAAGAATTGTTAAGCTCAGTAGACTGATGAACAATATTAGCAAATGCCAACTTTTAGGAAAAATGGCATATAGTTCAATTATGTTTTTGACAATTCTTGGTGATTGACTGATATTAGATAAACCACCCCCCAATTCTTGAAGAATTAGCATCACAAGAGGAGTAGAAATTCCCTCTAAAACAGAGGTAAACAATGCTAATATCAAAGATTTAATTGCCAGATATCGTTGAGCAATAATTAATTTTATAAGTATACTGATAGCTTTATTTTGCAGCATTACTTGCTAGCTAGCGATATTTTATTGTGATAAAGTTTAGAAAAATTTTGTTTTGGCTGCTCTAAGGAGTTAGATAGCTTGTGCCTAAAGTCTGAAATTTTTGAGCTATCAGCGTTGCCAGACTAGAAGCTTCTGTCCATTAGCCTCTACAGGCTCAACTACCAAGTTTAGTCCTACTGACTTTAAAGAATCATAGATTTCATGATGAAGTTCTTCAGAGGCATTGTGCAATTCCATAAAAATTAAATTTACCTGCTTGAAGATATCTAGATGGGAACGTACAAAGGCAAACTCACCTCCCTCAATATCTATCTTCATCAGGTCAATCACTCTTTTACCCACTACTTCTTGTAAATCAATAAAAGAAATATTGAAAGGTTTTGTTCCTTGGCTGTACTGCATATTCGTAGCCAAATAATTCTGGGGTTTAATCCAAAGTGTTGCGCTACCATCTTTTTCTCCTAGAAGACCTTGTTTAAGTTCAACTCGGTGGCTTAGACCAGCATTTGATATATTTTTTTGGACAATTGGTAAAAGATATGGATTGGGTTCAACAAGAATATATTCAGTATCTGAAGTACCAAACTTACTCTGAAAACAAATGTCTGCCAAAATACTGAAATGACCGCAATGTGCGCCACAGTCCACTACTAATTTTGGAGAGCTATTAACCCATTGAAATACTTGCCAGTAAAATGGATGACAAAAAACATCTTTAAAGCTAGCTATTTCATATTTATTTTTAAGTGTAACTTTGGATTGATTTTGCAAATTAAATTCGCAAGTGATCCAGCGAGCTAAACGTCTGTAAAGAAAGAATGGTAAACTCATTTAGCAATAGCAGTAATATTAAGTTGTTAAATTTCGGAAATTTGCTTTAATTAACTTGCCTTGCTTCCACCATCATCCGCACCACATCCTGCATCTTATATTTCGCCTGCCAGCCCAATTTGTTCTTCGCCTTAACTGGATTCCCTCTACCTACTGCCAAATCTGTAGGTCGCAGTAGGCTATTATCTATCACAACATGTTCACGCCAATCTAAATCTACAGATGCAAATGCTGCTGCTACAAATTCCTCTAATGAACTGCTCTCTCCCGTAGCAATTACATAATCATCTGGCTGCTCCTGTTGCAGCATCAAATACATCGCCTCAACATATTCAGGTGCCCAACCCCAGTCACGCTGAATCTGTATATTGCCTAAATACAGCTTTTCATTACTACCTTGAGCAATACGACAAGCACCAGCAACAATCTTTTGCGTCACAAATCTTTCAGGACGCAGAGGAGATTCATGATTAAACAGAATCCCAGAACAGGCAAACAAACCATAAGCTTCCCGGTAGTTAGCAACTTCCCAAAAAGCAGTGGCTTTAGCTACAGCATAAGGGCTTCTGGGTCGGAATGGTGTTGTTTCATCAGCGGCGGTTTCGCCAGTATCCCCAAAACATTCACTGGAACCAGCATTATATAGTTTGATTGGAACACTCAAAAAACGAATAGCTTCGAGCAAATTGAGAGTACCAGTGGCTATGCTTTCTAAAGTTTCTACTGGTTGTTCAAAAGACAAACCAACTGAACTTTGTCCTGCTAAATTGTAAATCTCATTTGGCTGGATTTTTGTCAACACTTGCAACACACTGCGAAAGTCATTTAGAGCCATTGACTCTAACTTTACTTGGTCTTTGATACCTAAGTTAACCAAGTTTCGGAATGGGGAAATCTGGGCATCTCGTGAAGTACCACAGACAAGATAGTCTTTATTAATAAGGAACTGTGTCAGGTAAGCTCCATCCTGACCCGATATTCCACAAATGAGAGCTTTCTTCATCGGGTTATCTTAGTTAATCCAAATTGTTTGCAGTGTTTCAAGAAGAGAGAAAACTTGAATTTGAAATTCATCTTTAAGGTTTAACTCACAAATTGGAAACCATTAAGACCTTGATAACCAATCTGTCTGGCACTCCTACGAGTAAACTCCCCAACAGAAGGGTTCCCCAGAGAATCAATTACTCCCGTGACTTGCTGCCATAGTTCTTGTGGTGCTACCGAAATTTCATAACTCTGATCATCACATTTACGAATGTGATACCAAGTTGTTTGCTGACACTCTTCACACCAAAAAGCTTCTAACCATTCCCCTTCTATAGGCACTGCGGTTTGGTTAGCTACTAACATCAACGCATTCCGCCGACTCATCCCTCGTTGCTGTAATTGACCTGCTTGGTCAGCAAACATTTTATATTTCTGACTGACGCTATCGATATAGCAGCTATGAATGGGGCAATAAATAGCCCGTCGTTTGGAACGTTTCCGATTTTGGTCACACCTTCTCTGCAATTTCACCTCCTATATAGACAAAAACTATGAGCAAGGAAGGCTATGTTGAAGGGACTGAGATCAATAAGACCATCAAAGCCCAACTCCTAAAAAATACGGTAAAAATATTCAATTAACTCCAATCTGCTTGCTTTACATCGCTTTCAGACATGGTTTTTATCTCATCAGACAATAGTGCCTGCTGCAAAACATCTAAGTATTGTTGAGAGATAACTTTCGGTGTAAAGTGCGACGATCGCAAATACTGGCGACCTGCTTTGCCCATCTGCTCTGCTACTTGTGGATCTCGATTCAGAAAGCGAATAAATTGCGCTAGACCTTGAGCATCTCCATTGTCAAATGTCCCACCACAGTTGGCTTCAGACATCATTTCTCTGAGATATGAAGTCTGTGAGCAAATTACTGCTATTGGTCGCCCAGAGGCTAAAGCTGAATAAAATTTGCAGGGAACAACTAAACCCTCTGTAGTTGCATCCACACTTACTAGTGATAGATCACAAGCTGTTAAAGAATAGGGTAACACTTGCTGATCTTGATAAGGTAAAAACGTAAAATTGTTCAGCCCTAACCGATTTACTTCCGTGATTAATTCATCGCGTTTGGCACCACCACCAATACAGACAAACTGAATTGGCTCATCTTGTAGTTCCTTTGCAGCTTCCAACATCGTGTCGATGTCATGGCAGCGACCCATATTACCAGAATAGAGTACGGTAAATTTGTTAACTAAGTTATACTTCCAAGCAAACCAGTTTTCTCGCTTGGCAATCGGCACGATCACTTCTGGGTTTGCCCAACTGTGAATTATAGAAATTTTATCAGCTACTTCGGGACAATGTGCTACTACCTGTTGTTTCATCGCCGGACTAAGTACTATAATCCCCTTAGCATTTAACCAAACCTGTTTGTTGATCCCACGCCACAAGCGTACTAGCCAGTTACTTTTTGAAATTACGCCTAGTGCGATCGCAATATCAGGGTATAGGTCATAGAGTATACACACATAGGGCAATCGGAACAATAAATAAGCCAAATATCCTATAACTGGCAAAAATGGAGGAGCTGTAGTTAGTAGTAATATATTGTTGCGACGCCAAGCTTTGAGGAGATACAGCGTAGCACGTAAGGTATATAATACCCCATTAACAGCTTTACCACGAATCCTTCCCGGCCAGAGTTGGGCTGTGCGCGATCGCTGAATTCTGATTTGGTCAGCCCATTCAACTTCTGAGGCCGTATGAGAGCTAAACGCATATCCTGGCTGACTTGTAAAGACTTCAATATCCACCCCTTGCTTCTCTAACTGTCTCACTAGTTCTTCGAGCAACTGCCCTGTAGCAGCATAATCTGGGGGAAAAAATTGGGTGACTACAGATAATTTAATTGATTTTTGAGCTTTTACAGAAGGTTTATTTCTTGAATCTAACTCAGTAGAAATCGATTGCAAAAATTTTTGATTAATCCATTCATTTAGTTCATTAAGTCTCATCAGCTATGTTCCTAGTCTAGAGTAGAAAAATGCTTGTCTCTTCACTCAATGTTTGAAGGTTAAAGCTATATATTAAAGTCTCACTGAGCGTAAAAAATTAAAACAAAAAATCTAATTTATTGTCAGGACTGAAATGCTTTACCAAGAAATAATAAGGATGTCAGTCGTCAGAATAAAGCCCTGAATTTTGTCCGACTAGCGCATGAATAAAGGGGTTTAAAACCCCCACTAAATCTGTAGATTTAGTGGTCAACTTTCGTAGTGGTGGGTTTGTCTTGAAAAGTGACGCTCCTCTGTTACAAAGTTCTGATGCCTACGGCATAGCCCGCCGTAGGCTTTACGCTGCGCTAACAGTTCGCCTTTGGCGTTGCCGCAGGCATCGCCAAAAGCCGGCGCTCCGACTTTTCGCTGAATCCCCCATTGATAGCGCAGCCTCTTCTCTACGAGAGGCTACGCCAACGAGTCTGCGAGCGTCTTGATTCTGACTCCTGAATTCTTCTTTAATTTGGGGCACTACGCACGGGAGCAACACGAAAAAGTGAGAACCAACAAATCTTGTCACGTTGTCACTTTAAAAACTTTTCTCAGCTAATAGCATCAGTAAAAACACTAAAAAAACGGTAATTTTGCCAGTTTCTTATCAAGAAAATTAGTTTATTGATAAGAAAAATCAAATCTCACAAAATCGCGTTGCTCCCTTATGCACCCTGTGGCAAAGCTTTTCTCCGATAAGCTACTTAAATGTTAATATTAATATTCTACGTATAATTACATAAAGTTTATGAACAATATATTTTATTCTAGACTTTATTTTGTTTTTTACATGTAATATATTTTGCCCAACACGCTATCATGTTTAAATTTTGAAGACCAAAACTTCATCAAAATATTATAAAAACTTAATCTTTAAAAAGAAAATTTTGCAAAATCTTTATAAAATCAATATTTTTAGGACTTATACACTGGATAAATTTATTAGTATATGCATACTACTATAACGAATATAGGGCGTTTCAGGCTTCTCTCAATTATCCTTTGATAAGTAATTCAGGCATAACCGAACCCTGCTATCACTGGAAAAACGTCGATAAATCAAGTTTGAATAGCTGAAAATTGTATTGGATATTTGGTATTTTTTGTCAATGTTTAAATTCTATTGTTATACTTTGGGTGAGCAGATAACAAAAGTTATAATTTTACAAAATCCTTACGTAGTCAATTTAAGGATAAATACTGAGTCTTAATCAAAGATAATCTCAACTAAATATTCTTATATTTGGTATATATTGTTGCTTATCTTGCAAAAACCTAACTGAAACTTTCAAAAGCCTTTCTACTGTTCGTGTTCAGTGTATTACCAAGTATTAAACACATGATGCAGAATTATCCTTCTCAAAACTCAAGTTCTAATCGCAGTAATAACTCTGTGCCTTCATTCCCTGAAAATCAACCTGTTCGCTGGGCTGAAGAACAAGAAGACGACTGGAGCTTTCAAGAATTTCTAAGTATTTTACGGCGACGCTCGTTACTCATGGCAAGTGTAACGATTGCTGTGATGACACTTGTAGTGATTAACTTGGTGGTAAATCGGAAGCCCCCAGAATATGAAGGCAGTTTTCAACTGCTGGTAGAACCTGTAGAACCTGTAAATAATGACAGCAAAGTTATGGATGTTGTCAAAGACTTTAACCCACAGAAGTCTAGTCTAGATTATGAAAGCCAAATTCAGGTTCTTAAGAGTCCTGAACTGATGAAAAGCACTCTTAAACAGTTGCAAGCCTCTTATCCAGAAATCAACTATTATTCTCTTCTCGAATCTCTGAAGATTAATCGGTTAGGAGAAACCAAGATTATAGAAGTTCGTTATCAAAGTAGCAATCCAAAGCAGACTCAAGTTGTACTAGAGCGAATAGCAGAAAATTACTTAGACTATAGTCAAGTAAAGAGGCAAACCCAATTACGTCAGGGAGTTCAGTTTGTTGAAAAACAACTGCCATTTATACAAAATCGGGTCGATCAGATCCAAAAAGAATTGCAACTTTTTCGACAAAAGTACAATTTTAACGACCCAGAAACCCAAGTAACGCAAATTGCTTCACAAACTGTTGATTTTTTTCAACAAAAACAAGCAATTGATCTACAGTTAGCCCAAGCTCGTGCTAATTTGGCTATCCTACAAGGAAAAGATGGAGTAACGACAACGCTGAATAATGCTATCCTACAAGGAAAAGATGGAGTAACGACAACGCTGAATAATGCTATCCCACAAGAACAAAATGGATCAACGACAACGCTGAATAATGCTCCTTTGTATCAACAGTTGATTACTCAAATACGCCAATTTGATGTTCAGATTGCTACAGAATCAACTCGTTTGCAAGAAGAGAATCCAATCATCCAAACATTGAAAGAGAAACGAGCTAGTCTTTTACCTTTGCTACGTCAAGAGGAAAAGCGCTTATTAGATGTAAAGTTTGCCGAAGTGGCGACACAGCTTCAAACCTTAGAAGTAAAAAACCAAGAACTTGCCAAAATCGAACAAAAACTTGCACAAAAACGCGAGCAGCTGCCAGTTTTAGCACGACAATACGTTGATTTACAGCGGAGATTACAGATTGCTACTGAAAGTTTAAATCGATTTCTCTCAACCCGCGAAAATATCCAAATTGAAATCTCCCAATCAGATATTGGCTGGCAATTACTTCAAGTACCAACTACCCTAGATACTCCTATTTATTCTTTTTCTACTCAACGCAATTTTATACTGGGATTAGTTGCAAGTATCCTCTCAGGAATTGGTATTGTCTTACTTGTAGAAAAGCTAGATAATACCTACCATACTGTTGATGAACTGAAAAAAAAGGTCAAACAGCCATTGTTAGGAAATATTCCTTTTGAAAAGCAAGTTACAACTAAGAAAAACCGCACTCTTAATCAGAAAGTTACCTTAGCAAATATACAAAATTCTCTTTCTCAGGGAGTTGCTGGGTTGGCTGTTTTACCAGATCATGAGTATGATTATTTTTCTACCAACTTTTCAGAATCTTTACGGGTACTTTATAGCAATATTCAACTACTCAGTTCCGATCACCCGATTCGTTCTATAGTTATTAGTTCAGCTATGGCTGGTGATGGTAAGTCTACAGTTGCCCTCCATCTAGCTAAAATAGCTACAGCAATGGGGCAACGAGTCCTACTTGTAGATGCTGATCTTCGTAAACCCACAATTCACGACCGAGCAGCTTTAAATAATCTATGGGGACTAAGTAATTTAATTTCTACAAACTTGCCAGTGGGAGAAGTAATGCGACAACTACCTTCCATGAGTCAATTATCTATAATCACAGCTGGCCCAATACCACCCGATCCCACAAAGTTGCTTTCATCTCAAAAAATGAAGCAACTAATGGCAGATTTCCATAACAGTTTTGACCTAGTGATTTATGATGTCCCTCCCTTGGTGGGATTAGCTGATGCTAGCCTGATAGTACCCCATACTGATGGGCTTTTGATAGTAGTCAGGATTGAGAAAACAAATTCCTCGATGTTAAAAGTAGCTTTAGATAATCTGAAAATTTCTCGGTTGAATATATTAGGTATAGTTGGTAATGCTCATAAAAGTACTACTAATAGTTATTATTAGCAAATAAATAGTCGCGTCAGCACTACCACTAGCTAACTACAACCAAAGTGCGTTGGCGCAGCCCGCCGCAGGCATCGCTTTTCTTCAAAATACTGCGTGGTAAGCACTAGGAGTTAAAGGCGAGAAGTTGCCAATTGCAGGCAATCGAATGACAGTTGACGAAATTGCCATGCTGTTAGCTCTCATAGGGGACGTGTAGTAACTGAACAGCTTGGCGCTTGCCAACCTTAGTTCGCAAATCATGGTTCAAGTTGAAGGGGCCATTGACAGTGCAGCGATCGCCCTAAGGTCAGACATCAGTTCCCCATCCCATAAGGATTTTCTTGAGATTTCCTGTTTGCGACACCGAATAGCCCGTCGTAGACATCGCTAGAAAGAGCAATTAGTTTAGATGTGTCTAAATCTATGTTTGCCCGAATGTATGAAAAGGTAACAGTGGCTCAAGCATATTTGACAACAGAGAATGCAACAGCAGAAATTGACAGAGTTTTAAGTATCTGTCTTCTCCATAAATTACCTGTTTAGATCTCCATACCTATGGATGTTGCTAAACATGAAGTGGCTATACCGTCTGATTTATTGATACCCTCTGTATTCCAAAGCGCAAATGCTACTTTAGTTGAAGCAGTTGATGTCTGTGTAACTATACTGGAGAAAGCCCAGAAACCAGTAATTCTTGCTGATGTTGGTGTGGATCGCTATCGCCTACATCAAGAATTGCGAGAGTTGCTGGCAGCTACCGGATACCCTTATGCCACCATGAACATGGGAAAAGGACTGCTGGAGGAAACGCACCCCCAATTTATCGGCATATATAATGGTGCTGCTAGTGAGGATTATGTGCAAAAACGTATTGAAGAGGCTGATTGTGTCTTGAGTATTGGTGCTTTGATGACTGATTTCAACACAGGAAAGTTTTCTGCCAAACTCGATCCAGGTCGAACTATTGAAGTGCATGGGCAGTATCTAAAGATTAAACGTGCGCGGTACAACAATGTAGCGATGCCAGATGTGTTATCTGCTTTAAGCAAACGCTTGCAGCGCCGTGATCCTCAAACCTTGGACTTCAAGTCTGCAATGGAGAATTTGGATGCTGGCTTCACGACTCCTTTCCAACCCAACACGGATGCAGTTATTACACAACGCCGTTTTTGGTATAGGCTAGCTCATTTCCTCAAAGAAGATGACATTATCGTTAGCGAGACTGGAACTTGTTTGTTTGGAGCCTCAGTAATTCCTTTGCCAAAGAGAAGCACCTTCGTTGGGCAAGTCCTTTGAGGTTCAATTGGCTATTCAGTTGGCTCATTACTTGGCTGTTGCGTCGCAGCGCCACAACGACGAGCTATTTTACTAGTAGGTGACGGTTCTTTTCAAATGACAGCACAAGAACTCTCAACTATATTACGCTATGACTTGAAGCCAATTATTTTTCTGATTAACAACGATGAATATACCATAGAGCGTGATATACACGGTGCAACCATGCCATATAACGACATTCAACGGTGGAATTATCACAAGCTCCATGAAATTTTTGCTAGTAATGGCTGGGGGATTAAAGTAAGCACGGAGTCTGAGCTAGAGTCGGCATTGCAAAAAGCCGAGCAAAATCGCGACCAACTTGCTTTCATTGAGGTCGTGATGGACAAAATGGACAGCCCAGAAGTTCTTTTGAAGATGTTGCAAAATTAGGGTATTTACCAGTAATAAAATGCCCTGCCATCGATGAAGCCTCGAAAGCGAAAGCGCCTAAATAATGGCTATAGTGGGTCTTACTTTTTAATAAAAGTTTTGCACCCGGAATGTGGCAGCTGTTGCATAATTACGCTTTGCCACATTCCTTAGCAGAAAAGGCATTTCCTATTTCATTTAATGGAGAAGCCACACCTGAGTGAAAAAATCTAAGTCAATATAGGGGAGCCGCCGTGTGGGCGGATTTCCCACGCCAGTCCGCACAACGGGGGGAAAATACGCAAGCGGCTGGCTCGACTTGAGCGGACTGGCGTTGTGTTACGGCGCTCTCTTACGCACCAAGAGAAGGTTTTGGTGCGTCCCGGCAGTGACAAATCGGAAATTGTTGCGGACTACTCGGAACTAAGCGGGTTTCTGGAGGTGCGCTGTGGTAGGCGGGTGCATTGGCACAACCAACACTTTATCTACTCGGTTTCCATCCATACTAACTACTTCAAAGCGTAGTCCCGCCCACTCAAAATGTTCAGCAAGTAGAGGAATATGTCCAAGCTGGTTCACGACAAATCCCCCTAAAGTTTGATAGTTGACCCCTGCTCCTGGTAACAACTTTATGATGTCTAAAATTTCTTTCAACTCGTCAATCGGCAACAGTCCATCTAACAACCAAGAACCATCCTCACGTTGCACCACATCGGGGTCAGCTAGCTCTTCACTGGTTGGGATATCACCTACTATTGCTTCTACAATATCAGTGATTGTAACCAGACCCTGTGTCACACCATATTCATCCACGATTAAAGCAAGGTGAGTACCAGATTTCTTAAATAAATCAAAGAGTTTCAAAGCCTTCATGCTTTCTGGCACATATAAAACTGGTTTTAATAAGGCTTGCAGTTCAATGAGTTTCGCTGGATTTTTGGCTAAAAATTCTTTGGTTTGCACGATACCTAATAAGTTATCAACGCTCTCTTGACCGACTGGAAAGAAAGAATGAATACTTTCGATGACTTGATTGCGGATTTTTGACAACGGGTGCTCAATGTCAAGCCAAACCATCTCTGTACGTGGTGTCATAAATGCACTGACTTGTCGCTCCCCAAGACTAAACACTCGCTCTACTACGTCTTGTTCGGCTTCTCCCAACAGACCCGCTTCATGGCTAGCCGCTACTAAAAGTTTCAATTCTTCAGTCGAATGAAGCAATTCTTCGCCACTTCCTGGTTCCAAGCCTATAAGCTGAAGAACGAAATTTCCCAAATTGTTCAAACCTTGGACAGCTGGGCGAAATATCGCTAAATATAGTTCTAAAAGATTGATTACCGCCAAGGCAGTTCTTTCCGTGCGTTGGAGTGCTATACTCTTGGGAGCCAATTCTCCCAAGACGATGTGGAGAGACGTGATGATTATGAAGGCAATCACTACTGATAAAGTATGAGCACTAGCTTGCGATAAAGATTTCGGCAGCCAGTGGAAAGCGGGTTCGACCAGTACAGCAATCGCTGGTTCTCCAAGCCAACCTAAGCCCAAGGAGGATATCGTAACGCCAAGTTGGGTAGCTGCTAGATAAGCGTCCAAGTTAGTCACTGCCCGTTGTAAAGCTTTCGCACGGGGATGGTCTTGTGCAACCAACTCCTCAACACGACTACGGCGAAGCGCAACTAAGGCAAATTCAGCTGCTACAAAGAATCCGTTGGCTAGCACCAAGAAAATCACGGATAGCAATTTGCCCGCAGTCAGCCAACTCAATGGATTGTTCATGACTATTTATTGTAGCCTTTCATCTCAATTAC
Source organism: Nostoc sp. (assembly GCF_036916575.1). Classification (GTDB taxonomy): domain Bacteria; phylum Cyanobacteriota; class Cyanobacteriia; order Cyanobacteriales; family Nostocaceae; genus Nostoc. Next base: position 70,018 of record NZ_JBALGC010000133.1, read on the forward strand.
TACCGCTATTATTTTGTCCTAACTACTTGCTGCTGAACCATTTGTGATCAAAAATTTCCTAAAAGTCAGGACTTAGGCAAAATAATGAAAAAACGTAGACGCTTCCTCGGCTTGCCGCAGCGAAAAGTGTATCGCGTCGTTTCCCCCCGTTCTGTTAGCGCAGCCTAAAGTCTGAGCCGTTCGCGGAGCGTCTCGTAGAGAGGCTTCCTTGCAGCGCAAAGTCTGAGCCGTTCGCGGAGCGTCTCGTAGAGAGGCTTCCTTGGATCAGAACTTTGTAAGAGAGGAGCGTCACTTTTCAAGACAGGCTTTAGATTTAGGAATCATGCTTTGAAATTCGCGCTACCCTAAGTCTGGAAGCCAAGGATAAATGATATGAATAAATGGATTTGGCTGATGCTGTTGGTGCTAATGGCAGTTGCAGTGGTGGGTAGTAAGGGTAGCACGTTTTTTGAACAGCGTCCCTCACCGGCAATTGTTGAGCGCATTTCAGTGAAAACACCCCAACTACAGCCAGAATCAAAGGAAGTTAATAGTACCCTACAAGTGTCTACTGATAAGCTGTTAACCCATATCCAAAAGTTGAATTTTCAGCGCTACACAACAAAAGAGCGATCGCTTACTCGCACTTATATCACAACTGAATTGAGAAAATTAGGCTGGAACCCGAAATCGGAAAAGTTCTCCAACGGTGTGAATATTTTTGCCGAACGCCCAGGAACTAACAAAGCCGCTAAAGCAATTCTCGTAGCAGCGCATTACGATACTGTTGCCTTATCCCCTGGTGCTGATGATAACGCCAGTGGTGTAGCCGTGCTGCTGGAAGTAGCCCGGTTGCTCGGTTCCCATTCCACACCACGAACGTTACAGCTAGCTTTTTTTGACAAAGAGGAAGCAGGGCTTTTGGGTAGTCAGGCTTTCATTAGCAAGACACCACGCTTGCAAAACTTGGGTGGAGTGATCGTTATGGATATGGTAGGTTATGCATGTTACACTGCTGGGTGTCAGAAATATCCTGCCGGATTGCCTGTTAGCCCACCTAGCGACAAGGGCGACTTTTTGGCAGTAGTCGGTGATACAGAACATTTGCCTTTGCTGAATGCCTTTCAAAACTCACAGATGCTCCCCTCAACCGCCCTGAATAAACAGGAATCAAATCTACCACCAGTTCTAACACTACCAATTCCTTTTAAAGGTTTACTGACACCAGACACCCTACGCAGCGACCATGCACCATTTTGGTATCAGGGTGTGGGTGCTGTGCTGGTGACAGATACCGCAAATTTACGTACTCCGCACTATCATAAACCTAGCGATATTCCAGCGACTATCGAGCGATCGTTTTTCACAGGAGCAGCACAGATTGTGGTCAATGCTACTACTGCTTTGTTAGATAAAAACGAGGTTTTGGAAACTCAACCACCAAGCTGAGTAAATAATTCATAATACTCGCCTCCGGCGAGAAGCAAGCTACGTAATTCGTAATTAATCAATTCAGGGATAGAGTGATTTAATTTATTACAGCAGTTTTCATTTTTTTTGAACCACATATGTTGTATGGGCAGAGCAATGCTGTGCGCGTAGGGCGTAGTCTATTTACCTGAAAACATCTGTAATGAAAAAATAAATTTCTTCATTACTTTGCCTACGGCACGCTGCACAAACAGGCATGGGGCTATAATTACGAATTATGTTGACCAACTTTTAGTTCGGGGAAAGTCAACGTCCAGTTCTGTTTATCATTGATCTGAAAGTACAAACCTTGGAGAATGAGCCGCAGAGCTATTCGAGTTCTAATAAACTTTCTCACCAAATAAGTCCCTGGTTCAGCAAAGATATCATTAAAGTTTTTTTTCTGACTAAATTGTTTTGAACAGTAACTGCCAGCACCTTGGACTGTTAATACAAAAAATGGAGCTTGTTTGTATTCATTAGGAATCATGAAGATTCCATATACATGATGACGACCACGCCACGGCTGAACAATAACCTTAGTAGCATGTACTTGGAATTTTGTAGTTTTTGATGCAAGAATTGCCTCGAAATTGCAATCAGAATCATTCACAGGCCACCACAGTGTAATAATAGTTAAGGAGAGCAGCAAAATCAAAATATAGCGGAGTCTGCGATGCATAAAGCCAAGAAAAATTGTTGAGGCGGCGGGGAGAATTTGATGAGTGATGATAGTGCAGCTACAGCAGTAAGACTATCCACCTGCAACACCTCTGCAACACCTTCTAAAGGGCAAAGACAAAACATTAAGCGATGGGTTAAACTTTCCTGTCAAAAAAAATTGCAGTCAAGACATCAGCCCACAAAAAGTGCAAATTGTAGATGCGTAGTTTACTGCCGCAGGCATCGCTTACCCTGTTCTAGAGCTTTGTCACAGTATTAAACTAGCTGAGAAACAATCGGGCTTTTGTGGCTGTTAACACTGATTTATGCTCAAATTTTTAGCTGTGATGAATTCTACAATTTGTTGCTTTTGTGATGCTTTTGATGTAACTCTGTTCGCATCTGCTGATGCTTTGAGGAGATTAGGGCGACGCCGATAGTGTACCCCTACTCTTAAGCAAGCTAGCAAGAGCGTCTCGTAGAGAAGCTCTCTTCGAGTCTTGTCTGCGACACGCTGTTCACGTTCGAGCGTCATAGCCCGTCGTAGACATCGCCATCAAGTTCAAGAAAAAATATGCTTTGATTTTTAGGCAATTAATGGAGTAGTCAAATACACAAATATTAGTTATATTCCCGTAAGTAACAAATGGTATAAAAGTTTATGGCAATAAGTTGGAGAAGTCTTAAGACAGTTGCAGGTTTGTTTGGCGCAATTGTACTTACACAGTTCGGGGCAAATACTTCGGCTATTGCGGCTGACACAGTTGTTGTGCGTTTAGGTTTATTTACAGAATCAATCTCCCTTGCTGAGTTGCAAAAGGCTACAAAAACTGGGGAATTGCCTAGAAGTTTGAAGCCTTACACTAAAGGATTATCTGAACAACAACGCCGCTTTCTCTTGGGGGCGCTGGGCATGAATATACCAATGAATGTTGTCACAGTTGATAGGTTAGTTAATACCCAGATTGGTACAACTATTCTCAATGACTTTGCTACGGTCTTAGCCCGAAAGGACAAAGCTGGGGTACAAGCACTCAGAGCAGGATTGGTATTAGGCTCTATTGCACCGCAGGGTCTTTCTGTACTGAGTTTTATCGCTGCTTATCCCAGTAAACGCCTAGAAATTAATTTGCCACAGGCTTTTATAGTTGCAGGAAGTTTGAATACAGCTTTTTGGCGTACCCAGCAATTTATGCTAACCATCGCTCCCCAACTCGACCACAAAACACCGCAGATTGCTTTCCCTTTTGACCCTAGCCAACCAGGAAGCGCTCAAGTACAAATACTCAAATTAGACTGGAATGACCAAAAGCGTAACCGTAATATTCCAGTTGATATTTACTGGTCAACTGCTGCAACTGCCAATAAACCCGTAATTGTCTTTTCTCACGGTTTCGCGTCAGTCCGCACAGACTTGCGTTACCTAGCAGAACATTTAGCATCCCACGGTTATGTAGTAGCAACTTTAGAACATCCCGGTAGTAACCAGGCAAATACTAACTCAGCATTACAAGGCAAAACCAGAGTTATGAAGCCTCAGGAGTTTTTGGATCGTCCTCAAGATATTAGTTTTGTCCTCGACGAATTAGAAAAGCTCAACCAAACGGCTAATCATCCGTTGCAAGGGAAACTTGCAACCACGAACGCGATGGTCATTGGCCATTCTTTTGGTGGTGGTACAGCTTTAGAAGTTGCTGGAGCCGAGTTACAACTAGAACGACTAAAACAACGCTGTAAAAAGAGCTTGTCTATCTTCAGTGAGGGAGAAATTATGCAGTGCATTGCTCAAGAACTGCCAGAAAATACCTATCAACTACGGGATACCAGAATAAAACAGGCGATCGCTCTCAATCCTACAACTTCTCTGATGTTTGGCGAAACTGGGTTAACTAAGGTGCAAGTTCCTACTTTAGTGTTAGCAAGTTCCGCAGATAAAACCACCCCAGCTTTAACTGAACAGATTGTGGGATTTGACAAAATCCCATCCCCCAAATGGCTAGTTGGTATAGTTGGGGGTACTCATCTGAGTGTAAAAGACCCCAGTAAGACTTTGGATCAGATAGGACAACCAAATACACCGATTAGTGGCGGTGAAGTTGTGGGTGAACAAGCAGCAGATGTTCGCAAGTATGTTAAAGCTATAGCTTTGGCGTTTGCTGCACAGATGACTCCAGAAGCTAAAAACTACGCTATCTTTCTGACATCAGATTATGCCCAGTTTGCTTCGACTGCGGCATTTCCATTCCGCCTAATTACACAGATTCCCCCTGATGCTATGGCAGTGGTGAAAGAATTTGTTGAGAAATAAGGGACTGACAATTAAAAAAATATCCAATTTTGTAAGGGAGCTAGTGCGTTGCTAGAGTTGTCGGAGCGGTGGTTTCCGTTAAAGCTATAGCTTTGGCGTTTGCTGCACAAATGACTCCAGAAGCTAAAAACTACGCTATCTTTCTGACATCAGATTATGCCGAGTTTACTTCGACTGCGGCATTTCCATTTCGCCTAATTACACAGATTCCTTCTGATGCTATGGCAGTAGTGAAAGAATTTGTTGAAAAATAAGGGACTGACAATTAAAAAAATATCCAATTTTGTAAAGGAGGCAGTGCGTTGCCAGAGTTGTGGGAGCGAAGGTTTCCTGACTTCATTCATGTGGGCTACTGACTCAATGTCTGACTAGAGGTAGAGCTTCTAATCAGCCATTCCCATGCAGAGGCTGGGAACGAGAACTTATTCCAACAACAAATTTTTACGCCAACCTATTTAAATAATATACAGCTTATAAATTTGAACTTAATTTTTGATATTTTTCTTAGATAAAATTATATCGACTTGATATTAAACCTATAATTGCTGTTCAATAAATCCTAAAGTTTTATAATAAAAATAACTATTCAAACATAAAATTTACCTTGAAAAGATTATACTAGCTTGATATTAAATGTATAATTGCTGTTAATTAATTACTAAACTTTTACAGAAAAATAACTATTTATAGTTAAACCTTGAATTTACCTATAAAAAATTATACTAACTTGATATTAAGCCTATAGTTGCTGTTAGGTCATTACTAAATTTTTACAGTAAAAATAACCATTTAAACATAAACTTTATAATATTCTTCTTAAAAATAATAGAAACTTAAAAGTGTAAAATAAAATAGGAGCATCTGCTGAATAATACATACGTATTCTAGCTAAAATGCCAAGAATAAATGAACATAAGTTGCTTATTGCAAAAATATGTTTGTGTATATCTTGGCGTGAATTTATTTAAATTCACAAAAATGCTCTAGCATTTTTATCTGCTATAAGCCACAGATGAACCCAAAATAAAAATTATCAAAGCTGGTTTTATTTTCTTAGATAATAATTAGTTTAAAAAAGATAATTTTGTAAAACTAGTTTTGGATTTTGAATTAAACAATTATTCCATTTCACTCAAGCTCATGCAACTCTATACAACTCTTGAAATCGAACAGCAATATAAAGACCTTCTTTGCTTAATTGAAATTATGGAGTGGGTAAAAAAGTTTTTAGGAAGGCCTCATCCTAACTTAGGAAGACCCGGTGTAGTTTGCCCTTTTGTACCTTTTGCTCTCAAGTCAAACAGTATTCGTCTGGCAGTTATTCACACAAAAAATTTGTATCCAGAGGAAATAGAAGAGATTGTTATCCGCTACCGAGATATATTTCTTGATATGGAAGTTCAACAGCCGGAATTAGCAATCAATAAAGCTTTTTTACTTATATTTCCTGATATCCATATAGAAGACACTTCTGAACTAATAGATGGTGTCCAACAAAAACTTAAACCTTTGTTTGTTGAGTCAGGACTGATGATAGGAGAATTTCATAAACGTAATGAAAGTCCTGGTCTGCACAACCCAAATTTTCGTCCACTTCGTAGCCCTATCCCTTTGTTGGCTATCCGATTTATGGTTGAACTTGACCTCCCCTTTCTTCAGAATCCGGCTGATCCACGCTTACGTATTCGGTATCTGGAAGCTTATTTAAAGTATTTTGGTAATAAATTTACAGATGAAACAAAGTTTAAAAATGCTCATCAAGCATTGGCTTTAGCGAAAGAACAACTTAAAGACCAAAATTTGGTATATTAGAATATAAAAAATTCAGGAGTTAGAAGTTAGGAGTTAGGAGTAAAATTTGCTCTATATCTGGCTCTAGAGTTGAAAAGGTGTACCTCATTAAGTATTCCTGTAATCATTTCACTTCTTCAAAGTCAAACTTAGAGGCTTGTATCTTCTCGGCTGTTTGATGATTTTCTGGGGTTAACTCAGGTGATGACTGAGTATTTACCGTAAATTAAAGGGTTTAAGACCCGCAACGCGATCATCTTAGGTATCTGGTGTCATTTGAATAAGGAAAATGGTAGAGTTAAGAGCGATCGCTACTTTGAAAAATGTAAATAAGATATGGCTGACCAAAAAGATAAAGCTCAAGAAAAAAACCGCCTTGAACAGCTTCAAGAAGAACAAGGGAAGACGGATTCTAAACACTCAGGGGGTGCTGGCGCTTCTGGTGGCAACTCAGGTGCAGGTAAATCTGGCACATCAAAAATTTCTGCCACTGGTACACCTGATGATATCGAAAAAATTGATCACGAGTAAAGCTGACTCCGACGAGTCAAGGTTTAACTGCGTCGGCTCTCATTAGTAACTCAACTTAACAATGGTGGATTAAATACCTTATTATTTAGTCCACATAAGCTTTCGCAACGCGATCGTCAAAAGGCGCACCGGAAAGTTAAGTAATGTTCAGCGCGGTGCAATATTTGTGAGACTTGGGGAGCGATCGCAGCTACCCTAATTCCATAAGGATAAAAATATTACAAGGTACTACGTAAATAGTTACCCAAATCACAGTACCTATTTTGATAGTCCAAATTTTCCCTTTCCCTTTCTTCAGTAAAAACTCAGTCGTTGTTAAAGGAAGATGAAGATATACATAAAATGTATAATCATCTGAGATAACAGTAAGAGGATTGTAAAATCTCAATTCACACTAGTACAGCACAGCGTAAATAAGCAGACTATTGAAAAGCCCTAAAGAGCTTATTCCATAATACTTTTGAATGAGTGACTTTTGACTTTTGACTTCCGCCTTGCGGTACTAGTATGCCACGGCGTAAATAGCGCAAAGTCGAGCCAGTCCGTTGGTGGGGTTCCCCCACTTAAAGCAACTGGCGTTGAGCGGTGGTTCCCGCCGATAGCGCAGCGTAAAGCCTTCTCTTCTCTTTCAGAGACGAAGACAGCGAACGAGAGGCTTGTCTGCGACACGCTGTTCGCGAACGCCAACGGCATAGCTTCTCTACGAGACGCTACGCGTAGCGTCTCGTAGAGAGCGTCTGCATGCGGCAACGCCAAAAAGGCTACTACTAAAACAGCAATGACAACGAAGATGTAGAAAATCGTGGTTCTAATTTTGGGCAATCTTCGGGAATTACTGTTGTGGTTTTGAGGCATAGTAGAGGTGAAAAACTAATAATCAATTTTAGGCTAAAGCTGAAAATGTCGCTGAAATATAGGATTAAAACCATTGCCAAAGTGCTTTGTAAGTTTAATTTCTCTTTCTTTGATTAATAGAGCAAGTCATGAACAAAAAATGGGCTATCAAACGAATCACGATAAATCTCGCATCAACTGAGAGCGAAAAACTTGAACGATATTGTGCAAGCACAGGCAGACTAGCAACTGATGTCATTCGGGAGTTAATTCGCTCTCTTGAAGTAACTCATCCTGAAGCATTTGAACATTCTGCACCCATGAAGGCTAGCTCTGTTACTCATGCACCATAGCCAGTTCGTATATATTAGAGGTAGGGACAATTATTAGTGATTAAAGTAAAGGAGTCAGCAATCGAGAGACTCTTACAGCTAACTTAAACCAAAAAGGTTTTTTATCGTACTCATCAAGATCAACAGCAACACAGACAGCTAAATCATCCTCTAACATCTTTTTCACACTTTGGACAAACCGAGGCTCGGTAACAAAACCCATAACTTCAAAGTTTAGTGAAAAAGAGCGACTATCTAAGTTAACAGTTCCTACCCCTGCTATATTCTCATCAATGACTATAATTTTCTGGTGCATAAACCCATTTTTGTAACGATACAGCTTGATACCGATTTTTTCCATTTCGGTGTAGTAAGAGAAGGAACATAAATAAACAAATAAATGATCGGGTCGGTTTGGTAAGAGAATTCGCACATCTACACCTCGCATAGCTGCCAGTTTTAAGGCTGACAATGTTGCCTCGTCCGGCACAAAGTATGGACTAGCAATCCAGAGGTGAGTTTGAGCTTGATTAATTAGTTCGACGAAAAAAAGCTTACAAGTTGGTAGTGTATCTGCGGGGCCTGTAGGAAGAATGAATACAGTTTGATTAGTTTCCTGATTAATTTTTACCTGCCAATTAACTTCAAGAAGTTTTCGAGTCGCCCAATACCAATCTCGCAAAAAAGAGTTTTGTAGGCTTTGTACAGTTGGGCCTTCGAGCATCATGTGGGTGTCGCGCCAGGGACTCAAGCGAGGATTTTTTCCTAAATATTCGTCACCAATATTCAGTCCACCTACAAATGCTATTTCTCCATCCACCACCAGAATTTTGCGATGATTGCGAAAATTATATTGGAGCCGATTACCCTGACCTTGGGTAGTGTTAAATGCACTTACTGCAATTCCATGCTGTTGTAGAGACTCGATATAAGGGCGAGATAGTTTCTTGGAACCAATTTCATCGTATAGAAAGTAGATGTTTATTCCTTCCTTGGCTTTAGCAATCAATGCTTCTTTAAACTGATTACCAGCTTGGTCATCGTTAACAGTATAGAATTGGAACAAAATATAATTTGTCGCCAGTGCAATCTTTTTCAGCATCGCTTCAAAGGTTTGCTGACCATCAATCAGTAATTCGGCAGCATTGCCTGATGTGAAAGGAATTTCTGTAAAAGCCTCCGCTAATGGTTGCAACTCGGCTAGATTATCTGGTGGTGCAACCTGAAATTTAGTAATTTCACTATAAATCGGCTGAATAAGGTTGTAGTGTTGTGCATAGACTGAGCGCAGTGTTTCAGCATATCCATGAAATTTAGTCCTTCCTAAAATCCAATACAACGGAATCGCTAGCCAGGGAAAGGTAATTAGAGAAATACTCCAGGCAATTGCCCCTTGAGAAGAACGCACATTCATCACTGCATGGGCTGCATGTGCAACTCCCACTAGATGAACAACAACTGTAGCTGTGCTAAAAATAGCTAGAACACCAGCATCTACAAGCATCTTAGTTTTTTTGAATATTGGTATAAGTAAATTCTGCCAGCAATGGCTTATGATCGGATGAACAAATTTGGTCTAGCACCTTAGCACTGGCTTTTTTCGCACTGATATCTCGATAGAAGATATGATCTAAAGGGGGTGATAACAGGAAGCGTTTAATTTTCTCCTTCTCATCAGGTGCGAAAATTACAGGCGTTAATCCTAATTGTGTTGTTACTTGATTGAGGATAACTGCTCTTTTTCGACTCCAAGTATTGAAATCTCCTGAAAATATTAGTGGACCACGATGTATAGATAATATTAGTTCTAATTCATTTAGTTGTGTTTTAAATTTATTTAAATCTACAAAATTGATTAGATGACTATTGATTGTCAGAAGAGTTGTGCTTTTATCAGATAGCAGATACTCAGTAACTAAAGAAATTTTAGGAGTTTTAACAATCGGCTCATAATGTTTAGTAGTTATAACTTTTTTGGTGAGTGGACTGATTGTAGATGCTGTGAAAATCCCCGAATAGGTTTGATGATGAATATCTACAAAGCTAGGAGCAAAAGTCCAATTCATTTTTAGCCATTTTGGCAATTCATCTGCTTCTAACTTGAGAGAAAATTCTTGTAGAAATATGAGGTTTGGTTGATAAGTTTCAATGATGTTTGAAAAATCTTTTAACCAAGTGTTATTATAGTTTTGTTTAGCAATATTCCAACTGAGAACTTGAATTGATTTACTATTAATTTCTGTTTGGAGTGAATTATCTTTATCAATTGTGAGTTCTTGTAAACGAAGAAATCTATAACCCGGAACAAATTTTGTAAAGAGAGTGTTTACGTGTTCTTGAATATTAGGCATTACTAATATTAAAATGGATTTATTCTAGCTTAACGCTATTGAACAGTCGTTACACAATTAGAGACTTCCAAAGAATAAAGTACTCACTAATTGGTAATCATAATCATTGTATTAGATGTCTGGTTCTTGCAGCCATCGGGCGACCATACCCGCCAAAACTCCACCAAAAATTGGAAACACAATGAAAATCCAAAGGTCAGCCAATGCCCAACCGCGAGTAAATATAGCTGTGGCTAGCGATCGCACGGGATTGACGCTGGCGTTTGTCACAGGAATGAGGATCAGATGCGCCAAGGTCAGCCCGAAACCGATGGGGATGGGTGCAGACCGCTTCAGAGCAGGAGAAGATGTGACGCTCAAAATCAGCAGCACAAAACCACAGGTAACAGTGAATTCAGCTAATGCACAAGCCCACCAGCTATAGTTACCAGGGGAGTGAATTCCCACCCCATTAGAACCAAAGTTAGCTGTTGTAAACTCCGGCTTGCCCATGCAAATCAAAAACAGGATAGTAGTCCCCCAAATTCCGCCGAGAACCTGACTGCCGATATACGGTAAAACGTCTTTAGAAGAAAACTGCTTGGCTACCCAAAAACCAATTGTGACTGCGGGGTTGATGTGACATCCGCTTATAGAGCCAAAAGTATAGGCAGCAGTCAACAAACTTAAGCCAAAAGCGATCGCCACCCCAGTAACTCCAACCCAAGGTATTGCACCAGAGATCACCGCAGTACCCACGCCCATCAGCACCAACCAAGCTGTACCTAGAGCTTCCGCCAAACATCGTTTTGCTAAAGAGTAACGATTCATTCATCAGAAATGCCATAAATGACTAGACGTGATTGATATTTGTACACATTAGCCGAATCAGACTAAGAGGTTGTCTCTAAAGAAATGTAAAGAAAGTAAAGTAAGGCGATCACTATTAGAGGCTGTTTGTAAATGATTATGAAGTGGACAAATAAGACTTTGCCAGTCGTTTCAACATTAAACGAATCATCACTGTGTAAATCATAGACTCGCTCATTTCTGGTAAAAGTTCATAATCCTTAATCAAGCGACGATATGGATTCCACCATCCAATCACCGCGTTACTGCTTTTTACATTTCTTTAGAAACAGCCTCTAAACTAATGCTCGACTTTAACACTTTAATTGAATTCTCAAGCACTTACTGCATTGAGATTTGTACCTTTCCCTATTCGCTATTCCCTTTTAACTCAGAAAAACGATAAAACTTTAGTTGAAATCAATACCTGTCAAGGTGTAGTTCCAGTGTATTGAGCAACTTGGGCAAGTCCTTTTGAGAAACCTGACGTGTACCTGTCTCGACTGCATCAACCCAGGAAACGCTTTTCCCCATCGTTGTAGCGAAAAATGCCCTAGACCAGCCTTTTGCTTTTCTAGCTTCTCTAATCATATTACCTGATAGAGGCTGGATATTGTTTGCACTTAGCTGATTCGAGTCCAGGGTCAAGCGTTCCTGTACTTCTGCTGGTAGATGAAAACGCCATCTAGAATTCAGTATTTCACTCCAGTAACCTATAGGTCTTTTAGTGCTTTTGCTGCTTGTTAACCAAGTTGGACCTGTTTCCAGTTCTGCTTGCCATCCAGCTTCTTTAACAACTTTCAAGTCAGTTTCAAAGTCATCAGCCATTTGCCGTCTGAGCTGTCTGTCTTGCTCTGCTGTTGACACTTTCTCTGCGCCATAAGCAATCTCCATCAGAGTCTTGCCCGTTACACAATCCTGAAATTCCGGTTGGATTTGAAAGGTTAGCCAAACTAGCATTCTAGCCGCGCCAGCATTTTGTTTACCAATACTAAATAGTTTTTGTACGGTTTTTTTGGTAATAATTCCAGTCTGGTAGTGGTATTTAGATTTGTTGAGAAAGTATTTTGTCCATACTCCAGGTTGACCTATCACCTTTAAACCCACTAGCTTGTTATTGCCAGCTTTATCTGTTTCAAAATCTCGTATTATGTTAACGTCCCAAATCTTCAAATCAGCAACAGTAAAAGCTCCTACTTTGCCGTGTTTAGGCCATGCAATAGAGGCTAATACCTGAGCAGGTTGCCGTAACAAGTGGTACAAAATACTCAATTTTTCATGTTTACATAAGTCCCTGCGTTTAATAAGCCCTGTGTATTCAAGTAGTTGCCTGTCATCAATAACAAAATTCCCTTGCCAAGGTTTATCTAGACTAGCTACTAAGGCACAATAAATCAGGTGAATTGCACACGCTCTTGGGTCAAATTGATCTATAACAATTAGAGCAGCCTCTTCGGCCAAAGTTTCTGGTTGTGGGGTTTCAGGATTATCTGTTACATAATAACAAATTTTTCCTTTTCCACTTTCAATTTCTTTTTCGTAGCTGAAAGTACTATTTACTTGACCTTTCCATGACAGATTCATTTTTTGAGATAAGACTTCAGCAACTCCATGCAAAACTAGCGACAAGGCAGCAATACTGGTTTTACTGTCAGGAAATAAGGAAGCTTTTTTGAATTGTCGAGGTTTAACTGAATACTGGTGATTTAATAGTAACTTTTGCTCATTTTTCTGAACTCTGTCTGGAAGAGGAATTTTTTTTTCTAACTGAGCAGTCGGGTCTTCCAGAAAATCTTCATCTTCAACATCAGTTCTGTTAGGATTTGAATTAGAGTAAATGGGAATTTTTAGTATCTGCTGAAATAGATGCAGAAGTTTACTAGATAACGTTTTTGCTAACTGTTTCATTTATCTACAAATATGCTGTTAACGTAGGTAATTTACATAGTTTAAGAAGTCCACATAGCTCCAGATTGCAAAATCCTATTAATCATATTACCGAAAATACCTTCCATTTTTGAGAAAAATAATTGGTTTCCGGAAGCAGTAAGGTCTGCCGTCGAGAAGGTAAAGCGTGATATTTACGATTATATTTATAATTTTTTGTATCAGTGCTTTGATTTATTGTTAACTAGGACCTTCTTCAGTCAAAGTTACAGCGTTTTGGGCAGTTACAATTCTGGAGTTGTATTTTCTCGTATAAATTTTAGTAAACTCGCTTCCAAAAAAGAGAATCTGGGCAGAATAGTAAACCCAAACCAGGATGATTATTGGGGAGACAGCTGCACCGTATGTAGAGTTAAAACTACCATTACCCAGGTATATTCCGAAAAGAGATTTCCAACTGTGAACAGGACTGAGGCGATCACTGCACCAATCCAGACATTACTCCAGGTGATTTTAATATCTGGCAGAACTTTGTAAATTAATGCCAATAGCAGCGTAGTGGCGAAAAATGGTGACGCTGATTTCAAGTGTAATACCCAGACTGCGACTTAGGTGATGGGCTACATGCCGATGGAAGCGATCGCTATTTCGTAGAGTCAGGTTAAAGAATTTGCTAGGGACAATTGCTCTCAAATCAATGTTTGGAACGCCCCTTCCCACCATGCTGGCTAATTTCCCAAAATGAGAAAATCTCTAATGAGAAAATAAGCTCAGAAATTCTCACTTGCATTAATCCTTAACGTCACCAACCCAAACCAGTGAAAGTTTTTTAGCCAAAATTAGTAGAGAACAACGAACGCTCTTGATATAAGACGGCTATCCCGATTCAAGAGATGAGGTTTTCATCGCCAGAATAATCTTCGCCACTGCTTCAGAGATTGTCTATATTGAGGGTATGGGCAATCAGAGTAACTACCAAACTATTCACGGCAAAGCATGACTCGACACTTACACTCTGTTTTTACTAGCAGATGAGAAGAAAAATAGTACCCTAACGGGTAATATTAAAACTTGTTTTTCCACACTAGAGTGCAAGTATTCTTTGAACAAGAAAATAATTTTTTATCCAAAGGAGCTAGTATGGGTAGACAGCATGGATTCACCCCTCGTAGAGGTGAACATCAACCACCAAGTGAATTTGCCCAAACAGGTAAGTTCGGCAGATTGTTTCCAAAACTTCGTTTCTTTATTCCATCTGAGGAAAGTTTAAAAGAACTGGGCAATGCACTAAGCGATCCTAGCCCGAACACACCGGCGGGAGACAATGTAAGCATCCCCGCAGGCTTTACTTATTTCGGTCAATTTGTCGATCATGATATTACCTTAGACACCACTACTCTTAAAGAGATCATTGTCGATCCATTGGCTGTAACAAACTTCCGAACACCAGCACTTGATCTTGATAGTATTTATGGTTCTGGGCCTGACGTACAACCGTATCTATACCAACTTCCTGACCAGAATCTGTTTTTAATTGGCACAACTAATAAAGACCCTGGGGTAGGAGATCCCAGTGTTCCCCCAGAATTGCCTAACGATCTTCCTCGCGCTTCTAGTGGTCTGGGACTACTTGGAGATCCGCGCAACGATGAAAACTTAATCGTTGCACAGCTTCACCTGGCTTTTCTGAAATTTCACAACAAAGTAGTTACAGGTATCAAGAATAAAACCATTGAATCATCAAAGTCCATAGATAAGTCGGATTTTGAAAAGGCCAGAGAACTAGTAATTTGGCACTATCAATGGATAGTACTTCATGACTTCTTGACTCGCATTATTGACAAGGAACAGCTAGAACTAGTACTTAAAGAGGGCAGACGCTTTTTTATATTGAAGGAGGATCAGCAGCCATTTATTCCTGTAGAGTTTTCTGTAGCTGCCTATCGTCTTGGTCATAGTATGGTGCGTGCAGTTTATGACTACAACCGTGTTTTTACTCCTCTTCCTGGTGGATTTGCACCCGCGACTCTGGAACTTTTGTTTGCTTTCACTGCCAAATCAGGGCAGTTAGGCGACCCTTTTAATATTCCGATTCCCAGTGATTGGGTTATTGACTGGAGAAGATTTTTTGAGATTGACCCTGATGTGCAAGTTAATCACAGCCGCAACATAGATCCTTTTCTTGTTGAACCTTTAAAAAATTTGCCCAATGTTCCAGAGCCAAAATCATTGGCTGTAAGAAATTTACTTCGCGGTCGGAGTGTCGGCTTGCCATCTGGTCAAAGAGTAGCTCGGTTCCTGAAATTAAAACCTTTGACTAGGGATGAAATCTCCACTGGCCCTGATGGAGAAGTTGCAGCCAAGCATAAGTTTGATATTGAGACACCGTTGTGGTACTACATTCTTAAAGAAGCCCAAATTCAGAATCAAGGCCAACGTTTGGGTCAGGTAGGAAGCCGGATTTTGGCTGAAGTTTTTGTTGGCTTATTAGAAGAAGATAGCAACTCATTTTTGGCGACTGACCCAGATTGGAAACCAACATTGCCTGCCGAAAACCTTGGTACATTTACCATTGTAGATTTGTTGAAATTTGTTGGAGAAATTAATCCTATTGGCGATGTCAAACAAGAATCGTAATTGTACCTTACATTCTGCACTTCATTGTGTAATACATGAAGATTTCTAACATCTGGCTAATGGTGCTTAAGGGACTTCCAATTAAAAAAATATTCTATCCCTGCGGGACGCTACACAACGCTTTGAGGGCAGTTCTTAGCAGTGAGATCTTAGTAGGGAAGAGAGTCGTTTTGATTCGCTGAAATTGGATAATTTATATTTTGGAGTTCCCTAAATAGCAATCACAAATCCCCAATCATTGCCAGTATTAATACTTCATGATTGAAGATAGATTATTAGGAAATCTTTTTGAATACCAATGTATTACATATTGAAGTGCGGAATGTCGGTTGTTAACTTTAAATATGGAAAAAACTTTATATTAAAAAATAGAATGACGGTTACACGTCATCTATTTATAATATTTGCAAAAATTAATTTGTCGGAACAGGAGCTTCACTCAAACCCCTCAAGTCTCGCCCTGTAGGGCTGTTATTATATCCTTGAAAGTTACGGTATTGTTGTGCCTCCTCTTGTGGAACACGAATCCCCTCTTGTGGCGGTGTTACCCAGACAGGGCGATGTTGAGCATCTCGATAGTAAACACGCCCATTCTTAGAAAGGTAGTATTTCCCCTGCGCTCCTGTTCCTTGGGCATTCTTTCGCTGATTGTAGAGGTAGTAAAGTCCAGCGGCTCCTGCCAAGATTGCCACTTTCTGTCCTGTACTCAATCCCCTCCTAGCTTGGGGTTGATTTACGGGGGCGCGATTATTTAAATTTCTACCAACACTATCGTCAATCGGAGGTGACGCAGCATTTCGGGAACCTCCGCCGCAGCTATTAAGCAGCGGAACTGTTAGCAATATTAAAAGAAATATTGCTGCGGTCTGCGAAGCTAGTCTATTTGTTTTGAGCATAAATTACCTTTTCCTTCTAATTTAGCTGACATGGTATAAGGCAATACATTTAAGTTAAGCATTTATTCGTTCTCTTTGCGACGGCAGTCGTTCATGGGGAGCCAGCGCGGTCTTCTCCCAAAGGGAGACGCCAAAGGCGATGGGGGTTTCCCCCATGAGCGACTGGCGTCCGGCTCTGCCGACTTGTACCCTTACAGGGAAGCAAGCTACGCGCAGCGGCGACCACAGGAGAAGCAACTGGTGTGGAAACCCCCTGTAAGAGCGCTGCCTCTCCTTTGCAGCCTTCTCTACGAGACGCTGCGCGAAGGCGGTAGCCTGCGGCAAGCCGCTCCGCGTCTACGTTAAAAAAATTGACTTTGACAAATAGTTTTAGCCTTACAGCAGTTTTCATGTATTTGAACCACATCTGTCGTAGGAGCACAGCAATGCTGTGCCCGTAGAGCGTGGTCTATTTACCTGAAAATAGCTGTAAACCAATTCTTCACTTGTTTGTGCAGCTCCATTATGATTATCTATCACGCCTCAAAACATAATCAGCATTTGCTGCTACAGTTTTCTGGGCAAGGGTCTTTTCTTTTTTACAGTCGCTCATGGGGAGCTACTACTTTGCGTATTTTTCCTCCGTTGTACTCCTACGGAGAAGCAAGTGGTGTAGAAATCCCCGCTCCAGAGGGCGCTGCCTCACCGTTTATGAATGATTTTTTTGCCAAACCCAAATATTGTGGCGCTTTCGCCTTTTGGGCGAAAGGTAGACGTGAGCAGCATTTTATTATTTATAAGTGCCTAACCCTGCACCACTATACTGTCGTTAGCTCAAAGTCTGTGATTCTTTTCTGCCTAGAATTTGTTTTTTAAGCAAGCGAATTTCTGCTGCTAATTCTTGCCGAGTGGAATCTTTGAGCAAATAGCGGAAAGTAAACCAAATTGTGTAACCAAGTCCAATGAACTGTAGAATTGGAGAAACTAGTGGAATATCATTTATTGCATTCAGTACCGCTAGAAAAATTCTCAGTGCCGTAACCACTATCACAAGCAAAGCAAAGCTGATAATCGGTAGTTTGTATTCTTGGTAGAATCTACCTATGTACTCAGGTATTTTTGCCAAAAATATAGAAATCTGTCTACCAACTCTTTGCCATTGTTCTTCATTTTCCAAGGCGGGTGGTAACATTGCTAAGTTTCCAGACTCTGAACCTTTAAGTGCTTCTATCTGGTTTGGGGAGGCAGCATCGACATACTGCTGTTGCTGAAATTCGCTTTCCATAATTATCTCCTGATTTTCTGCAATGACAACAGTTTTATTGTTTGACTTTGTTGTTATCAAGTTTGGCAACGATTGCTTGGCAACTACATTTTTAACGCCGATCATAGATTTGCCACTCTTGAATTCTATACCTGCTGAGAATTGAGCCAGCGTCACGAAGCTCATCGTCAGCTTTATCACCAACGCACTCCCTAACTTCAGCACCAGCAATATTATTATTGCCGTCTGCATCCTGCATAACCACAGATACTCTATCCATTGCCAAAGTCAGAATCTCTCAACTCATGCAGCGCTTGTTCCGCATCCTGATGATGAGTAAATACGCCTATAGCACGCCGATGTACACCTAAGACCATGATTTATCCTTATTACTCTCTAGCAGCAGAGGTAAATATTTATTTACAAATTTATTAGTACCTTCATAAAGTTTAGACGTTTTTAGATTTACTTTTCATCAATCTTTTGGAAGAAATTTTGTCTTTAACAAGAGTGATAGAACAAGTATTACAACTCAAACAGTAAACGTTAAAAAATGTCAAGCTACTTGATTTCAATGTAAGGTATCCATAAATATATTTAACTAGCTGAATTTGATGATATATATCAAATTACCTAACTTTAGACCTGACATTTAGTGCTAGAAAGTAGTCACAAAAAGGCTAGAGACTAGTCACATAAATAATAAAGTTTTAGTTATAATAGATTTGATAATTACTAATACACAAGTACTAAGTTATTAACTTGATATCATACTTTCTGGTTATAAAACTATATTTAGTTACTCCTATTGATTAAATATCAAGATGAATGAAATCAATCTTGGGAAAGAAGATTTATATAAACTAAATTATGTAATTTCTAAAAAAGACACAGCAAGATTTTAAGGAATAAAATAATGCCACTCCAGAAAATAAGTGAATTTGATACAGACTACCGTAATACTATTGAAGGTAACGATATCAAAGGAATGGGTGTGTATGTTCAGGGAACTGATGAGAAGATTGGCACAGTAAGTGATGCTGTAGTAGACGACCAAGGAGCATTCCGCTATTTAATTGTTGACTTAGGCTTTTGGATTTCTGGCAAGAAAGTCTTACTACCAGTAGGAAAATCGCGTATTGACTCTACAGCAGACCGTGTATATGTCGTTGGTATAACAAGAGAGCAAGCGGAAAATTTACCTGAATATCAAGAGCATACAACGCTTGATTACGACTATGAAGAACGAGTGCGTCGAGGATATCGCACACCGTCTGTAGAAAGTTCAGCTGGGGTAGCATCTACAGTTGGCCGCACTACTCCCAGTCTTGATCCCAACACCTACACCTACGCACAAGACGCTGATCTATATGATGTCAGCGAAGACCAAACCTTCAAACTCTATGGAGAAAGGCTAGTTGCTAATAAACAGCGTCGGAAAACCGGAGAAGTAGCGATTGGTAAGCATGTCGAAACTGAAACTGTAACAGTTGCTGTTCCGGTAGAAAAAGAGCGAGTCGTGATTGAGCGAGTCACTCCTGAAGACGCAGGCAAAGTTGTGTCTACTGAAACTGCTAACTTCCGCGAGGGCGAGGTAGCACATATAGAACTCTATGAAGAAGTTGCAGACGTCCATAAGGAAGCTTTTTTGCGGGAAGAAGTTAGAGTGCAAAAAGTTGTAGACAAAGAAACTGTTGAGGTTCAAGAAACAGTTCGACGCGAAGAATTAGACGTTGAGACTGATGGAACTCCAATAGTCAATAAAACTGACCGAGTTTAACCTACTTAAACTACAAAGGTCATTGCATTTGAGTTAGTAGGAGCGGGTTTTGTACCTACTTATACTCAAAATACTTTAAGTAGATTGATATTGCAAAAGAGTCATTAGCTTAGATGAGGTGGTTAAATTGAAAATAATTCAACAGTTTCGTCGAGTTTTAACAGCTTTAGTCTTGGTATTAGTACTAACAACAACAGCCGCCTGTAGTGGTACTGTTCAAGCTAAACAACCAACTCAATTACTGCCCGAAATTAGTCGTAGTGGTGACTATGCCTTGTTATCACGCGGTAACAGTGTACAGGGTCAAGATTTTGGTAACTGGGTTGTTAGTACAGCTAAGGGAATTGTCCAGGATGCTTATGTACGTGACAACAACAAGTTGGGTGTCGTGATTGCGCCTCAAGTTCGTCCGACTGAGGTGCGACCATTAGCAAAATCCTTACTCCAAGGTTTTCACAAAAACTTCCCCAATCAAGACTTAAAAGTTTTGATGTATGCACCAGACAAACAACTAATTTTGACGGCTCAGTATGATACGCAATCAAATCAAATTGAGTATAAATAAATTGATTGCAAGTAGAAAAGGAGACATTTAAAATGAGCAGCAGTGACAAGTATAAACGCGAAATTCTCAACGAGTTGGCTCACGGGAATACAGAATCTTTAGATGATGTTTCGTCTGATCCAACTCAGGAATACCAAAATTTTGACGATTTTGCCCAGCGCTCATCTCATAATGAACGTCGGCAATTGTTTAGTCAGTCTTTCAACCATAACAGCATTCCACCAAGCCAACTGGAGCCAGAACTCCAAAAAGCGATCGCTCAGATTAAGCCTAACGAACGGGATGATGTTGCACGGGCATTTTTCAAGCACTTAAAGCAAAGAGGTCTAGACGAGCGTCATCTAGAGCGAGATTTAGGACTTTCTACCCACAAGCCCAACCACATAAATGCAGATGACCTCAGCAAGCTGGCATCTTTCACATATCATAGCCATCCTGATATTTTCCAAGAAGTAATGGCTGAACAACCAACGATTATTAAGTTTCTCAGTAATCCAGTGGTAGGAGCAGCTTTAGGAGCGATCGCCTCTAAATGGTTTAGTGGTCATAAGTAAGCATTTCCAAACTTAATACACATAGTTCTTTGTCTGAACGCTGCAAATATAAAGGAGACGATGATTGTGACTTAAAATAAGCAACCTTTAGATAAGTCTGACCAAATGAGGTCAGACTTACAAAAAATCCGCAACTCCCTCGCCTTGATTCATAACATCACCAACTACGTGTATTGAACCCTGTGAGACAGGCTCGGCTAGGGGGAAAAATTTAGCACCAGGAAACTGTTCACATGTCCAGCGTAGGCGTAACCCGCCGTAGGCATCGCTCAAAATCGGTTTGAATAAGAAGTCTGTTGTGACATGTTCTTTACCTCTTTGAATCAGTGTTCTAGCATTATGTCAGACAAAAAACACTGTTTGTAAGAGAATTATGAATCAACAACTTGATCTAAATGAATATAAGCAACAGATTGCGGATTTATACAGCTGTAGAGGCCAAACTTATGATCAGGGCGATTGGCATCCTCGAATTGCTCATCGTCTGGTTAAACATGCACAAATTAGCCAAGGACAGCATGTTTTAGACATTGCAACTGGCACAGGTATGGTGGCGATTGAAGCAGCACAGCTTGTCGGTTTTGCAGGTCGAGTTGTTGGAGTGGACATTTCAACTGGGATGCTTGAACAGGCAAAACGCAAGATTGAAGCGTTGGGGCTGAATAATCTTGAGCTTGTACTTGCGGATGCTGAGAAACTGAACTTTCCAGCCAACAGTTTTGATGTTGTCCTATGTTCCTCAGCCCTGATTTGGATGGCTGACGTTCCTGCCGCATTACGCCTTTGGCATCAATTGCTCAAACCTGGTGGGCTAATTGGCTTTCATGCATTTGCAGACACCGCTTTTGTGGGAGGGGTAACTATGCAAAAAGTCGCCCAAAAGTATGGCGTTTCACTTGCATTCAGTAAACCGACAGGCACTATTGAAAAGTGCCATGACCTACTAAAAACAGCAGGCTTTGAGACGATTGAAATTAAGTCTGAGCAAGACGGTAGTTATATTAGCCTACAACAGGCAAAGCGGATGTGGTCTGGAGGTTCTCATCCAGCACCTGGACAATTTCCAAATCCCATGAACCAACTCTCATCTGGGCAACTGGAGAAACTTAAGGCGGAATTTGAAGCAGAATTGGCAGTATTAGTAACGCAACAAGGCATTTGGAACGATATCACAACTTTTTATACCTTTGGTCGCAAACCATTAAGTAATTAAGTATAATTAATTACACAATATAATTGCAAGCGGGGCGAAGCAATCCCAGCCATTGCGATTGCTTCGTTCTGCTTGCAACTACTGTAAATATTTTTGTTTATCTACTTACACTAATACAGTTGAGATCAGAAATACACTTACCGATAAACCTTGGAGAGAGGCAAAATTGCACTGGGCTTCTCTACGAGACGCTCTTGCTAGCTTGCTTCTCCGTAGGAGTACGCCCCGCTACGCTAACGTACCGCAATGCTTTCGCGTCTCTACACACCTAAAATTCTCGCTTGGTGAAAAAAACTTGACAGCGAAGTGCCTTTATAGTATTTTTGTACTATAAAGGCACTTAAGTGTTGCATAAAACTTTAATACTTTCGACTATGCCAACAGGAGAGCAGAAAATAAATGAAGCTATCTAAGGTAGACTTGAGCAGTTTGGTAGCGATCGCTCACTCTGATGGATATTTGCAGTTGTTGCTCGACCGAGGCGAGGAACAGGAGTTTTTGGAAATTCCCGCGCTGATACAAGTTGATGAAGGATTGCAAGAACTGAACGAAGTTATCGCCGAAACGACTGCACTACCCTTTGAAGAAGAACCAATTATCATGCTACCAGTTATCTCCTCAATGGCTATGGCTGTAGGCTACGATCGCGGCGAACACATTTTGCAAGTTGAGTTTCAAAGTGGAGCTATTTATCACTACTTAGGCATAGACGAGGAGAGTTGGGAAGATTTATATTTTTCTGACTCAATTGGCAGCTTTTTCAATCAAGAGATTAAAGGTAGATATGACTGCGATCGTCTAGATAATGCAGATTATACTATTGACTAATAACTACATGTATGGTTTTCAATAATTCTTGTGTTGTGTAAGGTTCGGGTAAAAAGACTGTATGTTCATCTGTTTTGTCGATTGGTACTTTTTCACTTGTTGCAAGTCCACTGACAACAATAATCGGCAATAACGGATTGAGATTTTGCAATGTGCGAATGGTAGTTGCTCCATCCATATTGGACATAATCAGATCGATAATTGCAGCACTAATTTTATCTTTATGCTGGGCATAAATTGCTAATGCTTACATGCCATCACTAGCAGTAATTGCTGTGTAATTATAATTTTCTAATAGGCGATTTTGCATTGCTTCTGGCGTGAGTCCAAAGAACTTCGCTGTGGCGGGGTTATCCGAAATATGCAGGATGTCATTATTTACCAACTCGGCAATTCCCATCATCATCGGCGAACTGTCAAAGAAGCTGCCCAAAATAGATTTGCTTTGGTGTAATGCTTCTTGTGCCTCTTTGTACTTCTGTTTAATGCTTGCCAGTTCAACTAAGTTCCGCCAGATCTCTAGTTGTCTAACTACCATGCAGCTAAGAGTTTGCAGTGCTTCCACTTGTTTGGAACTGATTTGGCGTGGTACACGATCAACTATACACAGAGTCATGATCGCTTCTCCTCCTGGTGCTAACAAAGGCACGACTGCATAAAATCTCATACTCAATTCAGCATAAGTAACTAGAGGATTCGTCGCAAATCGTTCATCAGCCAAGGTGTCGGGAATAATTAAAACTTCGCCACTCTCTATACAAATCGGGCATAACCCGGTATCTCGTGGCATTTCCTATACATCTAACCCCACCTTGGCTTTGAACCACTGACGGTTAGCGTCAATTAGATAGGTAGGCGGTAATATATGCAACTAGAGCAACTAAATATACACCAGCAGCGTTTTGTTCAGAGACAATAGAAAAAGCCCACATAATACCAACGCAGTTATGACGACTACACTTGCCTCTGCTGTTAAACCAAGAGCCGAAGATAGTTTTGCCATTAGCTTTGCACCATTGTCTCTTGAAGAAATCTATGCCAAGTCTGACGATCCAGCCAACGGTGCTGTGGTTATAATGAGTGGCGTAGTTCGCAATCAAACTGATGGTAAACCTGTAATTGCTCTAGAGTATCAAGCTTACGAACCTATGGCATTGCGGATATTTTATCAAATTGCTGCTGATATTCGCTTATCTACGTCTGATGTGAATCGGGTAGTGATTCATCATCGCACCGGACGTTTGCAAGTTGGAGAAATTAGCGTTTTAGTCGCGGTGGGTTGTCCTCATCGGAGTGAGGCGTTTGAAGCTTGCCAGTATGCTATTGATACTCTTAAACACAATGCCCCCATTTGGAAGAAAGAACATTGGCAAGATGGTTCTAGCAGCTGGGTGAGTATTGGCGCTTGTGAAACATCAACACAAAATTGTTAAAATTTCCGAAGCTATTGTCTTCAAACAAGTGCAATCTCTTGAACACTCAGCAATTCATCCAGCAATTGGCGAACCATGATCTGTGCTGCGCTAGTTGCTTGATGACCTTCTTTAACCTATGTTTATCAGAGATGCCCCATTCGTAGATCCATTTGCAGATAAAAGCTAGGCAGAATCGCTTGGCTTAGGATTGATGAGTGTTGAATTCTCCGTTAAGCGTCGCCTATTATTGTTCTTGCGCGTGATCGTGGGGAGCGATCACCAGCAGCGATTAATTTGGATAGTCTACTAAAACCGTATTAGAAGCTCTGGAATTATTAGCAGCGCGATCGCTTGTTGAACCGCAGAATTGATATTTACCGCTTCAATCTGCGATGCCTGCTTAACAAAAATATTTAATTTTCATTAATAATATCTAGATTTGCAAAACAACAATTTTTGTTGCATTTCTTTACATCTGAATGACTCTATTGAGGTTTGTAAATATTTTGTATTTCTGTAAGGAATATTCCTTTAGACTGAATTTCAACTGAAAAATGTGGGGATAAACACAAATGCATTCGTTAAATATATTTTGTCACGAATTTGTAGTTGCTGTTTCCTTTGTCGCTTGCGTTATTGGATTGGTGTTACTGTGGGACGGTAAGCAGCAAAAAAATGATGTGGAAGAAACAGAGCGGATTCTGTTTAGAATGAGCTTTACTTACTGGCTAGTTTACTGTGTAGCGTTTGGCATAGAGAAAATAGTTTTACCCGACTGGGAATCTGTAATAATGACTTTGAGAATAACTACTGCTCTGTCATATTTTTTAACTTTTTCTTGCATTGTTAGTCTGCCACTACACAAATTTGCAGTCCACCGTGTTGAGGAATAGTCATGGGGAATGGGGCATGGGGGATGATTAAGATTTCATCGCGATCGCTAATGCCGTTTCCAGTTCTGACTGCGCCAAAGGGGTCAAAATAAACACCTCTTGTACCGTCTTCCCCTGCCGTGCAATTACTTTATAGCCGCCGCGAATTGGTACTGAAACACGCAGTTGCATTTTTGGACAATGACCTTTTGACCGTCCAATCACTCCCGGCGTCACGGTTTGGATGCCATCCTGCTGACAAAGACGTTCTAAAATTGGGATGAGACCAGAAAGGTGTGTTGAGTGATTCCAAACCAATCTGCCAGCTTTTTGCGAAGCCGCTCGCAGGGGATCTACGGTGGGTTTGCCCATGATAATTAAGCTGCTTCTAGAGGTGCCATTGTCAAACCTGCTCGGCGCAGCTGCTGGTGATAGAGTTCCGCAGGTTCTTGGGGACCGACCCAGACGATCGCTTGACCTTCATAGTGTACCTGATTAGTCAGATCCCACGCGCGATCACCACTCATTCCTGGAATATATTTCATCAAACATTCAGCCACATGTTGGAATGTATTAAATTCATCATTTAATACAATCACTTTGTAATTCGGATAAGTCTTACGGGTAACTTGATTAGACCGTTCAGGAGCTACAGTTGGTGCTGTGGCCATCCCGTAAACATCTGCTGAAAGCGTCGTAACCATAGAGCAATTAAGCAAGATAATTTTACAAAACTACATTATAAGTAACTAGTTTAGTCCATTGTCTAGGGACTGGGAACTGAGGATTAGGAAGTTAAGAGTTAGGAGTTGGCGATTAAGTATTCTGTATTCGGAAGAATTCAGTTCCCATGCTCAATACTTCTCTAGCTTGGGCTACAGCGTAAGCGTAGCTATGCCGCAGGCTTTACGGCTTACCTCGGCTTTGCTCGGCACAAGTCGCTCAGTAACAAGTGCCCCATGTCCAATGACTAATAACTAATGACTATCTACCGCCAATTATCCCAGTTTTCGTTAAAAATAGATGTATCTGGGAAAGCGGTAGGGTTACCATTTTGTTGCAAAAGCCGTTTGAGTGCTTCTAGTTGTGGTTCTTGTTTGGGTAAGTCATCGACTAATTGGTAAGGTGCGATCGCATTTTTGATGGCAAAACTAGCAACAGTTCCCGCAGCTGCGCCGGCCGACCATTCAAAGGAATGGACTCGATAGGCAGCAGCGGCAATATGACTAGTAGCAATACTTTTGCCTCCTACCAGCAAATTGTCAATTTTCTGGGGAATCATCGCCCTCAAAGCAATTTGGAAGGGATAAGCTTGGCCTGCACCACGTCTTTCACCTGGATGTTCTGTATTACCAGGGGCTTCCGGGGGACTATTCACCATACAAGGATGGAAATCTATAGCGTAGTGACCAATACCTACAGCATCAGGAAAGATAGTAGAACGAGTCCGTCGCATTGCTTTGTCTGGTGAAACTTTACCGTCAATTACTGATACTGCTTCCAAACCTGCAAGTGCTGCTCGTAGTCTACGATACATATCTGCTGGCAGAGTCTTGGGGTAATACTGATCATTGTAATCTCGGCGGGAAATATCAATTTCCCAAATACCAAAGCCTTCGGGTTGCCCCCAACTAGGACGGCCAATGATGCGCCGTCCTTCGCGCATATAGGGATATTTCGATAAGCCATGCACTGTCCCCATTGGAGAATTTAGCCCTGACAACAAGCGGTTATTGGCTTGCTGCTGCTTTACACCTTCTCCCAGTTGGGAATCTGTAGTTCCAGCTACTAACCAGTAATAGAAAGATAGGGCATTTTCCTCAGCGTTGCGGAGGGTTTCTGTTCGCAGTCCTCCCATCCAGCCCCCTGGTTTTAACTGCCCAGTAGCTTGTAACTGTTGGCGAGTGTAAATCAGGTTATCGTTAGCAGTTCCGGGGCGGTAGTCGTTACCCCAAGTCCAGTTTTGCATGGAAATGTCCCCTGGTATAGGAGCAGTAAAATTTACACCGCCAAATTTTTCTGGTTTCCCTTTGTTTGGACTCCAAATGCGCCGATAGGTGAAAACCAAATCAAAGTTAGCTAGTCGCGGTAATTCATAGCTGAAATATGGCGCATATTGTGGATAAAATGCAGGCATTGTCTGCGGTTGCGGTTCCTTGGTTGCCTGCATTGCAAAGGTGTAGGTAAAGCCTTGAGGGCAATAAGGGTCATTGTTGGTGCTGGAAGCAGAAGGTTCCAGGTAGGAACGAGCATCAATGCCTAATCGGTAGGGGACATCAGCAAGGGCGATAATTTCTCCAGTTTCGCTGGTGTCTACGACGTACCATTTAGGAGCATCCCCTTTCGCTGCTTTGGGGATAAAATGAAGAATAGTTTTAGTAAACCGAGATGAGTTTTCGTAGCTATAAGAATCTTCAATACTTTGAGATAAAGTAAAAGTATTGAGAGGTGGTGCGCCTTTTGCTGGTTGATGTTGGATAGCGATCGCACTATTAATTATTTTGCCATCAGCAGCGATTTCCAAATCCTTAATTACCGTATTTGGAAACCATTGCAACTTCCCTTTGCCCTGTTTCTCTGCATCTTTAAGCATCTGGGTCAAAATGGTGTGAGCATCGCGGGGAAGAAAACAAGATTCACTTACCCAGCAGTTACCGGGGTTAAGTTTACCGTATTTGCGCCCAATCCGGTTTCGCAAATCTAGGTAGCCGCGAGAATAGAATTTGAGAGCTCGCTGAGTTGGGCGTTCGTCTAACGCAGATGTCCCTTGAGCAGAAATTTGTCCTCCCAGCCAGTCAGTAATTTCCGTGAGGCAAACCGTTCGTCCTGCTAGCAACCCCTCGTAAGCCGTGGCGACGCCAGATAGTCCACCACCCACAACTAGAATCTCGCAATTGACACTTTTATCTGGAGTTCTCGGTGGTGTGGCGTTCACGGAAAGTGTTGATCCTGCGTTCGCTCTATCAAATGCAACTAAGGTAAATATTAAATTGAGACTGATCAACGATGTCAAGCTGTAAGCTTCTTTGTATCTGCGCTTCATGGTTAAAAAAACTGCTCCAAATCCTGTGTCATCTTGTAGAAGGTAGCATCCAGGAAATGTTCATCACAAGTTTATAAGAGTAAATACAAGTTTTACACCTAAAATACTGAATGTGTAGACTAAATTTACCTTGAAGTTATTAAAAACTATAAATACCTATAGCAATCCAAAACCATTTGTGAAATTCTTTCTCCTCTCCTTCTTCTCTACGAGACGCGCAAGGGACGTATCCTACCCTGCGGTCAGCCACTTCTCTACGAGACGCTCTCGCGTTCGCTCAGACTTTGCGCTGCGTCGAAGAGGCTGCGCTATCAAAGACGCTCTCTACGAGACGCTCTCGCGTTCGCGGACTTGCTTTGCGTGGCGCATAGAAAAACCCTCCAGATTATTGGAATATCCAAAAATCTGAAGAGCTTGTGTTTGATTTTCGCAATTTTGGTAACTTTTATTCTTTTCAGGCGAAGCTAACTATTCGTTTCCAATTTGAAAATATTCGCTGTCACTCCCAGACTTTCTTCAAAAAGTGACTCGCGGCCCCAACGTTGCACCTGCTGACTTAGCAATGCTTCCGCCTTTTGTTCGGAAAGTGAAGTGACTTGTTGAAACAGACCCGCGGATTGGGCACCACCGTGGGTTTCCATCCGCATACAGCCACCAGTTTCCGAACAGATCACTGTACCACAGTCTGCCTGCGGATTTGTCGAGCTGAGGCGCAAGGCAATCAAGTCGCCGGCAATCTCACCCACATCAGCAAGAGGGACACCCGCTAATTCGGCTTCGACTTGCCGTTGGTCTTGGGCAATAAAGCGAATGCGAGTGATGTCGTAATCTCCGCTTTCCTTTTGATAAGAAACTGGCTGCCATCCTAGACGACTTGCCAGCCAACCCAAAAACAGCAATGCCTGTGCGGGGTTGCCTTTTTCATAATCAATCGTTACTCGATCAATTTCCTTAAGGGCAGCCCGACGGTGAGGTGAGTCGTAGGCTTCAGCTGTTAATTCCTGCCATGCTGAGAGGCGACGCCAGTTTAGGTCAGCTAGGGGAATACCACTTTCCACCAATTCTTGTAGGCGGAGTAAATCACTTTCTGGCTCGTTAAAGCGGCAAGAATCCACAATAACATTGTTGGATACTGCTGCCAGCCGCTTGAATAGAGCATTATTGGGGTCTGGTGTTGCTTTCCACCAAAGAAACTTTGGTAAGCCGCCAATCAACAATGCTGGAATCATGCCCCCTACTCGTTCCAAGGCAGCGGCAGTTCCACTGAGAGTTATATACTCGCAGCAGATTAGTGTGCTTGACGATTGCTTTTGGATGGGGCAATAAGCAGAAACTTGAGCCTTGACACCTTTATCTTCGCCAGCAATGGGAAACAGTGCAATAATCCGGCAGGGGTTACGGAGGGCGATTTCATCGGCAATTCTGGGGCTTGGGGCATTTAAGCTGGGAATAGCAACAGAACCATTATCCCCCGTAGCCCCGTTTCCTTGACGTTTGGCGAATTCTTCTCTCAAGATTGCCAGGGTTTCAGGTGTTGCTATTCCAGTTTCTGGCAGTGCATATTTTATTTGCACTTGCCGCAGTGCAGCTTTCATCTGAGGCCCTAAAATTCCGTCAAGCGGGCCGTTGTAAAATCCTAAAGTAGCCAAAAGATACTGGGTTTCTTCCGGTTCGTAAACCACTAAGGTAAATGTAGTGGCGCGAGTAGCAGCAGGAAGCCCACCGTTTTCGCCAGTAATGCCGTAACTTTGCCAAATTTGATTCAGTTCCGCATCTAATTCATCAAGCGAAATATCTTTTGGTGCCTGAAGTGAAAAAATTGTAGAAGCTTGGGGAGCCATAGTATTTTTGGGTTGTCAGCTTTGTTTGTTGAATAATTTAGGAGTTAGGAGTTATACCAATTCGCAATTCGCAATTTGCAATTCGCAATTAAGAAACGCAAGATACAGCAGGACTTTGGTAAGAGAGCATCTGTTGCCTAATTTTAAAGAATTGGTATTAGAAGTTGGAAGTTAGGAGTTATAAGTTGGAAGTTAGGAGTTGGGAGTTAGGAGTTAGAAGTTAGAAGAACTGAAATTCTTAATTCAAAAACTCATAATTTATAACTCATCACTCATAATTTATCACTTCATAACTCTTAACTCATCACTCCTAACTTTCTACAGTCTGCGCCAGCGACGGCCATCCTGGTTAATTAAGAATTCTGCTTCTGCTGGTTCCCAAGTACCGGCTTCATACTGGGGAATAGTAGTTGGGTCGGCGGGTGCATCCCAAACGGAAAGGGCTGGCGTTACTACCTGCCAAGCTGCTTCTACTTCGTCGGCCCGGGTAAACAATGTTTGATCGCCCATCATACAATCGAGGAATAGGCGATCGTAGGCATCAGAAGTTGCTTGGATGCCAAAGGAACCATAACTAAAGTCCATGTCAACGGAACGGGTACGGAATTCTGCCCCCGGCATTTTGACATCAAAACGCACGGAAATTCCTTCATTTGGCTGAATCCGCATCGTCAAAATGTTGGCGTTTGTCTGTTGGGCGGCAGATTGGAACATCCGAGATGGAACTTCGCGGAAGTGGATGGAAATCTCACTGACTTTTTTCGGCATCCGCTTACCAGTACGCAGGTAGAAGGGAACACCTTGCCAGCGCCAATTGTCTACCAAAAACTTCATCGCTACATAGGTGGGCGTTGTCGAGTTGGCATTAACGCCTGGTTCTGCCCGATACCCTGGCACTGCTTGACCTTTCATCCAGCCAGCACTGTACTGACCACGCACTGCTGAACGTGATAGATTGTGCACATCCGCTAAACGAGTAGCTTGGAGTGCCTTCACTTTTTCTGTGCGGATGCTGTCGGCATCCATTGCGTTGGGTGCTTCCATAGCCGTTAGGCAGTAAAGTTGCATTAAGTGGTTTTGCAACATATCCCTTAGTGCGCCGACGCTTTCATAGTAACCAGCCCGGTCTTCCACGCCTACGGTTTCTGCCACGGTTATTTGCACGTGGTCAACAAATTGACGATTCCACAACGGCTCAAAAATCGCATTGGCAAAGCGAAACACCAGCAAGTTCTGGACTGTTTCTTTACCCAAATAGTGGTCAATGCGGTAGACTTGGTTTTCTTTGCAAAATTTCTGTACCACTTGGTTAAGACTCTGGGCAGAAGCCAAGTCGCGACCAAAGGGTTTTTCAATTACTAGACGATGTTTGTAGGGATCTTCTAGCATCCCGGCGCTTCCTAACTGCTTAATCGCTTCGGGAAAAAATGAGGGGGCAACTGAGAGGTAGAACATTCGATTTCCTCGTGTGCCCCGTTTTTCGTCTAATTCACTCAATAATTTTTTTAGTTTCTGGTAGCCTTCGGGGTTGTCTATATCCCCAGGACTGTAAAACAGACCTTGAGAGAAGTCTTGCCAGAGTTCTCCTAAATCGACATCAGCATGTGCCTCTTCCATGCCCTTTTGCATTTGTTCACGGAAGTAGTCGTGGCTCCACTCTCGACGTGCCACACCGACAATAGTAGTTTCGGGTGGAATACGCCGTTCTCGCCGCAATTTGTAAAGTGCTGGCACTAGTTTGCGCCAGGTGAGATCACCAGAAGCGCCAAAAATGACTATAATCTGGGGTTCGGGCATCCCTTGTTGTTGCAGACCAACGCGCAAGGGATTTTCTAGCAGACTGACCATAGGAATTTTGGATTTTGGATTTTGGATTTTGGATTGGGGACTGGGTATTAGGAACTGGGTACTGGGTATTGGGTATTGGGTATTAGGAAAATTGATTTACCAGTTTCCAGTCCCCAGTCCCCAGTCACCAGTTCCTAGTCCCTAGTCCCTACACTGGCGACAATACCTTGATCTTCTCTTCTAAAGAGTTCATCAAGGACTGGAAGGGCTGGATAAACTTGTCAATACCATCGGCTAACAGTTCATCCATAACGGTATCGAGATCGATGTTGATGTCGGGATCTTTGAGGTTTTCGATCAGCGTGTAAGCATTATCTACATTTGTTTCTAAGCGATCGCCTACGTTACAATGATCGGCACAAGCTTTAATCGTCGCTGGTGGTACGGTGTTAACGGTATCTCGGCCTATCAACTCCTCGATATACATCACGTCTCTGTAGTTGGGGTCTTTGGTGCTGGTGCTGGCCCAAAGTATGCGTTGTACTTTGGCTCCTTTTGCTGCCAAGGCTTTCCAACGATCGCTCTCAATAATTTTCTTGTATTCTTGGTACGCAACCTTGGCGTTAGCGATCGCTATTTTCCCTTTAACAGCTAAGAGCTTTGCTTCCACGGCAATATCATCAACGCCTTTTTTCAACTTAGCATCAATTTTGGCGTCAATGTTGCTATCGATCCGGCTGAGGAAGAAGCTGGCGACTGAAGCAATTTTACTGATGTCTTTACCTTCAGCCAGCCGTTTTTCTAAGCCACGAATATAGGCCCAAGCTGTATTTATGTAGCTTTCTACAGAAAATAGCAGCGTGATGTTGACATTTATGCCCTCAGCTATCACCTGTTCGACTGCTGGCAAGCCAGGCTCTGTACCGGGAATTTTAATCATCAGATTCTCCCGACCAATTTCTTGAAAATAGCGCCGCGCTTCGTTTATTGTTGCTTCAGTATCTTGGGCGATGGTTGGCGGGACTTCAATACTCACGTAACCATCTAGTCTATTCGAGGCTTCATAAGCAGGGTGTAAAATATCACAGGCATTACGGATATCTGCAAAAACTAGCGATTCGTAAATTTTGTATGTCGCTGAGCCAGCACGAACTCCGGCTTCGATATCGGCATCATAAATGACGTTACCAGCGATCGCTTTTTCAAAGATAGTTGGGTTAGAGGTAATCCCAGAGATACCTTGATTTTCAACCAGGTCTTTGAGTTCGCCTGATTGAATAATGTCACGGCTCAAATTATCCATCCAGATACTTTGACCGTATTGCTTAATTTCTAGTAGATGATTGGTAGCCATAGCTGTAATTTGTTTCACTCCTGTATAGTGATCTTTGCTAGTGAAGTTGACAAAACCCATCAACATTTGATGGTGACTTTTGAATTGTGGCGTTGCCAATCACTTATCGCATCGGCCAGCTGAGATAATCTTTAATACATCTTCGAGAAGTGCTATTGTGCATTCCCAATCCTAAATCACCATGATTAACTTTTAATTAATGCCATAGGCTAGACGCATCCTTGATGCTTTTGCCACTGTGTTCTAATGCAGTATGGCAAAAATAACTATCCAGTTAAAAAAAGTTAAAGAGCTTTATCTACAAGCTTTATTTTCTTCTGTCTTCTGCCTTGTGACACTAGTGTCCGTTTTGAATAAAAGACTCTACCTTTGCTACATCCTCTTTGCTACCAATAATTAAAGGCGTGCGCTGATGCAGTTTTTTCGGTACCACATCCAAGATATCCATCAGTCCTGTAGTAGCACGACCGCCTGCTTGCTCAATCAAAAAGGCTAGAGGAGCGGTTTCATAAAGCAAGCGCAATTTCCCTTCGGGGTTTTGAATTGTGCCTGGGTAGAGAAACACGCCGCCTTGAACCAAAATTCTATGGATGTCGCTCACCATTGCTCCGCTATAACGAGCGGTATAGCCTTCTGTGCGATGAACGTAGCGGATGTATTCTCGAATCGATTCTTCCCACTGCCAGAAGTTACCTTCATTTACGCTATAAACAGAACCGTGGGTAGGAATCCGGATATTTTCTTCTGTGAGAATAAACTCTCCTAAGCTGGGATCAAGAACAAAGGAATGAACGCCCTTACCTATAGTATAGACCAGCATTGTGCTAGGGCCATATAGGATGTACCCGGCAGCGAGTTGCTTACGTCCATTGGTGAGGAGGTCAGTTGCTTTACCATCGCTATCAGTTCCTTCTTGTTGGCGAATGGCGAAAATGGAACCTAAGCTGAGATTGTTATCAGTGTTGGATGAGCCATCAATTGGGTCATATAGCAGGGTATAGCGTCCAATGGGGCAATTTTCCGGGATGTAATAGGGATTTTCCATTTCCTCAGAAGCTAGGCGACAGACTAAGCCGCTTTGCTTAAACACTGAGATAAATACATCATTGGCATAGACATCCATCTTTTTGACGGATTCTCCTTGCACGTTAACTTCCCCAGTAAATCCGAGAACGCCTTCCATTAAACCGGCGCGACTCATGCGACGAGCAACCAGTTTGCCGGCTAAGGCAATGCGATTCATTAGCGCACTTAAATCCTGTGCATCTGGCGAAAAACTCTGGAGTTGCTGTAGAACGTGACGGGATAAGGTTGTACAATCACGATCTAGGGATTTGTCTGTAGCGTCGTAGGTAGATAAATCTAAAGATTCTGGCGCTTTAGCCATTTTTTGTTCTCCGCAGCCACTAGCTGTTAGTAGGGTTTTAGTCGTGTATGACAACTTATAGTTGCTGCTTCTATCTTAGAAAGGTAATTTCAGAAGTTAGATGCGACTTTAGATAAACTAAAGAAATGAATCTTTGGTGACGACTGTGCCCAGAGCCTAGTAGGGTAGCGGTAGCGAGTCATTTGCTCCCCGTCAATCTGAGTAAGTTATAATCAGATAAAAAGTCTTGGGCGATTAGCACAGGGGTAGCGCACATCCTTCACACGGATGGGGTCACTGGTTCAAATCCAGTATCGCCCACTTATATACACCAAGGTTTTCAAATCCGCTGTGAGCGGCAATTTTTTGGCGAGTGCCTATAGCAATCATCCAATCTATGTCACTATCATTTAATTCTCCCAAAACAAACAGTAATAAGCTTGTTACGCCTAAGTGGAGTGATTCTGTCTGAAAGTAGAATAGCGATCGCTCGATCAAAGCAGCAAGCAAAACCGACATCGAAGCGATCGCTTCAAACCCCTCTATCTCTAAACTGGGCGTTATGGTTTGGAAAAATAATTGCGATGCAGCTAAAGCGGTGGATAAACAGAGGATAACTTAATACTGATAGTGTTAATGCTTTCGGTTGGTGTTAGGAAATTTGTGAATGCTGGGGGAGCGCTTTGTTTTGTTTGTTAACCAATCTCATCTGTAAGGCTAATTGCTAGGTAAGATAAACAGTGGAAACACTAATTTATCCGGGAGTAATGAACGTGGCAATTATTCAAGGCACCCCTGGAAACGATTATCTAGTTGCAATTCAAGGAAATAATCAAATATGCGGTTATGCAGGCAATGACACTCTAATAGGTGGGTCGGGTAAAGACTACTTAGTGGGAGGAGATGGTAATGACATTCTCACTGGTGGTAAGGATCGTGACACCTTTGTCCTGAATTACTCAGGTGGCGGTATTGATACAATTACAGACTTCTCAACTCAAGATGATGTTCTTAAAATTACTACCTCTACTATTGACTCCTCTGCATATTTTATCGGCACACCATCATCTCTGACCAATTATCAACTGGCTGAAGATGCTTTTGTTGACTCTACTAAGGTTACAACTCGTCCACAAACACTCGGATCGAGTAACGCTAGCAAACCTCCTAATTTTTTTACATATAACGCAGGCAATGGTGCTTTATTTTACATGAATCAGCAGTTAGCCTGGCTACCTCCTAACCTTAATTGGAATACAACTGTTGTTGTAGCTTCAAAAACTAATAATATTAATGAATTTAATGAATAAAAAATCTAACTCTCCAGCAGAGTTTTTACTAGAGTTGGGGAGAGCCAAACTCCCCTTCTACTATGTATACACAAACGAGGGGTTCGCGTTTTGATTACGGAATTGGTGTTCTAGCTGCGATCGCCTTGTTTTGTTTGTTAACCCATCTCATATGTGATGTTAATTGCTGGTTAAAATTATCAGTAGAAACACTCATTTATTTGGGAGTAACGAACGTGGAAATTATTCAAGGCACCCCTGGAAACGATTATCTAGCTGCAATTCAAGGAAACGATCAAATATTCGGCTATGCAGGCGATGACACTCTAATAGGTGGACCGGGTAAAGACCTGTTAGTGGGAGGAGATGGTAATGACATTCTCACTGGTGGCGAGGGTCGTGACACCTTTGTCCTGAATTACTCAGGTGGCGGTATTGATACAATTACAGACTTCTCAGTTGACGACGATGTTCTTAAAATTACTACTGATTTTATTAGCCCTACGACTAACGCCAGCTTTAAAGGTTATGAAGGCGATGACACTATAACAGGTGAACCGGGTAAAGACCAGTTATTGAGAGGAGATAGTAATGACATTCTCACTGGTGGCAAGAATCATGACATTTTTGCTTCGATTAAATCTTCTGAGAATGATATTAAATCTACTGAGTCTACAACTGATCCTTTGGTAGGGACTTCAATAGTTTCGCCTGGGAGTAGCAGACTTCCTGATTATTTAAGTTATCAGGAAAACACTGGTGCTCTATTTTATCTTGATCAGCAGTTAGCTTGGCTACCTCCTAACCTTCACTTTACTTAGAATTCAGTACTTATGTACGCTCGCGGACTCGTAAAGCCTGCGGCATAGCTACGCTTAGGGCGTAGCCTCTCGTAGAGAAGAGGCTGCGCTATCGGCAAGAACCGCCGCTCAGACGCCAGTTGCTTCTCCCTACAGCCCTTCTCCTAAAAAAGACGCTGTTCGCGTTCGGGCATCTTACGGCAGACGCTAGCCTCTCACGAATGGGAGAAGGGGAGACGCTGCCCGTAGCTGGCTTAAGAGCGAGGTACAAGTCGGAAACCCGCAAGGGCGCACTGCTCGACTTTTCGCTGCGGTTATTGCTAGCCTACGCCAGCGATAAAGAGTGATTTGCAAAAAGCTGAAACGAGTTATTTAGGTTGATATACAAGATGATTCTTTGGTAAAGTGCGTAAGTCCTAAAATTCATACACTCACTACTGTCACAACAGCGAATTAGTAATCAAAAACCTAACCTTCCAGCAGAGTTACCTAAAGAACGGTAGGGGCAAAGGTTCGCACAAGCATTACTAAAGTGGTGTTCTGGCTTGCAATCAAGTAAGTTTCAAGGGTTAGGAGACAAGTTCTGTGAGTTTAAGAAGCTGGTTTAGTCACGGTTGTCACTTAGGATTGTCGGGCTTGGTGATTCTAATGGGTGCGATTGGAATAGAAGGAGGCGATCGCACATCCGCTCAAGTCACTCCTGATCCTTCTGTGGGAACTCAAGTAGAGCGAATCGACGACACTACCTTGGAGATTACAGGGGGTACAACCGTTGGCAATACAAATTTATTCCATAGTTTCAGCAACTTTAGTGTTAAAAGCGAAGAGGTAGTAGATTTCCGTAACGCCCCTACCATCAACAATATTTTGGTGCGAGTTACAGGGAGAAATCCCTCTGATATCGAGGGAACACTTCAAGCTCAAGGTAAAGCTAATCTCTTTTTAATAAATCCCAACGGCATCATATTTGGAGAAAATGCCTATTTAGATATTGGCGGTTCATTTATCGGCACAACAGCCAATGCAATCCAGTTTCCGGGTGGTGGAGAATTTTCCATGACTTCACCCGTCAATCCGTTTAATCCCTTGCTGAGAGTGAATCCTTCTGCATTTCTATTCAATCAAATTCTATCTCAGCCTGTTAAGCCGATTCAAGTCAATGAAGCAATTCTATCCGTTCCTAAGAGTCAGAGTTTAGTGCTATTGGGAGGCGATGTGAATTTAGAAGGAGCGATACTGGAGGCTCCAGATGGTCGAGTCGAATTAGGAGGATTAAATGGAGAAGGAACGGTAGGGTTGAACATTGATAACAACAATTTCCGCTTAAGTTTTCCTGATAATGTAGCGCGAGCAGATGTATCTCTTAGCAATCTAACTACAGTAACTGCTAGTGGTGAAGGCGGTGGTGGTATCCAGGTACAAGGCAAGCGCGTTTCACTCGATGAGTCAGATATTGCGGTTGATACCGTAGTCTCAAAATCGGGAGGAACATTAGTGGTGAACGCATCGGAGTCAGTAGAACTCTTGGGAGGAAGCCGTCTGTTGACTGAGACAACAAACTCTGGAACTGCTGGAGAATTAAGGATTGAAACTGGGCGGTTGATTGTTCAAGATGGCTCGCAGGTTTCAGCTTCCACTTCTCCAGAATCTACAGGAGGGGGAGGAACGTTGTCTGTCAACGCCAGCGACTCTATCCAACTCATTGGAACCTCGCCAGAAGATAAACCCAGTGGCTTGTTTACCATAACACAAGGCGCTGGAAATGCCGGAGAATTGAAGATTGAGACTGGGCAACTGATTGTTCAAGATGGAGCGCAGGTTTCAGCTTCCACTCGTAGCCAGGGA
The DNA here is from genome assembly GCF_036916575.1 of Nostoc sp. GTDB lineage: Bacteria > Cyanobacteriota > Cyanobacteriia > Cyanobacteriales > Nostocaceae > Nostoc. The sequence continues at coordinate 108,321 of NZ_JBALGC010000133.1, forward strand.
CAGGGAGGAACTTTGTCTGTCAACGCGAGGGACTCTATCCAACTCATTGGAACTTCGGCAATAGGTAAAGCTAGTGGCTTATTTGTTGGGACTATAGCTAATGGAGATGCCGGAAACTTAGAGATAGGAACTGGGCGGTTGATTGTTCAAAATGGAGCAAGAATTTCTGCTTCCACTTCTGATGAGTCTACGGGACAAGGAGGAAGCGTCATAGTTAAGGCTAGAGAATTAAATGTCTTAAATAACGCTGACATAACTGTGAGTAGTCAAGGCACAAAAAAAGCAGGTGATTTGGAAATTACCGCTTGTTCTACCAAATTGGATGACCAAGGTAAGCTCATTGGACAAGCTAACTCCGGTGATGGTGGCAATATTACGCTGAACCTGCAAGACTTATTGCTACTGCGTCGCAACAGTCAGATTTCTACCTCAGCAGGCACTGAAGGGGCTGGTGGAAATGGCGGTAATATCACAATCAATGCTCCTGACGGCTTCATCGTCGCCAAACCAAATGAAAACAGCGACATCACCGCCAATGCCTACAATGGTAATGGGGGAACAGTCCAAATTAACGCTACTAAGATTTTTGGAATTGCCCCACTAACTCGCCAAGACCTCCAGAGGTTAGGCGCAAAAGATTTAGACCCGCGTCAACTTGTGACAAATGATATTACAGCAATTTCCCAGATAAGTCCTAATTTAAGCGGCATTGTCGAAATTAATACGCTTGATGTTGACCCCTATCGAGGATTAATCAACTTACCAGCCGTACCAGTCGATACTCAAGTGTCGCAAGCCTGTCAAGTGCATACAGCACAAAATCAAAGCAGTTTTACGATCGCCGGACGCGGCGGCTTACCACCCAACCCCAGAACCGAACCCCTCAGCAGTGACGCTACTCAAGTAGATTGGGTAACTCTCAACCCAAATGGTGAAAATCGCGTTAGTACAACTGTTTCAACTCAGGCAAATAATTCCAGTCCAGCCCCAATTGTGGAAGCGCAAGGGTGGGTGAAAAATGCTAAAGGAGAGATTGTACTAACGGCTGATGCGCCCACAACTACGCTTCATAGTTCGTGGCAGAAACCAGTTAATTGCCGTAGCGATTTTTAGATTTTAGATTGCGGACTGGGTAGTTGCTCTGTGACCATCAATTATGAATTATCAATTATAAATTAATAATTATTTCGTCACTCTGAATGCAGAAGCGATCGCGACTCACCTTGCAACTTTCGTGAGTTACATTGCAACTTTCGTCACTAATAAGCTATTCCACAAATAACCTTATGGTCTAAATCCCGGATTTTTATTTTCAAGGAATGATGCATAGTAATCACCCAATTGATTGTTTTTCCTTAGATGTAGAATCACGTCTATTCAATAACCTTATCAGGGTATTCCGCACAAGTTCCGCTAGGCATTATAGGTGGAATGATCAACGGAGGAATTGGTTTAGTAGCATGATTTAGAATAGCTTGACTACCTAGAATAGCTTGACTACTTAAAATAGCTGGACTTTTATCATTACCAGTCTGATAGTCTTCAAGTATAATACCTGTGTTATCTAATACTTTATTTATTCCTATTCCACCTACAATTTTTTCAGCCTCCACAGCTGTGATGTTCTGCTCAACAATTGATTCAATATGGTCTAAATCCCGGATTTTTATTTTCAAGGAATGATGCATAGTAATCACCCAATTGATTATTTTTCCTTAGAGGTAAAATCACCTCTATATTAATAACCCAAGTTGCAGTATAAATTTTTCTGCCAATTGTGCCATTTCTTTACAAAACTTTATAATTTGTGCTGTCCAAACAGCACAAAAAGTCACACTCACTTCTGTTGTTAAGGGAAATTCATCAAATGACTGAAAACTTACGCACTTCGTGCTGGCTTTTAAGGCTAATGATTTCTTTAGCTATTAGTGGTGCATACCTGAATGCTGGGGATTGCACCTTTGCTCAAATTATGCCTGATAGCACTTTACCGAATAATTCCACTGTCAAATTAGAGGGGAATACCAGAATTCTTGAAGGAGGAACTCGAGCTGGAAGTAATCTTTTCCACAGTTTTGAGCAGTTTTCTGTAGCAGGTGGCAGTCAGGCTTACTTCAACAACGCTTTATATATTCAAAATATCATCAGCCGCGTCACGGGTGGTTCTGCTTCTTTTATTAACGGTTCGATTAAAGCCAATGGCTCTGCTAACTTGTTTTTTCTCAATCCCAATGGAATTATTTTTGGACCTAATGCCCAATTGGACATCAAAGGTTCATTCATCGCAACTACAGCAAACCGCCTCAAATTTGCAGATGGCGCTGTGTTTAGCGCGTTTCCTCCCCAAAGCACACCTCTGCTAACAGTAAGTGTTCCCATTGGCTTGCAATTTCAGGGAACAGCAGGAGGTATTCGTGTAGAAGGATCTGACCTAGAAGTGCAACCTGGTAAAACTTTAGCACTCGTGGGTGGTGATGTAACGTTGCAGGGAGGTGAACGAGCAGCTTTAGAACAACCGAATTTGCTAGTTCCAGGAGGACGGATTGAGCTAGGTAGTGTCGCTGGTGTTGGAGAAGTGAGCTTGAACCAGAAAGATAACAATTGGGTATTCGGGTACGCCTCTGTCAAGAATTTTGGCGATATTCGGTTGGAAGATGGAGGGTATGTTGATGTTAGCGGTGCTGGCGGTGGTGATGTTCAGATTCAGAGTAATAATTTGGCTTTAACTCAAGGCTCATTGATTTTTGCTGATACACAAGGTACAGAGGCTGGGAAAGAGGTGCTTGTCCACACAATAAAGGCGGTGACTCTGACTGAGGGTTCGCAGATTACAGCCGATGTTTATCCAGAAGCGACTGGAACCGGGGGAGACGTAACGATTGAAACTGGACAGTTGAGTATCCAAGGGGATGAGTCAAGGATAAGTGCTGGCACCTCCGGCAAGGGACGGGGGGGAAATCTCACGGTTCGCGCCTCGGAGTTTGTGGAACTAACAGGAACAACAACAAGCGGCTTGTTTACTGAAACTTTAGGTGCTGGAGATGCTGGAAATTTGACAATTACCACTCGAAGGTTAAGTTCTCAAAATGGAGCGCGAGTATCAACTTCTACTTCAGGCGTGGGACAGGGAGGAAATTTGACAGTAACCGCCACCGATTCCGTGGAAGCAATTGGTGCTAATGGCGGCTTGTTTACTGAAACTCAAGGTGCTGGAGATGCTGGTAACTTGACGATTACTACTCGACGGTTAAGTTTTCAAAATGGAGCGCGAGTATCAACTTCTACTTCAGGCGAGGGACAGGGGGGAAATTTGACAGTAACCGCCGCCGATTCCGTGGAAGCAATTGATGCTAATGGCGGCTTGTTTACTCTAACTTTAGGTGCTAGAGATGCTGGTAACTTGACGATTAATACTAGGCAGTTAATTGTAGGAAATGGGGCACAGATATCTACTGCTTCTTATGGTCAAGGAAAAGGTGGAGAGATAGAGGTTAATGCTGCTGACTCCGTGGAACTAATTGGTGCTGGTAGCGGCTTGTTTACTCTAACTTTAGGTGCTGGAAAAGCTGGAAACTTGACAATTGACACCAAACGCTTGAGTGTGCGGAATGGAGCACAAGTATTAACAGGTACCCGAGGTGAAGGAAAGGGGGGAAATTTGTTTGTGGCTGCTAGCGATTTGGTGGGATTGCAAGGAACAGGAATATCATCAAATGGGCAGGTAACCCCTAGCGCTTTATTTGCTCAGACTGAAAATGTTGGAGATGCTGGTAATTTGACGATTAACACTAGGCAGTTAATTGTGGGAAATGGCGCACAAATATCTAGTGCTTCTTTTGGTCAAGGAAAAGGTGGAGAGATAGAAGTTAATGCTTTTAATGCTGTTAAATTTTTTGGAGTTGGCAGTGATGGAACGGCAAGTGGGTTATTTTCACGTACTATTCAAGGGGGGCAGGGAGGAAATATCATCATTAATACCAATGCTTTTCGGGTAGCAGACAATGGGGTTGTAGATGCCCGCACTCTAGGTGAGGGAAATGCTGGTAATATCACGCTGAACGCAAATACTTTGGAAGCGGTTAATGGCGGACAAATCCTTGCCAATGCTTTCACAGGCAGCAGTGGGTTTGCAGGTAATATCACAATTAATGCTACTGATAGGGTGACTATATCTGGCAGTGCTCCCTTCAAACGGCTTGTCCGAGGAATTGATAGGCGTCTTGTTGAGGATGAGTCTCTTAACAGTGGCTTGTTTGTTAGCTCTCAAGGGTCAGGGAGTGCAGGCAACCTTCAGGTAGGATCTCCTTTGATTCGCTTAGACAATCGAGGGGAAATTACTGCTGAAACCGCATCCGGTAATGGCGGTGATATTACACTCCACGACCTAGATTTATTATTACTAAGCGGCAACAGCCAGATATCTGCTACCGCAGGCACTCAAGGGGCTGGTGGAAACGGCGGCAATATCACTATCAATGCCCCTGACGGCTTCATCGTCGCCAAACCAAATGAAAACAGCGACATCACCGCCAATGCCTATAATGGTGAAGGGGGAACAGTCCAAATTAACGCTACTAAGATTTTTGGAATTGCGCCACTAACTCGCCAAGACCTCCATAGGTTGGGCGCAAAGGATTTAGACCCGCGTCAACTTGTGACAAATGATATTACAGCAATTTCCCAGATAAGTCCTAATTTAAGCGGCATTGTCGAAATTAACACGCTTGATGTTGACCCCTATCGAGGATTAATCAACTTACCAGCCGTACCAGTTGATACTCAAGTGTCCCAAGTCTGTCAAGCGCGTACAGCACAAAATCAAAGTAGTTTTACGATCGCCGGACGCGGCGGCTTACCACCCAACCCCAGAACCGAACCCCTCACTCCTGATGCAGTTCAACTAGATTGGGTAACTCTCAACCCAAAGGGTGAAAACCGCGTTAGTACAACTGTTTCAACTCAAGCAAATAGTTCCATTCCAGCGCCGATTGTGGAAGCGCAAGGGTGGGTGATAAATGCTAAAGGTGAAGTTGTACTCACGGCTGATGCGCCGACAGCTTTGCCTCATAGTTCCTGGTTTACTCCTGCTTCTTGTTTGTGACATACCCACCAAAAACCTAACCCCTAACCTCCTTCCCGACGCTCTAAGGGGGAAAATTCAAATCTCTCCTTTTAGGCTACAGTGTACACACAAGTATGACCAGCATAGGTTTCAACTCTTCTAGTAGTTTCGTAGTAGCGCGTATTGGCTAAAATAGTGCATTAGGTGTAGGTTGGGTTTCGTTACGTCAACCCAACCTACAATTTTTTTGCAATATTTGAGTAATGACACGCCAGTAGAGTGCGTTATGTACACGCCAAAATAACAAATGCGTTCGCCAAAATAACAAATGAGTACGCCGAAATAACAAATGAGTTCGCCGAAATAACAAATGCGTTCGCCGAAATAACAAATGAGTACGCCGAAATAACAAATGCGTTCGCCAAAATAACAAATGAGTTCGCCGAAATAACAAATGCGTTCGCCGAAATAACAAATGAGTTCGCCGAAATAACAAATGAGTTCGCCAAAATAACAAATGCGTACGCCATGATTCCAACAATTTAGCTTTGTCACGCCAGCGGAACGCACCCTTCTCCTATCGGAGACGCTACGCGTAGCAAGAGCAAGATCCCGAAGGGTACGGCTTGGTGCAGTCGCCTGCGGAGGGAAACCCTACCAAGAGCGCTGCTTCACCGCAAATCTTTGGTGGATGAAGTTTTTCCGACTTGGTGTACACCGTAGCCTAAAAGGAGAGAGGTTTTCCAGATACCGTGAAAAGTCAGTTAGTTAGAGAAACCGGATTGATGGCGGACATTACAGCCAATTGCCTACTAAAACATAGGGTGCCCAGAAATATGGAGCTTTTTCCTTAGCAAAAACAGCTAATTGGGCACGCTGGAGTGCCTCGGCTTTATTCACCCTAGCGTTTAGCTGTCGATAGAACTCACTCATTACATCGATGGTGGAGCGATCATCTATTGACCACAATGTTGCTAGTGTACTGCGTACCCCCGCCCGTATAGCTATCCCAGCCAGTCCCAAAGCTGCTCGTTTGTCTCCTTCAGCAGTTTGACAAGCACTGAGGACGAGTAATTCAATGCCGTTAGACCTGTTTTTGTCGCTAACTCGCAGTAGATTATCAAATTCCTTAACCTTAATCAGTTTATCCCAGGTGAGAATAAAGGTTTTTTCAGCATCAGAACTAAATTCACCGTGAGTTGCTAGGTGAACCACGGAAAAAGGAACTGTTTGCAACTTATTTTGCAGGTTTGTTTCGGTAAACTGTTGATTTAACAGTTCTTCACTCTTGGATACCTCAGATTTGATTTCTTTTAATTCCTGTGGTACATTTTGTAGTTCGGGAAATTCTCTGCCTTCAACTGGACGTTGGACGCTGACTCCGGCAGTTAAAGCATTTAGCTGTATCTGTCGCAAAGGTTTGGGATCAAGGAGTTGCAAACCCGGTGTCAAGGCGATTGCATATTTCTCTACCAAATATTTTTTCTGCTGTTTGTCATAGAGAACCGCCATCGGGATATTCTGCAACTCACCATCCAGTACAAACACTAAGGTTTTTATCCCACTTTTGGCTAATTCTGCTGACGCAGGTCGAATTAACCAGTCATATATCTGTTGCGACTGCTGCTGAACCCGAAAAGTCGCGGTGACATCTAGTAAGTTTTTCCTCAGTTCTGCTATTATGTTTTCCACATTATTTTGAGCTATTACAGTCTTGTAGTGGCGCAAGTCTTGATTAGGCAACTTGAGGATAACATCTAGGCGGTCTGGTAAAATAATCGGATAGATCACTGCTGCTCGTTGGTCTTTTTTATCAACCACTGGATCAAGTTCCTGCGTAGGATTTAAACAGGCTGACCGAAAGAAGTTATCCAGTTCTGCCAATTGCAGAGATTCAATTACATCACGAGCTTGCTTGAGATTGTCTTGATTGATATTCTGTTGGGGCGATAGCGTTAGCGCAGCGTCTCCAAGAGTTGCGGTAGCAACGTTAAGAACCTCAGCCTCTGGTAGAGAAGCATCTCTAAAAGAAGCGCTGCCTTCGGCAGAACGCAACAGCAATTCAACTAACTCTCGATACACTGGTTCAACATTTTCCCGGAAGGAAAACTGAACGTCTGGATTGGTGGCGACTAAATCACTACGTAGAGTTTGAAGGGTCTTGTAGGCAACATTATAGGATGCGATCGCGCCTTTAATATCTCCCTTTTTTTTTAGTATGCGTCCTAGTTGCCATTGCCACTGATAAGCAATGTCCGATGCATTAATACTTTGCGCCATGAACAAAGCTTTCTCGGTGAGGTGTTGAGCATCAGAGAACTGCCCGGTTTTTTCATACAACTCGCCAAGAGTACCTATAGCATAAGATTCTGCTCGTTGGTCTTGCAAGTTCTCTGCCTGTTTTATGGCGTTTGACAACTGTTGGGCAATATCTAGCGATGAAAAAGTATCTGAGGTAGTCTTCTTTTTTAATTGTGCGAGAGTTTGGGCAAACTTAATCCGAATATATACTGAGGTTCGGCTGGCTGGCAAGTTGCTAATTTCCGATTGGATTTGGGACGACAACGCCAATGCATCTTTATCTTCCTTTTTTTCCAAAAGTAAGCTAAGTAAATTAAGGTGAGCCTGGATGCGTGTAATCGAGGAAACAGATACAGTAGCAGCCTGCTGGTAATATTGTAAAGCCGCTTCAGTGTCTTGCTGGGCGAGGGCTGTGTTGCCTAAACTGAGTTGAGCCTCAGCGATCGCTTTTGGAGATTGCACTCGCTTTGCTACTGCTAAACTTTTCCCCAACACCAGCCGTGATACGGTTAAATCACCGATGACTCGGCGGACGTTGCCAAGACTACGCAGTCCTGTGGCTACCAGAAGTGAATCTGGAAGGCTTGTAAGGGTTTGCTGTACGTCGTTTAAAATCTTGTTAGCCTGAAGGTAAAGCCCTAAAGCTTGCAAAGCTTGTGCAGAGTTAATCCGGTTACGAGTTAATCTAGCTCTGTCGCCTATTTGCTGATAAATATCGGCGGCTTTTTGCCAGGTAGTTAAAGCCGCTTGTGTTTGTCCTTGTGTCAGTTGTAACTGCCCTTGCACATCTAGGGCTTGTGCGATAATTTGCGAATGCTCACCAGAAGTGCCCGTATTTTCCCGTGATTGTAATAATTTTAAACTTTGAGCGATCGCTTTCTCAGCTTCAGCCCACAAGCCAAGTTGCTGATAAGCTAAACAGAGATTACTTAGCGTCATCGCTTCTCGTAATCCATCCCTAGAGGCTCTAAAGGCAGCAGCAGCCTGTTGCAAAACTTTGACCGCTTTAGTAAACTGTCCCATATCGTATAATATTTTGCCCTGTTCCACTACGCTTTCTGTTTGGGATCGGCCGCTTTTAAGGGGGAGTAGGGAGTAGAGAGTAGGGGATGGAGGAGTTTGAGGCAACTGAAGTAATCGGAAATGGAAAATAGGAGATTCAGCATTGGTCTGTTCCCTGTTTTCTTTACTTGCTTGTTTTTCCCACTCACCTTGCTCGGTCAAATTTTGGATGACAGAGTAGACAACAGGAGGTTTTGCTAAAACAGGGGATAAGACTATGCCTAAAAACGCAGTAAACAGGGCTAGTAGAAAATGATTTAGCCATCTCATACGCAATTCTTACAGCAGTTTCCATTTATTTGAACCACATCTGTCGTTAAGACGCAAGGTCTTCTCCGTCATTTCCAATTCACAATTTCCAATTCGCAATGGGCTTCTCTGCGAGACGCTAACGCAATTATTACCCCATAACTAAAGTTAGGGGCTTGGATATTGATACTACGTGTTTTAATTTTTATTTATAGCACTCGCCATCTTAATTAGGACGTAGAATAGAGAAAGAAGTGATTGATTTGGGTATTATTATGGCAAACCCTTATAGTTATGACCTGCGA
>NZ_JBALGC010000134.1:0-82903 GCF_036916575.1 Nostoc sp.
ATCTCGCAGCGCATAACGTCGAGTCATTATTTCTCTATTTGCTGAATCCCAAGCATCACTGACTCCAGTTTATCTAATTGATGACACGCCCTAGCAGTGGCAGGTAGCAATAGTGAACAGAGCGATCGCTTTTATTTGACTACACAGAGTGCGATGGCGTACCCGCCCTTTCCGGTGGCGATCGCACCCGATCAAATGGGAACCCTGTTATATAATTGCGTTCCTAACTGCCATGAAATTATTGAATTTCCTCAAATCCAAATCAGCTATTACAGCCTTAGCTATTGCAGTAAACATCACTGTGATTGTCATTGATGTCCATTCTTCCAGTTCAAATCCTCCCATTCACAGGAGTACAATTACTCAGTCGCAATCACATATTCAACTTGTTCACACACTGACTGAGCATAAAAAAGTGACTTTTGGTGTTCCAGCAGTTGTGATTAGCCCGGATGGGCAAACCCTGATCAGTGGAGGTAGAGATGATACTATTAAATTCTGGAATCTCCGGACTGGAAAATTGCTGCGTAGTTTAGATGCTCACTCAGATGGTGTTACTTCAATTGCTATTAGTCCAGATGGCAAGCGGATTGTAAGTGGTGGGATAACCACCCCAACAATGAAGGTTTGGGATTTACGCACTCAATTAATGCTTAACATCGAAAGTGGACATACGCTGCCAGTAGAAACCGTTGCTATTAGTTCAAATGGTAGATTAATTGCTAGTGGCAGTGATGATCATACAATTAAGCTTTGGGATTTACACACGCTAAAGCAGCTTAATACCATTGCTGCACACTCAGACTTTGTGAGTAAGGTTGCAATTAGCCCTGATATGCAAACCCTTGTGAGTACTGGGGGTGGCGATGACAATACAATTAGGCTGATTGAACTGCAAACTAAAAAAACACGCCATATTCTCAAAGGACACAAAACCGCAGTTGATGCTATTGCTATTACTCCAGATAGCAAAAAGCTGGTCACTGGCAGTTTTGGTCAGTTAGTTTCTCGAAATCGTGCAATTAGCACCCTGAAGTTATGGAATCTTCAAACTGGAAAACTGCTGCATGAGTTTCCTGACAATTTTAGTTCAGTTGAATCTCTTACCGTTAGCCCGGATGGAAAAACTCTAATCTGCGGCAATTTTGATGGCAGTATTAAACTGTGGAGCTTAGAAACTTTGAAATTGTTGCACACCTTTGAGGATAGTTCTAGTTCCGTTTTAGGACTTGCTCTTAGCCCAGATGGTAAAACCCTCGCTAGTAGCAATGAGGATAGCACTATCCATATTTGGCAAATTAACTAATAAACTAAAATGAATGGGTAAAACCTTCAGAAATATACATATACAGTCAAAAATATCTAGATAAATCAACAACACAAGTATCTTTTGGCATATCAACGGCGAGGTGTTGCCCTAATAAGGACTATTTTGATTTTCGTGCCGATTTGGGCGGTGTTCGGTGTGCGCCAAAATACTTCTCACTGCGATAGCGCAGCCACACCCGCAACACTTGCGGAATCTGCTCCTTTTGTTCCTTGCTCAGTGTATTGTAAAGGACTAATGCGCGATCGCGCTCACCCCGACACGCAGCGTTATTGTGAGCATCCCAATAGCTGCGGGCTACCCGAATCCGCCGACAGACTTCTTTAATTAGCGCTTCTCCGGTGAGTGGAGCGTCCTGCTTTGCCATACTCAAAATGCAATAAATTTCTAATGCGATCGTAGCGAGTCAGACTCATTTTCACAATCGCAACCCAAACAAGTCAAACCCGCAAATGGATTTCAATGATAAACTAGGTCGATTTTAATAAGCAATCAAGCATATTGCTTTCTGATTTCAGTAGATTTAGCAAGCAAAAAGGCATATTGCTTTCTCAAAATGCTTGATTGCTTTCTGATTTCAGTAGATTTAGCAAACAAAAAGGCATATTGCTTTCTCAAAATGCTTGATTGCTTTCTGATTTCGGTATATCGCGTATTCATTTCGGTAGATTTAGCAAGCAAAAAGGCATATTGCTTTCTTAAAATGCTTGATTGCTTTCTGATTTCAGTAGATTTAGCAAGCAAAAAGGCATATTGCTTTCTCAAAAGCTTGATTGCTTTCTGATTTCGGTATATCGCGCATTCATGAAAACCATCGCTATGTAACAAAATCATTGCAGAATTGCCGGAGTTCTCTCAAGCTGATCAATACGGAAGTTTTTTAAAGTAAAGAATATTAACCGTATTAGATTACAAGGTTCAGATCATGGCTCGGAGAAAAAGAACCTCTCAGGTATTAGAAAAAGCAGCGCGTCGTGCTGCTGGCATTAACTCAATTGATCCGAATTTAAATGTAGGCAATGGACTGACGCTACCTGCCTTTTCTACCCTAATCGAGACGATGCGAAATAGAGAGAATTTATACAATACTGCCCTTTCCAACCTCGATAAGTTGTACTATGAAATGCTCGAAACAGAGCGCGAGTTGGCAGATATGGCAGAGCATATGCTGTTAGGAGTTGCTACTCAATATGGTAAAAGCAGTGTGGAGTACGGCATGGCGGGAGGTGTTCCTAAGAACCAGCGTCACAAGGGACTGCGAGGCGAGTCACCAGTTTCTATTTCACAGCAACCGTCATTTATTACCAGCGTGAATGGCAACCAGAATGGTAACAAAGCAGCGGCGACAAGTTAGCTTCCATTAAAGGCCCCACGGATTCATCCGGGGGCTTGAATAATTAGCTTGAGCATTTTTCTTTTGAGAACTGCTATAAACTAAGGCTTTATCAAAAATCATTCTGATTTATTCTTATTTATTACCAATGCCATTGCACTTATGAACAGGTTATGAGTATTACAGGCTAGTACTTATTTGGGAATACTTTTATAGGAGTGATCAGCAAGGCGATCGCGCTAACACTTTCAATTTAAATCTACCATATCACCTTGCAATCGCTCCTATTTTACAAAAAATATTGTATTAATACTCACTAATCTACCAGGAGCAAATAAGATGGGATTCACTGAAGATATTACCAAGCTGTCTGAACAAGTTCGTAAGCGGGCTGACCAAGTTGTTGGCGAAGAAGCTACTAAAATGGCACTGATTGTTCCTTTTTTGAGTGCTATTGGCTACGATGTCTATGACCCTAGTGAAATAATGCCGGAATACGTGGCAGATTTTGCTATTAAAAAAGCAGGGCAGTTTGAAAAGGTAGATTACGCCTTAGCTATTAACAATAATATAGTTATGCTCGTAGAGGCAAAAGCCCGTGGTCAAAAAGCTGAAGCACATGATGGGCAACTGAGCCGCTATTTTAATGGACTTTTGACAACAAAAGTAGCTATTGTGACTAATGGGGTTGAGTACCGTTTCTTTACAGATTTGCATGATAAAAATGTCATGGACAAAGAGCCATTTTTTACTTTTAACATCCTGGAATATGATACCAAAGATATTGAAAACCTCAAATTTTTTCACCGTGATAATTTTGAGTTTACAGCTATTACCAACCATGCTGAGGAAATGGTTTATGTAAAAGGTATGACTCAGCTTCTAGGAAATCTTTTACGTTCTCCTTCTGAAGAATTTGTTCGTTTTTTAGTGACTGAACTCGGTACACTTGCCCCTAATTATGAAATTAAAGGTCGAATTACTGGTAAATTTATTGATAAATTCAAACCAATTGTTAAAAAGTCGATACAGTAAAGTTTAGTAGAGTTAATGACTCGCTCACTTAGTCAAGAAATAACTCAGCCTGTTGAAGTAGAAGTAGAACAAGAGATTGAAGAAGAGGAGAAACAAAAAGAATCTCAAGAATCAAAAGTAGTAACAACTGCCGAATAAATCGAAGCTTTTGAAAAAATTAAAGCAATTACGCAAACCTCAAGGAGTTACAAATTTGAACTTCAATACAAGGATACTGCTTCATACTTTGGTATCAATCTTGGCAAAAGTACTTGGTGGTTTCTGAGACTATATCTTTCTTCGCAGAAAAAAAGTTTTATTACTCGGCTAAGTGTAGATGAAGTAAAGTCTCTAGCTTCAAATTTTGAAGTGCAGGAAATAACAGCTTCTCTGGGGGATGCCGCATCAAAAGTAATTATTTCCTCTGTCAGTGATTTTGATAAGCTGACATCACTGATTCTCAAATGTTACGAGGCAGAAGCAGCCAAGCACCAAGTATTTACCCCAGATGTAATCAGAATGGAAAAATCAGCTTAACTCGGTGTAATTGCTTTTACTAGCAGTTCAAAGGTTGAAACTAGAGTTGGTTTTTGTCTGATAATTCCAATTCCGTTCGATCAGTCTGTCATATGTTTGTCCACAGCAAAACTACATATACCAATACGCTTGGGTTAAGGTTAAAACTCTTTGTAGTCAATTTGTTAACGTAGACGCAAACCGACTTGCCGCAGGCTACTGCTCCAGACGCAGAAGACACGGAAGAATGAGAGTTTGAGAGGTATTTTGCGTAAGTCCTGAATTTTTTCAACCCGTCGAACTCATGTTAAAGTACTTAGAGAATCCACCGCTTGCAAGATACTGTCTATGCAGCTGCTTCAAACTACCGACAAAGATTTTTCTAGTAAATTCAAAACCCTTGTTAGCGATCGCCGGGAAGCTACAGTTGATGTTAGTGGGACAGTACGTGAGATTCTAGCTGATGTCAAAGTGCGGGGTGATGCCGCTCTCAAAGACTATACTAGCCGCTTTGATCGCTACAATCCCCAGTCTTTGCATCTGAGTGAAACCTTTATTGCCGAACACGCTGTACAATGTCCTGCTGATGTCAAAGCGGCGCTGGAACTTGCTGCTGAAAGGATTGTGGCTTTCCATGAAAAACAACTACCGCAAGATATTAGCTACACCGATACAGCCGGGGTAAAACTGGGATTAAATTGGATATCGCTATCTCAAGTGGGAATTTATGTACCTGGAGGACGTGCCAGCTATCCTAGTTCTTTACTGATGAACGCCCTACCGGCTAAGATTGTCGGCGTGGAACGAATCGTTATGACAGTACCGATACCTAACGGTGAGATTAATTCTGCTGTATTCGCAGCTGCCCAAATAGCTGGTGTCACGGAAATTTACAGCATTGGTGGGGCGCAAGCGATCGCAGCATTAGCCTATGGTACAGAAAGTATTGCCCCTGTAGATAAAATTGTCGGCCCTGGTAATGCTTATGTTGCTGAAGCTAAACGTCAAGTATTTGGCACTGTTGGCATTGACAGCATCGCCGGGCCTTCAGAAATTCTGGTGGTAGCCGACCAACATAATAACCCAGACTGGATTGCCTGGGATTTGCTATCACAAGCAGAACACGATCCTAGCGCCCAGTCAATTTTGATTACTGATTCGGAAATTTTTGCTGGGCAAGTAATAGCGGCGGTTGAGCAAATTCTCGCTAACCTACCCACCAAAGAAGTCGCCAATGCTAGTTGGCAAAATTATGCAGCCGTGATTATTGTCAGCGATTTGACAGAAAGTATACCACTGCTAAATCAACTAGCTCCAGAACATGTGGAATTGTGCACAGATAACCCACAATTGCTTGCCAATCAAATTAAGTGTGCTGGTAGCGTGTTTCTAGGACGTTATACCCCAGAAGCAATTGGCGATTACTTAGGAGGACCCAACCATGTACTGCCTACTGCACGTTCTGCCCGATTTGCCTCTGGCTTGAGTGTCTATGACTTTCTCAAGCGGATTACTTATTTGGAATGCAATCAAAAAGCATTACAGACACTCGGCAAAGCAGCCGTGACGTTAGCACAAGCAGAAGGTTTACCTGCCCATGCAGGTAGTGTATCTGTGCGCCTGCAATCATAAAGTGAGATAATTTCCCAGTTCCTCGTTCCTAGTCAGCAATTCTAAATTTAAGAATTGACAAGAGGTTGAGCGGTAGGGGTACAGCTTTGTCTGATTGGTTAGAATACCTTGATGCTGAGGGACTTCCAAAGAATAAATTACTCAACAAAAATCAAACTTTAGTCTTATAGATTCTCAATAACACCACCAGTAAAATCTTATTTACTGATATCTTTTTAAAATAATTATAAAATTATTTAATGTATGCTAAATGGACTAATTCAAGGAAATGCAACATCTACCTCTAAATTCTTTGCTTTATTAATAGGGATTGATTTATATCTACCGAACACATTGCCGTCGGGTTCTTCCTACAATAGCCTTCAGGGGTGCGTGCGCGATATTAACCATGTAGAATCTTTCCTACAAAATACGCTGCAAATACCCGAAGCACAGATTTTTAAATTAACGGCTTCTAACTTTGATGGTTCCAACGAGCCAAAAGAACCTGCGGAGCAGTTACCAACCTATGAAAATATCGTAGTCAAATTTAAGGAACTTACTGATTTAGCTCAACCTCAAGACCAGGTATACATTCACTACTCTGGTCATGGTGGACGTGCAGCAACAATTTATCCAGAACTTAAGGGAAACTACGGTGTAGATGAAACACTTGTTCCCACAGATATTGGCAACTCAGAAGCTCGATATATTCGCGACCTGGAGATAGCAAAACTTCTACAAAATATGGTGGATAAGGGGTTAATTGTCACAGTGGTACTAGATAGCTGTCATTCTGGAGGAGCAACAAGAGGAGGAGTAAATGACGCTGGGATTCGCGGTTTGAACAAGAACGTTATAGATACAACGCCACGTCCTCAAGCAAGCCTGATAGCATCGGCTGAGGAGTTGATGCAAAACTGGCTCATGTTAACACAGGGACAACAAAAGACTCGCAATGTTACCGTCACCAGTGGTTGGTTGCCTGAACCTAAAGGTTATGTTTTATTGGCTGCTTGTCGGGATAATGAGTATGCCTATGAATATGCTTTCAATGGCACAGAACGTAACGGCGCACTGACCTATTGGCTGCTAGACTCTCTGCAAAAGCTGGGAAATGAAGTTACTTATAAAGTACTTCATGACCGCATTCTTGCCAAGGTAAACAGCCAGTTTGAACGACAAACACCCATGCTGCAAGGCGAGGGGCATCGCATTGTTTTCAGCGGTCAATCTATAACTTCCCAGTCTGCTGTCATCGTTAAGCGAGTAGATGTAGCCAAAAATTGGGTGCTGTTGCAAGCAGGGGTTGCCCAAGGTTTGCGTAAAGGCGCAGAGTTTGCAGTTTACGAATTAGGCACAACTGATTTTACTCAGATTAACAAGCGAGTTGCACTGGTAAAGATTGTAGAAGTGCGTGCAGAAGAATCGTGGGCTGAGATTACAAAACTTCTGGTTGAAGACAATGCTCAAGGTACGATTCGTTCAATCGTTCAGCCTCCGAGAACTCTGAGTGAAGGAATCATTCAAGATGGCGCTCCCGCCTTATTGCTGTATCCGGGTGTCAAGCTTGTCCGTAAGGTACGCTTGTTACCTCCAGCAGAGAATCGGTTACCTGAAGGTATAGATGTTACAGCAGCGTTGACAGCAGTCAAAAATACTAAGGAAACAGTACAGGGTAATGCCTGGTTAGAATTTTTGTCTTTTGATGAACCTAGTGATGAACCTGTTAGCTATCAGGTGTCTGTGAATGGACAAGGTGAGTATGAAATCCTTGATGCAGGTGGAGAACCAATTAATTTGCGACCCTCGTTGAAAATAGGTGCGCCGAATGCTGCCAGTAGTGTAGTCAATCGCTTGGTACATCTGTCAAAGTATCAAGCAACTTTACAGCTTGAAAATAACGACCCGTTGTCTTCTTTAGTAGGAAAGCTGCAAGTCGAGTTATGCCAAGCAGGAGAAAGTCGTAATGAACTATTACCATTTAATACGAATGGCAACCTTCCCAACCTCGATGTTGATGAATACGCAGTCTTACGTATCCGTAATCAATCCTCCCAAGTTCTCAATATTACCGTAATGGCAATTCAGCCTGATTGGAGTATCTTCCAGCTACACCCAGAGGGGGCAGCTTATTTTGAACCCCTAGACTCAGGACAGGAAAAATTAGTCCGTATACATACAAACCTTCCAGAAGGGTATGAAGAAGGTGTGGATATTCTCAAAGTTTTTGCAACTGTTGGTGCAACTAATTTCCGTTGGCTAGAATTACCAGCTTTAGATAAACCTCGTAAAGGAATACAGCTAAACAGAGCAAATAATCCTCTAGAAGAATTATTAGCGGCTGTTGCTGATGAACGACCCCCAAACAGAAATATTAGTGCGGCAGCTTATCCTAGTGACAAATGGACAACAGAGCAGGTACAACTTGTTGTAAGACAGTTGTAAATTGTTACAGCCTACGCCTGATGTGAGTTTTAAATAGGCTGAACAGCCAACTGCTTAAATATGCTTTGAACTAAAAAATGAGTAAAATTCTAAACCATAACTTGAGCAAGAGATAACGTAATTTCAACCCTTTGGGGCAATTAAGCAATAAAATGCCCTCCAAGAAGAAAATTACGAGGGCTATAAGTAAGTCGGCGTTAAAAAATCAAGCTATGCGACGAAATATAAAAATCAGCTAATAGCTTATAAGTTGGTGATTCCACAGTTTTTAGAAAACTAAAACATACATAGATTTTATCGTATGGATTTTATCGCTAACCAAGAAAGAGGTCATATTCTAAATGGATAGCCGCAAACGATTTTTCAATGATTTGCATACCTTAACTACCTACTTTATTTTTGACTCGTGGCGGCATTTGATTTCATTTATGCTAGATGAATTTGACCCCATTTATCCAGCCAATTCCTCTTAGAGAGCCAAATTTAGAGTTGCTGCCAACTGCCTATGCCTATTGACGAGTAGTACACCTTATGGTATTATTTTTGACAAAAAAAGTGGCTCTGCAATTAGCAGAACCACAGAAGCTTTCGCAAACCTGTTATAACTTAACGAACTGCCCCTTGAGCAGAAATAGTATCAATTGGCTTTATCAGATACAACCGCAATAACTGCCAGCCATTGGAGATGTAATGCGGCAGTTTCTGGAAGAATTGCAGGAATTTGGGAGTGTTAGAGTTAGCGATCGCACTCAGCTTTTGATTATTGCTTATACAAGTATCCAACCGCTGATAAAACTCTGGATTCTTTACATCCAACATCAGCGGGAACACCCTACCTGCGTTTTCGTTAGTCTTCTGAATAACATGGATATCGTATTCTCGCGCATCCAGTCCAAGGCTGGCATAAAAGTCCTTGCGTTGGATGTCATTGAGATACATTGTCGCAAACACAGATAACAGGAAGAACCGACTCCACAGCCGTGCTTTCCAATCATTCAATATTTGCGGCTGGGATTTCATGATCGCATCAAAGAAATCGCCGTGACGGTTTTCATCTTGACACCAGTTCTCAAAGAACCGGAAGATTGGATAAATCCGGTCTTCGGGATGTGCTTCTAAGTGGCGATAAATGGTGATATAGCGCCAATAACCAATTTTTTCAGAAAGATAAGTGGCGTAGAAGATGAATTTTGGCTTAAAGAAGGTATAATTGCGGCTCTTAGTCAAAAACCCTAAATCTAGGGACAGATTAAAGTCCGACATCGCTTTGTTCAAAAAGCCAGCGTGACGCGCTTCATCCCGTGACATCAGGTTAAAGCACTCAGCCAAGACGGGGCTTTTGCCTTTCAAGCGACGACCAAGTTCTTTATACAGTAAAAAGCCGGAAAACTCTGCCGTACAGGAACGTTCTAGAAACTCAACGAACAATCGGCGAGTTTCCCCGTCAATATGATCCCAGGATTGTTCAAACTCGGCATCCCGAACAAAGTGATGGCGGTTATAGTCAGTGCGAAACTCTTCGAGAATGGCTCTTAACTCGTCTTCGTTGACAGAGATATCCATCCGCGCCATTTCATCAAAATCGGTAGTATAAAACCGAGGTGTTAACAGGGTTTCTTTTGCCGGGACTTTAATCCCTGGCCGGATTTCTTCAAAGCCTGGTTTTTTGAGGGAATCTACCATGTCTTGATTGCTCTTTCGTCTTTATTATCTTAAGTAGACCCTTCGGGTGATGCAGTTCCTTATAGGGGAAACCCCCTTTGAGCTACTGCTTCACCAGAAAGCCAAGGGTAATGCTCTGGTAAGGCGTAACAGCCCACAATAATCGAATTGTATAAAGTTCAGTCTACCAAGGTGCGGGTTACAAACTAGTAAGCGAAACATTAAGAGTTGCAACAATAATTCTATGTTTGCGGAATCAAAAATTGCAGATTGGTAGTTAAATAAACGTAGTTCAGTGAGCAGCATTGTTTCGTTCAAGTGGAGTAGTACGCTCCTCTTGTCTTCTCAAAGCACTGCTATCTCAGTAATTTTCTGTAGTTGTTACTAGAATAAATTAATACGGTTTTATCAATACGTTGCTCATCTTAAAATTAACAATCTATGATTAGCATAATTACTTAAAAATTTTTAATGAATCTAGTAATATCTTGCACCATTATCAATAACTTTAGGTTAGACATTGCCCACTACCTCAAATCAGAGTTTGAGTAAACAGCAATGCCCACCTACAAAAATTGCCAGGTACAAATGTAAGTCTAACTGTTTATACTTGGTATAAAAGCTATCTGAAATAACAAGAGCAAATCCAAAGGGTTGAAAACAAGATGAATCTTGAAAACAATCAGCATAAAGACCGACTTATTGTCTCTTACATCTTGTGTGCAGCAGTCTTTTTCGGATTAGGAGGACTGCACCGTTTCTATAATGGCAAGATCGGGACTGGGTTGTTGTGGCTGTTGACCGGTGGTGTGTTTGGTATAGGGCAGTTCGTGGATTTGTTCATCATGCCCGGTATGATTGACGAATACGAATACAAGCTAAGACTAAAAGCGGGTGTATCTCCCTTTGGTGTGCCGTTAAATCAAGCAGTGGTTGCCTCTCAAGTTCACCGCCCAATAGGCAACCAACTGATGACGAAACTGATCGAAGCAGCGGAAAGCAGAGGTGGTATTTTAACTGTCACTCAAGGGGTAAAGTTCACGGGAGCCAGCTTTGCCGAAGTGGAAGCTACTCTCAATGAGATGTACAAATCAGATTATGTGAAAATTGATAACGACCCCAATACAGGAGCCGTTACTTACCATTTCCACGAACTTTAAACAACTGTCATTAGTCATTTGTTTTTGTCAAAAACCAAAGACTAATGACGAATAACCAATGACTAATTTATACCTAACCACTTTTGGCCGTCCAAGCGCTGAACTAAGCCAAATACTAATAAATCGAGTGTAACTCTACGCTCATCGATTAAGAATGACTCAAGAGTGCTAGGTTTTTTACCTTCATTGCAGGAAAATCCCTTTTTCCCTTGAATATCTTCTTCCGGGAAATACAGGTTAAACTGACGCAGACCGATTTCTTTCCAACTGCCGATAATTTGCCAGCATTCTTCAGCAGATTCAAAGCCAGTGATTGGCACCTTCTGCTTGGCAAAAGACACCTGTAAATCTTGCACGCCTTTTTGAGCGATCGCTTTTTGTATAGCTGGCAAGTAGTTTTGCTCGATGAACTCTACAAATGGCTTATCTTCAACAGCTGGGACTTTTTCCTTTTTGGCGGCTTTAGCTGCGGCGGCTGGTTTTTCTCCTGTTGCTGCGGGTTTTTCGCCTGCTGCGGCTTTAGCTGCGGCGGCTGGTTTTTCTCCTGTTGCTGCGGCGGCTGCGGGTTTTTCTTCCTTTGCTGCGGCTTTAGCTGCGGCTGCGGGTTTTTCTCGCTTGGGTGGTACAGCAGCTGGTTTAGCAGCATTGGGATTATCTTCGGGGTTTGCGGCTTTAGGATCTGGCGCGTTGGCAGTAAGAATATCTGTGGCTTCGGGTGAATCTGTACTAGGAGCGTGTTCTTCAGCTACACTGGGAGCTTGCTTGTCAACAGTGCTGGGAGCTATCTCTCCCGCTTGATTGTGATTGGTTTCGTCTGCCATTGCTCAGGTCAATCCTTTAATCTAGCTTTGGGAGCGATCGCTCACCTTGAGGTATCGGGTATTTTCATTTTGACATAATAGTGCCGCAAGGCAATAATAACTGCACAGTTAGAAATAACGCAAAGGCTTAGGACATAAGCTTTCTTCCCTTCTGTCCCCTACCCATGCAATTTTAGATTGTTCAATCCAAAATCGTTCGACTGAGCGTACTCCTACGGAGAAGCAAGCTACGCGCAACGTCTCTAAGAGTTGCCGAAGTCCAAAATCTAAAATATAAAATTCTTCCACCTCTTTCCTCCCATTTCTCACAAGCTTGAGGCGAAGAAGGGGCAGAGGTGCAGAGGGGCACAGAGGAAAGAACTTGTTACAATAACTCTCCTCTGCTCCCCTGCTCCCTTGCACAAGCGCAGGCAAATCGAGATGTGATGAGAAATCTAGGTGGAAGAAGTAGCACGGTGAATAAATGTAAACTTAAGTACCCACAATAGCCACTCTGACTCCAAAATTGCAACAGGATAAATGCCTTGACCTGTGTTGATAGCTATTTTAGACAGGTAATGCCTAGCGCAAAAGGATAGTCAATAGCATCTTGCCAGAAATCCTCACCATACTTCTGCACACCTTCGGGAGAGACTACTGGATGGTGCCAGCGGATATCTTTAAAACCAACACTTCTCAAAGCCCATTCATACGTTGCTTTGCTAAGGTAGTAGTTGTCAAAGCTGACTTTTTCGCTGTCCGAGGAAAATATCAATGTTATGGTTAAGGGAATACCTTCCTGAAGCGAGCTGGCGCAGCTTTTAGCAAAACCATATTTTTCATTTTTATGATAGAAATCTGGAAGCAACTCTAGATTATTGTTCAATGTGACAAACCGACTGCCTGGTTTCAAATTAGCATATATGGTCTGACACATTTTGAGTAGTTGCTCTTTTGTTGAGGCATAATTCAGAACAAAGGAGGCAACGACAAGATCAAAGTTGTCAATAAAGCCAATTTCCGCGACATCAGCGATAATATACTCAATTCCTTTTGGTTCTTTCTCTTCTTCCTGTCTTGCTAGTTTGATCATTTCTGAAGAAATATCCACACCCACTAGGCGTGCAGCTCCATTCTGTTTGAGCAACCTCGTGTAAAATCCTTCTCCGCAAGCTAGATCGAGGATTGATTTCTCTGTTACATCTCCAAGCAGATGAAAGTATGTATAGGTGATCACATACTGAATCAGCAGCATCGAGTGAAATTTTTTAAACTGTTCAGCTATGTTGTCATATACCTCTGCCATTTTTCCTCACTTACAAATTTTCAAGCCACATTCTGCGCCTAGTAATATTATACGTTGCCCGGATTTCTCATAAAACCGGAGAAAAGAGGAGTCAAAAACTGCCAAAATGTCTATTGCACATAAATTCTAGCAGTTTTAAGCATGACCCCTCAGAAAACAGATTGTATACCGGAACAGTTCATTTGTGTTGTCTTTTATTTATCTTTTCTTCTTCGCCTTTCACGTTAAGGTATCCTGCTTTTAAATCTTATTTTGAGATGTATCAATTAAATTATTTTAATTTTTGCTAATGCTAATGATTTTTTCTCACTTGTGAGAAATCCGGGTTTCAAATCCCCTTGAATCCCATACCAATTTCTAGCTGTTGCTGCGCTTGAGTAGAACTCACCTTAGCAGACGCAATCCTAGAAGTCTGACGCCAAATACCAACTTGGCTCAAGAATATGCCTACTAAAATCAAGCTACCACCAATATATTGAGGTAGGGTAGGAGCTTCACCTAAAATTAAATAAGCTGCTAGGATACCCACAACTGGGCTAAATGAGTTAACTAAGGAAGCCATAGATACAGTGGAAGTTTTCAAGCCTTTAATCCAAAAAGACTGACCTACTACCACAATCAATCCACCATACAAAAACATCCATTGCCACAAGAACGGTGAGAGGACATCAACAAAATGCTCGCTGCCATAGAGGACTAAAGCAAGGAAGAAAAAGATTACGGTTCCTAGTGCAGTCCGAAAAATGCTATAGATTCCCAAAGGTATCTGCGAAAGGTATTTTTTACCAATAATCGTAGAAGCGGCTACAGCTACAGATCCTGCTGCTGCCAAAAGTTCCCCTATGCCGAAACTGAAACCTCCCATGTTCATCATGGCTTCTGTTGGAGGCTGAAGGATAATAGTTAGGATAACGCCAACAAAAGCAGCGATCGCTCCGATAAATTCCCAAATATTTATTCGTTCCCTCAAGAACCAGACTGATAAAGCCAGAGTTAGAGGTGGTTCCAAGCGTCCCACCAAAATGACATTGTTTACCCCTGTGAGTGCAAGTGCTTGGAAAATTAAGCCAGGGGCCAGCGCTCCCGATAAAATAGCTACAGCTGTAAGACTGACCCAATCTTGACTTGAGAGTTGCTTCAAAGTCGCTTTGTTCCACTGTTGCCCATAGATTAGGATTAGAAGTATCAAGGCGCAAAGGTTTCCTACGAATAAAACATTACAAAAAGAAATTGGATTGCGAGCGCCTATGAAGTGTTGAGCACCAATTTCTGTTAGCTTGCGGGTAACTGCGCCAGACGCTGCAAAAATTAGCATTGCTAGCCAGAGATATGTTTGTCCGGAAATTCTATGGATTAGACGATGTGGTCTTTTGGGTCTAGTCACAATAACACCACAGCAATGAAAGCATTGCTCATTATATTAAGTTGTCGTCATCCAGTTCTGAATGAGGTTTTGTTGAGAAAATCCTTAAGTTCTGCTGTGACTTTGAGCAACTATGATTGCCTAAGAAAATGCTGAGAATTAACTAAATTTCTCAAGGGATAAATTCATGAAAATAATGGCTGAGTTTCAATAAGCTCTCACTTCCACCTGAGATGCTTGGGATGTTCAGGATAAAACAAAGAAGAGAGTAACAAATGAAACTTGCACCCCTACTTACAAGTATTGCTTTGGTTGGTTTTTTCACAGTTTGGGACGCACCATTAAAGGTGATCAATCCGTCATTAGTGCAGGCATCAGCAGCCGAAGAAATGTCTGTAGCACAGAAACTAGACTTGCTTACTAAGAGTAAGGGTCAGATTGGTAGTGGTGATCAACTGCGTCGTTTCTTTTTTGGTGACTTGGAGCCAATCAGTATCCAGGCAGGTGGTGCAGGTCACGTAGTTAACCTTTATAACAAAGCCAATAATGTTACATTCTCTTACTGTGCGTACTACGATGTGATTGTAGCGATTAAGAAAGGTAGGGTGACTAAATTTGAACCCAGTGAAGTGAAGTAACTTATTGAGGGCGTTGAGTGCAAGAACTGCTCAATCATGAATATGTCCAAGCTGGTTGCTGAAAAGTTGGAAACTGGTATCTTCAAACAATCACTGTATCAGTTTTTAACATTTTAATATTTTGCTTAAACTAGAGGGACTATATCTATATTGATTGCCGCGTCTACGCCCTAGCAAAAGTCTCATTAAGTCCTCTAAAAAAAAGCATGAAATTTCTTGCATAAGTTGGGAAAAGGCTAAGGCAAAGAGATGAGATTTTATTTTTACTTTGCCCTTTAACCCTTTTTTTAATTCTTTTCACTAAAGGTAATTTGAAGTGAACAAACCAATAGCGATCGCCTGCGAAGATTAAATCGTTTAAGACAAGCCCATATATCATTGTCTACACCCGCAAGCTAAACGACGGTATTATAACTAACTTAAGGTTTACCAGCTACTACAATCTCTTTGAAGTGACTGCTAGAGTCAGTTTCATAACCTGCGATCGCAATTTCCAAATTACTTGCAAAGTTACCTTGTTCAAACCCTTGAATAATTTTACTTAGTTTGACAATAACTCTAGCTAAATTAATAGCGTTGGCAGGTTCTTTTGCAAAGCGCTCGCTTACCCATTTTCGCAATATTAAAGCTAAGTTATCATTTATTTTACTTGAGTTATGTTGCAGAATTGGATATATTTCCTGATTCTGATAAGTTGCTTTTAATAATTCGATCAGGAAGCTTTGCTCCTGGTTAGCAGCTTCGTTTGGCATAGCTAAATCCCTGACAATACATATTTAAGATTAGTATTCCCAAGTTTTCATGCTATCTAACAATTATAGTGGTGTAATCCAATAATTAATGCCCCTAATAGCTTGTTTCTTAAATCCAAACAGAGGTAAATTCTCTTCAGATAAACCTATATAAGTCCAATGTGGAATATCGTTTTCTACAGTTTGAAACCAACCATTTTGATTAAGAGCTTTTCTCTGTTCTTGATTAGATACGCGTAAATCAATTGCTAATCCCCAGAGATGTTGTGAAGTTCCAGGAGGTGCAACCAAACCGAGAATTTTTGTTTCTCTGCCCTGTTGAACTTTTGCCAAAATTTTATTGTTAGCATATTTGTGCCAAAATCTTAAATTCGTGTTGAAAGTGCGAGTACAATCACCAGAACCATAACCAGATTTTAGCGGGATATGTTGTTGGATTCGCGCTTTATTTAAAGCATCAGCCGCCGATTTTTGTAAGTAACAGTCGTTAGTGCCATCAACATGACCCATTGTTAAAGTAGCTTGAAACTCTTGGGTTTCTTGTTCATTAGCAAAGATATCTTTTTGCGGCAGTTTAATCCCGACATCTTGATTTACAAAAACTGCACCATATGTTCGCAGCAAAGTATATTCATAAGTACCAGGCTGGGGAATTGTAGGTAACTTCCTAGCGATCGCAGATAAAAAACGCTGTTGCTCATTTAATTCTGGGTTGGGAAGAAATGGTTCTGATATTGTCTCTTTTGAGCCATTTGTACAAGGTAATGAATCAGTACTCAAGCATCCGTTTAATGGTTGGGCAGTTCTACCCAATTGGTTATGGGTAATCTCATTACTGGCTACTAATGTGAAAATTATGAACATAACTATAGTAATAAATTTTATCTTTTTTAAAATTTTTTTCATTAATCAATTAAGGAGTTAATTTAGATTTAATCATATTACAAAACTTTATAAAATTTTGAAAACTAGGTAAGTGGGATTTTTTATCTTCAATCCTTTTTAATAATTTTTCTAAGTAATATAGCTTCAGTACATCACCAGATTTTTTTTAGAATAGTTAATATTTTTCGCTCTAAATAATTCTTTTAAATAAGCTTCATGAAACTGAGCATGAGTGTTGAATTTATCATACTTACCCATTAGCTCTGGGCAATTAACTGAAATATCATAATAACGCGTATAATCTAATAATGGTTCACTTTGGGGTTGCCTTGAGTAAATTTTTGTATTTCCTAAGAACCAAGTTTCAATACAACGATTTTGTGTGAGGTCATAAAAGGTTATTTTGTTGATTTTCATATTTATACCTACAAAAAATAAACTAATCCAAATAAAAAGCCATAAATTTGATTATAACTTACCCCAATTAGTCTTTTATTTATAGTAAAATTGATAACTTTATTATCAGAAAGATACATCCATGAAACCACTGGAACAGTTAAAATTGAAAAGAACTCTAAGCTTGCCGATCCTGTAAATATGACCATGCACAATTCCGTTGAATTTCAAGACGCTTTTGATGTCATAGTCGTCGGTGCAGGTCACTCCGGTTGCGAAGCAGCTCTCGCCTCTGCACGCCTCGGTTGTCGTACCCTGCTATTGACGCTCAACTTGGATAAAATCGCTTGGCAACCTTGTAACCCAGCAGTGGGTGGCCCAGCCAAATCTCAGTTAACCCATGAGGTCGATGCACTCGGCGGAGAAATTGGTAAAGTAGCAGACCGCACTTACCTGCAAAAACGTATCCTCAACTCTTCACGGGGGCCTGCTGTTTGGGCATTACGCGCCCAGACGGATAAGCGCGAATATGCAGCGGAGATGAAAAATATTGTCGAGAACCAAGAAAACTTGACAATCCGCGAAAGTATGGCAACAGACTTGGTGCTGGGTGCTAACGATGAAGTCATCGGTGTTGAAACTTATTTTGGTGTAGGGTTCCAATGTAAAGCAGTCATCTTAACAACTGGTACTTTCCTAGGAGGCAAAATTTGGGTTGGTAACAAATCAATGCCAGCCGGACGGGCTGGGGAATTTGCGGCTGAAGGATTGACACAAACCTTAAATCGCCTGGGATTTGAAACCGGAAGACTCAAAACTGGAACTCCAGCCCGGGTAGATAAGCGATCGGTGGATTATAGGAAAATGCTCATCCAGCCAGGGGATGAAGATGTGCGCTGGTTTAGTTTTGACCCGGATGTGTGGGTAGAACGGGAACAGATGCCTTGCTACATCACCCGCACAACCGCCGAAACCCATCGCCTGATTCAGGATAATTTGCAGCTGTCGCCAGTTTATGGCGGTTGGGTGGAAGCCAAAGGGCCGCGTTATTGTCCCAGTATTGAAGATAAAATTGTGCGCTTTGCCGATAAGGAAAGCCATCAAATCTTTATTGAACCAGAAGGAAGGGATATACCGGAACTTTATATCCAAGGGTTTTCTACAGGGTTACCAGAAAATTTGCAACTGCATATGTTGCGGACTCTCCCCGGTTTGGAAAAATCTGTGATGCTCCGTCCGGCGT
Organism: Nostoc sp.; assembly: GCF_036916575.1. Taxonomy (GTDB): domain Bacteria; phylum Cyanobacteriota; class Cyanobacteriia; order Cyanobacteriales; family Nostocaceae; genus Nostoc. The sequence continues at coordinate 18,455 of NZ_JBALGC010000134.1, forward strand.
ATGCTGTGGAATATGACTATTTACCAGCAACTCAGTGTTTCCCCACACTGATGACCAAGAAGATTGCTGGGCTGTTTTGTGCTGGGCAGATTAACGGCACCACAGGTTATGAAGAAGCCGCAGCCCAAGGGCTTGTGGCGGGAATTAACGCCGCTCGATTTGTTCGCTCTCAAGAAATGATTGTCTTTGCCCGCGAGCAAAGTTACATCGGGACGCTAGTTGATGACCTGTGTACAAAAGACCTGCGGGAACCTTATCGGATGCTTACCAGTAGGTCAGAGTACCGATTGATATTGCGTTCTGACAATGCCGACCAACGCCTGACACCTTTGGGACGAGAAATTGGTTTAATTGACGATCGCCGCTGGGATCTATTTACCCAAAAGCAAGCCAATATTACCACAGAAAAACAAAGATTGCAAGCCACACGAGTCAAAGAACATGATGAAATAGGCATAGCGATCACATCTAATACCCAGCAATTAATTAAAGGTTCAATTACCCTGAATGACTTGCTGCGGCGTCCGGGATTCCATTACGTTGACCTCGACAGGTTCGGACTGGATAACCCCAACCTCAACCGTGCCGAGAAAGAAGGCGCAGAAATTGACATCAAGTATTCAGGCTATCTCGCTAGGCAACAAAATCAGATTGACCAAATTGCCCGCCAAGCGCACCGCCACTTACCTGGAGATTTGGATTACACAACAATTGATACTCTTTCTAAAGAGGCACGGGAAAAGCTGACTCAGGTAAAACCACTCACTCTTGGTCAAGCTGCACGTATAGGTGGTGTAAACCCAGCGGATATAAATGCTTTATTATTATATTTAGAATTGCGTAGAACCAAGAACCAGTCTGAGTTTCCAGCATTAGCTTAATATAAACTTGATAAAGACTGAGTATAGTAGTAAGCAGGGAGATTGGTATGATAGATGACATAAGTATTAGTACTGCCATCATTAACAATCTCCATATGAAAGTTGAGTTTAATACCAACGCTCAATCAACTCGTCTCAATAGGATGGGGGATTGGATGTTTTATTAATAATCCTGATTTCCAGGCAGTAGGGGCGGCGTTTTTCCGTCCTAGCAACAAAGATAGAACGTCTATGTTACAAGAAGCCAGCACCCGTCTCATAGTACCGGAACCATCAGAAGACTTAATCGCCAACGAACCTTGGTCGATAGAAAACTATGCTGATGGCCTAATGGATGAACTGTTTGCCGATATCGACTACATTCTGGATGTTAGTAGTAATCTGCCTTCTCAAACCGTTAAGCACAGTAGTCAGAACAAATCGAGCCAGTCTGTTACTGGGGTTTCCCCCCAACCTCAACGCCAGTCGCCTCCAGAAAACGTGCTGCAAACAATTAAGATACCGCAGATTATCTTACCGAACACACTCAACCAACCAATACAGTCGGTTGCTCAAGATAACCACAAGCACTTGAGTACCGTTGTGTTTGGCTCCCCCACCGTTAAGCCAGTTAGTAGAAAACGTCAGAAAAGTAGTCGTAATTTGGGCAAACTGCTGATTGTGGGAACAACTTTAGGCGTGGCGATCGCTGGTATTATCTACCTAATAGAGTCTGGAGTCATATATCTTTTAAATACCAAATTGCCTGAGTCAGCTCTTCTAGTGCCGCAACCCCAGTTACAGTTGCCTGTAAAAACAGAAATTGAGGCAGAGTTAGTTGACTACATGCTCCAAGCGCTGGCAGTTATAGATAAGCAAGGAGCAAGCAATCAAAAATCTCTTAGCCCGCGATTCTTCAGTCAGACAAATACTAACCAAATAGCTCTTGCTCGTGGGCAAACAACTGGTAATCTACCAGCACTTCCACTTCTAGCTAACAATACACCACCAACTCCTAACCGTTCTTCAAGCGTTGTTAAGCGCATCTACGTTCCGGTTTATCAAGCGCCATCGCCAATGCACTACGCACTCCCGGCTATTCCTGGTAATCCCACACTTTTACCCCAAGTTGCGAGTGTGTTGCAGGGATCTCAACCTAATGTTGTGAAAACTGCCCTGAATACGGTGCGACAAGCTGCCAAGCCTGTAACCGTTAACATGTTAGCTGCGGCTGTGCGAGCAGAACTCAAACCTGTGACTGCCAAAACTGCACCCATTACCGTGCGACAAACACCCAAGCCTCTGCCTGCATTACCAGTAGTTCCATTACGTGAAGCACTCGCACCATCAGAACCAACTATTACCCAGGAAGAAGTATATCCGCCAACTGCGATCGCAGATGCTCCTAGTAATACCTTAGAGGGGTTGCTAGAATTAGGCAACAAATCTGCCGCTTTGTTTAAAATTGATGGCGTGACTCGCCGCATCAATATGGGTGAAAGTATCGGCTCAAGCGGTTGGACACTAGTAGATGTTAGTAATGGCGAAGCTGTCATCCGGCGTAACGGCGAAGTGCGATCAATTTACGCAGGGCAGAAATTGTAAAAGTTCTTCTCTAGACAACTCTTGCACGCACCAGAATATTGTAATGATCAACTCTAAGTTACACATTGCGTCAGATCAGTTTTGCCTAATTATAACGTTAAACAAGATAGCTGATACAAATACATAGGTAGGGGCGTACACCTGTACGTCCCTACAGTCAGTTTATGTGTTGCCAAGATTTGGGAAATAGTATTAGTTATAGAGAATTGCAAGTTATACGAATTAATTAGTCCACTGTGGCGTCAGTTTGCCTACCTTTAATAAGTAGCTTAAGCCCCAAGTCTTATTAATTGAGATCCTAGCTGGATTTACGCCATACTGTACTAAAAAGATGCACTTAATATTTATTAAACGAACTGCCAAGTTAGCCATTAAGATAATTGTTGACTAAATCATCTAGTAATTATATAGTTTTATCTTCTAAAAAGTTTTGGAATACTAATTAAAATCGAGAGTCTCAAAACCCTGACTTCTATAATAAGTTGAGATTATACATCAAACAAGTCAGTTCTCAGTTGTGGCGTAGATGCATAGCGCAAAGCCGGAGACGTTTCCGTTGCTCCAGACTTGTCTAGGACTTACGCAAAACTAAACGCGCTCTGGGGCAATTCATGAATTGCTTTAATAAGAAAATCTTTCTTTTTGGATATTGTTTGCCTAAGTCCTGTTTCGTTAGAGTTTATGTGAAGAATGAAGACACTCATGAATTTACCTACCTAAAGAGGGTTCACAAAAAGAAGTTTCAATGTTAAAACTATAATTTATGTTGATTATAGTTGCACGACGGTCGCTATCTGGAAACCTACATCTTGCACCTATCTTGCTTAAGCAAGATAACTTTAGCTAAAAAAGTTAGTTTGCTAATTGATGTAATCGTCAAACTTTACCAATATGAAACGACCTAACTATTTTCAAAAGAATTCCAAAAACTCTTTAATAGAAAAGTATCACCTTTATAAAGGTGAAAAATTGAACTGGCTTCAAGTAACTCTTCGGCTTGAAAGGTCAATTATTTCTATCATCCTTCCTTGGGTAATTTTTTGTACTGCATATGGTATTTTAATATCATTTTTGGATCATTTAGGATTACCAATAGCATTTTCCAATTCCAACAGTATTCTTACTAATGCTGTTTTAAGTTTTAATATTGGTTTTACATTACTATTAGTTTTTCGGACTAATACAGCCCATGATAGATTTTGGGAAGGTCGTCAATTATGGGGATCTTTAGTTAATACATCTCGTAACTTAACTCGGGGAATTTGGATAATAGTTAAAGAAAAGACACCGCAAGATAGAAGAGAAAAAGAGGCAATACTTCGGTTAGTAACTGCTTTTGCAGTTGCAATGAAGTTACATTTAAGATCAGTACCTTTAGACACTCAGTTAGCATCCTTAGTGTCTGAAAAACAATATTTACAACTCCAAGATAGTAATCATCCCCCACTACAAATTGCTTATTGGATAGGAGATTACTTGCAGTCTCAGCATGACCGGAATTTTTTAAATGTCTATCAACTGACTACTTTACATAACTGCGTAGATGATTTAGTAGATATTTTAGGTGGTTGCGAACGCATTTTAAAAACGCCACTACCTTTGATATATACTATTAAACTCAGACAACTGTTATTAATTTTTTGTCTGATATTACCTTTGGAAATTGTTAGCTTTTTGAGTTGGTGGACTGGTATAGTAATGGCTTTTGTAAGTTTTACATTATTAAGTATTGAACAAATTGGTTCAGAAATTGAAGAACCTTTCGGATTTGATCCCAATGATTTACCTTTAAATACAATTTGCAATACAATTTCAAACAATGTTGAAGAATTAATCAGGCTTGCTTCTAACAATGTTCGTTCTTCCTAAATCTATAAACAACCTTTATCAGATAAATTACTGATAATAGGTGAGAAATTTTTACTTTCTTAATATATAGATAATACTTGGGTTGAAAATGCACAATAAGTAGCCTGTTCTTAGACATTGCTTAATAAATCTTTCGCCAAGATTTTACCGTCTCTTTGCCAATTTCGCTATCAAGAGTTTGACCTCCTTCCAATAGTAGTCTGATGTCTAAGTTCTCATCTGGAGCATTTTTCAAAGCAGTGGCTAATTCTTGACTGACAGCAAACGTCCCGGTTGAACTGTCTAATTGAAAAACTTTTCCCCTGACCTTAAGTAAAAGTTTATCGACTTTCTTGGTAGTAACAAACCTTAGATAGTCATATCTGGGATACACAAGACCTGCGGTGTAGAAAGAAGAACTTGCTTGATCCGAATTTAGTGTTACCAGGACTCGAATGCTCGAAGGAGTCCATAGACTAATAACTTGTTTTGAATTCTCACGGTACAAATAGCCACCTAAAGAGTTGCGGTCAAAAACCCCAACTAATTCCCCTTCAAAAGGATCAATGATTCTCACGGGTTTCGACCAAGGCACATCCATATTGGGGGACAGTCCTGCTGATTTGACCACTGGTAAATCGCTTGATGCTTTAGCAAGGCTAGCTACCTGTTGAACAGTGAAAGCAGTACAAACTTGAGGGGAAAGCACAGCCAAGCTTGTCCCTAAAAGAAGAACTGGAATTGTCTGTGGTAAGTTAATCATAAGTCAGGGATACAATCTTCAAAAACAATAATCGGACAACCTTTATTAGTCATCCCCTGCAAGACTTTTGTTTAAAAGAAGCTTTGGCAATTGAGCAAATCCCAGTGTCTTGAGGCGATGTCTGTTAACTCGCCGCATTCTCTACGAGACGCTTTACATAGCTTTTCAATAATACGTTAGTACTAATATGTCCGGTTACTTAAGTAATATTATTTAATATAGCTAAAGAGTTTGAGGTTTTTGTGCAAAAATTCATGAATGCGATTTTATTTTTGGTATACAGATAAAAGCAGACATTCCCAAACCAGCCGGGGTTGAGCGTAAGCAAGTAAGTATTTACGAGCTTGTTCTAGCTGGTGAATGATGGTGGGTTGATGCCACTGCTGCCAGTAAAATTGCTGAAGATAATCAACTAACCACAGTTGTGCTTCTGTATCTAAATCTTTATCAATTTTTTTAGCTAACTCCAAGGCTTTGCGGTAGGAAGCAGGGGCTTTTTTCAAGTCTTCGAGTAACTCAGGGGGAATAGCTTGTAATTGCTCGTAAGATGCGATCGCACTTCCCGCACTACCAGCTGCTATACTCAATACTGCCTGATTTGGCAAAATTTCTTGATGACCGGTTTGTGTGAGTACAACAGCCAAAGACTGTGCATTTAAGCGATAAAAAGGAATCCGTTGACAGCGTGATACCAAAGTTGGCAAAACAGACTCAGGTGTAGGTGCAATTAAAATTAATGTCGCCTGTCCCGGTTCTTCTAAGGTTTTAAGTAAAGCATTCGCTGCGGCTTCTGCCATTGTTTGGGCTTCTTCTAGCACTACCACATTCCTCGGTGCTTCCAAGGGTGGCCGACTTAGAAACTCGGTAATTTCCCGAATTTGCTCTAGCCGAATTACAGGTGGTGCTTTACGCTTAAGTCCTTTCTTTGCCGCTTCTGCTGGTGTTAATCGTTGTCCCTGATATTGGTACGTTGGTTGCACCCACAACAAAGCTGGGTGGTTCCCCTGACGCAAACGGTTTTGTAAAGACGCAGTGACTCCCATCTGACTAGAAAATAGCAATTCCACAAAACACCTGGCTGTTAAACTTCTTCCTATACCATCTGGCCCCACAAATAGATAGGCTGGAGCAACCCGGTTTTGTCTGATAGCCTGAGTGAGTAATTCTATGGCTTGTTGTTGTCCTACAACTGGTGCAAATGGGTTAATAATTCAGTACCTTCGCTAAAACAAGAATATGATAACTGATAAGGAATTACTTTTGCTTTAGAGGACGTAGTACAGTTTTGCGTAAAATCGTAGCGTTTTTAAATGTAGAGGGACGCATTGACATTGTAGAGGGATGCATTGGCATTAGCAAAGAACGCATTGGCATTATAGAGGGATGCATTAGGATTGTAGAGGGACGCATTAGGATTGTAGAGGGACACATTGACATTGCCAAATTTAATTCGTAGTGTTTTTAAACGCAGAGGGACGCAAAGTAAACGCATAAGCGCTTCGCCTTCTTACAGGGTAGGTACCCAGAGTCTTTTTGAAGACAATTCGTGACAAATTTATGCAATATTGTATTTAGGAAGTCTCAGATGTCGCACAAACAATTTATTTATTGCTCGCAAAAATGGTTACTTTCCATCTTGGTACGTGCAGTGGTAATGATTTGTCTTACAGCAGGGGTGTTGGGCATCTTGGGAAGCACTGCTCCGATGAGTCATGCTCAAACTGTTTTTCCTGCTTCTGTTGCAGCTAATGCTCAACTGATAAGTATTACTAGGCGCATCCAGGATCAACAAACACCATTAAAATCAACAGCGCTAAATGCCACTGTATATCACAGTCTTGATTGTAACTGTTGTGGCGGGTGGATTGATCACTTAAAGGCAGAGGGTTTTAAAATTACAGACTTTCCCACACTTGACATCGAAACAGTCAAACAAAAGTACAACGTGCCGGATAACTTGTCATCTTGCCACACAGCAATTGTTAATGGATATGTGATTGAAGGACACGTCCCAGCAAACGACATCAAACGTCTGCTTCAAGAAAAGCCCAATGTTGCTGGTTTATCTGTTCCCCAAATGCCTGTAGGCACTCCTGGGATGGAGATGGGGAATCGAAAAGACCCGTTTTCTGTGTTTTCTTTTGATCACAAAAACTCAGTTGCAGTATTCAATAAATATCCGTCCTCTTGATCTAAACTTTTCCTAAGCTCGACTTTATCCATTTTTCCCAATGCGATGACCCTTTAGATGATCATAAGGGCAGCGATCGCCAAAACAATGCGGGTTTTGCCGCAGACATAAATGTCAGGGTGTTGGGGGTAGGGTTTTAGCTTGCGTTCGTTAAGCACGTCCAATTTAGGTCGGTTGTCACACATACCAGCCTGATTGTTATGAGTCAGAATGTAGTGTAGTAGTGCAAGATATTGCACTGTTACAAAAGCTAAATACAGAGGTAAATTATGTTTCCTTTTTGGGGTAATACCTGTTATGGAAGCGAACCCATTTCGCGCAAAGCTGGCTTAGAGCGGAAATTAAAATTCTTGATTTGGATGCGAGATGATTTAGAGTCCAAACTGGCTGGACTAAATGCTTCTATTGATACCATTCGGCAGCAAATAGAACGCTCAGACTCAGCTGTTTAGAACTTAGTTCTTGCAGATTTTGTACTTAAGCCGATTATCACTAAAGTAGTGACTGGGCGCTGTAAATGGGCTGCATTAGTGTTGTAGGTCTTTGTACAGCGCTCTGTCATTAACTGGGGCTAACGCGCCAACAGTTATAAAAATGAAAAATATTATCTCGATTGTTTGGAATAGCTGGTTAAAACGGGACAAAGAATCTATTTTACTATTTGACTCAATTGCTGCCGCTAGTGAGATTGCCTTTATGCTTAACGGTCAGTGGGATGGCTGCAATGGTGTGATTATGGCTAAATGTGATGAGGTAGCTGTTAACACTGCTACCAAATTATTAGAAGCTACATGGTGTTATCAAGGCGCATCAAAAGCTGTTTTAGACAGAGTAACAACGGATAAAATTTTACGCCGTTATGCAATGGGAGAAAGAAATTTTATTAATGCTAATTTGAGGGGTGCAGTACTTGCTTCAGTGAAGCTGAGTGAAATTAACCTAAGTTATGCGAAGTTGAGTTTAATAGACCTAAGTCAAGCCAATCTAAGTAAAGCTGATTTAACAGCGGCAGACCTAAGTGAAGCTAATTTAAGTGGAGCCGACCTGAGTAAGGCATACCTAATGAGGACAAACCTAAAGGGGGCAGACCTGCAACAAACTTCACTGAGGGGGGCTAACCTAAGTAGCGCTAACTTAAGTGAAGTTAACCTCACTGATGCAGATTTAACAGGAGCGAATCTATCACTAGCAGACCTAAGAGGGGCAAATTTTAACTTCTGCAATTTAAGTGGGGCTAACCTAACAGGTGCCAAGATAATTGAAAGTGACTTGGCTTTTGCTAGACAATGAGTACGCCTGGAGGCGATTGGACTTAAGTGCGGTTTGCTTAAGTAATCCATAATACAATACGCTTGGGTTAAGAATTTCTTTCTTCTCTTTGCGTCCTTTGCGTCCTTGGCGGTTCGTTAAAAAATTGACTTGAAGAAAGAGTTTTAGCCTTAACCCAAGCGTATTGATCCATAATAATAATCTACGATGGCGTAGCCGTCCGCCGTAGCCATCGCGCAGTATTCAGGGTAACGATTTTTAGCACTTTAATACTTACTACAAAGTATTGTTTATCTATGCCTATCCACTTAACAAAGTATTGCCAAATTTAATTCGCAATAAATTCATGAAATGGTGTGCTTAGGTAATTTCTTACTTTAATCTGGAACCACAATATTTTCTAAACCCTTTTCTGCTGGTGGAAATTGCGGGTTGATTGCCTCTAGAGTGTCTGCGATCGTTCGAGCTACTACCAAGTTACGATACCACTTATTGTTTGCAGGTATGACATACCAGGGAGCATGAGCAGTCGAGCAATTGTTAATCATCTCCTCAAATGCCGCTTGGTAGTCATCCCACAGCACCCGCTCTTTTAAATCGTTGCTCGAAAACTTCCAATGCTTATCTGGATCTTCTAACCGACTTTCCAAGCGCCGTTTTTGTTCGTCTTTAGAAATGTTAAGAAAAAACTTGATAACAGTAATGTTATTGAGTGTCAGCATATGCTCAAACTCGTTAATCAACTGATAGCGATCGCGCCAAATATCCTCCGGTACTAGCTGTTTGACTCGCACAATTAACACATCTTCGTAATGAGAGCGATTGAAGATGCTAATCATCCCCCGTTGTGGTGTCCGCTGGTGGTAGCGCCAAAGAAAATCATGGCTTAATTCTTCATCGCTGGGCTTTTTGAATGACCAAACCTGACAGCCTTGTGGGTTAAGACCACCGAATACATGTTTGATGGTACCATCTTTACCCCCGGTGTCCATCGCTTGTAGCACGATTAGCAAACTGCGTTGGTGTTCAGCATATAACCGTTCTTGCAAATTTTGCAACCGTTGACGCTGCTTTTCCAATTCTTTCTCAACGTGCTTCTTTTTCTTGTAGTCCTCGCAGCTATTTGGATCGAAATTAGCCAAGGTGATGGGCTGTCCTGGGTGAACTCGGTAGCGAGGATAGTCTGGTTTAGGCGGTGGCTCGTCTACAACGATTTTTTCAGGTGCCATTTCCTCGGCATATTCGGTTGTAATCTTTGCTGCCGCTTTTTTTGTCTTACGAGATTCTGCTGGTGTTGCGTTGCTGTTGGCAGTTGAAATATTATCTGTTGAACTATTTGACTGGCTCATAGGTTCTTTTAACTTTTAACTTAGATAGAGTTTACAATTAAAATAGAGTTTGTCAGTATTTTCTCTCCATCTAATGGATGACAGATTACAAAATTCACGGTTAGCTCCCCTAGCATCTGTCCTTTAGTCCAATCGACCGTCTCAGATTGAACCTCTGGCCAAAGAGTTTATAAGCAAGTTGCTGAAAGTAGTTAAGTATTTCTCTTCTCAGACTTAAACCAAGTTTTTGCAATTATTCATATTCATATTCAGCAACGTTGAAATTTCACTTAGTTTGAAAGATATTTTGTACCATTTTTTTGTCTGTATTCGCCGCCGCCCTATCCAACTCTGCAATCTCACTGGCGTCTAATTGCCAACCCAATGCACCAATATTCTCCCTAGCTTGTTCCACGCTCTTTGCTCCAGGGATAGGAATGGTTCCTTTACAGATGCACCAATTAATTGCTACCTGTGACATGGTTTTGTTTCTGAACTGTGCCACCTCTTGCAAACATGCCAAAAGCGATGCCTGCGGCTGGCTACGCCTACGCATTCCTTGCAATATCTGCCTAAATAGCAGACCTCGGATGCCTTTGGGCAAAGGGCCTTGCTCAGAGTATTTTCCTGTCAGTAGCCCCAAAGCTAGAGGGCTGTAGGCAATCAGTTTAATTCCCAACTGATCACAAAGGTCTTTGAGCTTTAGTTGGGTGACAGGATATGTAGACAACAAAGAGTATTGAACTTGCAGAGTAGTAATCGGAACGCCTCGTTCAGCAAACTTTTTCTGCACTTGCTTAAGCCGCTTAGGCCCATAATTGGATAGTCCCACTCCCTTGACCAGTCCTTGCTCATACAAATCGGCAAGACCATCTAACAGCCCTCCCTCTTGCCAAGGAGCATAATTCGCTGTAGACCAGTGCATTTGCACCAAATCTACGTTTCTTCCCAGGCGTTGGGCAGATGATTTGCAAGCTTTTACCATTGACTGACGTGTCCATCTCCACGGGTAAGCAGCAAGCTTAGTCGCAATACAAATATTTTCTTTGCATAAACCTAGATATTCTCGGTTGAATCGTCCCAGAAGTAACTCACTCCGACCATTCAATCTCCCAGTTCCGTAAGAATCACCTGTATCAAATAAAGTTACACCGTTGCTTACACAAAGGTTAAAGACGGCTTGCAACTGGTCATCCATACTTTCGTTATATCCCCAAAGCAATTGGTTGCCCCAGGCCCAAGTCCCGCAGCCCATACTTGGGAGGGAGAGTTTTTGGAGAGTCTGCATCTTTGCTGTCTGTAGATTGCCTTATTAATTATCAGGCATATAGCAGGTATTAAGCCGCGAGTAGTATGATTACCAGGCAAATAAGGGAGAACCTTCTAGGACTTGAACGGGCGGAATGGGACAAATTCATTAGGGGCTGTATAAGCGTATACATTTATATAGTTCAGTTTCTGCTTATGATCCATCCAAAATGCGTATCCGCAGAGGTCTGTAATATCAAGTATATATAAAAAGAAATTATACAGCCGAATTTAATCTTCCATGCAATACTTTAACATAAATTGAGAAGTTATATTCATAAGCAACACTATACTTATCTATTGATCTAAATACTCGGACAGTTGGCAAAATTCGTTTAAAATCAACCTACCAGCGATCGCATTAAATTTGAAGTCACCAAAAAAATTCAATCACTGAATTTATTTATCTTCAAACAGTATTAGTAATTTTTAGATTTTATTCACTCCAAATTCCAGAGAGTGCAATTAAATGAAACCAGTGCGATCGCTTGTAACGTAAAATTAATTTCCATCCGGCATTTGCTAACACTTTGACGCCCATGTATTGCGACTACCTCATCCAAATTCTAACGGCCCGTGTGTACGATGTTGCCCAGGAAACACCACTGGAGTATGCCCCAAATTTGTCTGCGCGGCTAAATAATCAACTCCTGCTGAAACGTGAGGATATGCAGTCAGTATTTTCCTTTAAACTGCGGGGTGCTTATAACAAAATGGTGCAACTGCCACCAGATATATTGGCGCAAGGTGTAATTGCAGCGTCTGCGGGGAACCATGCTCAGGGAGTCGCCCTTGCAGCCCATCGCTTGGGAACCAAAGCAATTATCGTCATGCCAATAACCACACCCCAAGTCAAGGTAGATGCGGTTAGAAGCAGGGGCGGAGCAGTCGTGTTACATGGAAATACCTATGACGATGCTTATAGCTATGCTCGTGAATTAGAAGTAGAAAAAGGGTTGACCTTTATTCATCCTTTTGATGATCCTCATGTAATTGCTGGACAGGGAACAATCGGGATGGAAATTTTACGGCAATATCAGCAACCCATCGATGCGATTTTTGTGGCAATTGGAGGAGGCGGATTAATTTCTGGGATTGGGGCTTATGTGAAACGATTGCGTCCGGAAATCAAGATTATTGGGGTTGAGCCAGTAGATGCTGATGCGATGTCTCAATCGCTCAAAGCCGGACATCGGGTGCGCTTGTCCCAAGTGGGGTTATTTGCTGATGGCGTGGCGGTGCGAGAAGTAGGTGAAGAAACCTTCCGTTTATGTCAGCAGTATGTAGATGAAATTATTCTGGTGAATACAGACAATACTTGTGCTGCGATTAAAGACGTGTTTGAGGATACGCGATCAATTCTAGAACCAGCGGGTGCATTAGCGATCGCAGCTGCCAAAGCCTACGCACAACGAGAACAAATCGAGGGACAAACCTTAATTGCTGTCGCCTGCGGTGCAAACATGAATTTTGATCGCCTCCGCTTTGTAGCAGAACGTGCAGAGTTAGGCGAACACCGCGAAGCTATCTTTGCAGTCACAATTCCTGAAGAACGGGGAAGTATTCGCCAGTTTTGTGAATGTATTGGCAAACGTAATCTTACCGAGTTTAATTATCGCATTGCCGATGAAAAAACAGCCCATATTTTTGTAGGTGTGCAAATTCAAAATCGTGCTGATGCTGCAAAGATAGTAGAAACCTTTGCATATCATGGGTTTGAAACCCTTGATCTAACGGACGACGAACTAACTAAATTACATTTACGGCACATGGTGGGTGGGCACTCTTTCCTTGCTCACAATGAATTGCTCTACCGTTTTGAGTTTCCCGAACGTCCCGGCGCATTGATGAAGTTTGTTACTTCCATGAGTCCTGACTGGAATATTAGTCTTTTTCACTACCGCAACAACGGCGCAGACTACGGTCGAATCGTTGTTGGTATTCAGGTTCCCCCTCACGAGATGGAAGAGTGGCAAGCTTTTCTCGATAACCTGGGCTATCGCTATTGGGATGAAAACAAGAATCCGGCATACAAGCTATTTTTGGGATAGGGTGATGTCGGGGAGTGGGGAAGAAGCAGAGGGGCAGGGAAACCCGCCCACGGCGCTGGCTCCCCAATGCCTAATTTAGCGAGAACTTCTCTTTGATATCAGATTGGAGTCCCAAGTATAGAAGCCGATTTGGTCAGGAACCCTAGAGAATCTGCCTGTCCGATAGCCTCTAGATAATTCATTCAACACCTTATTTTTGATCTCTCTAAGTTGTTGAGAATCTAGTTCTCCATAAATTCCGGCGATGACTTCAGCAACGCTGAAAACTTTACCTGGATTTTGTTCTAACAGAGAGGTGAGGGCATCAATTAAGAATTGACCCTCAAAGGTTTTGAGCATTGGTACTGTTTTTGTCGGGGGTACGAAAAGTTTCTTCTTTTTGTTTTTGATGCTTTTAGAAGCACCATTGCCATTATTTGGGACTACCAAACTTAAATCCAGAGTATAACAACCTGGCTCATCGGGAATAGTTACCCAGTAATTCCTTTCTCTGCCTTGGGTGAGGGAAGATTGAACCCTACCTTTAACTACTTTGAATAGATTGGAATCTAACTCTCCATAAAGCGATCGCACGATAAAATCGATATGACAGACAATACCTATATTCTCTTGCAATAGCTGTTTTATGGCTTCCATTCGCGAGAGAGCGTGCTGATACTGAGGTAGCATGGGGATTTCCGCCACCTTCGTTAAACTATCGATGTTCTCTGTAGGTATTTTTGGATCTGGCGAGCTAATTGGAGATTGACTCTCTTTTGTATCAACAGCAGCAGAAACGGAATTATCTATTTCAACTTTATCTGAGTCTTTTGGTTCTGACTCTACAGACTCCACCAAGTTAATTTCGTCAATGTCATTAAGCGGTGATAAAAACCCCAAAGAGCCTTCTTGAGAAAGATTTGCGGTTTCATCAGCCGGCGTCAGTCGAGATATCTGCTTGTTGGCATCAGAAAAAGACCAGTTAGACAACAACGCTTCTACATGATCCAGCTGCGATCGCGCCTGCACAAAAAGGCGTTCATACTCTTCTGTAAGGCGAGCATAATAGTCTCGTAATTCCAACAGTGGTGAAACAAAGATGCCCGGAGGTGGTTCTAATTGTCCATTTTGAGTCATAAGGCTTCAATCAATTTAAATTAATGTCACTTTTGTAAGACATTGGTCTGGGTTTTGCTTTCTGAGATGTTGGCTGGGATTTTTTACGCGGTTGGGGAGGGCGACATTTCTCACAATATAAGGGTCGAGGTCCAAAAGTCTCGCGCTTTGTCAGATCGTTACACTCTTTACAGACAAACTGGAAAACACGAGTATGAATCTGTCTTTTGTGCGCCCTGACAGTATATTCCCTAACATCAATGAATTTACTTGCCATAATCAGGAATTGTGAATTGCCGTCGTATCAATGTCCTAGTCAATATAGCTATTCAAGCAAATCAAACTGCATCAGTGTGTGTTTATGTAGAAGTTTTATTCAAATCAGTGAATTTGACGCCTTGCATAAAGTGCAGATGAGCAACTTGAGAGTTAACCATTGACTATCCTTTCAGCATATAATTGCTGATGAGCAAACACTACCATTCCTTAGATGTAGGCGATTTTCATCGCCCTGATCAGAGAAATGGGTAGGGGGAAGTCCAGGATTATTCACTTCCACTTCCATTGATTGGCAAATCAAGTTATCGCCAGTGTGTCTAATTGTCCATCATAAAATTACCGCACTCCTAACCCCTCTTCCTCATGGTAGAGGGGTGATGTTTAACGAAGCCATTCTTAGGGACTGACAAATCAAAAAATACTCAACTACTTCTTGTGAGATAGGCGTTTTGCCCGCGCCCGCCCGTAGCAAAGGGCGGACTTTTCGATCCACCCCACAAGATTAGATAATTTATTTCTTGGAAATCCCCTATCTAAAAAACAACCGCCTCCGAAAAACAGGAAGCGGCGATCATCGCTAATCAAAGTATGATTACAGTAAGTTTTGTCCCTCTACTGCTGACTAGGAGCAGTAGACGGTGCAGCAGGTTGGGATTGACGTTGTTGGCGTAAACCGCGCAAAGACTCCCGCAACTTGTTCTGACTGGTGTTTTCTCCTTGCCGCCGCCGAGGGGTTGCTTGTGGCTGTTGTGATGAATTGGTAGCCGCTCGCTCACGCTGAATACTGCGTAAGGACTCTCTTGCACTTCTTTGAGTGCGATTTATCCTCGCTTCAGATGATGAGCCGGAGGTAATAATTTCTCTTCTCTGAGGTAGCAGCCGTCTACTCAATTGAGATTCTGTTGGTCTTGTGGCTGTAGCTTCATTAGATGGGGGTGTCAAATCTCTACGTCTACGTCCTGGATGTTCCTGTGTGGAGTTAGCAGCAGCTGCTTGCTGGGCTCTTTCTTGTGCTTCTCTTTGTGCTTGACGTTCTTGAACTTCTCGGTTTCGCCGTGAACCTTTTATGGAAAATTCAGCGGCGATAGGTACTCCTTGTCTACCACCTTCTGAGGGTTTTAATTTCCAGTCACGCGCTTGTCTGGCGTAATCTTCATCTAATTCGCGGTTTCCACTGGACTTAGTAACCCGCACGTTGGTAACATTACCTTCTTTATCAGTATCAACTTTTACTTCTACTCTGCCTTCGACTCCTCGCCGTTTTGCTCCCTCTGGATACTTGGTGTTGCATTCACGGCAGGCTGCCCGACCATTAATATTACCTGAACTGTTAATTTGTGGAGGTGTTGGTGCTATTGGCGCTGTTGCTACTGTCGGACGGTTTCCTACTCCATTGCCTATACCACTGCCAGAGCCTGAGCCAATTCCTGAACCTCTACCACTGCCAATTCCTGAGCCAATTCCTGAACCTATACCACTGCCAGAGCCTGAGCCAATTCCTGAACCTGTACCTGAACCTGTACCTGTACCTGAACCTGTATTTAAAGCAACACCAGGGCCAGAGCCACCAGAGTTATTTGTCAGGACTGGACTACCACCACCGCCGCCACCGCCGCCGCTCACAGGTGCAACAGTTGTCACAGGGACTTGTGGCTTGGGAGCAATTTCCCTATTTGTTGGTTGTGGGTTTCGAGTAGTTTGTTTTGGTTGTTGTTCAACTGGCTGAATTTTTGGTCTTTCAATCAATTCTTGTACTGGTTTTTGTACTACTGTAGTTTCTCTAAGCTGTTTTTGAACAATTTCTGGTTCTTTTTTGGGTTCTTCTGGAATTTTTTCAAGTGGTTTTTCTGGTTCCGGAGCCGGAGTCTCTATGATCGCAACCTCTATTGGTTCATCTTCGTTTGTGGGCACTCTCGTCAAATAATTACCTATACCTGAGGACAGTACGCCGATATGCAGCGCCAGTGAACCTATCAGACTGAAAGCCAGAAAAAACTTCAGAGCCTCAACTTCTTTGGAACGTTGCTCGACAGTAATGCCATAAAAGCTCATAGCTATTGCTACCTATTCTCACTAATTTAGTCATTTTAGAATGCATGGTTGCAAATATCAAGTAAAAAATTAAAATTATTTTGGGCAGTGTTACGGAACAGCATACTACTCAAAAAAATAAAATATTTTTGAAAAATACTGTACTGTTTATTGTCATGATTTCTAAATATTAATTTTTATATTAAATTAATTTATACAAAATAAAAAAAGAGTAAATAAAAATAATGATAATTAAATTAGATTTGAAAAAATTTTAATTATATCTTAAACTCTATTGAGAAAAAGTTTCATTTTTTTTGCTTGATTCTGGTAATCTGATTTTGTATTGTTGATGACATTTAGAGGCACTACATGGGAATTCAGAAGTTGTTTGAAGCAGGTGGTGTGGTTATGTGGCCCCTGTTGCTGTTTTCGGTGTTGGCAGGGGCACTAATGATTGAGCGAGCGAAGTTTTGGGCACAGATTGGTAAGCGTCAAAACCGGGTAGTGCGAGAGGTTTTAAATCTTTATCGACTTGATAATGTTGTTAGTGCTGTGGATAAGCTGCAAAAAAATGTAGATTTACCTATAGCACGCATTTTTCTAGCTGGACTACAGCTAGAAAGACCGACTCCAGAAAAATTTCGTTTGGCTTTGAAAAGTGAGGCGCAAGCAGAAATTCCTATACTCAAGCGGTTTCAACCTGTATTTGACACTATTATCGGTTTAGCACCTTTGTTGGGACTTCTCGGCACAATTTTAGGATTAATTCGCTCGTTTGCTGGACTGAATGTTGGTGATGTCGGAGCGACTAAAACTGGTGCAGTCACAGCTGGTATTAGTGAAGCTTTAGTTGCTACCGCCTCAGGATTGATTGTGGCTATCTTTGTGCTTTTAGGAGCCAGCATCTTCCGGGGATTATACCAGCGGCAGATAACAATGATTCAAGAGTACGGGGGACAGCTAGAAATACTGTTCCTTGATCGCTATGAACAACATGAACGCTACGAACAACAGGAGAAGTCTTATGGATCTAGATGATAATGAACCAGATTTAGCACCATTTATAAATGTAGTACCTCTGATTGATGTAATGTTTGCCCTTTTGACATTTTTTATTATGTCAACGCTGTTTTTAACACGATCAGAAGGGTTGCCAGTAAATCTACCGAAAGCAGCTACGGCAAAGGAACAGCAAATTCCCACTAAAGTTACCATCACGGTAGATGAAAAAGGTCAGGTAAGCCTAAATCGCGATCCAATAGCAATTAATGATTTAGCAGCGCGAGTGCGGACTTTAGTTGGTTCTAACCCAGATGCATTGGTGATTATTAATGCTGATCAAAAAGTCTTGCACGGTGAAATAGTGGGGATAATGGATCAAGTACGTCAGGTGAAGGGAGCAAGGCTAGCGATCGCTACCCAAAAATAAAAAGTAGAAATATTGTGTACAAGAAGTTCAGAGAGTCAGGAAAATTCTATATTCTGACTCCTAACTCCTTTTTTTTGTAATGACTATGCTAGCAATGTCTACTACCAGCTACGCTTACGCATCTGTAATTCTTGAGATATAACTTTAAATAATAATTCTTGGTGTGAATGGATAAAAAAGTGGTCACCGTTGAACTCATGTAATGAGAAAGCAGCGATTGTCTGCTCTCGCCATGCTTGCAGAGCCTCATGACTAACTTCTTGGTCTTGCAAACCACCAAAAACAGTAATAGGACACTCCAGAGGCTGTTTTTGAGTGTAAATATAAGTTTCCAGAACAGTAAAATCTGCCCGCAAAATCGTGAGGAACATCTGCATCAGTTCCGGGCTTTCTAGTACTGCTTTGGGTATACCGTTAAGACTGCGTAGCTCGTTCAGCAAATCAGGGTTTGATAAAACGTGGAGGGGTGGTTTTGTGGACGGGATTTGTGGGGCGCGACGAGCAGATATGAAGAGGTGAAAGGGAGCAAGACTATACTGAGAGCGAAGTAGACGGGTTAACTCGAAGCTAACTAATCCGCCCATACTGTGACCGAAAAAGGCGAATGGTTTGTCTAAATATGGTATCAGAATTGGAGCGATCGCTTCAACAAGAGGTTCTAATCGCGTCAAGGGTGCTGACTTAATCTGTCTTCCGCGTCCCGGATATTCCACTGCACAGACTTCGACATTACTAGGAAGATTATTAGACCATGTACGAAAAATCATTGAGCTACCACCAGCGTAGGGGAAGCAGAATAAACGCAAGTTGGCTTGAGGATTTGGTTGGGGACAGATAACCCAGGAATTGAAGCTTGGTGTAGTTGTCATAAGAGAGCTTAGAGTTGGATAATACAACTTTGCTTTAATTTTTAAACATATTCACTGAATAATCTTATGACAGGAATGGAATCTTTAGCCGCACAAGCAGTTAGCGGTTTAGCAGTTCCGATTTTCCAAATCCTTTGGGGAGGTAGCAGTAAAGTTCTAGGAATATTTGGTAAAACTCTGGACGAAAAAACTAGGGAGATAATTTTTGCCGCATCAAAACAATATGTCCAGAAGTACGAAGAACGGCATGGCATTCTCAAAGTATTGGGAATGCGTGAACCTGTCAAGTTGGAATCGATCTATACAGCAGTGCAGTTTTTAGGTGATGATGCTATCCGTAGTTTTGAATCTATTGAGAATTTAGAAAATTTCTATCGCCAAGTTGAGAAGTTAGTTACTAAACATCTGCCAGATGAACGCTGGAAAGAGGTGTTTTTGTTAGTAGCTGGGTTAATGCGCGGTGGTGCAGATGATTTGCTGTTGCTAATGGAAAGAGAAGCACAGAAGTATATTAATACACCGAAGTTAAAAGCTTTAATCAACTGGGCAGAAGAGGTAACAGCTGGATCGCCGGGAGATTTTAAACCTGTGGGTAAACGTGCAGCTGCGATCGCCAACGCCAACGCCAAGGATTACATCTATACCTTCGCCAATACCAACGCCATCGCCATCGCCAACGCAAATGCCAACGCCATCACCAGCACCAACGTTTACGCCTACGCCATCGCCTACGCCTACCTCAACGCCAACGCCTACCCCAACGCCAATGCCTACACCTATATCAACGCCAACGCCATCGCCAAAGCTATCGACTACTCTCGTGAACTAGAAAAATTAAAAATCTTTAATAATATTAACTTTACTATGCTGATTGCTCGACTAGAAAGACTGAAAGTTCAGATTCCTGATGATCAACAGCCAGAAGAAGCGCGTCGGGTATTTGCGAAGCGCCTCCAAGTAACCTTACTTAATGCTTTCAATCTCACCTCAGAAATGGTCAATTTATCTCATAAAGAAGCAAGGTCACTGGAAAATTATCTCTACGCCAATCATCTCATCATCAAGTGCAAACAAGCAGCAGTGCGGGTGTCGCCCCAAACCTGGGAAGCGATTGAGGCGCAGATGTTGTTGGTTCCAGGTGGTTAAGCAACAATAGGAAAATCAAAAGATAGCCAGATAAATGCTCCATGAGTTCATTACAACAGGCTAAGGATACAAAAACTCGAACCTTTATAGCAATCTTGCATTGGGAAGAGGATGTTTATGTAGCTGAATGTCCAGAGGTGGGAACCGCCAGCCAAGGAGAGACGATAGA
Organism: Nostoc sp.; assembly: GCF_036916575.1. Taxonomy (GTDB): domain Bacteria; phylum Cyanobacteriota; class Cyanobacteriia; order Cyanobacteriales; family Nostocaceae; genus Nostoc. The sequence goes on from NZ_JBALGC010000134.1 coordinate 38,699, forward strand.
AGAAGCTATTGCTAATTTGCGGGAAGCAACGGAACTTTATTTAGAAGAATTCTCACTTCCTGAGATAGCACCTTGTCGGTTGCTAAACACATTTGAGGTAACCAGTGCCTAAGCTACCAAGAGTTCGAGCTTCTGAAGTTATTAGTGTTCTAGAACGCTTAGGAACGTGGATTAAATAAAATGCAAAACTTCATCCTGTATCTAGCTTCACTCTCCTTTATAAGGAAAGGGATTGAGGGTGAGGTAAGCTAGGGACATAAATTGTATGTTATTTAATTCTTGTTCCTTAGTACAGTTTTGCATAAAAGCGTAGCGTTTTTAATGCAGGGGGATACATTGGCATTGCATTCAGACGCATTAACATTGTATCGGCACGCATTGGCATTACATTCAGACGCATTAACATTGTATCGGCACGCATTAACATTGTATCGGGATGCATTGGCATTGCATTCAGACGCATTAACATTGTATAGGAATGCATTGGCATTGTGAGAGTATTGCCAAGTTTAATTTGCTACGAATTAATGAAATGCTGTACTAAGTTCTGTGGTTATGAATGCACAAGCTGTGGTTTTTTCTCTTCACCCACATATAGCGTTTTTCAGGTAAATGAGGTACACAGGTAGGGGCACAACAATGTTGTGCCCTTACAATAATCTATACCTCACTAAGTTGCAATCTGCTGTATATCTCATCTTCTCTGTTAATAAATACCTGAGACAATGCCTGATAAGCTTCAGTAGCTAGAAGCATTGTTAAAAAATTGCAGCAAAGATGAAAATGTAAGAATGCAGGTATGTACATCGATAATTTATCAAGCCAAAATTTTATATGCATACCATTGAGAGAAAGTCAACCACAAAAGCCTGGGCAGGTGCGATCGCTAACGCACAACCAGCTACAGAATTCCCCTCTACCCAACTGTCAATTCTTTCTGGCAAAATTCCAGATCGCTTGCGTGGCACACTTTATCGCAATGGCCCCGCACGGCTAGAACGCGGTGGCATTCGCATGGGACACTGGTTTGATGGAGATGGGGCAATTTTGGCTGTAAATTTTACCGATGCAGTTGCAACCGGGGTTTATCGCTACGTGCAAACCTTTGGCTATCAAGAAGAAGCCGCAGCAGGTAAACTAGTCTATGGCAATTATGGTATGACTGCACCAGGCCCAATTTGGAATCAATGGCAAAAGCCGCTCAAAAATGCTGCCAACACTTCGGTGCTAGCACTTCCAGATAAACTTTTGGCACTGTGGGAAGGTGGTAAACCCCACGCCCTTGATTTACAAACTTTAGAAACTTGGGGCGAAGATGATTTAGGGGGGTTAACTAAAGGATTAAGCTATTCCGCGCATTGTAAGCGTGACGAGCAAACAGGGGAGATTTTTAACTTTGGCATCAGCCCTGAACAAAATGCGACGCTTAATATTTATAAAAGCGATTCGACTGGGCGGATTATCCAACAAGCCGCATATCAGCTAGATGGTGTACCATTGGTGCATGATTTTGTTTTAGCAGGACAGTATCTTGTATTTTTCCTTCCGCCAGTGCGGTTGAATGTCTTACCCGTGCTAATAGGGACAAGCAACTATAGTGATTCGCTAAAGTGGCAACCTAAATTAGGAACTCAGATTTTAGTTATTGATCGGGAAACTCTATCTGTAGTCAGTCGTGGAGAAACCGAACCTTGGTATCAATGGCATTTTAGCAACGGTTATGTAGATGCTAGCGGTTCAGTAATTGTGGATATCGCCCGTTATGAAGATTTTCAAACTAACCAATATCTCAAGGAAGTGGCTACAGGTGAGACTCACACCCCAGCTAAAAGTACACTAACGCAAGTTCATCTGCATCCCCAAACTGGCAAAGTTACGTCAATTCAACAACTATTAAACCAACATTGTGAGTTTCCCAATGTACCACAGCAAAACGTAGGGCTAGCTTCTCGGTACACATATATGTCAACATTCCGCTCAGGAACAGATATTAGCCAAGAACTATTAAATGCGATCGCTCGTTTTGATCACAAAACCGAAACCCTCACCGAAGCAGACTTAGGAGAAAACCGTTATCCTTCAGAACCCATCCACGCCCAAGACACTCAAAACCCTGAACAAGGTTGGGTGCTAACTGTTGTCTACGATGGTAATTCTCATAGTAGTGAAGTTTGGGTATTTGATAGCGATCGCCTGGATGCCGAACCCATTTGCAAACTTGGATTACCCAGTGTCATTCCCCACAGCTTCCACGGTACTTGGAACCCTGCATAAAAGTTATAAGTTATGAGTTATAAGTGAAGAATTCAATACTTACTTTTAACTCATAAAAGAACAAGAGTTTCAAAGAGTTATTGCGTAAGTCCTAAAATTAAATTTAGCAATGCCAATTCATCCCTCTGCAATGGCAATGTATCCCTCTGCAATGGCAATGCGTCTCTCTACATTTAAAAACGCTACGATTATTATGCAAAACTGTACTTAGCAATTAGCAAAGATGTGTATACAATCTCTTCAAAATCATCTAAAAATAAGTATTTTGGCAAAATTGGGATACTCCCCCATCCCTATGCTGGAAACGATAAAATAAAAAATAAAATTACATTCATGCTGTGTTTATGGCAACCCAACTCAGCAAAGCCAAATCACCAACAGAACTGGTAATATCTTGGGAAGCGTTGCCCGACGACTTTCAACTAGAGGATGAACCAGTGGAGAATACGGGTCAGCCAATTTTGGCTGGTGCTTTACGTGAAAGTCTAGAAATCAGTGGATTCATTCAACCTCAGATGTTAATAGCCTCGAATTTTGCTCTTTGTGCGACTGTCAACGGGCAATTTATTGCGAAAGCACCTGACTGGGTTTATGTGCCGTCGGTTAATGAAGTTGTAAGTAATCGGAAAAGTTATACACCCAATTTAAAAGGTGATATCCCGGCGATTGTTATAGAATTCCTATCCGACACTGAGGGTGGGGAATATTCAGTAAAGCGAACTTATCCACCAGGAAAATGGTTTTTCTATGAACAGATTTTGCAAGTTCCCATCTACGCGATTTTTGAACCAGATAGCGGTTTATTAGAATTTTATCAACTAGAAAATAGACGCTATGAATTAAAGCAACCTGACAAAAATGGTCGTCATTGGCTTAAGACAATGGGCTTATTTTTGGGAACTTGGCAAGGAACAAAAGAAGCTCGAACTGGTTATTGGTTGCGCTGGTGGAATGAAGCTGGTAATTTGTTACCTTGGGCTGTGGAACAAATTGAACAAGAACATCAACGTGCTGAACAAGAACGTCAACGTGCTGAACAAGAACGTCAACGTGCTGAACAAGAACGTCAACGTGCTGAACAAGAACGTCAACGTGCTGAACAAGAACGTCTGCAAAAAGAACAACTGATTGCTTATTTGCAATCTCAGGGTATTGACCCGAATAATTTGCCTCCGTTCTAGTAGAAAGTAAAAAGTTACTAATAACTCCAAGATTTTGTTTTCGTAGAGTGTGTTAGTGACAACGTAACGCACATAGAATAAAAATAAACCTTATATACATTACGCTGATTAAGCATAATTGCCCATGACCACTTCTAAACGCCACTATCACATCACTACCTTCGGTTGTCAGATGAATAAAGCTGACTCAGAGCGCATGGCTGGCGTTTTGGAAGACATGGGCTTTGAATGGTCAGAAGACCCGAATAATGCAGATGTGATTCTCTACAATACCTGCACAATTCGGGATAATGCCGAGCAAAAGGTATATTCCTATCTCGGCAGACAGGCAAAACGCAAACATGAGCAGCCTGATTTAACTCTGATTGTTGCTGGTTGTGTTGCCCAGCAGGAAGGAGAAGCGCTGTTGCGGCGAGTTCCAGAATTAGACTTGGTAATGGGGCCACAACACGCTAACCGCCTCAAAGATTTGCTGGAGTCGGTCTTTGAAGGTAACCAAGTTGTGGCAACCGAGTCGGTTCATATTATTGAAGATATCACCCAGCCGCGACGGGATAGTAAAGTGACAGCTTGGGTAAATGTAATTTACGGCTGTAACGAACGCTGCACCTATTGTGTAGTTCCTAATGTCCGTGGTATCGAACAATCTCGCACACCGTCAGCTATCCGGGCTGAAATGGAAGAATTAGGACGCCAAGGTTACAAAGAAGTTACTCTACTCGGTCAAAATATTGACGCCTACGGCAGAGATTTGCCGGGAGTGACACCAGAAGGTCGGCATTTGCACAACTTCACAGATTTACTTTATTATGTACATGATCTGCCGGGGATTGAAAGGCTAAGATTTGCTACTAGCCATCCCCGTTATTTTACAGAGAGATTAATTCAGGCTTGTGCTGAGTTGCCCAAGGTGTGCAAACATTTCCACATTCCCTTTCAATCTGGGGATAATGAACTTTTAAAGACAATGGCGCGGGGTTATACCCATGAGAAATATCGCCGCATCATCGATACCATTCGGCGGTATATGCCAGATGCTTCAATTAGTGCTGATGCGATTGTCGGTTTTCCTGGGGAGACAGAAGCACAGTTTGAAAATACTCTGAAACTGGTGGAAGATATTGGCTTTGACATGTTGAATACAGCAGCATATTCACCGCGTCCAGGGACACCTGCCGCTTTGTGGGACAATCAACTGAGTGAAGAAATTAAAAGCGATCGCCTGCAACGCCTGAATCATTTAGTAAACTTGAAAGTAGCAGAGCGATCGCAACGTTACTTTGGCCGCATTGAATCCGTTTTAGTAGAAGACCAAAACCCCAAAGATAAAACTAAAGTTATGGGACGCACTGACGGTAATCGTCTAACGTTCTTCAGTGGCGACATCAAAGAATTGAAAGGGCAGTTAGTAAAGGTAAAAATTATCGAAGTTCGCCCTTTTAGCTTGACAGGTGAACCAATTGAAGTGAGACAAGCCATAGCAGTATAAAAAGAGGGGTAAAGAGAAAAGGTTAAGGGGGAAAGGAAATCTCATAATTTAACCTTTTTTCTTTCTCAAAGCTACTTCACTTTAGTGCGGAAGCGGACAAAGCCGTAAAAATCTTTGACGAGATTGGGTAAATCTGGACTCCGCGTAATATTCACCACCACCGCTCCATTGGTGTTAGCACCGCAGTATGATGGGGCTACCTCGTTAGGAGCATAAAAGCGCCCGCGATCTGCATCCTCTACATTGCTGAGGTAAAATGTGGGACTGCTAGAACCAATAGCAAGAGCTATACCTTGATCTGCTCCTGCTAGACCGCCATCACGAGGAGTATTACCATTAAAGGCAGTGGGAATAAAAGTAGTATTGGTAGGAACCAAATCGCAGAATTTAACATTAGTAGCATCACTTGGGCCCTTAGAAAGGAAGTAAATAGTGTATTCCAACTCATCTCCTGGCTTGACAGTGCCACCATTAATCAATCCCCGCAGGTAGCTAGCAGGCCATTTTGTATCGTTATCATCAGAAGCATAGGGTTCTGGGACATAATTGGTTGCAGTAATAGCAACGTCGCTACGACCATCCACAATATCGGTTAAATCTTGGTTATTGATGCGGGTGATGCGTTTTACTAGCAGCAGTTTAGGAGCAACAGCGTTATTGTTCTTGCCAACGCTGGTAATGCGACTACCTGTAGCATCAGTGTTTATGGTTGGTAAGTAGTTGGGACACCGCGTTTTCGCGTTCCCACTAGTAGTTGCTTCCCAGCAAGCACTAGCATTTGTATCTTGGCCATTGGGAGTCAAGCTGATAGATTGTCCAGTGCTAGCGCCAACTAGAGAAGACTGATAAGTATTGTCCCAGAGATTAAGAACACTTGAAGGAGGTGTATTAACCTCACTACCACCGCCGTATGCGATATAGTCAATAATTTTATCTTGGTTATCGTACAACCAAATATCATCACCAGAGTTGTTGAGTTTGGGAGTTTGTCCTAACCAAGCTTGAAAAGCTGCTCCTGTTGCTTGATGATTGGCGTTGTTATCCCCAATCCAAATCACAGCATATTTCCCTGGTTGTAAGGTTGTGCCGTTAGGAAATGTATAAGTAAACCCGTTAGTACTATCATTATCATTAGCAGTTAAGTGTCCATCTGCTAACTTAAAACCACTTAAATCTACAGTTGAGGAGGAAGCATTATAAAGTTCAATAAACTCATCGTTAGTGTTAGTAGTAGTACCCGTTTCGTTATACAAAACTTCATTTATTATGACTTTGCCAACGTTGGGTGAAACTGCATCAATAATATTAAATGGAGTTGGTTGAGTTTGACCAGGATAATAAGTCCATAAATCCAACCCTTTAGCATCTCCAAAAGAGCCAGAGCATGATGCGTTACTATTACCAACGTTACCAGACTGACCAAATTTCCGGTCATTGCTGGCGGTGTCAAAACCGTTAATCAGGTCGCTAAAGGCTGGGTTTGGTGGATTAATACCACAGATTACCTGACCAACAGTGCCAACGGTAGAACCACTGATGGTTTTATAACCGCGATCATCATAAAATCCTCTGGTGTTGCCGAGTGGATTAGTAGCATTCAGCATTGTAATGGTAGGGCCGCCAGTAAAATTGTTTTCCGCATCTAGCAAGGGAAAGTGATATTCACCTCCAAAGGTTCTGACTCTGACTTTATAATTACTGCTAACTGGAAAAAAATTACCACTGTTATCTTTACCATCCCAACTAACCGCTTGCTGTCCTGTTGTGGTCATAATCCCTCGCAGAAGACGGTTTTGTGAGTTGGTCGGATCAAAATTACTACCGTCTCGGCTCATAATGAGTTCATAAATACCTGTGACATTGCTGCCAAAGTTAAAAGTACCGCCTGTACCGTAAGAACTATTATTTCCTGTAACTGTGCCGTTAAATTGTAAGTTACTGATAACAGGAATAATTGGGCTAAGGGGAATGCCAGTTCCATCTAAACTGCCATCTGATTTGTAACGTTCAATGTATGAAAGTGCGCTGGCGTCGATGGAGTTGAAAAAGGTAGGATATTGGGGACGAGCCAAGCTAACACCACCTTGGGGACTTGTCAGCTGACCATCCGCCCCTAGTAGATCATGATAGAGAGGCGTTTTGCCATCACTATCAAAAAAGCCAGTCTGATTACCATAGAGAACGAATCCATTCGGGTCTGTACCCCTAAGTTCTACTTTATATCGAAATCCATCTAGGGTTACAGGATAGACAGGGAAGTTGAGATATCGACCGTTATTGCCAGTAAATAAAGCCAGATAATAGCTGAATAAGCGTCCGTTTAAGTCAGTTGTTGAAGTTTGGTCGTTACTACGTACTGTTACATCCCAAGCTGCAACACTACTTCCTTGTTGAGCATTAAAGTTGTTCACACTATTCAAATTAATCTCACCAGTAACAGTGCCATCAGTTGCAGAGTTACTCCCAATAGGCCCGTAAAAAACTATGTCATAAACTCCAGTGGATGGAGCGTGGTAATAGCAGGGAATATAACCGCTGGGATTACCTCCACCAGAAATAGCACGGGGGCCATTTAACTCTTGTGAGCGAGTTGAGATAACCCCTTGTCCAGCTTGAGAAGTACATACAAAATCTGCTGTACTGGGAATCGTTTCACTACCAATACTTCCACTGACACGACCGGGGTTGTAAACGCGGATATCACCATTAGTTATCCCAACTGCGCTGGAACCCAAAAGAATGTACTCATCTTTGTTGGCGTAGACCTTAAGCAAGGTTCGTCGCAGCACAAGATTGCCATAAGTGTTGGTACGCCATTCCAGGTTAGCTCTGCTACTGCTAGCTGTAGCGCTACTGGGATATAGTGTGCGACTACCTTCAGCTTCAGCAATTTGTGTCCAGCAACTCAGGGCGCACAGTGATAGAGCAAGACTATTTAGTAGTCTTTTATAGCGTTTATAAAGTCTATTATTGGGCGCTAAAAAATGTTTTAAAAGTAGGCTCATTTATGCTTTACTAGCTCCTGATTACGTTTGAATGAGTGCGATCTATTGCATTCATGGCTGATTCAGAGGTTTCACGCTGGTGGTGGGTAGCGCCGCTTTTAGGTTTCCCATTGTCTAAGAGAATCTACCATCTTGATTCATATTCATTGTGGCGATCGCTCTTAAATTCTTAAATAAAAATTTCATATTTACTATCTGCGTATCATTATGGAAATTAGTTGTAGATACGTTACATTACTACGTATCTACACGTTTAAATTGATGCATCTGTTTGTACTCTTGCTCCTCTGCTCCTTTGTTGGCGTAATTTCTCTACCAGGGTTTGCACGGGAGATTTTTGTTGCTGACGCGCTACAGGCTTTTGCTGTCCAAATCCATCAAATAATTCGTTGAGCTTGACGCTTATACCCAAATATGCACCGCCTGCGGAACGTGTTCCTGAGAAATCCCGGTCATCAACTTTACCAAACACATATCCAGCCGAAACGCGCAGGTTAGGTGTCAGGTAGTAACCTGTTTCTACAACAAACCCTGTTTCGCTGTAGCTAGACTGACTAATTACACGAGCCTCACCCACCAAATCCCAGCTATATCCCAAACGATAGGTAGCCCGAAATTGGGCCAGATTTACTGTGCTAGTACCAGCTAAATCACTGGCTATGTAAGAAGTACTGTTACGCAAGGCATACTTACCGTAGAATTCCCATTGCCAATTAGGAGCATAAATAGCTTCTAAGGCAAAAGTATGGTCTTGAGAACCTGTACCACTACCTAAGAGAATAGTGTCAGGGATAGTTGATGGATTTTGGCGATATTCATAACGCAATAAAGCATTAAATTTATCACTATTGGGGTCGCGGTAGGCTAAACCTAGCTTCAGATTAGCTGTATCCCCCAATCCTGAAAGCTTTTGATTGGAAGAACCAGCTTGTTGATAACGTACCAAGGCTGTCAGAGCCGGAGAAATTTTACCAGTAACACCTGCGGTAATTACTGTATTACCACCACCAGAAGAGGAGCGATGTTCGTAACGAACGCTGGCTTGAAACTGCGGATTATCAGAGTATTCCAGCCCCACACTGTAACTATCACCACCATCAAATCCGATCGCAGATGCTGATTGACCAAAAGCGAAGGGTTGAGCATATTGTTGACCCGCCGCAGTTCGTCCGAAGAAGTTGCCAAATACGTGTTCATAAGCAACGTTCAGCCGTAATCCAGAAACAATAGTCCAGCGATTATTTAGACCAATCGCCCCTTGGGTAGTCATTTCGTTAGCACCACCCAAAATTGAGTAACGACCGGTCAAGGTAGTATTTGGTCCGAGTTTGTGTTCACCGTTGACACTTAAGCTGGTGATGGAATTACCCGAATATTGACCGCTAGTGTAAAACTGTTGGGCTAGACTGATATTGACACCAGGAATTGCTGCCCAATTCACCCCTAAGATGGTACGGTCTGGGTAAACTGTATCTTTTTGGGAAGATAAACTCAGTTCATTTTGTGCTTGGAAAGTCAGGTTCTTAGCTAGAGGAACTGAAAAACGCGATCGCAATTGATCAGAATTGCCACTCAGGGCGCTGTCAGGGATACGGTCTTCCCGATGACGATGAATCCAATCCACATCAAGGGTGGCGCTACCCAAGCGTTGTTGAATCCCGGCGGAAATCGTTGTCAGCGAATTATTAACTTCGCTCCCAGGTATGGCCTCAGAACGCGGTGCAAACAGTTCTTCAAAGGTGTCTAGCGGTTGAGGAGCAATCCCAAAATTGTCTTCGTGGTCATATTGCGCTCTGACGTTAGTACTTGAGGTGAGTTTAGCTGTAACCTGCGCTCCGTAACGGGTTTGTCCTGGGACAAAGCTGATAGTGGCATTATTAGCAAAACCCGTATCAGCAAAGCGATAATAAGCACGACCTAGAATCCCATTGGCAATTTCTCCCTCAGCTTCTAACCGATACGCATCACCCCTGACTTTTCCTACCACATCAGAATCATTACTGGAATGTGCATATTCTGCGATTAATTTCCCCTGATCACCTAAAGCAATCAGCCCATCTGCACCGTAGAGCTGAAAGTCACGCACCCCGTGATTTTCTTGAACGTAAGTTGCTCCGATCCAACTTTGCTGATTGAGCTTATGGGAAAGGTTATATTGCAGACGACCAGCATAGATATTGCTGTCAGAGTCTTGGCTGTCATATTGGTAGGTAACAACAATCCGGCGTACCAACACTTGTCCAGTTTGATCAATATCGGTGCGAAGAATCGGTTCGCGGAATAATAAGGTACCGCGATCATAGTCGATTTCGTAGTCTGGGCCTCGGTTAAGCTGTTTGCGTTCTAGTACAGTCCCAGGACGATTGAGTTCTTCTAACTCGATAAAGACATTTTCACTACCTGGTTGTAGTAGTCTGCGAGAGAGGAAGTAATAGCCACTAGTGCCATCGGGAGGAATAGTATCTCGTTGAAACCCTTCTAAATGGTTGCCATATAAACCCGTAATTTGTAAGTTCCCTAAATTGTAGTTAGCTTTAAAGCCGTGAAGTTGACGGGTGATAGAAGTAAATTCCTGCGATCGCCGAGCAAATTCTTCTGTATTGTAGTCACCCCACATGGCATAATCAGGATCAGCTCCGGGGATACGAGTTGAACGCTCAAAACGTAGAAAGAAGCTGTCAATAGAAGGAGCGATGGCATCAACTTTGGAGCTATCGCCGTAGACAGGATAATTTTGCTCGCTGAATTGGTAAGTTTTAAACAGGCGATTATCGCAGTTGCAATCTTCATTGAGGCTACGAGAACTATTGTATGCGCCTGTAAACAACCATTCCCCGATCGCACCAGTGGCAAATACCGCTGAATGGAAATCTAATTGCGTTCTGTTGTCTTTATCAGGTGGGAGGAAATCACGGAAACTGCCGTAATAATTTGTACCTCTAGCGCCCAAACGTAAATCTATGACCCCTGTTACTAAACTCGGACGCAGTGCTGTTTCAAATTGTAGTTGGGTAAAGGCTTCTAAATCATTAGCGATCGCACGAATTCTGACAGTTTGGGCATTGAGTTGCGATCGTAAAATCGCTGTAAATTGCCCCGCTTTAGCTTCTACTTGAAATCCCGGCTCATCGGGTTTGAAGTCTTTCCCAACCAACTCTCCAGCAGTGGGTATCAAAGTGACAACAGCATCACGATTAGAACGATTGCCACTTGCATCGATGAGTTGACCTCGGATTGTCGCCGTAGAACGTCCATCTGCTGGGATACGGGATTCAACCGTTTCTAAAGTTAATTTCTGTGGTGCTCCCCGAACTGCGACTTGCACCGTTACGGGGGGTTCTGTTCCTCCAACAACTTGTGCAGAGATGGTGTTTGCACCTTCTTTTAACGAGACACCATACCATGTCTGCGTTACCAAGTTGGTGGTGGTATCAGTTTCCGTTCGTCCCACTAAGGAAGAGTCTACCAACGCGCCATTTACCCGCAATTCCACCTGACCACCAGAGGGAAATTGCACAATCACCGTGGTAGCTTGTACATCTACAACACTATTAGCTGCCGGAGTCAGGATTTTTATTGCTGTAGATATAGGGAGAGTGGGGAACACGGGAAGATTTTCATTCACCCCTTGTCTTCTTGTCCCTGCGTCCTCTACTCCGGCAATTTTGCGTAAGCCTCTAGGCAAACCTACAGAAGTTGCTGGTTGAAATGGTTGTATTTCCTTTGAAGAAGCTTGCAACTGGATCTCGATGTCTTCGCGTCCATTGTTCTTGTCCTCGATTCCGGCAATTTTGCGTAAACCTCTGGGCAAATCAACAGAAGTTACTGGTTGAAATGGTTGTATTTGCGTTTCACTTGGCTGGACATCTGGAATTGAAGTATCAGTAGCTGGTGCTGGAGAAGTTGAGGCAACTTCGAGGAGTGGAAATTGCTGCTCAGAACTTTGCAGGAGTTCAGGAGAATTTAGGCGTTGCTCAATTCGACTATAAATCATTCTCTTGATCTCTGCGCCTTTGTCCAGCATTCGCTTGGCAGTTTGAACAGAGGTTCCCTGCTCAACGTACTGCTTCCCCAATGCGCTACCTTGTCTTTGCGTCAGTTTTTCATATCCTGAATCACCAATGCCAGAATTTGAACCTGTACTTTTTTCAACCCCTTTGTCTTGATCCGCTTGATCTTTGATAGCATCCTCTGCTTGCAAAGGGGAATCAGGAAAAACCTGGTTTTCATGGATAATTTCTGCTTTAACTATGGCAGGATACAAAACGAGGCTGAGAGCTACTGGCATTACCCCGATCATCTTCAGGTGAAATATAGTTGCATGGTGCAGTCTGGGCTTCATTTCTTGACTGGCTCCTGGAAGGCGGGGGTAACTCCGAAGTTCATACGTACCAAGCCACCAGGTTCTAAACGCACTAGACGAGATTGGCTATTCCGTTCGCGGAATTTTTCGTTGGGAGCTAGGGTGTAACCAGGTACACTGCTGAGGTCTAGTACACCCGTATGGTTTCCTGGTAAGGCATTAGCTAAGGAGAACAAACCATTAGGATCTGTGGTGATGCGGTTTCCGTCTTCCAAAAAAATCACTGCATTGGGGACTCCAGGCTCACCAGGCTGTTGTTCCCCGTCAAAGTTTTTATCAATAAACACGCGACCGATAATCGTGCCACAGTCGGAAACGATTCCTGGAAGAATTTTTAACTGGTGTGTTGCAGGGCCATCCTTGGTGCTAAAACGGTTATCAGCCCGTTGGGCATTAACGATCGCACTGTTGCGACCGTTACCACGCAGAGCATCGGCTGTTAGTTGAGCCGCGTAAGCAATATTCAGGATTTTTTCTGTTGTAATTGTTACGTCTGTGCGGAATGTCACCGTGTTTCCATTGCGTTCTGAGGTGATAGTGATTGCTTGACCATCCAACTCTCCCCGCACAGATTTAGGCAAGAACTGGAATCCTAAAGGTAAGTTGTCGGTGACAACTATATTATTTAAACCAGCATCAGCTAGATTTTTTACTGAGAGGCGGTAGATTACCGTATCTCCAGGTTCAGCAGCAGCGCGATCGCCTGTTTTGATAATCTGCAACTGATTGGCTTGACACATATTTACAGTGAATTCAAAGGCTAATAAGTCCAGTCCCACTGTTTCTGCGCTGGGAACTAAGACAACTGTTTCCTCTAGCCTGGTCTCACCTGTGAGACTAATTGGTTGTCCATCCAGAGAAGTAGCAATGTATTGCACAACATTATTATTATTTTTTGCAATAATTTCAATCTTGATGCGCCGTTGTTTGTAGATAGAATTTGGCGGTGGATTGACTACAAAAATATAAGTTTTACCTGGATCAGTTTGACCTTTATTCGGGTCAAGTAGAAAATTGTAGAAACCCGCAGGGTTATTTGTAATGAAATATGGATTACTATTCTCGGTATTTGGCGGTTTACCGCCAGGAACATTGTTATTAGAAATATTCGGTAACTCTGTTCGAGTCAAAGCAAGCAAGCTGCCCAATTCTGTCCCTGTTGGGTCGCTAGGGTTAAGTTCGTATACGCCAACTGAAAAACCTGTATAGTCAGGTAAAATAGCGCCAGCACAACCTAATATTCGCCCTAATGGGTCAATTAATGGATTAAAGTTAACATTAAGCTGATTAGAACTTCCTTGATATTGATAATTACTAGCAGAATCTGTATAAGTATAAGTAGCTTGATTAGTTATTGGCAAAGATGCAGCCAGATTGTTAGTCGGTTGCGCTCTGGCTGGTATAGATATAGTAGTATGCAAAAAACTTACCAAAATAACGGTTGTTGTTAACCTTTGACACCAGATATTGTTAGAATTAATTTGCTTTTTTTTTTGAGGACGGCTCACTGAATACATTTCCTATTGGCTGCCATTTTTTTTCATAAAAACAATTAGTTTTTGGGAAAAACTCATAAATTTTAAAGTATATTTCCCACACCAAGTAATTAGTAATTCATAATTTAAAATTCCCATTACGAATTACTAAATTTCGGATTTTTTGTATCTTATTAAATCAACGCACTTGGGTTTGATAAGTCGCTTTGACTGTTGTCTTTGCTGCAACTAATGGCACTTGCAAACGGATATGGGTATAAAGATTCGCTGGTGCTGGTTTGGTTTCGACTTTACCGTCAGGAAGAGTAACTTTAACAGTAGGATTTTCGACAAAGCTGCGTCCGCCATCAATGCTGTAAATAACTTTGGCATTGTTAGTAACATTGGTTGATTGAAGTACGTACACCATTCCTTTAGGAATAGGTTGATTGAGAATCAAATTCTTCACTGGGCGATCGCTCTTATTTTCGCCACTCAAGGTATATCGCAACACATCTCCAGGTCGCACCACAACTTGACCTTTCAAAGGTTGCCATGTCTTGCTTTGCTTACCTTGTTGATCCTGTGCTACCACTTGCTTCTCAGCCTCTAAGCGCAACTGTAACTGGCCTTGAGTTTTGACATTTTGAGCGATCGCGCTTGTAGAATGCCATAAAGAAGACACTCCCGGCACTTGATTGACAAATGGAACGGTAGCAATGAGTGCGAACGCTCCTAAACTTGCAAAAGAAAGACGCTTCATAATCAATAACCTCAAAAAACTTTCACAATGTTGATAGTTGATTTATCTTTCCCTGTTTTGGCTCGGGAATAATCAGTTTGTAGTTAACGCTTCAGCCCTAAATCACCAACTACAAACGTATAGGAGCTATTACACCTCTGTTTGCAAACAAAGAGGGGTGAGGTCAAACTACCTAGTTAACCTTGCGTTGGAAGGTAAATGTTCTTTGAATACCTGGTGCAACCTGTCCGGTGGCAGTATCTACATACTTGGTGATATCAGTGTTTACCGTGGTTCCAGTTTGGTCGATGCCAGAGGTAGTAGCTGGATTACCACTGAAGAATTGGATAGTTGAAGCCCCAGAATCCTTAGCTGAACCAACAATGTTGCTAGTATCAATTTGAGTGTTATTGTCGTTGTCTAGCGCCCAGTTGTTGCCCCCTGACCCTAATGTACCGTCTTCAGTAATCACAACTTTGTTAGCATTCAAAATCACGTTACCGGTTCCAGCTTGAGCATCAGAAATATTTTTGTACCGAATCTGGTACTCAATAATGTTGCCTGGAGCAGGATTTCTGGGTACATCAGCAATTCCTGGATTCGGATCAATAACAGTGCTAGTAACAGGATTTGTGTAAGCTGGTGTAGACTCAAAATCACCCTGATTTGCACCAACAGCTGGTCCAGTTCCTTGTAAAACTCGTGACACTTTCATCAATTGTAAAAAGCCAGTGTAGACGCGATCAATGGAGATGTTTTTGACTTCACCAGAATCAACTACACCATTATTATTACTGTCAATAAAGGCAGTAATGGGTACTGGGAAGCCCTTACCAATATCAGTCGATAGTTTCGTACCAGCTGGTAAGTCAACTTCTAGACCATAATTAACACTGGCGCCAGGGGCAACACCAGAGATTTTAATTGGTGTATTACCTGTTGCTATGGTAAAAGCACCAGTAGTACTATCGTAGGTATAAACGGCAGATTGATTGTTATAGGTAACAGTTACCTTCGTACCATTTGGCAAATCTGTAGCTGTTGCTGGTGCGGTTGGCACTATTGTAATGTCGTTAGGCGCAGTACCGTTGTTCTTAATTGTGTTAGTGAAGCCAACTGATTGTGGGTCAAGTGTACTACCAGGTGCTGTGTTAGGAGGAACAAAGGCAGATTTGTTGGTGAAGTCATCGTTGGTTAAACCTGATGGCCCAGTGGCATCAGGTGCACCATTCGGCCCATTCAAAACTGAGTTCGCTGTGGCGGTTGAAATGGTATAGACGTTGACATTGCCTGTAACAGAAGCAGTTCCTTGGTTGTT
This sequence comes from Nostoc sp., assembly GCF_036916575.1. Lineage (GTDB taxonomy): Bacteria > Cyanobacteriota > Cyanobacteriia > Cyanobacteriales > Nostocaceae > Nostoc. Next base: position 54,546 of record NZ_JBALGC010000134.1, read on the forward strand.
ATTGCCTGTGTCAGTATTGGCGGGAGTAGTGGCATAATAGCCAGGGTCTACTGTAGTCGGAAAGGCTCCAGTAGTGGGGTTGATGTTATCTGGGTTTTGGTCACCTGAATCGTCGAAGAGTAGGGGGCTACTTGCATCACCAGCAGTTCTACCGAACACTTGAGCGATGTTGTTAACATTTGTCGTTGTCGTTCCTGTGATTCCAGTGGTTGTTACTTGTACTGTAAAGCCTGTAACGGTTGTCCCAGTGGCAACTGTAGAGATAGAGCTAGGATTGTTAATAAAACCAACTCGTCTTACTGTGCCGCCTGTTACTTGAGTTTTGTCAGTTTTCCATAGAGCCTGATCAGCAGTTGTAGTTGCAGGATCTTCGCCAGCGTAAACCACTATCCACCCTGGAGGAGCGGTTGGAGTCCCATTAAGAGTTGTGGATGCTGGAAGTGCATCAGAAACTAAGATGCGAGTAACTGCACTACCATCTACATTGATACTTGTACCAGCTAAAGCTGCGGGTGTTAGCCCCCGATTGGTTACGTCATTGCTCTCAACTCGCAAGCTTAAACCATAAGTCAGAACATCATCATTGAGTACGGAAGTATTACCAGGGTTGTAGGCTGTCCGAGTTTTAAGTATTGTGGCTAGAGCAACGGTTTTAGCAGTGTTGCCCACTTGAATTTGCTGGGTAATACTAGCTTCTCGTGTACCGTTAACTGGTGCGCCAATAACTTCCCCAGGAACAAGTGGATTATCTGGATTATCTACAGTATAAACGTCACCACCATCAGGATTCCGCAGTTGGTTTTGAGCATCTCCAGGAGTGTTACCAAGGGTAACTTTGATTACGTCACCCGATTGAGCGCCAGTCTGTACAGTCACTGGCACACGCACCAACACAGTACCACTAACCGGAATTGAGGGTGTATCTACACCACCTGCTGTTACATTTGTCCAAGTCGCGCCACCATCGGTACTATATTGCAATGTGCCACTAGGTGGTGCAGTAGTACTCCCGGTAGGAGGAGGAAGTTGACCAGAAACTGTACCAGGCCCGGTTGTTGTTGCTTGGTTTGGAATGTGGAATTTGGTGGGGTCGTTACCTACGTTCGTTAGGGTGTAGGTGTAAGTTAGTAAATCACCAACTGCAACAGAGCCACCATTGTTATCTGTAACACCCGACGCGGTGACAGTGATACCAGCAACTTCTGCCACAGTTACAGTTACAGTGTTAGAAGTAGCATTTATAGTTGTCCCTGGCGCGTTAGGATCTTCGTAGGTCGCTGTCGCTGTGTTACTTATAGCTTGACCACCAGCTGTACCGTCAGCTAGTACAGGTGCAACAAATTGGAAAAGGCTACTAGTTAATAATGCTGTTGCTACCAAAGAACGGTAGTGTTGGTGTTGGTTGTTAACAGATTTATTTTGTTTGATCATCGGGTAGTTTTTTTGTTTGGTGAACTTGTATCTTGGGTTTTGAGGCAGGATAAAGTTCGGTAATTCCTTAAAGAATTACCGATTACATCTCCCCAAAACCTTAATGTTTTAGGAGCATATCTTGGAGGAGTTACATTATTGACACACCTTAAAAACTATATTGAGGCAATAGCAGAAATAACTTGCCTACTTGTTTTACGCTTACCCTAGAGACTCAAGGCTGGCAATCGCAAATATGTGTAATTTATGACTGTATTCTGCTTAATTGTAGATGTGAATGTAATGTAGCTTTTATAGCCTAAGATATCTTCCGTATAAATAAGGAACTTCTCTAGCGATCAACGAGTGCATCAAAGCTGAAAAATTAACTTTATTTTGGCAACACACATAGCAATTTTAATGGTTTAATCAGAGGCTAAAAATACTAAAACTTATGTTTGAAAATGCTTTTGAGTTTTTGCTATTAGAAATGTATACTACCTTGTGGAGCATTTAGATAAAAAAATGAAGGTTTAACTAAGTGATCTAGATCACTTAAATAAGATAGTAATTTTAAGAGATGCAAATTCATCATAATTACTATAATGCAATTTAATCAGATTATTTATCTGTGTTAATGCTGAATAATTGCAACTATTTTTTTGTTTTATAACAGTGTAAATACTAAATCTAGGGATTACTGACATCAAAATTTTACAAAAATCATTCCTTTCATTACTAATGATACCCGACTATTTTTGTCGGATATGTTTGACTGGTATTTTTGCTCGTGTTACTATCAGGCGACAGCGACAGACAAACTTATTAAAGCTAGTTTATGACTCAGGCAATCACAACCCAAACCAAAGCCAGCACTGCTTACTTTCAAGCCTTGAAATGTAAGGAATGTGGTGCAGAATATGAACTCAAAGCCAGTAATGTTTGTGAATTATGTTTTGGGCCGTTAGAAGTCAAGTATGACTACAGTGCCCTACGTCTGACTGTCACTCGTGAAACAATTCAAGCCGGGCCCAATTCAATTTGGCGCTACCGTCCCTTTTTGCCTGTGGCAACTGACAATGTTATTGATGTAGGAACGGGGATGACTCCCTTGGTTCGTTCCCACCGTCTTGCCCGTCGCCTGGGTCTAAATAAGCTTTATATAAAAAATGATGCTGTTAATATGCCCACCCTTAGCTTTAAAGATCGGGTGGTGTCAGTTGCCCTCTCCAGGGCGCGGGAGTTGGGTTTCACTACTGTTTCTTGCGCTAGCACTGGTAACTTAGCAAATTCTACAGCTGCGATCGCAGCTCACGCAGGTTTAGACTGCTGTGTGTTCATCCCCGCAGATTTAGAAGCCGGTAAAATTATCGGTAGCCTGATCTACAGTCCCACCCTGATGGCCGTCAAGGGCAACTACGATCAAGTAAATCGTCTCTGTTCGGAAGTTGCCAATACACATGGCTGGGGTTTTGTCAATATTAATCTGCGTCCTTATTACTCTGAAGGTTCTAAGACACTAGGTTTTGAAGTCGCGGAACAACTAGGCTGGGAACTACCTGACCATGTTGTTGCTCCTTTAGCTTCTGGTTCGCTCTTTACCAAAATTTATAAAGGTTTCCAAGAATTTGTAAAAGTTGGTTTGGTAGAAAACAAGAACGTTCGTTTCAGCGGCGCTCAAGCTGAAGGTTGTTCACCCATCGCCCAAGCATTCAAAGAAGGACACGACTTTATTAAGCCAGTTAAACCGAATACAATTGCTAAATCGCTGGCGATCGGCAACCCAGCAGATGGCATTTATGCTGTGGAGTTAGCTCAGAAGACTAGTGGTAACATTGAATCAGTCAATGATACAGAAATTATTGATGGTATCAAGCTGCTGGCAGAAACCGAAGGCATCTTCACAGAAACGGCTGGTGGTACAACCGTTGCCGTGCTGAAAAAACTGGTAGAAGCTGGCAAAATTGATCCAGATGAAACTACCGTGATTTACATCACCGGCAATGGTCTGAAAACTCAAGAAGCAATCCAAGGCTACGTTGGCGAACCCTTGACTATTGATGCCAAACTCGATAGTTTTGAACGGGCCCTAGAGCGATCGCGTACTCTTGATCGCTTGGAATGGCAACAAGTCCTCGTTTAATTATGAGTTAGGAGTTAGGAGTTATAAGTTTTTTTATTCCTAACTTTTCACTTCTCACTCCTCACTCTTAACTCCTCACTGTTTACTCTTAACTTTGTACTTCTATGGCTGTAACAGTTTTAGTTCCTAGTACTCTTCAAAGTTTGACTAATAATCAAGCTACTCTAGAATCCAGCGGTAGCACCATTGCTGAATTGTTGGACTCCTTAGAACAAAGCTTTCCTGGTATTAAATCCCGGTTGTGCGATGAAGAAGGCAAGCTGCGTCGATTTGTAAATTTTTACGTCGATAGCGAAGATATCCGTCATTTAGATGGTATAAATACAACTCTTAAAGATGGCGATGAAGTAAGTATTGTCCCAGCTGTCGCCGGTGGTTAATACAGAGAACATAAAATAAAGTAGAAGCCTGACTAGACAAAGCTTTGAGAGATTGCCTCGTTACCAGTCTGAGACTAGGAATGCCCATTAGTGGGCTGCCGCCAGCATTTCCAAGTTATATCTGGAAACGAGATTTTCTTCTGTATTTTGGCTGAAGTTGACACTAATCACTAATAAGCAATGCCGCACACTTATGTTGTATGGCTAATTTTATTTGGCTAACTATCCAGCAATTATCTGAGCAAGTGTTTGTCGCCAAGACTCATTGTTATCAATTGTCTAATTACTTATCATCAATCGCTACTTCTGATAATAAAATAGCTCTGGCATTATGGTGTAGCTGAAGATCGCTTTCGTAAATCCACCCTGAATTCTTGCATCGCAAATAAAGTTACCTTGAACTCTAACGATATTCTCTTGTTGTGTGTATCTTTCAAGACTTTTCCTTCCTAAGCTTATATTTTTAGGAATAAATGACATACAACCTTTATTCTTTTCCGACCAAAAATTTTGCCAATACAATATAATATTGTATTGCTCGTCAAAGGAATATACTAACCATCCTTCAGGACCACTCATCAACTCTTGATAGGTGCTGAAACCCTGAGCCGAGTTTGCCCGCACTTTTGAAAGAGGGGTATCTTTGTATATTCCATATTTTTTATCTTCATATATTTTTTGTAAACCGACATTCGTATAATTTTCGATCTTAATAATGAGGGAAGTTCCATTTAATTCACTAAGGTTATTACTCAGTTCTGTTTCTGTTTTTCCTATCCACTTAAATATAAGTGGGGGGCTAAAAGGTATTACCTTGTTGATAAATGCGAGAGTTTGAAGTCTCTGATCTTGATACAGAGTCTTTCCAGAAGCATCGACTGCCATTATGTCTCGGACAACGAGCATTGAGACAGGTAGCAGGGCAAACGAGCCTTGATTGTTGTCTGTATTCCCATTGGAAAGACTTCCTGGTTCGCTAGGTAAAGTCCAGTTTGGCAAGTCGAATAAACTTATCATTAACCAAGGACGGATAATGCTAACAGACAAGTATTTGAGAGACAGATTAACTGAGGAATTATCGACCTGAATAGGTTGAACTACAGAAGGCCAACTTCCTGAAGCATTCTGCTCTACCCAATTATCAGGTATAGTGTAGGAGGGATGATATTTAATTGCGGGATCTCGTAAGCTCGCTAGAGAGCTTGTTTCAAAAAGCCTCCTAGCTTCCTGTAATGCTCTAGCCAGTCCGTCCACTAGTTCAGATTGCCGATCCGCGCTAATTCCATCTCCAGAACTAGGTGTGGCAAACTGAACAACTTGTCCGTATTGCTCTTCCACTCTCCTTCCAGAATTGAAATAGTTCTGACTCAAAGGTGGAATATTGTTCACTAATTCCGAAAATTTTTCAGTAGCGAATTGACTGCCATTCAAGTTTTGTGGTGACCAAGCATTAGCATATTCGGGCTCGTTAATTGAGATACCTGGCCAAACACGAGATAAAAAGACATTTATCCCGTATGAAGAGGAATTCAGAACACCTTGCAATACTATATCAAAAACTGCATCTTTAACAATCGTATCAATTGTCGTCATATGAAAACGTTCCATGAAAAGCAAAATCTTGAAATAATAAAAATAATAAATAGATAAATAGATGGGCGTTGGTAAATTGAGGTATTATGAACAACTCAATTAGCACCACAAATAAGTGATTAACCAACGCTGTTTTTTCAGGATGACTTTGGAGAATTTACAAAATTAGGCTGGAGGGCAAGCTGGAACGATTGTGTTCACCCAACCTATGATTTGTAAACCATCGTTTGAAATTGTTCGTCCGTCAAAATCAGAGTTAAACTTTTTGTCTTCTGACCCTTGCGAATAAGCTCCGCTGACTGCGAAAGGTCCCCATCCAACGGATGCCTTCGTGCTTAATTTACTTTTGATAAACGAGGAATCCTCATGTCCCCAATTGGCAGTAATCTTCAGATCCCGAAGAGCGATAAAGGATGTTGGCAGATTAGGAAAAGGCGTCTTTAGTGGCTGTGTTTTTGTCCCATTTGAAATTTCAGAAGCAGAATATCCCTCTGTTTTCCATCCTTTTATATTGAACAGCAGAAAGTTAAGCCAAGGACGTGTAATATCAACACGGGCAAACTTGAAACTCACTGTCAGAGCTGTTGTTGTCTTGTCCATAGATTGATGGCTATCTTCCTTTGAAAAACTACCACCTACAGACCAAAGCCCCCATGATGCACTCCCGCCAGCACTCATTTTAGAGTAGTCAGAATGTTCGCTTACACGCAAGCTCTTAGAGTCAATAGTTACTTCCTGCCATTCCTTGGCAGCAGAACTTGCGAACCAGTTGGAAGGGGAGGCATACGATGCCCAATATATTTTCCCAGTCTCTGTGAGACTAGCTTTTCTTAAATTATTAAGCTGGGCTTTGGCAGCATTAAAAACCACACCAACCTGATTGTTCGAGGATTGTGCCAGTACCGCCAGTTTTTCTTCAACTTTTGTCTTTTGAGCATTTGTCCAGTCATCCCAAGCCGTATTTACAGAATCTATGAATGTTGATCCTAAGAGTGCCCATTTGCGTTGATCTTCTGGCTTGCTAATATCGTACTGGAAGTAATTTGACATCATCGAAACAACAGCATTGTCGTAAGCCTTTTTCTTGCGTTTGTAGGCCGCATACACGGACGAATCGACCTTAACAGTGATTGGCTTGCCTAAATCATCAAAATCAGTGCCGTCAGCTTGAAGAAAGGCAGTTGCTTCGTTATAATCCTGCTGTGCCTTTGGATCGAGAGGAGGAGGCACGACTTGGGCATTTACAACGAGGTTGTAAATATCCGATACGTTTTGACCATTCGCGGAATAAATTGGATTTAATGATTGCACCTTATCAACAAGGAACGATAAGTTTTCCGTTGCTGTCGTACTGCCGTTAGGGTTTTGGGGACTCCATGGATTAGCAAACTGTTCAACATCAATTTGTAAGCCAGGCCACTCTAAGGTCAAATATGTTTGATCCGCTTGGCTTGCACCCTGCCCTTTTGCCTGTGTAGGTGGACTGGTAAACGCACTGAACAGGGTGTCATAGATTGCTTGAAGCATTTGGTCTTGATTAATAGACATAACTACCTCGCTGAAATTTTATGGTAAGTGGATAGCCAAAATTAAACATCGCCTCTCTCACATCAGTGTCAATAAGTAAGCATTAATGGGATTATTTTCGAGCCTATTGGGAATAAAATTTTTTGTTGACATGATGCGTTTGTCCTGGATACAGCAGCGCTATTTTAACTAGAGTTGTCAGCCACACCTGCTTTCAGGAATCCAGTTTAAATGCAGCAACTTGCTTGCAACCTCAGTAGTTTTACTGAAAATCAGTAATTTTACTTTTATTTCAGGTAGTGGTAAATCCGCTCATGATTTGGATCAACACGTTTAAGCATCTAAATCCTCAACTCGACGCAGCAACGGAAATCTACTTCGATGATTTTCGCCGGCGTCGCCCGCTCTGCCATAGCTGCTGGCTCAAGTTTTATGTGTCCTTGTTGCATTTCTAAGCAATTGTAAAGATAAGGTTGGCGGCGGCTATAACCGAATCTATCGCGGCAATATTCCTCGAAGGTTCTGGGCGTGGAACGGTATAACCTGCGATCGCCATCCCCGGTGTTATATTGCACACGTTCACAATCTGAGCTTTTGTGTAAAGCATCAGGTAATATTATTTGGCGTTGCAGAATAGAAATATGAATTAGAGCGATCGCATGATTCATATTTTGGTTCAGCAACGCCTATAAAACTATATTTTTTTGTTGCAATTCATAACTATATCCTTCGATGAACTATTAATTTGTGCTGATATCCCTCTTCTGTCACTTTCCGCAAGGGCGATCGCTAGAAGCCTCATGAGGCAACCAATACAAGCTATACTATTAGAAAAAATTGGTCTTGTATTTGTTGTTAGAAAAGAATCGCGCGATCGCCTGCTATACAAAAGCTATAGAATTCAGAAATTGCAAAAGTTTTCGGAGAGTGACAGAAGAGGGATAGTACAATTTATAGTTGAGAAAAACATCCACTTACAGAGAAATTAATATTCGTGTTTTATTGGGAAGTATTTAGGATTTTGGCAGATTGTTATTAAATTTATGTGCAAGCAGAATTAAAAACTAAAAGTACTCCGCAGAATGCCGATGGTAACTGAGTCATTATCTGGTGTGTGACCAGGCTCCAAAATATGAATTATCCCTGGTGTAATGCTGATATTATCTGTTAGCTGGAAACGATAAAATGCCTCAATTTGAGTAGTCGTCCCTGGTTGTCCACCTGCACGTCCTAAACCAGTATTGACAAAATCAGGGACATTATTCCCTACAGGTAGGTCGCTATGGGTGATTTTAGGAGGTTGACCGACATAAATTCCTCCCAAATTACCCTTAGCAAATAAATCAGGAAAATTCAGAAACACCATATAATTTGTCGTCTCTACATTTCCCGATCGCCCCGGAATATAAGATTTAGTATAACCACCCCACGCACCTGCGGTAATGCGGGGTGAAATTTGCCAAGTTAGAGTCGCACCCACGGCGTTGGTTTGCAGTGGTGCTGATTTTCCGGTAGTGGTATTAACCGCAGTTAAGCATTCATCGCCAACAAAGGTTAGTAAACAACCATTTGAGGAGTAATTGTTAACGTAGTACAAACTGAGATCGAGGGTATCAGTTGGTGTCAGCAGCAATTGCACACCTGTAGTGGTGATTCCATCAAATAAACCGCTACCTTTACCGGGATTTCCTGGTTGATAGCTAGTATAAATTGCCTGCAAACTAGCGCGTTTAGCAAATTGCCAATCAATAGCTATACCGCCGTGACCATATCCCATATTTAAAATAGGGTTTCTTTGGGCAAAATAAGACAACGGCCCTGTTGCAGCACTTTCTACGCGATTGGGGCCTCGGAAAGCAGTTGGCATACTTACGCCTTCTGTTCCCACCATTACTGCTAATTTATCTGTCACCAGCCAATGAAAATTGAGGTCACTTACAATCAAGCTATCTGTAGGAAATTCGTAACCAAGTAAAACATCATTCCGAGAAACACTATTAGTAAATCTAGGTGCAGTAGTACCTTTACCATCTAAAAGACCCGTAAACAAGTAACTACGGGGAGTAATTTGACTAGTTAAATAGAGCTGCGCCAGGGATATAACATCAATGTTTGTGCCAGCATCATCTGTGTCTTTTTGTCCATCTCTAGGATTAACATCACCACGATTGCTAGTCCGTCCTTGAATACCAACTATCAGTAATCCGCTGAGTTTGGTTGTTGTTGAGAATTGGTTGGCTTTGATTTCGGCGGTTCTAGCTTCTAAACTATCGACACGACCCCGCAAAGTTGCTAATTCAGGGGCAAATTCTGACTGCAATTTTTGTAATATTGCTAAATCTTCGCGGGTGACTAAATCGCTAGTGGCTGTAGTGATTAATTCGTTGACTCTATCTAAACAAGCATTTACACCGGCAGCAAATTCATACCTAGTTAAGGCATGATTACCGCGATAGCTGCTATCTGGATAGCCGGCTATACAACCATAGCGTTCTACCAATGACTGCAAGGCTTGGAATGCCCAATCGTTGGGTTGTACGTCCTTGAGTTGAGAAACCGATGTAACCTGCGCCATCGGATCTTCTGGGGAGAGGGAGGAAGATAAGGAAATAATATTATCGCTCTTAACTCCTAATTTCTGAGTAGTTCCGGTACTTATGTACTCTTGTGCTAGTGCTTTTTGTGCAACTCCATTTACTCCCGCAGTTAGTAACCATGCGAGCATCCAGGTTTTGCGATGACTGCGGCTAATAAGTCTACCTTTCAACTTTTTATACTCTGCTCACATACTTAAGTGAAGAGTGTATTCGCAATAATCTAGTGTTCACATGGGGACATTTACGGATTTTGTCCCAAATTAGACTCAATGCTTCTGGGCAACTTTTGAAAGTACGAGTATAACAGGGTATTAAGTACTGTGGACTTTTAAGAGGCAGAGGGGCAGAGGAGCAGGGGAGAGAGGGAGAAATACTAATGCCCAATTCCTAACCTAATGCCCAATGACGCCACTTGCTTTAAGTCGGTAGAGCGCAAGGGCACAGTGGCTCCCCAATGCCCCATGCCCAAAAATATCCACTGCATTGATTGAAAACTAATATGGCAAATCGCTCACGCAAGCTGACGCCAAAAGCCTCTAAACAAAATCAACCTCATGCAGGTGTGATGAAACGCGTCGCTAAAAAACCCCAGAAAAAGCTAAAACGGGAAAGTTGGTTGTCGTCAATGCTAGCGATGTCTACGACGGGCTGCGCCTACGCAATTCTGTTGACTAGTGCTAGTCTAATTATGGTTTTTGCCTGGATTAGCGTTCTCTTCATCTTCAATCCAGATCAGGTAAGCTGGCTAAATAAATTTTTACCTGCATGGGCACAAATTCCTCTTGGTAACCATGAACGCCCCCAAACTCTCAAACAAATTCAACTCGATTTGAGTAAAAAAAACCAAATATTTGGGAAAACTCTACCTTTACATCAGGATGCGGAAAACTCATTTTTACTACCAGTTTTTCAACAGCGTGCTAATTGTCAATCTGATTGTAAAGAACTTGTTGAACTCAGGGTTTACGAGCGCTCAGAAGAGTTAGAGTTTAAATCTCAATCAGAAAATTACTACTATCTAGCGACTAAATTGTCTGTAACTGGGCCAGAAGAATCCTTTGTGATTTCTCCCTTGCTTGAAGACCCCCAGGATATCAACATTCCCCTACCTTTAACTCAAGTGCAACGCTTTCAAGGTGGGACACCATCACCAGGAGTTTGGTTTAATTTGCGGGGTCAACGCCAACAAGGAACTGGTGCGTTCGCCTATGGTCACGTCATATACTACAATCCAGAACGCACAAATTTACTACAAATGTTGTCTTGGACTAGTCCTAACGGACAATTGCCCAAATGGCAGCAGGTAACTGGTGATGGTACAAAAGAGTTAGTTGTTGATCAAACAGTAGGTTTAGAACCGCACTTACAGGTTTACCAAGTCAAGCCTCTGAAGTTATTCCTCAAACCAATTCAATTGCAGGCAATTACCCTCAAATCATCAGTCCTCAAAGATTCTGCATACCAAAATGCCTTGTCAATTGCCCGTAGTGGACTGTGGACACCAGCTTTTGAATGGTTGAAATTTATCAAGAAACAGCACAAAGGAGTTTTGCCAGAGGCGGCGCAAGCGCAAATGGATTTGATTCGCTTGCATTCCCAACTTACTAAAACCCAAGCCCAGAAAAATTGGGCAAGTCCTAGTCAAGAAGTGTTGGCAGATTTGATTGATGGTCGCTGGGAAAAAGCTTTACAGGTGTTTGAGGCATCGCCACATAATGCTCAAGAAATTGCTACTCTACTGAAAGCTGATGAAGACCGATTGTGGAATCGCACAGCTGCGGCGTTGCGGGTGAACCCAAATAGGCCAGAGGTGCAAGCTTGGTTCGCTTTGATTTTAGCAGTTCAGCAAGGAGAAGGACATGCTAATTCCTGGTTAAAGGCGCAACCAAAAATTACAAAAGATAATCTTCTCTATATTCAAAGTCTGTTAGCAAGACTCAAGGGTGAGGGTACAAAGTCGCAAATCTCCTCTACTCACCCTAGTCAAATTGTTGGTACAGTCCAACCAATCACTCAAGTTACCAGCACCGAATGGCTGCAACCAAATTCCCCAGCAGACCTGAAACTCACAGATAACCAAGTTTGGTATCAGGTGGAGGTAAGTGCATTTAATGACGGGAAACGCTGGCTAAATTTCCCCTTTGAGAATTTGAACCCACCCAAAACTGACGCCGCTAAATTTTTCTGGAAAACTTTGGGAATCACTTCTGACCCTGAAATCCAGATTGTGGTCTGGTTATCTAACGGAGAACAAAAAATTACTATAGCCGCTATCAAAGCGGTGCAACTTCGGGGTAAAGTTTTACGCCTATTAGCTGCTGGCCCCAAAATTCCAGAGAATCAAAACGATGTTCTCCAACCCAAATCTTTAGCCTTGACAAATGCAGCACTCGAATGGGTACAACCATCTCCCATTACTCTACAAGAACTGCATCAACAAAATCCCCAAGGGGTGAAGGTGATGTTATCGAGTGTGTGGCAATCTTTACAGCAATCTCGTGAAGTTCCGGCTGGTGCTATTCCTAGCTTTGAGCAGATGCAGGAAAAGTTGGGTGATTGGCCAGTTCAAGTGATTGATTTAACAAATAACGCTCAACCAGAAATTATACTGACTATCTCAGCAGCAGAAATAGCATTGTTAAATAAGCCGACCCCTGGAATTCAGGGGAAAAACACAGAGCAACCGCATGACCGGACTATAATTTTGTCTGATAGCAATGAAGTGATTTACACTGATTTTACAGGAAATTACTTACAAAGACTCTCTGCGATCGCCAAGCTTTCAGGCGTGCAATCCTTAGCTTTACTAGTAGAAAATGCTCATAACTACAGTTTGTGGCGCTGGTCAGAGAAAAATCAGCGCTTTGAATAGCACACCTTTAACTCAAATCTACCCTTACTCAAATTTAGACTAGAGAGGGGAAAAGCGATCGCTTTTCTACTCGACTGACTTATTCTTTTTGCTTAGTGTCGGCTAGACGTTGGTGCTTCAGGTTTTCCAACTGCTGCAACAAGGAGTCTACCTCTGCTTGTAAATGCATAAGTTTAGCTTGCTGATCGTCTTGATAATAAGACTTGGTTAACTTGCTGACCCAGCTAGTCTGGGACTCGCCATCGGAAACACTAGATAAACAAGTAGGCATCACTAATTAAATCCACAATTTAACTCACACCATTAGAAATATTATAATAATGCTCTTTTAAGTTTGATTAAAATATTGGATATTTTAAATCAATTACTCTAATGGATTTCAGGTTTAATCATAAGAGACGGTGATCACAATAGCTGTGTTCCAGAGAAAACATTGCCCCAAGTGTGCAAAGCTTCCATCCACCGAGGGTACTTAGGAATACTTAATTGATAGCCTGTCAATTATGGTTGTATGAATTATTATCGCCGCTTTCGGGTAATTTACGCAATAAATTACATGTACAGGACTTACGCACAGGTAACGGAAAATCGAACCGCAGAGGACGCGGAGGACACGGAGAAATAAGAGTTTCAGAGAGTTCTTGCGTAAGTCATAATATAGACTAGATCAATTAGGCCAAATTCTGAAAAGACGTAGGGCGAAGCACTTGCCGTACAACTACTTTTAAGCAAGCTACGTGTAGCGTCTTTGAAGGAGAAAGCGACTGCAAAGGAAAGGCAGCCTGTTGCGTATTCTCAAGAGGCAGTTGCAGCGATTATCATGGGAAAATACACATAGGTACGTACTCTTGCAAAGAAGCAAGCTAGGCAAAGCGTCTGGCATAGAAGTGGTTTTCCGCAAGGTAGGAATAAGTGTTTCAAAGAGTAATTACCTAAGTCCCATACATTTGTCTATCATTTTTCACCCGATTAGCATCCCCAGGCTAATTCCTTAAACCGAAGGTCGCCGTGACGGTCTATGATAAACTGACATTCAAAAATAAAAAATAAAATAAAAATGGCAAGTCAAAGGTCTACACCACAAAAAAGAATATTCTTACATAATATTCTTTTGGAATTAAGGGACTCTTAACTCTTAACTGGCAAAGAAAAATTCACTTTCTTCCTCTTTCCGATTCTGCGCTTCTTTATGCCACCCTTTCTAAATATCCAATCCTTACATTAAGAAATTTTAAATACCGTGACTTTGAGCCTATCTGTTGCTAAATCTCATCGCCAACCCTGGCCCGGACTGATAGAAGCCTATCGCGAATACTTGCCTGTCAGCGAAAAAACACCGATTGTCACTCTGTTGGAGGGCAACACACCTCTAATAGCAGTGCCAGCGATCGCCGAACGCATTGGCAGACAAGTGCGTGTTTTTGTAAAATACGACGGTCTCAATCCCACCGGCAGTTTCAAAGACCGGGGGATGACTATGGCAATTACCAAAGCCAAGGAAGCAGGAGCAAAAGCAGTAATTTGTGCCAGTACGGGCAATACCTCAGCCGCTGCTGCCGCTTATGCAAGGCGTGGGGGAATGAATGCGTTTGTGCTGATTCCCGACGGTTATGTGGCGCTGGGCAAGTTAGCCCAAGCATTAGTGTATGGCGCACAAGTATTGGCAATTAAAGGTAATTTTGACCAAGCACTAGAAATTGTCCGCGAGATGGCCGAAAGTTATCCAGTCACTTTAGTGAATTCGGTCAATCCCTACCGTCTAGAAGGGCAGAAAACAGCAGCCTTTGAAATTGTTGATGTACTGGGTGATGCCCCAGACTGGTTGTGTATTCCCGTGGGCAATGCGGGAAATATTACAGCATATTGGATGGGATTTTGTCAATATCATCAAGCTAGAAAGTGCGATCGCTTACCCCGAATGATGGGATTCCAAGCCACAGGTGCAGCCCCCTTAGTGACCGGTCAGCCAGTGGCGCATCCCGAAACCCTAGCGACAGCAATTCGGATTGGCAAACCTGCAAGTTGGGAGTTAGCTGTTGCAGCGCAAACCGCAAGTCAGGGAAATTTTCACGCCGTTACTGATGCAGAAATTCTCGACGCTTATCGACTTTTGGCAGCATCAGAAGGTATCTTCTGCGAACCTGCTAGCGCCGCTTCTGTAGCCGGGTTGTTGCAGGTGAAAGACCAAATTCCTACAGGGGCAACAGTGGTTTGTGTGCTCACAGGCAATGGTCTAAAAGACCCAGATACAGCCATTAAACACAATCACAGTCAATTTAAGCAGGGTATTGCAGCAAAACTGGGCGCAGTAGCCGAGGCAATGGGATTTTAAGCACTCTGAAACTAAGAGCGATCATACATATCTAATTGAAAAATTGCGTAGGCAAAGCCTACCATACCCCAACTCTTAAGCAAGCTACGCGTAGCGTCTCGTAGAGAAGGTATCGCAGCCAGGATTTTTCAGTCTGGCGAGTGTCAAAATAATCCTAGATAATTTTTAAGCAACTGGTTGATCTCTTGTAATGACTCATTCTACTGATATTTTTACCTTAGCCCGGTGGATGGCAGCTGACTTTAGCAATCAAGAACAAGCTTTTGAAAATCCGCCTTTTTATGCCCACATTCGCGTGTGTATCCGTCCCCTTCCCTTGGAATTGTTCTCAGGGGTAAGTTTGTTTCTTGAACAAGCTTATGATTTTATGCTCAATCAACCTTATCGGATGCGGGTAATGAAGTTGATTCAGGTAGAAAACCACATTGTTATTGAACACTACACGGTTAAAGAAGAACAAAAATTTTACGGCGCATCTCGTGATCCCGAACGTTTAAAAGTTTTATCCGTTGACCAATTGGAAAAAATGCCAGGTTGCAACATGGTTGTAGAGTGGACAGGTAATAGCTTCAAAGGCAAGGTTGAACCTGGTAAAGGCTGCATTGTGGTTCGTGACGGCAAAAATACTTATCTGGATAACGAATTTGAAATTGACGCTAAAGAATTTTTCAGCCTCGACCGGGGAAGGGATTTAGAAACTGATGAACGTCTGTGGGGTTCTATCGCCGGGCCATTTCACTTTGTCCGCTGGGGTAATTTTGCCGATGAAGTGAAAATGTAGCAAGTGAGGAGAAGCCACTGCGCTGCAAACAGAAGTCTGTAGCAAGATCCCGCAGGGTGCAGAGGCTTCCTTTGCTTAAAACTTCTCCTTCCCTTCGCTACAAGATTGACCACAAGCTCACCTTGACCCGTCCTAGTTTTGGATGGTTTACTTCTATACTTTGAGTGACTTCACTCCATGTAGAAGATTCATTAATAGGACTTACGCAACGCCGATATTGTCATTGCGACCGAAACGGAGTGTAGGGAAGCAATAAGAGCGTCAGGGGGGATTACTTCTCTACGAGACGCTCCGCGTAGCTTGCTTCGACCTAGGAGTACGCTATCGCTCGTAATGACGAAATTACGTTATTTTTGCGTAAGTCCTGATTAAGTTTGAATTTGTCACTATGTGAGTAATACAGGGTTATACGCTCACTTAAAAAGCGATGTTACGTCAAAAATATGAATGTGACAAAGAGTTTAGCATTCTGATTCAGTTAATAGGAGAGATGCATAATTCAATTTATATAATAGATAAAGTCCTTTCGGATGAACATCTGTTTCGATTAATTGAGTCTGATTTATCAAAGCGTTATCAGAATACTACTAAAACCGGAAGTAAATCAACTCTGGTTGAAGTTGTATTACGAATGTTAGCCTTGAAGCACTTACGCGGTTTGAGCTACGAGCAAACAATTTCCAACGTAAATGAAAGTTTAATTTTAAGGCAATTTTGTCGAATTTATTTCAATGCTCTTCCTAATAAAAGCACTTTGATTCGTTGGTCACATCAAAAATAAAATAAATTATCACGGTTTTGTTTGAAATTATTACTATCAATTAAATTTTAAATTTGAGTATAATTTTAAATTATACTCTCCAAAATAGCGGGATAAATAGTTAAAACTGGCTTTGTTAATAATCAATAGTTATATGTACCAACTATTGATTATTAACAAATTTTTATATTTGATTTGTTCAGCAGTCTCGCACCGGGAACTAAACTAAAAGCGGGATGAATGATTTGGCAACCAAGGCAGGTATTCACCTGCAGAGTTTGGGTAAGATTGAACGAGGTTTGACTACCAAACTCAATAGCAAAAGTCAGCGTGGGTTGGCTATTGCATTGCAGATTCCACCTGAGTACCTTGATGCTGTTGTACGCGGTGTACCCATTGGATCTGAGGATGTTCTGAAATTTTGCCCTCATTGTTGGACTCCAGGCACAGGTGTTGAAGATATTTGGTTATTGCCGCGATGGCGCAAAGCACCCGCCATAGGCGATCGCAGTTTTGTTTCTTGTGCGGTACAGCATTAGGTAATAGTTGCACTCAGTGTAACGAACCGATTACCTCTTTAAAATTTCGTTTTTGTCCTTACTGTGGCTTTCCATGCCCCAAAGCTTACCCCTTCATGACAAAACCTCGACAAGAATTACGTAAACAGCTGCAAACTTCTTAATTGGCAACTGTTTCCGCTTTTCTTAGTACCATTTGTCTTTAGGCTACAGTGACTCCTAGGGCGTGTTTTCAAACTATAACCACAACACAATGGAGGCGATCGTTAACATTGCTGTATAATTTACACCAAGCTTTTCGTATCGAGTGGCAATGCGGCGAAATTGTTTGAGCCGATTAATAGCACGCTCTACAAGGTTACGTTGACGGTAGATTTCACGGTTAAACGGACCACGGCGAATTTCATTTGATAGTCTTGGGATGGTAAGACGGATACCTCGACGACGTAGATAACTACGGATTCTACGACCCGTATAACCTTTGTCTCCAACCAGTCTCAAAGGACGAATACGCGGGCGACCCCGACCAGAACGCTTGACTGCTCCTTGTTCCATCAATTGCTCAAGAAAAATCGACTCGTTACGCTGACCTGGAGTAAGAATAAAAGTTATTGGTTTGCCTTGACCCTCGCAACGGATATGTATTTTTGTACTGAATCCACCACGAGAGCGTCCTAGAGCTTCGTCTTCATCGCCCCTTTTTTTCCACCTGCGGCGTGCTGGTGGGCGCGTACAACTGTTCCATCCACATAATGAATCTCCCAATCAAGCATTCCTTGTTGATCAGCGTAGGCGTAGCCCGCCGCAGGCATCGCTTGAAGGTGTTCTAAGATTTGATTCCAAACCCCAGCTTTTTGCCATCGATAAAACCGTGTTGCCACACTTTCCCACTTCCCATAGCGTTCTGGTAGGTCTCGCCACGGTGCCCCAGTTCTGAGTATCCATAAGATGCCATTGACAACCAAGCGGTGGTCATGATTTGGTTTACCAGTTTGGGGTTTTTGGGGTGGAAGTAACGGTTTTAACTTCTCCCATTGTTCATTACTTAACTCGCCTCGATTCATCAACACACTATGCCTGCGGACGCCTGTTTTTTAGGATACAACGAGTTTGAAAACACGCCCTAGCGTATAAGAACCAGGATTAAAAGAGCCAGAACTGAAAGTTCCGCCATTTTGCGGGAAGTAATCATAAGACTGGTTTCATAACCGCTCAATAATCCGGGGTAAATCGCTCAGTGACAAGGCTCAAATGGCGTAAACTCGTTCCTGATCTGGTAGTTCGCCCCGATTTATTGAGCGGATACCTGGTTTCTTGGTCTAGACACTGTCTAAATAGCTATCACTAGTATAGGGCAAACGCATCTTACTGGAGTTTAGACTAGTTTCCGGTGCGAAACTAAATTTACAAAAAATAAGGATACGGATTTAAGATGTTTCCAGGAACTAAAACCTTGGTTTTTAGGCTTTATAGAATGAGCCTTCTGAGTTTTGCACTCCTGACTAGTCTAAACTCCAGTCCCTAGTGATCGCCTAAATACTACCAGAAACATCCAGTTAACCCACGAGCTCTACCTCAGAATCCTATGCTATTATGGGTTAACTAGCGCTCTATGGCTACTAAGATCCCTTAGGAAAATCAAAGTAGTTCAGGGAACTCCGGAGTGGCGGCATAGCCAAGTGGTAAGGCAGAGGTCTGCAAAACCTCCACCCCCGGTTCAAATCCGGGTGCCGCCTTTTAAAAAACATAAGCACTACAGGGTTTTTAAGCCTTTTTTTATTGGGCGTAAAAGGCTTGTTTTCAAAGCTCTCAGAGATTTTTAGGGTTATTTTGGGTAGTTTGGGTAAAGAACTGGGGTAAAACTGGGGTAAAAACGTAAGGTAGAGGTTTTTTACCCCAATAGGTATTTCTGGGGTAAAACTGGGGTAAAGCGGAAGGATAAAGGTCTTTACCCCAGTTAATTACCCTTATGGAATCTCAAAAATCTCAAAGTATTGCCCATCGGGGTTCAGTCCAGATTAAGAACTCTAACGGCAGTCTCCAATTAGTTTTTTCTCATCCTATTGTTACGCCGACAGGAGAGCTAAAAACCAAGCGTTTCTACCTTTCGACGAGGCACTACGATACACCTTTAGGAAGACATCAAGCATCAACTTTAGCGGCAACAATCCAGAGAGATATTGACTATGGAGAGTTTGATGCCAGTTTAGGTAAGTATAAACCAGCAGCTTCATTAAGCACCGTTAGCCCAATTACGCCAATTAGTCCTTCCACTACCCCCCAATATGACTTGGGAGAATTATGGGAAAAATACACTGAGTTTAAAAAACCACAGGTTAGTCCTTCTACTTACGCTGTTGATTATCGAAAGTATCGCAATCACATCGCCAGTTTCCCAAATAAAACATTGGATGATGCGATCACAATTCGAGATTATCTCATTGCAAATCTCAGTGCTAATGCAGCTAAACGCACTTTGACAAACATAAATGCTTGTTGTGATTGGGCACTTAAAAGCCAGTTGATTACATCAAATCCCTTCCAGGGTATGGCAAAAGATATTCAGATACCGAAGTCAGAATCAGCAGAATATAAAATCAATCCATTTACTAAAGAAGAACGAGATAGCATAATTGTAAGGATTCAGGTGTTTGAAACCCAGTCACAGAGCCAGTTTAAAATTCGACTTTGACTTATTAACATACCTTTAGTCGCAATAAGACACGAAAAAATAGTTTTTACGCAATTCTTATTGAGAATATAAATTTGTGGCTAATCCTCGGAAAGTATTATCAGTAAACGATTGTAGAGATTTTGGTATGACCTAAATCCTTACGCATAATTCAAGCATTTGAGGAGAGCAAACTCTACAGCTACTATGCTCCTTTAGTAAAATTATTATTTTTTACTGGGTGCAGACCATCAGAAGCGATCGCTCTACAATGGAAGCATATCAGTGATAGATACATTACCTTTGAGCAAGCAATTACAATCAGTACTAAAGGGCTAGCTCTCAAAGGATTCATGGGACATTGAAAAAGTGCTAGCCCACAAAAATCGCCGCACTAAAGTCAGTGCATCTGAGAAGGAAGGCAAATGTTTGGAATACCAACTTGTTTGCCGGACTTGCCACTGAAAATCATTTTGTAAATGGTGTGCCAAGACAGTAACTAAGGAAAAAAGCCCAAATAATAATAGTGTTGTACGAGCGATCGCTTTGTCAGGCCAAAGACAAAGTTGAGTTTCAACTCCTAAGTGTGCCCTGACTTCCTCAAAAGTAACTTCCACTGTCTACTGAATGTGATATTTTTTGCGTAACACCTCAAGTCTGCCAACTAAGTCTATGTGTGCTATCATAAACGATTGTAAGAATTATCACATAATTAACAATAAAGCAGAAATTTTTGTAAAAAGCAAATAAAATTAATTGTTTCTTCGATTAACCTAAGTTGCTAGTTATAAATTGAGACTCGCGCACTTATGTCAAAAAGGCAATAAAATCCCCTCCAGGAATAAAAACGGAGGGGAAAATGCTAAACGAAATAATTACTGTGTATGCTATCATTGATGATTTGTTAAAGGCAATTGGGCATAACGATGATTGCCGTCGAGACATGAGCGATGCAGAAATTATTACAACGGCTGTCTGTGCTGCAATGTTCTTTAATGGTAATCAGACTAAGGCTTGCAGCTATCTTAAAGACCAGAGTTTGATACCTAATATGTTAGAAAAATCACGATTAAATCGGCGGCTTCACGGTATTTCAATGCTGATCAACGACTTGTTTCATCAGATGGGAATGATATTAAAAGAACTTAGTGATTGTACGGAATATCTTTTAGACTCCTTTCCTGTGCAAATGTGTGACAATATCCGTATCTTTAATGTGAAATTAATCAAGTCAAAAGAGTATCGAGGTTACATTGCATCAAAGAAACGCTACTTTTATGGTGTTCGGGTTCAGTTATTAACGACGAAAAATGGTATTCCAGTCGAATTTGTGTTTCTGCCTGGTAGTGCAAGCGATGTCCGTGCGTTAAATGCGTTACCCTTGAATCTGCCGACTGGTAGTGAAGTTTATTGTGATTCAGCTTACACCGACTACACCGTTGAAGATGATCTGGAACAAACAAGTCAAATTTCTTTAAAAGTCATGCGGAAAAAGAACTCTAAGCATCAAGACCAGCCTTGGAATCAATATATTAAACAACATACTCGGCATTATATCGAAACTGTATTTAGTAGTATCACTTGTGTTTTCCCAAAATCAATACATGCAGTTACTTATGAAGGGTTTTTACTTAAACTACAAGCATTCATTTTTTCTTTTACTCTTCAACAAGCTTTTAGGTAATAAGTAATTTCTATAACTTTAGTTTTTTAAGTACCTAAGTACTGACAACAACGGTATAGGTGCGTTGACCCATAGCGCCAACGCAACTTTGTTGCACGCGATCACATGAATTGAATGGTAACAAGCACACACCAGTCGATAACCCGCAACTTGGGTGATTATGACAAATTCGTGTCAATAACAATAAGTTAGTAATTTATATACTTATAGTATTTGGTGAATAATTTTAAAAATCAGAATTATTTGTTCCGCAAAGAAGCTTTAGAACGTGCTTCTTCTCCGGAAGAATTAGATCAAATTATGCAGGTAGTCAATCCGCAAAAGTGGCTGCCTCTGTTCGCGGTTGCTTCGTTGGTGATGGCGGGGCTGACGTGGAGCATCTTAGGTCGAGTCCCAATTACAGTGACAGGTACTGGGGTAATAATCTATTCCAGTACGGTTACATCATTTCAGTCACCAGTTGCTGGAAAATTGCGAGCAGTAAACGTTCATGTTGGTGACTTTGTTAACAGGGGAGATGTACTGGCGACATTAGACCAAAGCGAACTGATAAAACAGCTACAACTACTACGCACTAAATTAGAGCAACTGCAAGCACAGGATCGCGAAGCTAGTTCTTTGCAACAACAACGTCAGAATATAGATAAACAGGCTATTGGGCAGCAACGCCAAACTTTACAGCAAAGCCTGCAAGCTGTACAAAAGCTAACACCAATTTTAAAACAGAAAGGGCTGGACTCAATTGAGAGCGATCGCGCCAATCAAAAACAACGCCTCGAAGCACTGCGGGAACTACTGCCTACTTTTAAACAAAGATTAAACAACCGCCGGCAACTTTTGCAAGAAGGAGCAATTGCTGGTGATACAGTATTACAAGCACAGCAAGATTACTTAAATGCTGTCATCCAAATTAATGAAGCCGAATCGCAACTCAAGCAACTAGATGTGAAAGAAGCAGATGCTCAACGGCAATACCTGGAGAATTTAAACTCAATTAAAGATTTGCAAGCACAACTGAAGCGACTAGATAGCCAACAAGCACTCTCAGAGCAACAAGACTTAGAAACTGTAACTAACCGCAAAAAAGAAATTCAAGAAGTTCAGCGTAATATTGCTCAATTGACAGTGCAAGTGACGAACGATAGCCTGATAAAAAGCAGTTACTCAGGAAGGGTTTTAGAAATCTCGGCCACACCCGGACAGGTTGTTTTGCAAGGTACACCTATAGGAGCGATCGCCGCCCAACAACCAGTATCTCAAAAAATGAGTGTGGCATTTTTTCCGGTTGGCAATGGTAAGCAAATTCAACCAAGAATGAAAGTACAAGTCACGCCAAGTATAGTACAACGAGAACGCTTTGGTGGCATACAGGGTACAGTTACTGATGTTTCAGCCTTTCCTGTCACTAAAGAGAGTGCATTAAGTGTGGTAGGCAATGCAGAATTTGTGCAAGCTTTGATGTCACAAGGGCCACAAATCCAAGTTACTGCACAACTACAACCAGACGCTTCGACCTTTAGTGGTTATAAATGGTCTTCTTCCATTGGGCCGCAGTTGCAAATCACTTCTGGAACCACCACCACTGTGCAAGTCACCGTGGAAGAACGCGCCCCAATTACTTTTGTCCTACCGCTTTTAAAATCTTGGAGTGGCATTAACTAAATATGATGTGGTGGCAAAATCTCCAGAGGATAATCGGACGTAAAAGCAAGCGGTGTCATACTCCGACTGTACTGCAAATGGAGGTAGCAGAATGCGGGGTGGCTGCCTTGGGAATTATTTTGGCGTACTACGGTCGCATTGTCGCGCTTGCGCAACTTAGGCAAGCTTGTGGAGTATCACGAGATGGTGTTAATGCTTTTAACGTTATCAAGGCAGCCGAAAGTTATGGACTTAGCCCTAAGGGCTATAAGAAAGACTTAACTGCACTGTGGCATCTCAAACTTCCTTGCATTGTATTTTGGAACTTTAACCACTTCTTAGTTGTAGAAGGTTTAAGCAAGGAAAGAGTTTATCTCAACGATCCTGCTAGTGGACAGCGTAGTGTTTCTTGGAAAGAATTTAGTGGCTCTTACACAGGTATTGTGCTTGTTTTAGAACCTGGTTCAGGTTTCCAAACAGGGGGACGCAAACCCAGCAGTATCTTGGGCGTTGCTGAATCAAAATATGAATCACGCGATCGCTTCAAGCTTGCGGGTGCTAAGCGCCCGCAGCGCCACAGAGGCATACTTAAGATAATGTATTACTAACCGAATTGAGTATTTCAGCATTTCTTCGGTTTTAGAGTAACACTCATGTTTTACGATGTCATCGAGCAAGATAATGCGGAGCCGGAGACGCTCCGCCTCCGGTCTGAAACGACTATTTTCACCTTCTACTCTTGTCATATATGTCTTACTAACGATGTGGTCTTCATTGCTAAGAAAGCAAGGATACACGGGATAACCATCTGTTACATAGAAGTAAGATTGCCAACACTTGATCGTTATCCACAAATGTTTAAAAGTGTCTTTACTGCGATCTCCTAAAACCCAAGCTATAATCCCCGCAACGCTATGATTTACTACTGTCCACAACCAAAGAGTGTTTTTTTTGAGCCAATAAAGGTTTCAAGTTCATCAACTTCGGTAACTTCTGGTATTTCACTTCTATAAGGTGTATCTGGTAGAGTACTACCCACTTGTTTCACCCAATTTATAACAGTAGTATGATGTACTTTTTTAACTCTTTCTATGGCACGGAAACCAGATCCATTAACGTACATTTCTAAGCACTCACTTTTAATATCCTCCGTGTAACCTTTCTGATCATAAGATTCGATGAATTGACGTTTACAGTCTACACATATGTAATTTTGTTTACCACGCTGCCGCCCATTCTTCCGAATATGATCTGATGAACATCTTGGACATTTCATAGCGATGTCTACGACGGGCTACGCCTACGCTCTAATTCATATTTCTATTCTGCAACGCCAAAAAATTAATTGGTGGCGATGTCTGCGACGGGCTTCGCCTACGCACCCTTGCGTTATCTTCAACTGCCATTCAATATTCAATCTTGTGACAAGGTGACTCAACATAACAGTAATCGACCACGGGTGATTGCAAATTAAAAACAGCGAAAACTCTTCAAAATGTTACGCTTTAGATGTGTATGCAGACCAACACGCTTTTCTATTTTTGGCATTACACCCATCTACATTCCCTTGATTAAAGCTAGTTTCATCCGCACCAACGATGTTCGAGTTTTGCACGTATGTCTTTGCTTCTAAAACTGCTTGTGCAACTGCATCGCTTGCTTCGTTTGTGAGTTTATTGACTGTACCCAAGCACATGGTGATGCCAAAGATATCTTGCATTGCACTTTGTACCATTCGGGTACTATGACGGTATAACCCACTTAACACTGCCACAAGTGCTACTACCCTTTCCCCATAACCACGGATTGGTACATCTGCTGGCAAGCTTGCACGGGTTAACGTTCCGCAATGCTGGCATTCGAGTTGGTGCAGTCGATGTTCTACGATGAGCGGATTTATCGGTGGGATTTCTACTACTTGATGCCTTCTGGGATTGCTATCTGCTCCAACTAATTTTTCCCCACAACATTTACAAATTTCCGGCTCGTGGTCTATTACGCGATCGCATTCTGACCTATCGTACAATAACCGACCATAACCATTATGTCCTGGTTGACCTCCCCGCTTCAAACCACTCTTTTTCTTTTTTTGCTGCTTTGGGGTACTTAGTGGGTCACTTGACGGAGGTGATGATGAGTTTTTCGATGTCCGATTTATCTTTTCTTGTAGTTCTTGTTGAACTGCTTCTACTTGTGCAAGCTTTTGCCCTAATTCTTTTATGTCCTGCCTCATTGCCTCCACCAGTTGTTTGACGCTGGCTGGAGTCTTTTCCCAATCAAAGTCGGATATTTCTATTCTGTAGGTGAGGCTGTTTTATCCATCCTCGTAATCTACCATTTATGTGTACCCCTTTTTCTTGGTAACATTTTCAATTCCGTGAACGGATACAGGCGCAGTCAGTATAAATCTCACTACCCGGTGGCAGATTTAACGGTAACGCATTTAATCCTCGCACATTCGGACTGGGAAAGAGTCTAAAAGATATTCAGTACAATCATTAAGTTCTTTTAGTATCATTCCCATTTGATGAAACAAATCGTTCATCAGCATTGATATTCCGTGTAATCGCCGATTAAAGGGCGATTTTTCTCACATACTAGGTATCAAATTATGGTCTTTCATATAACTGCAAGCCTTACTCTGATTATCATCAAAGAACATTGTCGCACAGACTGCCGTTGTGATAATTTCTGCATCGGTCATATCTCGACGGCAATCATCGTCATGCCCTATCCCCTTCAACAAGTCATCAATGATAGCATAGACAGTAATTATTTCGTTTAGCATCTTCCCCTCCGTTTTGATTCCTGGAGGGGATTTTATTGCTTAAATGTCCCAAAGTGATCGCCTAAATTTATAACTAGCAACTTGGGTTACTTAGATAAAACCTGCCGTAGTGCTGCTAAAAGTTGGTCAACACTCTCCTTTCGACTATTAAAGCCCATCAATCCCACGCGCCAAACTTTACCAGCGAGTTCGCCAAGACCACCGCCAATTTCAATATTATGTTCATTGAGTAACTGCCGAGCGATCGCTTTCCCATCTACCCCTGTTGGAATGCAGACAGTAGTAAGCGTTGGCAGTCTATATTCTTGCTCAACGTGCATACTCAGTCCTAAGTTCTCCAACCCTTGCCAGAGATATTCTACGTTCTTTTGATGCCGCTGCCAGGAGTTTGCTAACCCCTCTTCTGCAAGCAAACGTAGTGCTTCTCGCAATGCATAGTATAAATTAATCGGTGCTGTATGGTGATAGATGCGTTCAGGGCCCCAATACTTGCCCAGCAACAACATATCCAAATACCAGTTTGCAACCTTAGTTTGGCGCTGTTGCAATTTTTCAACTGCACGCGCACTCATTGTAAAAGGCGAAGCACCAGGTGGGCAAGCCAACCCTTTTTGGCTACAACTATAAGCTAAGTCAACTCCCCAAGCATCCAAAAACAAGGGAACACCACCCAAACTTGTGACTGAATCCACTAGTAACAAAGTGCCAAATTCACCACACAAATCAGTGACTCCTTCCAACGGTTGACGTGCGCCGGTGGAGGTTTCAGCATGAACTAGAGCTAAAATAGTTGGACGATGAGTTTTTAAGGCTGTTTGAAGTTCATCTAGGTTGAAGACTTGTCCCCAAGGTTTAGTAATGGTTCGCACATCTGCGCCATAACGTCCAGCCATATCCACAAGGCGATTACCAAAGTAACCAGCTACACCAATTAAAACCACATCACCGGGTTCAACGGCATTGGCGATGGTTGCTTCCATTGCGGCTGTTCCCGTACCGCTGACTGCAATGGTGAGTGGGTTTTCTGTTTGCCATACGTAGCGTAGCAACGACTGAATTTCATCCATGAGTGCGAGAAAAGCTGGGTCAAGATGCCCAACGGGTGAAGTATTCATCGCCTGGAGAACTGTAGGATGGGCATTGGAGGGCCCAGGTCCTAACAGTAGACGGGATGGGATTTCTAGCGGCGTGAGTTGCAAGCGCCCAGAGTCGTTAATTGAAATTGTTTGCGTCATAATCTGTCTTCGCTTAGACCATACTTACCGGATCATAGAGCGATGGCTTCGCCAACGCCAGAGGCGAACGCATCACCGATGTTTTAGCTGAACCGAATGTTGCCCTGTTCACCTCTGCATCGGGAGTGATGAGAAGAATTTTTGGGCGTTCTGAGTCCCACCCCTGAGCGATATTTAATTTTAATCATGAAAATAGAAAATATACCCTATTCCTTTACCAACTGCCTTGGCTATGAACTTGAGCCGGAGCCACATTACGGAAAAAACGTAAAAATAAGGGTTCGGGTTCTCCAAAGGGTAGCGCAACTGGAGTACAATTTCTAATCGCCATTACTTGGTGCAAGATATTTGTGAACCTGAATTTATTTAAAAACTTTGACTCCCGACCCCGACTGATCATTGCTGTCGGACTCGCTGTATTCGTTTTAGTAATCGTTCCGCCTTGGCTGCACTTACCCACTCGCATTCTCTGCGCTTGGAACTCCGGTGCTGAATTTTTCTTAGCCGTAACGTGGTGGAAAATGAACAAGGCTACGCCAGAAAAAATTCGCCGTTATGCTGAGAATGAATATGAAGGACATTTGGCTATATTCATGCTGGTGATAGGTGCAGCTAGTGCGAGTGTTTTAGCCATTGGGTTTTTACTAAATGATAAAAAAGGGTTGTCAACAATTCTGCTTACCCTACATGTCATACTTGCAATTATGACCCTTCTCGCTTCCTGGTTACTAGTGCATACGATGTTTGCAGTGCAATATGCACACAGCTATTATAAATATATTAATCGTAATAATAGTGAAGAAATCACCAGAGGATTAGATTTTCCTCATAACGACTGTCCAGACTATTGGGAATTTTTATATTATTCTTTTGTAGTTGGCATGACTAGTCAAGTTTCAGATGTGCAGACGACATCACCCAATATGAGGCGTTTGACTCTGTTACATAGCATATTCTCCTTCTTTTTCAATACCACCATTGTATCTATGAGTATTAATATCATTGCATCGCTGATTTAAAAATCGCTTAACTCAGTCAAAAGTATGATTATTTGCTTCTCTACTTGCAGAAAGAGGAAATTATATTGCAAGTTTTTTTAACATGAACTTAACTTCAGATAATCGGAGTAAGTTTATGGCTGATCAAACAATAAATGAATTGCCTGTTTAAATTAAAGAACAGTTGCCTGAACACGCACAGCAGATTTTTCTAGCGGCATTTAATGCTGCTCAAAATAATGATTTAAATGAAAAGGGTGCGCGTGATATTGCTTGGAATAGTGTAAAGAATGAATACGAACCAGGCAGCGATGGCAAATGGCAGAGAAAGCCTGAAGACCCTGCTATACATAATAAAGCTGTTGTGTCTGGTGGCAATTGAGTAAATTTAAGCTTGGCATAGATATCTTTTGTTAGAAGTAAGGCAA